>LMAD01000001.1 GCA_001443545.1 Acidimicrobiaceae bacterium RAAP-2
CGCCGCTCCGGAGCGGCGGCCCTGGTCGACGCCGCCGCCGAACCTGACCGACTGCTGGAACTGGCCGACGCCCTGGGCGTCGTCTCGGTCTTCGAAACCCACGGACACTGGGACCACGTCGGGGCTCTCGACGATCTTCGGCGGTCGGGACGGTCCGTGTGGGTCCATCCCGACGACCGCACCCTCTTCCCCTCCTTCGATCAACTCTTCCACCACGACCAGGTCTTGGTCGTCGGTGAACTACGCGTTCGCGTAATCCACACCCCCGGGCACACCCCCGGCTCCACGAGTTTCTTCGTCGAAGGAACGCCCATACTGCTGAGTGGCGACACCCTCTTCCCCGGCGGACCCGGAGCGACCTCCTTCGAGGGCGGTGACTTCCCGACGATCATCAAATCGATCGACGAGCGGCTCTTTCGTCGTTTCGGCGATCACGTGCTCGTCCTGCCGGGTCACGGCGCCCCCACCACGATCGGCGTCGAACGCGAGCACCTCGACGACTGGGTCGCGCGGGGCTGGTGACCGGCCGAAAATCTCGTCGCGAACGATAGGCTCGCGTTGTGTCTGAGCCCTTATTAGAACTACGAAACGTCCACGCAATCGCCGAAGACACCGTCATCTTGCGCGGCGTCGACCTCGTCGTGAATCCCGGTGAGGTCCACGCGCTGATGGGACCGAACGGCGCCGGGAAGTCCACCCTGGCCAGCGTCGTCATGGGACACCCCGGCTATCGCGTCACCGACGGGCAGATACTCCTCAACGGCGTCGATGTCGCCCAGTGGTCGCCCGACCAGCGCGCGCGCGCGGGTATCTTCCTCGCCTTCCAGTACCCCGAAGCCATCGGTGGCGTGTCGGTTATCCAGTTCCTTCGCCAGGCCATGGTCGCTCGTAAGGGGCTCAGTGAGCTCTCCGTGCTCGAGGTACGACTCTTGCTCGCCGAGTGGATGGACCGGCTGGGCATGGACCCGGCCTTCGCCGAGCGGCACTTGAACGACGGATTCTCCGGGGGGGAGCGCAAGCGCAACGAAGTGCTGCAGATGGCGCTGCTCGAGCCGGAAATCGCGCTCCTCGACGAGACCGACTCGGGACTCGACATCGACGCGCTGCGCGTGGTAGCGCGCGGCGTGCGCACGGTGCGGGCCGAACACCCGGCGATGGGCGTCGTTGTGGTGACGCACTACGTCAAGTTGCTTGAGGAGATCGAGCCGGATCGCGTGCACATCCTGGTGGACGGCCAGATCGTCCAAACCGGTGGGGTCGAACTCGCGGCCGCCATCGAACACGACGGGTACGACGCCTGGCGAGCAGTGGCTCGATGAGCTCCTACAACGCCCGTCGAGTCCGCAGCGACACGCCGCTCCTGCAGCGCGAGATCAACGGACGACCCATCACCTACCTCGATTCGGCGTCCTCGTCGCTGCCGCCACGGCCGGTCATCGAAGCCATGAGTCGGTACTACGAACTGCGTCACGCGAACGTGCACCGCGGTGTCTACCAGACCGCCGTCGAGGCGACCGAGGTCTACGAAGGCGCGCGCGTCGCGACCGGGCGGTTCATCCACGCCCCCAAGGGCGACGCCGAGGTCGTGTTCACGAAGAACACCACCGAATCGTTCAACCTCCTCGCGAAGTCGTGGGGCGCCGCGAACTTACGAGCCGGCGACGTGGTCTTGGTGACCGAGATGGAGCACCACGCCAACATCGTGCCCTGGTTCCAACTCCGCGACCAGCTCGGCATCGAGGTGCGCTTCGTGCCGGTGACCGACGACTTCCGACTCGACCTCAGCGACTTCGACCACCTGCTCGACGGGGTGAAGCTCTTCTCCTTCACCGCCGCCTCGAACGTGCTCGGTACCCGAAACCCGGTCAAGGAACTCACCCGAGCCGCCCACGCCCGCGGAGCACTGGTCGCCCTGGACGCCGCCCAGTCGGTCGGCCACCAACCCATGGACGTCGTCGACCTTGACGTCGATTTCGTCTGCTTCTCGGCGCACAAGATGCTCGGACCGACCGGGCTGGGCGTCTTTTGGACCCGCGCGGAGATCCTGGAGTCGATGCCGCCATTTCTGGGCGGTGGCGGCATGATCGCCGACGTCCGACTCGACGGTTACGTCCCGGCCAACGGTCCCACCCGTTTCGAGGCGGGCACCCCGCCCATCGCCGAGACGGCCGGCCTGACCGCCGCCATCCGGTACCTCGAAGGTCTCGGATTAGAGAACGTCGAACGCCACGAACGAGCACTGACCACCGACGCTCTCGCACGCCTGTGGGAGCGATTCGAGGGCCGGGTGCGCGTCATCGGCCCCGCCACGAGCGACGATCGTGGTGGCGTCTTGAGCCTCGACGTCGAGGGCGTGCACCCCCACGACGTGGCCCAGGTACTAGACCAATTCGGCGTCTGCGTGCGGCCCGGACACCACTGCGCGAAGCCGCTCATGCGTCGATTCCACCTCGCCGCGACGGCCCGGGCCTCCTTCGGACCGTACTCACTGTCCGAGGACACCGACGTCCTGCTCGAAGCGCTCGAGAGCGCCGTCACGATGTTCGCCTAGTCCATGGCGAACCTCGACGACCTCTACCGAGAAATCATCCTCGACCACTATCGAACGCCGCGTAACCGTGGCGAACTCCCGTCGCCACCGGCGATTCGGACCGAGGGCTACAACCCGCTTTGCGGCGACGAACTCGTCGTCTATCTCGATATTCGCGACGGCGTCCTCGTCGACATCAAACTCACCGGGCACGGCTGTTCGATCTCCCAGGCGTCGTCGTCGATGATGAGCGCGGCAGTGAAGGGCAAGTCCATCGACGACGTCCGCGCCGTCATCGAGCGTTTCAAGCAGTTGATGACCGTGCACGCGGCCTCACTCGACGACGGGGCCGACGCGCCCGTGGCCGATATCCACACCATGGGCGAATTAGCGGCGCTCCAGGGCGTCGTGAAGTTTCCGGTCCGCATTAAATGCGCGACGCTGTCGTGGAATACCTTGAGTCAGGGTCTGGACGAAGGCTACGGCGTGCAGGGCACGGGGTCGAAGTAAGGAACGACGGCCGTCGGGTTCGCCGGAGTCTTGGCGCCCGTCGCGGACTTCGCCGTCGTACCCGTCGTACCCGTCGTCGGTCGAGTCGTCGTGGTTGGCGCGAGCGTCGTGGTCGTGGTGGTGGACGAGACCACGGGTGGCAGTGGCGTCTGCAACTGCGCGTTCGGCGGAGGGTTTGTGGGGGTCAACAAGGACGACCCGAAGATGTTGACGAGCAACTGCTGAGCCTGAGGTTGCTGGGCGAAGAGCACGTCACCGACCGGCGCGACCGTCGCCGCGACCGTGGGCAACGTATAGGTGAGCATGCTCGCGGGATTAAAGCTGTGGTACTTGACTGCGAAGGCGATGAGCTGGTTCAACGTGAAGCCGCTGTCGAGGGTGATGCCTTGGGGGATCTTGGAGAGGAAGGTGTTGATCGTCAAGGGGTTGTAGAGGTTCTTGGCCCGGCTGATCATCGCTCGTAGGAAGACGTTCTGGCGATCGATCCGTCCGAAGTCACTCGTACCGTCGTAGTACCACACACCATTCTGGTACCACTGGTAGTGGCGACTCCGTGCGACCGCGAGGGCTTGGAAGCCGGTCACCAGTTGACAGCCCGCGTGGGGGATGTTGAGGCCCGAATACGCGTCCTTGGCCGGATACGGGAAGTCGAGGTACACCCCGCCGATGGCGTCGG
Source organism: Acidimicrobiaceae bacterium RAAP-2 (assembly GCA_001443545.1). GTDB lineage: Bacteria > Actinomycetota > Acidimicrobiia > Acidimicrobiales > RAAP-2 > RAAP-2. The sequence goes on from LMAD01000001.1 coordinate 3,717, forward strand.
CCGCGTTGATCAACCCCGCGAAGCTCACCTGGATGACGTGGTTGATTGGGATCCCGAAGTTCGCGGTGATCGTCTGGGCGAGCAGGGATGGGCCGTTGCCGTAGTTCACGTTGATGCGGTTGAACTTCCCGAAGAGCGCCTGGTTGGCGAGCAGCGTGACCATCGTGTCCCGGGGGATCGAGAGCACCGTGATGGTCCCGGCGCCTGGATCGACGTGCATGATCTTGACGACGTCACTGCGCTGTCCGGCCACCGAGTTGGTCGACGCGCCGGTCTGGCGCGCGACAGCACCGGTGAGTCCGGTCCGCGAGTCCGATCCGATCTCGAGGATGTTGAACGATCGCCCCGAGAGTTGGGGCAACTCACCGACGACGTTCACCTTCGGGATCTGGCCGAAGCGCCACTGGGCGTACAGGTAGCTCCCGCCAATCAACGCGACGAGCAGTCCGAGGATCACCACGCCCGTGATGATGGTGATGCGTCGTGCGCGGTGGGAGCGGCGCGCCTTGGCCGCTCGCACGGGGCGCGACGGATTGGCCCGCTGTTCGACGGCCTGACCGAGTGCCCGAAGCCGATCCTCATTCGCGAGCGATCTGTTCGTTCTCTCGGATCGTCGATTCTCGCGGCCCCGCGAGGCGCTATGACGTCCGTCAGCCATCGGTCAACTGTACTCTCCCGCTTCGCTACAGCGGATTCGGCTCGCGGAACGGTTCGTAACCGTCACGTTCGAGTACCTCGGAGAGTTCGGGACCGCCCGTGGCCACGACGCGTCCACCACTGACGACGTGGATCTTCGTCGGGGTCAGCTCCTGCAGCAGTCGTCGGAAGTGAGTGATCGCGAGGACGCCACAGCCCCACTCTTTCGTCGAAGAGGCCAGCCGGCGCGCGACCGCGCCGAGCGCGTCAACGTCGAGGCCCGAGTCGATCTCGTCGAGGATGGCGAATCGCGGTCGAAGGATGCCGAACTGGACCATCTCCGCGCGCTTGCGTTCTCCGCCCGAGAGGTCGACGTTGACGAAACGTTGGAGCAGTTCGGGGCGCAGGTCGACGCGCCGCGCTTCGTCGGCCATGTGCTCGACGAGGTCCGTGCGGTCGACCCCTGCGGCTTCGAGTACGTCCACCAGTCGAACGCCCGGGACTTCCATCGGCTGCTGCATGGCGAGAAAGAGGCCCGCGCGTACCCGGTCCGTGGCCGAGAGCGTCAGCAGTTCAACGTCGTCGAGCAGTACCGAACCGCCCAAGACCTGATAGCCGGGATGGCCCGCGAGGGCGTGCGCCAACGTGGACTTGCCCGAACCGTTGGGCCCCATGATCACGTGCACTTCACCGGACCGCATGGTCAGGTCGAAACCTCGCAGGACTTCCTTGCCGGCCACCGCGACACGGAGACCCGAGATGGACAAAGTCGAACTCACGGAACCGTCACCTCCACCCGTCCCTCGTGGACCACCACGTCGTAACGCGCGACCGGTCTCGTCGCGGGAAACGACTGGGGGGTACCGTCGACGAGGTCGAAGATCGCGCCGTGTCGGGCGCACTCGATCGTCGCGTTCTTCGCGTCCACTTCACCCGCGGCCAGGCTGAAGTCTTCGTGACTGCAACGATCGTCCAAGACGTAGAAATCCTGTCCCAAGCGGACGATGACCAGCGTTCGAGTGCCGAGGCGCACTTGACGCGCCTCGCCGTCGACGAAATCGTCCGTGGCCCCGGCGTCCACCACGCTCATGCGCTCACCGGGATGGAGTGCAAGGCCGTGGCCACGTCACCCTCGACGAGGCGAGCGAGTGCCTCGGGCAGCGCGTCGAGCATCTCGAGGAAGAACCCTTGGATCATGAGCCGCTCCGCGTCGCTTCGCGTGACCCCTCGCGACTCCAGGTACCAACGCTGCAACTCGTCGAGCGGTCCGACGCTCGACGCGTGCGCGCAGACGACGTCGTTCTCGCGAATGTCCAGATTCGGAACGCTGTCGGCGTGGGCGTTGGGCGACAGCAGCAGATTGTGATTGGTCTGGCGCGCGTCGGTCCGCTTGGCGCCCTTCTCGATCTCGATGAGCCCCGTGTACACGGATCGCGAGGTGTCGGCCACGGCACCCTTGGACAACAGCGTCGATCGGGTTCGCCCGGCGCGGTGGAACTGGTGGGTGCGCAAGTCGTGCACCTGCCCTCCTGAGCCGAAGAACGTCGTTCGGAGCTCATTCTCGGCGCCCGAGGCGCGGAAGTCCGCGTCGTTTCGCGACCGGTTGTAGTGCGCGCCCATGCCGAGCACCGACTGGCTCAGGCGAGCGTCTCGCTCGAGGTACCCGGTGGTGCGTGCCACGTGCCACGTGCTCGATTCGAGACGCTGATAGGTGACGAGGCGAAGCGAAGCGTTATCGCCCACCAGGTATTCGCTCACCGGCACGACCATCGCGTCGACGCCGCCTTCGTAGTATTCGACGACCGTGGCACTGGCGCCCCGTTCGAGCACGAGGTGCGTGCGGGGGAACGAAGCGGTGGTGTTCGCCGTGTGAACGACCACGATCGGGCCATCGACCACCGTGTTGGCCGCCACGCGCACCATCACCGTCGCCGGACAGAGTGCGGCGTTCAGCAGGGCGAAGGCGTCACTCGCGTATCGATCCAGTGGCTCAGTTCCGCTCAGGCACGCCAACCCGGGAACCAGGTCGACGGTCACCCCATCGATCGGCTCGCCGATATCCATCAAGAACCCGTCGACGACTCGAACGACGCTCGCCGCCAACGCACCCAGGGCGGCGGCGAACGCGGACTCGGGCGCCACGGTGGGCGCCGTCGGAACCGTGTAACCATCGAGGTCGAGCTCGGACAGGGGCGCGTAGCGCCACACTTCGTCGGTGGTGGTCGGCAGACCGAGGGACTCGAACAGGTTCCAAGCCTGACGGCGAGGGTCCGAATCTGGTCGACTATCAATGAATGAGCGTGCGGAATCGGCGAAGGTTGTCATAGTCGAGAGCGTTAGCAGTGTACTGGTCGGGTGCGGCCGAGCAAACCGCCGGTCTATCCTTCGATCGAGCAGGGAGACGACATGGAGTTCGAGTCAACGGTCTTGACGTTGGAGGTACGAGGCGCCGTGGCGACGCTGTGGTTGGACCGCGCCGACGCGCGAAACGCCATGGGACGCTCGTTCTGGCAAGACCTGCCGCGCGCGGCCGAGGCAGTCCGGGCGTCGAGCGAAGTGCGGGCGTTGGTGATCGCCGCGAGAGGGCCGCACTTCACGGTCGGACTCGACCTGAAGGAGTTGGGCGGCGACCTCCTCGCGGGCGACGGATCGACGTCGCCCGCCCGCCGAAACGCCTCGCGCTACGAAGCGGTACGAACCATGCAGGCTTCAATCAACGCGGTCGCCGACCTCCCGATTCCCGTCATCGCTGCGGTACACGGGTACTGCATCGGCGGAGGCGTCGACCTCATCTGTGCGTGCGACATCCGTGTGGCGTCGCCCACAGCGATGTTTTCCGTGCGCGAGACCAAGGTGGCGATCGTCGCCGACCTGGGGACCCTGCAGCGACTACCTCGCATCATTGGCGCTGGTCACGTCGCTGAACTGGCCTACACCGGTATGGACATCAGCGCCGAGCGAGCGGCCGCGATCGGTCTGGTCAATCGCGTCGCCGACGACGCCCTGGCCGAGGCGAACTCGCTCGCTGAGCAGATTGCGGCGAACTCCCCGCTGGCGGTGCAGGGCACCAAGTCCGTACTGGCCGCCAACGACGGACGCACGGTCGAGCAGGGCCTCGAGTTCGTGGCGAACTGGAACACGCTCTACCTACGGAGCCACGACCTGCACGAGGCGATGAGCGCCTTCGTCGAGCGCCGCCCCGCCGAATTCACGGGCGATTAGCGTCGCCAGAATCGCCATCCCCGGCGACCGCGCCGCTGCGCCTCTTCGACCACCCGTCGCCGTTCGTTGACCAAATCCGGAGCCACCGCATTCACGATCTCGCTGGCCCGTTCGAGCAGCTCTCGTCGATCGTCAATCGGAACGTCCGACTGCGGCGGCAACTCGACCGGTCGATCGACCAGGGAGCCGTGCGCCCAGCCAACGTCGGCGAACCGGCGCTCGAACGTCACGCACCCCTCGGGGCACGACCACGGCTGATCCGGTGCGTTCCCGAGCACGCAGAAGCGTGCCACTTCACCTGAGCTGTACGTACGGCTCTGAAAGTGCTTACATTCCTCGCGCATCCCCACGGGGTCATCCTCTCACGAGTCGTGATCGCCGAACGTCAACCGACCGAGCCCTCCATCTGCAGCTCGATCAGTCGCGACCACTCGACGGCGTACTCCATCGGTAGCGTCCGCGTCACTGGCTCAATGAACCCGTTGACGATCATGCCCATCGCCTGGCTCTCGGTCAGACCCCGGCTCATGAGATAGAACAACTGGTCGTCACCAATCTTCGAGACGGTCGCCTCGTGCCCGATCGAGGCGTCCTGCTCGCCCACTTCCATATAGGGCTTCGTCTCTGAGGTGGAGAACTCGTCCAGGATCAGTGCGTCGCAGCGGACGAAACTCTTCGCGCCCGTCGCGCCCTCTTCGACCTTGACCAATCCGCGGTAGGTCGTCAGTCCGCCGTCCTTCGAGATTGACTTGGACACGATGGTCGAGGTCGTCTCGGGGGCGGCGTGCACCATCTTCGCGCCCGCGTCCTGCACTTGTCCGGGACCGGCGTACGCCACCGACAACACTTCACCGGAGGCCTTGGGGCCCATGAGGTAGACCGAGGGGTACTTCATCGTCAGGCGCGAACCGATGTTGCCGTCAATCCATTCGACGTGCGCTTCGGCTTCGGCGCGGGCGCGCTTCGTGACGAGGTTGTAGACGTTGTTCGACCAGTTCTGGATCGTCGTGTAGGTAATCCGAGAACCAGGCAGCGCGACCAACTCGACGACGGCCGAGTGCAGCGAGTCGGTCGAGTAGACCGGCGCCGAGCAGCCCTCGACGTAGTGGACCTGCGACCCCTCGTCCGCGATGATCAGCGTCCGCTCGAACTGGCCCATGTTCTCGGTATTGATCCGGAAGTACGCCTGCAATGGCTGATCGACCTTGACACCCGGCGGCACGTAGATGAACGACCCGCCGCTCCACACCGCGGAGTTCAGCGCCGCGAACTTGTTGTCGTTCGGCGGGATGACGGTGCCGAAGTACTTTCGCACCAAGTCGGGGTACTCGCGCACCGCGGTGTCCATGTCACAGAACAGCACCCCAAGACGCTCGAGGTCCTCGCGGTTGCGATGAAAGACCACCTCTGATTCGTACTGTGCCGTGACACCCGCCAAGTACTTCCGTTCGGCTTCGGGGATCCCGAGCCGCTCGTAGGTCGTCTTGATGGCGTCGGGCAGATCCTCCCAGCGGTCCACGCGACTCTCCGTGGGCTTGATGTAGTAGTAAATGTCGTTGAAATCCAGGTCGGGCATGCGGTCCGCGAACCACGGTAACATCGGCTTCTTCTCGAATCGCTTGAGTGCGGCGAGGCGGAACTCACGCATCCACGATTCCTCGTTCTTGATACCCGACATCTCACGGACGATGGCCTCGTTGATGCCTTTCTTGGGCTTGAACACGGGAATCTGTTCGTCAGACCATCCCAGTTGATACCGACTGAAGTCCAGGTTTTCGATCGTCATGTCGCTCCTCTGGGTATTATCCCTACGGCAATAGTACTAACTACCGTACCCGCCCAGACAGAAAATACTTGCTATCGCAACGTGGCGAGATCGGCACCTCGAGCCGGCGCCAATTCCAGCGTTTTCCTAACGCGCCGTCGACGGACGAACGGGCCGATCGACTCGTGGCCGCGCTGGTTTCGACACGGCGAGATCGAGTTTTGCTCGGATTCGGGGATCGGGGGCCACGCCATCGGTCCGCGGCAGTGTTTGGTGACCGACGGTGAGACTACTGGTCGAGCCCGGTGGCTTCGCGGCGTAGCACTGGGCTGGTGGCCCGGATACCCCTGCGCTCCGCGCACTGGTCACGACGCGCGCGACGTCACGCGCTACCGCCGCAGGAAAATGCTGGCAAAGTAGAATCGTGCCAATCACTCCATCAGTTCCACAACGTCCATTCAGCATCTTGCGTCACGGAGACACCCGGGTCGACCCGTACTACTGGCTGATGGATCGGGACAACCCTGAGGTGCTCAAGCACCTGCGCGCCGAGAACGACTACCTGAGTGCATCCCTGGCGAGCCTGGCACCATTGGAGGCGCAACTGTTCGACGAGATCAAACGGCGAATCGAGGAGACCGACATCTCGGTACCGATTCGCCGCGGTGCGTGGTGGTACTTCGAGCGGACCCGTGAGGGACTCAACTACCCGATCAGCTGCCGGGTCCCCGTCAACGCGAGCGACCCGACGCCGCCGATCGTCGACCCCCTCGTTCAATTCACTGGTGAACAGGTGATACTCGACGAAAACATCGAAGCGGCGGGCCACGATTTCCTTTCGGTCGGCGTCCTCGACGTCAGCCCGAACGACCAATGGGTCGCGGTTGGCGTGGATTTCGACGGCGACGAACGGCACCACGTGACCATTCGCTCCCTGAACGGCGCCCCCCCACTCCCCGACGCCCTCGACGACGTCTACTACGGCTTCGCGTGGTCCAGTGACAGCGAGTACGTCTTCTACCTCCGCGTGGACGACGCTATGCGGCCGTGGCAGGTCTGGCGTCACAAACTGGGCTCGTCCCCCGACGAGGACGTCTTGCTCCACCAAGAGGATGACGCCCAATTCACCGTCTCGGTCGGTCGATCACGCGACGACGAGGTCATCGTGGTGCCGATCGCTTCGTCCACGACCACCGAGGTTCGCTACCTGCCAGCGGGCGAGCCCACGGAATCGCTACGAATCCTCGAGGTCCGTCGACCGGGCGTTGAATACGGGGTCGAACATCTCGTTGACCAGCGAGGCGTGCGCTGGTGGCTCAAGATCACCAACGACGAAGCCACTGACTTTCGACTCCTGGGCCGACGTGCCGCCGACGAGGAGTGGCGTGAGCTGATCGTCCATCGACCGGGAACCCGCATCGACGGAGTCGACGCGTTCACGACGTGTCTCGCCCTCAGCGAGCGCGAGGACGGGTGCGCCACCGTTCGAATCATCCCACTGGACCCCGACGCGCCGTTCGACTCCGACTTACTCGCCCGATCGTGGCGGGTCGACGGGGTTGACGACCCGAGCACGGTCGCGCTCGGCGCCAACCCCACCTACGGCGTCGACCATCTTCGGGTTTCGATGACGTCGATGGTCACGCCGAATCTCATCGCCGACGTCAACCTCGAAACCCACGAGTTGCTCGTACGTAAACAGCAAATCGTTCGCGGCGGGTACGACCCCGACGCTTACGTCACCGGTCGCCACTGGGTCAACGCGAGCGACGGACAACGCATCCCCGTTTCCATCGTGGCTCGTCGTGACGTGGTGCACCGTGACGACGACGGCACCATCACCCCAATCGGGCCGGCTCCCCTCCTGCTCTACGGGTACGGCAGCTACGAGATATCGATCGACCCCGGGTTCTCGTCGATCCGTCTTTCGTTGCTCGACCGTGGCATGATCTTCGCCATCGCCCACGTCCGTGGCGGCGGTGAGATGGGCCGTTCGTGGTACGAGATGGGCAAGCTCGCCCAAAAACCAACCACCTTCAGTGATTTCGTCGCCGTGGCCCGTGACCTCGTCACCGGCGGCTGGACCGAGCCTCGGCGACTCGCGATACGGGGTGGATCGGCCGGGGGACTCCTGATGGGTGCGGCGATGAATCTCGCCCCTGACCTGTTCCGATGCGTGGTCGCCGAGGTCCCCTTCGTCGACGCCTTGACCACCATGCTCGATTCGTCACTACCCCTCACCGTCGGCGAATGGGAAGAGTGGGGCGACCCCGCGGCGAGCCCGAGCGTCTATCGCACGATGAAGTCCTACTCGCCCTACGACAACGTCCGCGCCACGAACGACGATGGCAGCCCGCGGGTCTACCCGCACCTCTTCGCGGCCGGGGGGCTCAACGACTCTCGGGTGGGGTTCTGGGAGCCGGCGAAGTGGGTACTGCGGCTACGCGACGCGAACGCCGACAACCTCGCCTACCTGAAGACCGAGATGGGTGCCGGACACGGTGGCCCTTCCGGTCGCTACGACGCGTGGCACGACGAGGCGCTGATCCTCGCCTTCCTCATCAACGAGGTCGGGGCGTGAACGACGAAGTGGCCGCACGATAGACGGCGTTGACCGTGGGGCTCCACGTGACCGTCGGGTCCTTGCTGGGTGCCTCGGCGACGAGGCGGCCGCCCCAGCCGTGGAGGTCCACGACCGTCGCGCGAACAACCACCGGCGCACCCGTATTCGTTCGCGCGCTCGACCACGGGTGGCGCACGACGACGAAGAGTCCGACGATAACCACCACGATGACAACGAGGAAGGCGACCACTTGTCGACGCCGAGCTAATGGCGATCGATGCGCGGATCGGTCGAGGGCCCACTGCACGTCATGACGCTGTGGGCTAATCGAGACCTCGTCGTCACTCACCGTCGCATCACCGAACACGTACTCGTGCGAGGACTCCAGGTGCAGCGGGGCCGGTTCGGGGTGCGGTATCGGCGAATCCCCATCGAGTAACCGGAAGCCCTTGGCCGCCTGGTACGGCGACGGTGGTGGACCGATCAATGTTCCGACCGAACTGAGGCGATGCTCGTCGCGTCGAATCTTGCGCCAGCGCAACGCAGCGGCGGCTAAGAGCGCAACGACGACGACTGCCGCCACCACTTCGATCACTACCGTCATGCGACTCCGCTCACCGTAATCGGGATCGGCCCCACTAGCCGACCACAAAAAAGCGTAGTGACTGGACGCCCCTATGCGAGTGCGCCGAAGCCGGCGCGGTAGAACGCCAATGGTTGGCCCTCGTGCGAAGCAACAAAGTCGACCCGCACGACGGCGACCTCGTGGTCGCCGTGGGTGCTCAGGGAGACAATCGGGCCCTCGACGTGCGCGATCGCCCCGGCGAGCAATGGTGACCCCGCGGGTCCGCTCAGCCACTCCCCCAGCCCGAATCGATCGGCGCCCGTCGTGGCGAATCGTCGTGCCTCCTCCGCCTGATTCTCGGCCAAGACATTGATTCCGACGACACCGTGCGCTCGAACTCGGGCCCACGACCGACCGTCCACGGCAGCGGCGAAGGTCACCAGTGGGGGTTCCAGCGACAGCGAGCCGAAGGTCTGACACGTGAAACCGAATGGTCCATCGACCGTTTGCGCCGTCACCACCACGACCCCGGTGACGAAACGGCCCACCGCGTTCTTGAAATCACTAACCGAGGGAGTCGTCACGTAGGGACATTACCGGGCGAGATTGTCCACCCCACCCGCTCCCTCGGGTCACCGACCAACCGGACGAAGTCGTCACCACGCTCGACGAGACCATCGACGACGAGCGTCGAGAGCAGGCGCTCGAACCGACCTTCTTCGTCGACGTAAACGCGGTGGAGGTCTTCGAGTCGGCGAGGACCCGAACGGAGCGTCGCCACGATCCGTCCGCGAAGCTGGCGGTCGGATCCCTCGAAGACCGACTGGCCCTGCGAGACGCCCGCACTGTGCCGCGCGGGGTCGACGCCGCCACCACGACGCCACGCGCAATGATCCGCCAGGGGGCACGCGCTGCACCGTGGCGTCGACGTGCAGAACTGAGCGCCAAGGTCCAACATGGACTGGTTGTGCTTCGCGCTGTCGCGCCGCGGCACCAATTGGTCGGCGAGGCGTTGGGCCTCGGCGCGCCCGAGCGGGTGATTCGCGATCGCGCGGGCGAGCACTCGACCAACGTTGGTGTCCAACACGCCGACGCGAACGCCGAACGCGAACGACGCGACGGCATTTGCCGTGTAGGCGCCGATGCCTGGGAGTGTACGCAACACGTCGGGCTCACGGGGTATTCGCCCATCAAAATCGCGCACCACAACGCGGGCGGTGTCGTGGAGATACCCGGCTCGACGGTTATACCCGAGTCCACCCCACAGTCCGATGATCACGGACCGGGGCGCAGCGGCGCACGCCGCCACCGTCGGTAGCTCATCGAGGAACCGACGCCAGGGTTCCACCACCCGCCGCGCCTGGGTCTGCTGCAACATGACCTCGCTGACCAGGATGGCCCACGGGTCGCGGTTCGCCACCCACGGTAGGTCCCGCGCGATTCGCCGCGCCGCCGAGCGCAGCGACCGTTGCATCGCGACGGTGTCGCTAGGTCCAGACGTCGTCACCGTAGGGGCGCCGACGCGCCGGTGCGAATTCGCGCTTCCACACCATCACCTTGCGGCGGAAGTAACAGACCTCGCGGCCCTCCTGGTTGAAACCCTTGGTTTCGACCCGCACGATCCCCCGATCGGGTTTCGACGACGACGGCGTGACGTCCAGTACCCGGGTCTCGGCGTAGATCGTGTCGCCGTGAAAGGTGGGATAGCGGTGAACGAGGCTCTCCACCTCGAGGTTGGCGATCGCCGCACCCGAAACGTCGGGCACGCTCATCCCCAGCACCAGTGAATACACGAGATTGCCCACGACGACGTTGCGTCCCTGAACACTCTCGTGCTCGGCGAACCACGCGTTGGTGTGCAAGGGGTGGTGGTTCATGGTGATCATGCAGAAGAGGTGGTCGTCGGCCTCGGTGATTGTCTTGCCGGGCCAGTGGCGTAGCACGTCACCCGGTGTGAAATCTTCCAGGTACCGTCCGAATGGTCGATCGTAAGTGGTCACGGTCCCAGTCTGCCTCAACGACGCGATCGCTACTCGACGGGCTGCGGCCGGGTCGCGAACGAGGCCGTCGCTCCGGGCAGGCTCTCGCCGTCGATCACCATTCGCCAGGTGAACCGCGCCCCCGGGGTGAGGGGGATCGGTCCGAAGTTGACGGCGATCGGAACGTCGACCGGGGTCCCGAGAGGCACCCCCACCGGCTCGGAGGCCGAGAAGTCGCCTCGTACCTCGATGCCCTGCATCCCCTCGGGCGTCTCGAACTGCACGAGTCGACCGTCGGCGTCTTCGAGGAAGATCTCCCAATGGTGGTTGAGATCGAATTCGTGAGCGTCGACGCTGACCTTCACCGCCACGGCCGAAGGGACTGGATCGGGGCCCGTCACGGACCAACCACCGCCGAGGATGTACAACTTGCCGTCGGCCACCTGAGCCGAGTCCGCTAAAAGCATGGTCACGTTCACCGGACCAGCCTAACGTCGGGACTCGACCGACCCGCTTCGAGCCGGTAGTTTGCAGGTATGCCAACGCCATCCAACCTGGCCACACTCACCGACCTCGTCGAGCACGCCCAGGCGGTGATCGACCGGGCCACCCAAGAGTTGCGCACTCGCGGTGGCCCGGACCGCGAGCAGTCGCTGGCCTACGACCTGGCGCACGCCGCCAGCGCTATCGCCACCGCCCGGGCCAACCTGGACTACGCCGCCCACGGCGAGAACGAGGTCAACCTCGTGAGCGCGTTCCTCGGTCTGGCCCTCAGTGACCTCCACCAGCGGATTCTCGGTCGCGAGGATCGCTGGGGGGTGAATCCGGACTGGTTTGCGCCGTTCCGGGACTTCGTCAGCGAACAACGCGAACCGAATCGACTCGCGGCCCTGGCGCAGTCGCCCGGGGACAGTCATCTCGGCGAGGACTTCTCCATGGTGCGCGACTACTTTCGACGATTCGCCGACGAGCAAATCCGGCCCCACGCCGAGCACGTCCATCGCACGAACGCCGATATCCCCGAGACCGTGATTACCGGCCTGCGAGACCTCGGCGGGTTCGGCCTGTCGATCCCCACGGCGTACGGCGGTGACGCATCGGGCGGCGCGTCGGAGTATCTGGCCATGGTGGTCGCCACCGAGGAGCTCTCGCGCGCCAGCCTCGGCATCGGCGGCTCCCTGATCACCCGCCCCGAAATCTTGACCCGCGCACTGCTCGCCGGCGGCACCGAGGCCCAGAAGCAGCACTGGCTGCCGCGCGTGGCCAACGCCTCGGTCTTGGCCGCCATTGCGGTGACCGAGCCCGACTTCGGCAGCGACGTCGCGAGCCTGACGACCGCCGCCACCAAGACCGAAGGCGGATGGCTCATCAACGGGACCAAGACCTGGTGCACCTTCGCCGCACGCGCCGACGTGCTGGTCGTCCTGGCTCGCACGGACCCGGATCGGTCCAAGGCCCACCGGGGCCTCTCGCTCTTCCTGGTCGAGAAGGAGCGTGGCGAGAGCCACGGGTTCGTCCTGTCCCAAGAGGCCGGCGGCCGTATGGAGGGCCGACCGATCGACACCCTCGGCTACCGGGGCATGCACTCCTACGAGGTCAGTTTCGCTAACTGGTTCGTACCCGACGAGAACCTCATCGGCGGCGACGCCGGTCTGGGTCGCGGTTTCTACTACCAGATGGCCGGGTTCGAAAACGGTCGGATCCAGACCGCCGCGCGTGCCGTGGGCGTCATGCAAGCCGCCTACGAGGCCGCGCTCGAGTACGCGCGCGACCGACGGGTGTTCGGATCACCGATCATCGATTACGAGTTGACCCAGGTCAAACTCGGCACGATGGCCGCGATCATCCAGTGTTCACGTCAGTTCGCGCTCTCCGTGGCGCGGCTCATGGGCGACGGTGGCGGGTCGATGGAGGCTTCCATGGCCAAGGCCTACGTCTGTCGCGCGGCCGAATGGGTGACCCGCGAAGCACTGCAGATCCATGGTGGGATGGGCTACGCCGAAGAGTACCCGGTCAGTCGGTACTTCGTCGACGCCCGCGTCCTGTCGATCTTTGAGGGGGCCGACGAGACGCTCTGTCTCAAGGTGGTCGCGCGACGCCTCCTCGAAGCGGGCTGACCTACTCGTCGATCGTGAAGGGTTCGTGCACCGCGCCGAGGGTGATACCCGCCGAGTGCAGGTTCACTTTTTCGCCCCGCGCCCGTTGGGCGTGCATGGCGGCGCGCTCCCAACGTTCTTCGACGCGGCCGTAGCGCCAGAAGCCGAGCGCGCCCAACCACACGACTACGAACAGCCCCACGACCGTGAATCCGGCCCTGTTGATGTCGAAGCTCGCCGCGAAGGACCAAAAGCCGCCGGTCAGGTGCAACTGGCTCACCAACACCTGGGTCAGTTCGAGGGTGCCGATATAGAGCGCGACGAAGACGCTCAGCCCAGTGATCGTGATGTTGTAGTACACCTTTCGAACCGGCTTCGAGAAGGCCCAACCGTACGCGAAGTTCATGAACGAACCGTCGACCGTGTCGAGCAGACTCATCCCGGCGGCGAAGAGGATGGGCAGACTCAAGATCGCCCACAGGGGTAAACCGGCAGCCACCGACGTCCCCGCGAGGACCAGGAACGCCACTTCGGTCGCGGTGTCGAATCCGAGACCGAAGAGGAATCCGAGGGGATACATCTTCCAGGGCGCATCGATGGACCGGGCCAACGGGCCGAAGAATCGCATCATGAAGCCCCGCGCGTTCAAGTGCTTCTCGAGTTCGGAGTCGTCAAAACGACCTTGACGCATCTCGACGAAGAGACGGATGATCCCAATCAGGATGACCAGGTTCAAGATGGCGATGAGATACAAGAAACCACCCGAGACGACGGTGCCGATCAATCCGCCGTAGTGGTGCAACCCCGAGTTCGAGTTTCGAACCTGGCTGCCGAGCGCTCGCGCACCCAACCCCAGCAGAACCGTGAGCGCGAAGACCACCGACGAGTGCCCGAGGGAGAAGAAGAAACCGACCGACATCGGCCGCTTGCCCTCGGACATGAACTTGCGAGTCGTGTTGTCGATCGCGGCGATGTGATCGGCGTCGAAGGCGTGGCGCATGCCCAAGGTGTAGGCGAGCACGCCGGTTCCAATCCCGAGGGTCTTACCCGAATCGATGCCGAAGTGCCGGGTGGCGGCTACCACCAGCAAGGTGAAGCCGGCGACGTGCAGGAACGCGATGAACCCGAACATCGAAAGCAGCCGGCGCCATTCGGTCGGCGAGAACGAGGCTCGGACCCGCCCCAGGCGGGAGCGTTCGGTAGCTGGCGCGATCGTCACGCCGACACCTTACTAGGAGGATGTTTTAATAAGACCGCTACTTCGGGGAGCGCCGAAGTCCCGCGCGCTCGCCGCGAGTCAGGAACTTGGTCGCCATTTTGCGGCTCGCCTCGTCGATCATCTCGTCACCGAACATGACCGCCCCAGTGTTGTTCTCGTCGGTCGCCACGCGGTAGGCCTCGAGGATGTCCCACGCCTTGTCGAACTGCTCCTGGGTCGGTGAGTAGACCTCATTCAACACCAGCGCCTGGTCGGGGGTGAGCGCCCATTTGCCGTCGTAGCCGAGCACGCGGGTGCGCTGGGCGAACTCTCGCAAGGCGTCGAGTTCGCGGACCTTGAGGAAGGGGCCATCGATCACCTGCAGACCATTGGCGCGGCCAGCCATGAGTATGCGCGAGAACACGTAATTGAAGTGATCGCCGGGATACTCCGGGATGGCGACACCGCCGGTTAGCACGGGCATCTCGATGGACGCCGCGAAGTCGGCGGGTCCGAAGATGATGGTCTCGAGTCTTGGCGAGGCCGCGCAGATCTCATCGACGTTGATCAGACCCCGAGCCGTCTCGATCTGGGCTTCGATTCCGATGTGGCCGACCGGTAGCCCCGCGTTGCGCTCGACCTGGGTCAAGAGCAGGTCCATGGCCACGACCTCCGCGGCCGACTGCACCTTGGGGAGCATCACCTCATCCAGTCGGGGTCCGGCGTTGCCGACCACCTCGATGACGTCACCGTAGGTCCAGGGCGTGTCCCAGGCGTTGACGCGCACGCAGAGCACTCGTTCGCCCCACTCCTGGTCTCGGATGGCCGCGACCACCTTGGCGCGAGCGGCCACCTTCTCATTCGGCGCAACCGAGTCCTCGAGATCGAGGAAGGTCATGTCCGCGGTCGCCGACGGCGCCTTGGCGAGGAATCGATCAGATGATCCGGGGGTTGAGAGACACGAGCGACGGGGAAGATGGCGGGAGCGGGCAGACATGGTCCAGAGCCTAATTTCTGCCCCGAACGGGTCGCGACCATCCGCGCCCCAATAATTTATGAACCCTTTTGATCAGGTACTTTCACCGCCTAACCACGAAGCGGCCGGCCGGCGGGGCCGCTGAGCCGGTAGCGTGGTTCCCGTGACTGACGTCGAGCGCCGCGCGCGCCTTTCGACGCTACGGCCGACGCGAGGGCTAAAGCGACTTCCGAGGCTGTGGTCGGTCGTCGCCATGGTGATGGTGGCCACCACCGTCTTGCCGGCGCCCGTGAGCGGCTCCAACCTCACCAACGCCCGTAGTGAGGCCACCACGCTCTACCGCCAGATCCAGACGATCAACAACCGGGTCGGCTACCTCGGCCAGAAGTACGACATGACGCTGATCACGTTGCACAACATCACGCACGTCATCGCCAATACCAAGAACATCGTGGCCCAGATCCAGCGCGATCTGACCAAGGGCAACCACCAGCTCCAGGCCGACGCGATTTTCGCCTACGTGACCAACGGGTCGGCCGCGAGTAACAACCCCCTCTTCTCCAAGGACGCCACCAAGGTCGGGGCCACCAACGTCTACAACCAGTTGGCGGCCGGCAACGTTTCCACGACGCTGTCGAACTTGAAGAGCTACCGTATCAAGCTGACCCAGGAGCGTTCCATCCTCGCCGCCGAGGACCGACAGGCCGCCGACGCCGCCCGAACGGCGGCGCGCGCCTTCCACGAGGCCAAGGTGCTCCAGGCGACCTTGCAGAACACCTTGAGCAAGGTGAAGGGTCGGATCGCCTACTTCATCAACCAGCAAGAGGCCGCCGCCGCGGCCCAATCGGCCAGCACGTTGCGCAACGCGCAGCCGGTGGCGAACTTTCCAGCCCCCCCGCCCGACTCACGGGCCAACATCGCGATCCGAGCCGCGATGAGCTTTCTCGGCGTGCCCTACGTCTGGGGCGGTGCGTCGCGATACGGCGTCGACTGCTCCGGTCTGGTCATGCTCGCCTACGCCGCCGCCGGCATCTTCTTACCCCATTACTCCGGCGCGCAGTTCGCGGACACGATGCGAGTCCCGCTGATCGACATCCAGCCCGGCGACCTCTTGTTCTACGGCTACAACGGGGATCAGCACGTCGCCATGTACATCGGCAACGGCCAGATGATCGAAGCGCCATCGGCCGGCTACACCGTGCACATCACCCCGGTTCGACTCGGCTACGGGTTCGCCGGTCTCGGTCGGCCACGCGCCTAGGGTGAGCGCGTTCCCGACGTCGTTCCGCGTCGGCCCGCTCACCTTCCACGTCTACGGCTTCGGCCTCGCCATCGCCGCCTACGTCGCCTATCTCTATAGTCGTCGACGACTGACGCGGGCTGGATTCGACGTCGGGGCGTTCGGAAAGTTCACCGCGGCGCTGGTCGTCGCGGCGCTCATCGGCGCACGAGCCGCGCACATCGCGACGAATTGGGGCTACTACGCCGGCCACGTTGGACGGTGGCTGGCCGTCTGGCACGGGGGCCTCGCGAGCTTTGGTGGTATCGCGGCCGCGCTGCCGGTGGCGGTCGTCTTGCAGCGGCGCTGGTGGCCCGACACCTCCCTCGCCCGCTTCGCCGACGCCATGGTGCCGGCGTTGATCGCGGGCTGGGCGCTCGGACGGCTCCTCGGCCCGCAGTTCATGGTCCAAGGTGGCGGCCACCTGACCCACCAGTGGTTCGGCGTCCACTACGTGGGACAGGTCGGTAAACGCGTGCCGGTGCCGATCATCCAGGGCCTCGAAGATGGTCTGCTCTGGCTCGTTCTGCTGTGGGCCGAGCGACGGGCCCTGGGACGGGTGCCGGGCGCCGTGAGTGCGGTCGCGATGATCGTCTGGGGGTTGGTCCGGGCCCTGGACGAACGGCTCCTACTCGGCCAGCAGTCCCACAGCGGCTCAATTGGGGTCCAACTGGCGGCGCTCGTCCTGGCCGCGGCGGGCGTCGTGCTACTCGTCCACCAGGTTCGCCGGAGCTCCGCGACCGAACGACGGTTAGCCAATCGGCTCAAAACGCGCGGTGAAGTGGCGTAGCGCAGCGGGCTCGTAGACCATCCGATAGCCGGGCAACGACGAAGCCTCGGCGGCCACGGCGCTGA
Organism: Acidimicrobiaceae bacterium RAAP-2; assembly: GCA_001443545.1. Classification (GTDB taxonomy): domain Bacteria; phylum Actinomycetota; class Acidimicrobiia; order Acidimicrobiales; family RAAP-2; genus RAAP-2. Next base: position 20,851 of record LMAD01000001.1, read on the forward strand.
CCACCTCAATGACGTAGTCGATGTGGCTCTGGGTGTAAGTCCGGCGAGGAATCGCCAGTCGGACCAGCTCCATGGCGGCCGGTCGCTCGCTCCCGTCGGGCTGACGACCGAACATCGCCGATCCAATCTCCACCGAACGGATGCCACCCACCTCGTACATCGCCACCGACAGCGCTTGGCCGGGATACTGCAGCGGGTCGATGTGAGGCAGCAGCGCCTTGGCGTCGATGTAGACCGCGTGGCCCCCGATTGGTTTGACGACCGGTACGCCGGCTTGGTCGAGCGCGTCGCCCAGGTACGCCGTCGAACGGATGCGGTATCGCAGATAGTCGGGGTGCACTGCCTCCTTGAGCCCCTGCGCCAGCGCCTCGAGGTCACGGCCCGCCAAGCCCCCGTACGTGGGGAATCCCTCGGTCAGGATCAGGAGGTTGCGGCACTGCTCGGCCAACGTGTCGTCGTTCAGGGCCAACCACCCGCCGATGTTGCCGAAGGGGTCCTTCTTGGCCGACATGGTCATGCCGTCGGCCAACGACGCCATCTCACGCACGATGTCGGCCACGTCTCGCTCACCCTGACCGGCCTCACGTTCGTGGATGAACCACGCGTTCTCGGCGAATCGGCAGGCGTCGAGGAAGAAGGGGACGCCGTAGCGATGGCAGATCTCGCTCACGGCGCGGATGTTGGCCAGGGAGACCGGTTGCCCCCCACCCGAGTTGTTGGTGACCGTGATCATCACCACCGGCACCTGGTCGCCACGCTCGGCGAGCACGGACTCGAGCGCCTCGAGGTCCATGTTGCCTTTGAAGGGGTGGATCAGGGACGCGTCGTGACCCTCGGCGATCACGAGGTCGAGCGCCTCGGCGCCCGACGCCTCAACGTTGGCCCGCGTGGTGTCGAAGTGGGTGTTGTTCGGAACCACCTTGCCCTCACCGCCGAGGGCGGTGAAGAGGATCTTCTCGGCGGCGCGCCCCTGATGAGTGGGGATGACGTGTTGGAAGGGGAAGAGGTCCTTCACCGCTGCCTCGAAGCGGAACCACGACGGCGAACCGGCGTAACTTTCGTCACCGTGCTGGATTGCGGCCCACTGGTCCCTCGACATCGCCCCGGTGCCCGAATCGGTCAGGAGGTCAATGAGCACGTCCTCGGCGCGCAGATTAAACAAGTTATATCCGGCGTCGCGGATTGCCTGGGCTCGCTGGCTCGACGTCGTCATCCGCAGCGGCTCTACCGAGTGGATGCGGAAGGGCTCGATGATCGTTGAAAAGTTATATTCCATGAAACGATGGTACGCCGAATCAATCGAGCGTCCTCGCGGCTACCAGAGCGAATTCCACTCCGAATCAGTGAGCCTCGCCAACTCCACGACCGGTGTCGCTGTGACGTCGATGACTCGTCGATCGTCGCTGATGTAGGAGGGGTGATCGAGCCCCAGGCGACGCCACGGCCCGAACAACTGGCGGTTCGTGAACTGATTCGAATAGACGCCGCGAACCAACAGGGCCGAATCGGACGCGGCCACCACCAGGGCGGGACGCTCCTTCGCGCGCACGTCGGGTGTCGCGGGATCGACCGCGTCGAAGGGGATCTCCACACTCACCACCAGACCCGCCTTCGGATGATCGACGTCGACGACCCGCGCCTCCGCCGGAGTCAGGTTGATCCGACGCCGCGAGATCGCCATTACCGCCGTGCTCAGGTCCTCGTCGGGATCCACGGCACCCACCGACGGCGTCGTTCGCGCCTTCGAAGGACGCGGTGGCGGTGCGCTGACCTTCTTCTTGTTCTTCGCGTTTTCACGGCGCTGGCGTCTCGCCTCGCGGACCGCGGGGTCGACTTCCTTCGGCGATAGCAGCGAACCGGAGGACTCGACCACCGTCACGTCGGGCAGTGCGAACTCCGTTCGTTCCTCGAGCAGGCGCCGACAGTGCTCGGCCGCCGGGAACTGTTCGCCGATGGCGAAGGCCAAGAGTGCCGCCAGATCGTCGTCGCCCACCCCGTCTGCGCGCATCGTGTCGACCGCGGCGGTCAATTGGTCATACGTCGGACGCTCCGAATGTTCGCCCAACAGCTCGATGACTCGATCGAGACTGTGTGCGACGAGCAGTTCGAGCAACGCCCGAACGGCGACGAGCGGGGCGCTGGCGGCGAAGGACGCCACGTCGCGACGCTGCTGCAGGCCGCGCAGCGGCATCCCGACCGCTGGCGAGATCTTGGTGCTCGGACGGAGGTCGAGCGTCGAGACGACCTCGAGGACCGTCGTAGCGTCGAGGCGAACGAGTCCACGTCGCAGCGCATCCGCGGGCCCGACCAACGCTGACATCCCGACCTACTTGCGCAGGTGTTTCGCGTCAACGACGCCCCGCACCTGGTTCGTTGCCTCGCAGATCTGGTTGGACAACTCCGAGCGGCTCAAAGCAAAGGAACTATGGGCATATGCCGACCTACCATCACCACGAATTTCTGCTGTCACTCAACGAATCTACCACCAGGTATTGAAAGTGCTCGACGGTTCGTGGTGACGTATCGGCGGCGATTGCAACCGACAGACATTGCAGAACGAGCCGTCCTACCTCCCATGGACAACACGTTCGCCGCCACCGTCACCCGGTACCGCGCAGACCAACCGGTTGATCCGTTCCGAACCCTCTCCCTACGCGCGTATCAATGGGGCGGCGGACGCCTCCTCCCGGCCGTCACCAGACCTATTGCGCGGCGATGGAGTCCGCGTGCGATGCGCGTTAAGAACCGGTCGGGTTGGCCAGTCTTCAACGTCTCCGCACGACAGTGACCATCACGCCGTGAGTGAAGAACTGGTCGATGGCTGGTCGCCGCCCCACGAAGCAATTTCAATCAGGGACATCACTAGGATACGAAGGTGGCACCATTGCTGTTTGCCCACCGAAGAGAACTCGCGGTCTGGAATGACCGATGAGCGATGATGGCCTCCTTGACGTCAAACAGCTTGAAGTCCCTTCGGCGTTGTTAGAGGCAACCCGGGCGCTGCTTTACGTGACTTCTGCGGTTGACGCTCGAAACACTGCGACAGGTCTCGTCCGAGCATTTGGCGGTTCTATGAAGACCGCCGACGAGAATGAGGGCGAGACCCTGCCAATCGATCTTTCGTTCGGAGTAGGAAGCCCGCTGCTGCCAAGTGCACCCCGAGGCAGCGTCGCCGCGACGCTGCTTCAGCGATACCTTCCGTCATTTGTCATCGACGCACGCCGCGCCCTCGAGGTCTATTCCGAAGTAAATCGCTTCAGCGTGCAGGCCTCCACGGACAGCTTGACCCAATTGGCCAATCGCCGTATGGCCACGAGAGCCCTGGGCAGATTGCGCGAAGGCGACACCGTGATCATGATCGACCTCGACCACTTCAAGCGAATCAACGACAACTACGGTCACGTCGCGGGTGACGAAACATTGCAGGCATTCGGGCGGGTTCTTCGAGAGTGCATTCGCGAACGGGACTTCGTTGGTCGCTACGGAGGCGAAGAGTTCGTCGTCGTTCTTTCCGGCTCCAAGGAACCGGACGCATTCCTCGCTCGATTACGTGACGTCTGGGTAGTTGGGCGCCCGTACGAGATCAGTTTCAGCGCCGGGATCGCCATTGCGACGAACGATCCTTCCAGGGCCATCATCGCAGCCGACCACGCCCTCTATGAGGCGAAGGCCGATGGTCGTGATCGGTGGAATTGGGCGATCGACGACGTGGTCGGTGAGCAACCGCTAACCGAACATGACGAGCCAACGCCCCAGGAGTCCTTCGTTGCCTTCAGCCAGATTCACGTTCCAGCCGAAGGATCGCAGGACCTCGAACGAGCGTTTGAAGACCGTCTTGGCGCCGTCGATCGCTGGCCCGGATTCATCAAGTTGAAAGTGTGGGCCGACGTTACCGACCCGACGAGGTTCGCCATGGTTTCGTGGTGGACGTCACACGAGGACTTCAGGGCGTACATGCATTCAAGTGACCACCGACTCTCGCACAGCCGGATTCCGACCGGTGATTTCCGACCGCACGCTCGTCAGTTTCGGCGTTATCGAATTGTCGCGAGATGACGGTCATGGGTGGTCGGGATCGTGTGACGCTGTTCGTGGACCGAGCGGTGTCTGGTCAGACGGGGGCCGCAATCGATTTCACGATTCAACTCCTTGATACCGGTGTTTCGAAGGTGAACATCATCGGTGACGTCATGGCACCCGCCCAGCGACAGGTCGGTGATCGTTGGCAGCGAGGCGAGATCACTGTGGCCGATGAGCATCTCGCTTCGGGTGTCACCGAGTCTGCGCTCTACGCACTTGCGTCAGCACCGCCGGCTCCGCGACTTCAAGGTTCGGTCGTCGTTGCCTGCGCACCGGGCGATTGGCACTCTATTGCGGGTCACATGATCGCCGAACAACTACAGGCCGGCGGGGTCGCGACCGCCTTCCTCGGCGCGTCGACGCCCGCCGCCGACGTCGGCCGGTTTCTGGCCAAGTACCGGCCCGACGCACTCGCCGTAACGTGCGCACTGCCACTCTTCTTCACCGGTTTCACCGAATTGACCAACGCCGCTCACGCCCTCGACGTTCCGGTGATCGCTGGTGGGCGTTCCTTCGACGAACACCCCGAATGGGCGATACGAATCGGTGCCGACGCGTACGCCCCGGATGTCGCTCGCGCACTCGAGGTACTCGCAGAGTGGCGGGTGACGCCACCGCGCGTGTCACCCGAACCAATTGTGACCGATGTTGGTCTGTCCAAACTTGAAGCACGAGCCGACGAGTTTGCTGCTCGGGCGATTACCGAATTGACGACGCGGTTCCCGACAATGACGAAGTACACGCCACGCCAACTTCAGCGGACCTCCGAAGACTTGGCGTACATGGTACGGTTCGCCGCAGCAGCGCGATACGTCGACGATGCCGCTTTGTTCGCTGAATTTCTCACTTGGTTGGTCGATCTTCTCGAGGCACGTAACGTACCGAAGGCAGCTGTAGCGGCTGGGCTGGAATCCCTTCGCACGCTCCCCGAATTACGAGACAGCGAAGTTGGTTTTCTCTTCGAAGCAGGACTGACACTTCTGGCCTGAATTGGTCCTTTCGGTTGAGGAGTAGATCAGCGCATTGCCACTGTCTTCTGGCCGGTCTCCCGCACCGCCGTCATCACCTGACCGAGCCGTGAGAAATTACGTGGCGGACGTGGTTCTCAAGCCTCAACCTAACCATGCATGTACCGCTCATCGCTGCGTAACACGTTAGATCTGACATTCCGGCGATACGACGGACTGGCGGTCCTATCTTCGTCAAAGACCTCGACCGGCGTCACCCACACCCAGTATTAAGGAGACCCCCCACGGCCGATCCGTTGCGGACCGTCGCGCGACGTGGGCGGTGGCGGTGGCGGACCAGTTCGGGCACTCGAGCGGGCGACGGACGGTTTCGAGGGAACGACGCGCGGCCAGTCAGTCGGCGTCGGCGAACTCGACGCGGTCCCGGCCGTTGGCCTTGGCTCGGTACAGGGCCTGATCGGCCCGGTCGACGAGCGACGCGGCACTTTCACCGACCAAACGGACCGCGACCCCGATGCTCACCGTGACGTCGGGGCCGGCTCCAGCCGAGGTGCTGAGGTTGACGCGGATGCGCTCGGCGGCCGAGGCGGCCGAGACGGCCGGGGTCGCGCCGGCCTGGGAGAGCAACACCAAGAACTCCTCACCGCCGTAGCGAAAGGCCATGTCCGAGGCTCGAGTGCCCTTGGCGATCGCCTCGGCCACCCGCCGCAAGACGCGGTCACCGGCGAGGTGACCGAGTGAATCATTGACCCGCTTGAAGAAGTCGATGTCCACCATGAGCGCCACCAGCTGGGGGCGTTCGTTGTGCTCGTCCAAGGTCAGGAGCCGGCGCAGCGACTCATCGAGCGAGGCCCGGTTGTAGAGACCCGTCAGTGGGTCGTGGACCGCGCGGTCCTTCCAGGCCACCCGCTCCATATCCGAGACGCGCAGCAGCACCTCGCGTTCGAGGCCCACCTCGACCAGGCTGAGGACCTGGTGCAGGACGCCGAGCGTCGGTTCGTCGATGACCGGTGGCTCGCTAAATCCGAGCACCATCGCGCCCGTGATCGCACCGCCCGTCGAGGCCCGCAGGGGCAAGAGCATTCGCGCGCTGCGCGCCGGCTCCCCACCGTTGATGACGAGCGCAACGTCGCTCGGGGGTTCGCTGATCTGTCCGGCGTAGCCGTCACTCGGCTCGAAGCACAGAACGGCGTCGTCGCACTTCGACCAGAACTCCAGGTACGAAGCCCCCAGGGACTCAGCCGCGAGTTGGGACAGGTAGAGCGCGACCATCGAGAAGTGCTGTTCCTTGATAATCGTGTCCATCACCCGATGCAGCGTCTCGTTGGCGGCCATCAAGAAGGCGAGTCCCGGATCTTCGCGCGCCAGCAGATAGACGCCGCATTCCAGTCGCTCGAGGAGTTCCATGATCGGCGAGATGAGGTGCTTCGCGATGATCTGTCCGTGCTGGGGGGCAATGCGCTCGATGGGCAGCTTGCGCAACTCTTGGATCGCGTGGTCGAGAATCTCGCGGTTGGGCATGTAGTGCTCGTGAAAGGCTCTGATCGCCTCGAAGTAGTCGACCGATTCCGCGTAGAGCTCATTGTCCTTCGTGAAGCCCCCGAAGAGATCGGACGAGAAGAGCGTGCCCGAGCGTGGATCGAACGTGCCGAAGGCTCCGGCGAAGTGCAGGTACGGGATGAAGACGAACTGGAGGGTGCGATCTACGAGCTCCAAGTGCCAGTCGTGCTCCTCGACGCGCCAGAACTTGAGGGGCGTGCCCGTGTGCACGATCAGCGCCTCGTCGCGCCAGTGGGTGACGATCCTCGCCTCGGGGTGCAGTCCCCGGGCGACCATGGCGGGCAGCGCGCCCAGGATGTCGGGGTCCGCGTGGGAACAGACCAGCCAGCGGACGTTGTGCAGGCCGACGACGTCGTCGACTTTGCGAATAATCTCCTCGGCGATGAGGGCCGAGCCCGGATCGATGATGACGGACTGGTCGCCCTGTTCGATGAGGTAGACGTGACACTGGAAGTTGTCGTTGGGCAACATCGAGGACACCCACCACACGCGCGGCGCGATCTCGACGGCCTGGCTCGTGTCGACGGGGACGGAATCCAACAGAAACCCGCTTTCGTGTTCTAGAACTTGCCAGAAACCTAACAAATGTTGGATGCGCTTTTGCTACGTGTGGGTGCCAATTTGGGTGCTCGCACAAGATCTCGAATCGTTTATTGCTCAGCATCACTGATCGCGTCTCGTCGCTGGATTCACTCCATGTCGATAACTCCCAATCGGGAACAAGCGATCGAGGTCATTGGCTAACGCCAACCCCAACGTTGCGTCTGACATCACCGAGCATGGCAGCCGGGGTCTGCTCAACGCGCGCCACTTCCTTCGGTCCGCACTCCTACGCCACGCGATTACGCCTTGTAGGTGCGGCGCACGCTCTACAGAGTTCGACCGACGATGGTGGCTTACCGTTCAACGTCGCAACTCACAGAATCCGAACGACTCCGTTGGATCGACAATCGCGCGACACAACAGCCTCGCCGGGTACACATGCAGCGTCGGGAGGCTGGAGTACGAACGGACTTCACCGGCGAAGGACTGCTATTGGTCGCATCAGAAAGCCCAATGATGGTAGTCATGACCACATCGGATTCCTTCTCGAAATGTATCCAGCAATCAGAGAATTGCTAGTCATGACGACGACTATAGATTTCGTCACACCGACCCACCTTCTCTATTGAATGCTTCACACGATGGTTGGGTATTTCCCGTCGAGACTCACCGATCACAATCCCACCAAAATCACCTGGTGAATGTATGCTCTGCTCGAAGCGCGGAAGCGCCTGCACGGGCTCATTCACTCAGTGAAAGATGACAGAGGTGCCATTGGAATTCACGCTGCAGTCAATGCTTCCAACTAGCGGTGCCATAGAGGACTCCGCGATTGGCTGGGTTCTCTATGACACTGAGTTCGTCGTCCGTGATCTGAACCCTGCGGCCGGCGCGGTGTTCGGAGTCACCCGTGAGTCGTTTCTCGGTCGCCGCATTTCGGAACTCCCCTGGACCGCCTACTCCGAATCCGGCGAGGAGTTCACCGACGAACTACGGCCCTCCATGCGGTCACTGCGCACCGCGCAATCAGTAGTCAACCAGACGATCCGATTGATCGTCAACGGTGGCTCGTCTCGGTGGATCTCGCTCAGCACCCACCCGGTCAGTGTCGACGGTGCGGTGTGCGCCGTCGCGACGTCCTACGTCGACGTGACCGAGTCGGTCGTCGCGCGAGATCAACTGAACGTGATGATCGACATCGGTCGACTATCGCGTGAAGCTGAGTCCCGCGACGCGTATTTAACGGGGCTGTGCCAGTCGCTCGTCAGTGTTGGTGACTTTGCGTTGGCCGTGATCACGTCGGGCACCGCCAATCAGACCCAGGTCATAGCCAGTGCGGGTCTCGACGTCGAATTCCGTCACGTACTCGCCCAAGAAGACCCGCGACTAATGCACGGGGAAGGGTTCGCGGGCAAGGCGCTGCGTACCGGGACCACGCAAGTGTTGAATGACCTTCTCTCCGATCCCTTGGCCGCCGCCTGGCGAGGACACATGGAGCCGTTACATCTTCGTTCGGCCATCGCGGTGCCCTTTCCCGCGGACGGTGGGGACCTTTTGCTCAGCATTTACTCCAAGATCGATCATCACTTCAACGAAACCGTCGTCGCGGCGATCACCGAGATGATTGCTGAGATACTCCAGGGACTAGCCCACGTGGAGACCACCGAGCAGTTGCGGCGGACGTTTTCGGGAACACTCGCGGCACTCGCGGCCGCGAGTGAGGTCCGCGACCCCTACACCGCTGGTCACCAACGTAACGTCGGACGACTCGGTGCGGCCATCGCGCGACAACTGGGACTCGATGAATCGCTCACTACGTTGATCGAGCAGGCTGGCGCGGTGCACGATATCGGCAAGATTTCGATTCCCGCCGAGATTCTCACCCGGCCGGGGCGCTTGAGTGACATCGAGTTCGAGATGATGAAGTACCACACCGTTGTCGGTAACGACATCCTGGCAAAAGCCGAACTGCCGTGGCCGATCCCCGAGGTCGCCCTGCAGCACCACGAACGATTAAACGGTTCGGGCTACCCCCAGGGTCTATACGGCGACGACATCATCGTGCCGGCGCGGATCATCGCGGTCGCCGACGTCGTCGAGGCAATGGCTCATCACCGCCCCTACCGCGCAGCTCCAGGGCTCGAACGTGCCCTCGACGAGATCGCCAAAGGTGCGGGCACGATCTACGACGCCGCAGTCGCGACGGCCTGTCGCGACGTGTTCGACGAGGGATTCCAGTTTCTCGAAGCAGATCCGCTGCAATCGACCATGGGAGTGGGGACTCATGCACCCTAGGTTCCGAATGCGTCGCGGCGCTCGGTTCGTGGGGCGGTTCCAGTTGTCATCTCGAAGGTGGTCACGATGAGGTTGCGGTCCACGTTCGACGATCAGTTCGATGAAGGCCCTGGGGGCTCATACTCCGTCGAGGGATTGACACGTTCCGCGCGGACCACCCTCTTCAATCGGCGGTTCTGGCGAATTCAGTGGATCGTCGTAGTACTGCTCATCACGCACATTCTCTTTGACTACTTGGATGACCACAGCAATCTGCACATTGCGGGTTTTATCGTCAACGCGCTACTCATCGTTCCCGTCATCTTGGCGAGCACCGAGTTCGGTGTCGTGGGGTCACTCGCGACGGCGATCGGCGGATCAGCGGTGTTGCTCGCGAGTTTGTTGCTCCAGCACCACGACGTCCACGAGAGCACGGGCGAGTGGACCATCCTCGTCGTCGTCGTCCTGACGGCGCTGCTGGTCGGTTGGCGCGATGACCGCTCTCGATCCCAACGAGAACTCTTCGACCTCGCCACCCGGTCCGGTGAAGTCGCGGTCTGGGAGTACGACGCCAAACGCGACACGATGCGTCGATCGGCGAACCACGATGAGCTCTACGGGCTCCCGTGGCAAAGGCCGTGGCGCGTCGAGACGTTCATCAGTGCTACACACCCCGACGACCGAGCGTACGCCGGGACAACTGTCGAACGTGCGCTGGCGCCCGGGGGTCCCGACGAATACAACTACGACTTTCGAGTGGTCTGGCCCGATTCGACGATCCACTGGCTCTGGGTGCAGGGCAAGGTTGTCATGCGCGATGAGTTGGGACGTGGAACATTGGTGCGCGGCATCGACATGGTCATCACCCGTCGAAAGGAGTTTGAGCTCGCCAATCGCCGCCTAGGCATGCTCTACGCCGCACTCAGTGAGTGCAATCAAGCCGTCGTCTACGCGCATGACGAGATGGACCTCTTCGAACGCATCGTCAACGCGACCGTACAGGTCGGAGCCGCGTCGATGGCGTGGGTCGGCGTCTTTGACGTCCCCGGCCAACCGGCTCGACCGGTCACGAGTGCGGGGGCCGAGGCGGCCGTATTCCTCGCCGAACGTCGAGTGATCCACACGGGTGACAACACCACCGCCTGGCCCGCCACCGAAGCCGCCACGACGGGCGAGATCGTGTTGCGCGACCTCGCCGCCGACGACGTCGACGAACTGAGTCGAGTCGCCGCCGCACACGGGTGGCGTTCGGTCGCGGCGCTGCCGGTGAGTCGTCGGGGTTCGGTGGTCGCGACGGTCTCGCTGTATTCGACGGAGACGAACGCCTTCGCCGAAGACTTGCGACCGCTGTTCACCGAGATGGTGAAGGACCTGAGTTTCTCGTTGGACCTCTTCGAGGATCGGCGGCTGCACAGCGCTGCCGAAGAGAAACTTCGAGTGTCAGAAGAACACTTCCGCGGTGTGTTCGAACAGTCGGTAATCGGGATCTACGCCACTCGCAATTGCCGTATCGACCAGGCGAATGCAAGGGCCGCCTCCCTGCTGGGGTTCGACTCGGTCGCCACGATGCTCGGCGCCGATGAAAAGGTGATCTTCAAGTCAGACGACGACGAGCTCGTCCCCAAATACCCGTTCCTCTTGGATTCTGAACACGAACGGGTGGTCTCCATCCAACGGGCGAACGGTACCGTGGCCCACCTCTGGGTGTCGTCCACGTCAATCCGCGCACGAGGCGGCGAGACGCAACTCGGGGTCATCGATGACGTGACGGCGTTAGTCGAACGAGACATCATCACCTCAACGCACCTCAGCGAGATCGAGGCGCTGCTGGGCGCCACTGTTGCGATGGCCACCTCAATTAGCGAGCAGCGCGACCCCTATACCGCGGGTCATCAGAGCCGGGTCGCCGAGATCGCCGCGAGCATTGGCGAGGCGATGGGACTCGACGCCGAACGGATCAAAGGCCTGCGCGTAGCGGGCCAGTTGCACGATATCGGCAAGATCACGATCCCCGCCGAGATCCTCACCCGACCGGGCCGCCTCAACGACATGGAGCGACGCCTGATCCAACTTCACCCTCAGACCGGCTACGACATCGTGCGCGACATTCCCTTTCCGTGGCCCGTCGCCCTCGTGGCACTGCAGCATCACGAACGGATGGACGGGAGCGGCTACCCCAAGGGCTTGACGGGTTCCGAGATCATCCTCGACGCGCGAATCGTCGCGGTAGCCGACGTAGTGGAGGCGATGTCGTCACACCGGCCCTATCGCGCGAGTCTCGGCCTGGAGACGGCACTGTCCGAGATCGAGGAGGGCGCCGGATCACGATACGACGCCGACGTCGTCGCAGTGTGCGTACGTCTCACCCGTTCTGGCCAACTGCTGGGGTAGCAAGGCTTCTGCTCGAATGCGTCTACGGCCTCGCGCACGAGGTTGGGTCTGACCTTCAAGTTGTCACTGGTCCCGTCGTTGACGGATGAAGCGCCCCTTCGATGCCACGCGACGACCTGGAGCTGCGCCAAGGAGTCACGCCAACGCACCGCACAGGTCCTGACCAGGCTCGCCCATCGGGCTGTACGGAGGACGGCGGGTGGTCGAGGAGTCCGTTGCAACCTCGCAGAACTCGCAAGTCCCGCTGCCCCCCCAACCTTCCAGCAGCGGCCGAGGAGCGTCTTCACCACGTGGTCCGCTCTCGTCGCAACGTCTCGGCACCCGACTGCCGACAAGTGCGCGGTAGGGGTCAGATGAAGGCGACTCGGCGACCGGGAGCCGGATTGAACGCCCCTCGTCAACCGCCTTCACAAATTCGCCCCAAACGGACCCGAGACACCGCGACGCGGCGCACCCCCTCACCACCCGCGGCTGGGGTCAGGGGCCTTGGTAACGTTCGGGTTCAACCTATTTGAGCAAATGCTTCGCGACGACCACCCGTTGTACTTGGTTCGTTCCCTCGTAGATCTGGGTGATCTTGGCGTCTCGCATGAATCGCTCGACCGGGAAGTCCTTGGTGAAGCCGTAGCCACCGAGCAGTTGCACGGCGTCCACCGACACGCTCATGGCCGTATCGGACGCGAACGACTTCGCCGCAGCCGTCAAGTAGCTGAGGTTGTGGTCGGGGTCGCCGTCGTCAATGGCGGCGCACGCTCGGTAGACCAGGGCTCGGGCCGCCTCGGTACGTATCGCCATGTCGGCGAGCATGAAGCGCAGTCCCTGCAGGTCGCTGATCGGTGAGCCGAACGCTCGACGCTGGGTCATGTACTGAGCCGCGAAGTCGATTGATCCTTGCGCGATACCAACCGCCTGCGCGCCGATGGTCGGACGGGAGCGGTCCAACGTGTGCATGGCGATCTTGAACCCATCGCCCTCCGCGCCAATCCGGTGTGAGGCCGGGACCCGAACGTCGTGGAACACGACCTCGCCGGTCGGCGAGGCGCGAAGTCCCATCTTGTCTTCGTGCTTGGGGAACTCGACGCCCCACTCCTTTTCCACCAGGAAGCAGGTAATGCCGTGGCCCTTCGCGTCGGGGTCGGTACTCGCGAACACCGTATAGGTGTCCGATACCCCGGAGTTGGTGATCCAGTACTTCGAACCGTTGATGATGTAATCGTCGCCGTCTCGAACGGCCCGGGTCCGCATGGCGGCAACGTCGGAGCCCGCGTCGGCCTCTGAGAGGCAGTAGCTCGCCTGGATCTCGCCCGTGGCGATGCGGGGCAGGTAGGCCTGCTTGATCTCTTCGGACGCGAAGTTGATGATGGGCAGCATGCCCAGTTTCGAGATCAGGATGGTCACCGAGGTCGACGCGCAGGCCCGCGCGATTTCCTCAGCCATGATCGCCTGGGTCACCATGTCCGCGCCCGCCCCACCGTACGCCGCCGGAACACCCAACGACGGGAGCTCCATCTCCACGCACGCGTCGAAACTCTTCTGGGGAAAGACCTGGTCGCGGTCGTACTCCGCGGCGAACGGCGCGATTCGTTCGTCGACGAACCCCCGCATCACGTCGCGAAACGCCCGCTGCTCGTCATTGAGCGTATAACTCATAGTTGTCCTCTCTCGGCCCTCACCGGTCGCCCGCGGCGACCAACTCATCGGCGGCCACGGCGTCAACGAAGGCGCGCTGGGCCACGTAACTGTGCGCGAGTCCCGCGAACGGAATCACGTGATGATGATCGATCGACGTCACGTCAAGCAGCCCGAAGTGATCCAGCGCCACCCGAACGTCGCCGATTGTCGGGCCCCGGCCGATCAGGCTCGCTCGCTTCGCGGCCACCAGGGCGACCCCGATTGCGACATCGTGGCGGTCGTGCTCGTGGTCGAAGGGCAACTTCGACACTTCACGGTCGGCGATGGTCAACGCGAACCCCCCACCCGGCGCCGGCGTACCGGCCCCGCTACCCGAGAACGGGTGCGGGGACCGCTGCAGGCCGGCCTTGGGCGCACGAGCGAATTCTGGAGTCGGCGTCGACATCGTCTGACGCACCTCGCCGGCCGCGGGAACTGGAACAAACGTCGGTTGAGTCACCTCACGAGCCTACCGCTGAACGTCATTACACCTCGGTGAGCCACCCGTGGTACTGGTCGAGTTCACCGCGTACGGCTTGGAAGTACGTCGACTGCAGGGTCGTGGTCACCGGACCGGGCTTACCCTCGCCCACAACCCGGTCATCCACCGACGCGATCGGCACCACTTCGGCGGCCGTACCGGTCAGGAAGGCCTCGTCAGCGAGGTAGAGGTCCGTACGGATCAAGGTCTCGAATCGGACCGTGATTCCGAGGTCATTCGCGATCCGGACCACCGTCTCTTGGGTAATGCCCGGTAGCGCGCCGGCCTCCGATGGCGGCGGGGTCAAGATGACGCCGTCGCGAACGACGAAGAGGTTCTCCCCCGTGCACTCCGAGATGCGGCCGTCCGGTCCGAGCATGATCGCCTCGTCGTAGCCGGCCTTGATCGCTTCGATCTTGGCCAACCCCGAGTTGAGGTACATCCCGGTCCCCTTCGCCGCCGTCGGCATCGCGTTGGGGTTGTGCCGCTGCCACGACGAGATCTTCATCCGCACGCCGTTCGCCAAGCCATCGTCACCGAGGTAGGCCCCCCACGGCCAGGCGGCAATCGCCACCTTGACGGGAGCGGGCAACGGATTGACCCCCATCTCCCCGTACCCGAGGTAGACGAGCGGACGGATGTAGCACCCGTTGGCGAGGTCGTTCACCCGCACGGTCTCGACCACCGCGTCGCAGAGTTCGTCCAGCGAGAACGGCACGTCAATCATCAGGATCTTGCAACTGCGCAGCAGCCGCGCCATGTGCTCGCGCAGCCGGAACACCGCCACACCTCGCGCAGTCTTGTAGGCGCGGACGCCCTCGAACGCGCCAGTTCCGTAGTGCAGGCCGTGACTGAGGACGTGCGTCGTCGCGTCGTTCCAGTCGACGAGCACACCATCCATCCAAATCTTCTCCGTCGGCGTTATGGGCATCACAACCTCTCTATCAATCGTCTCGTCACGGCCGCCGTACCTCCGGCGACACCGTCGCGTTCAAAGTCTGCCACCGCGAGAGCGATCCGTCGTGCGGCGTCGACTTCACCGAGGTGCTCGAGCATCAGCACCGCCGACGACACCGCCGCGAGTGGATTCGCCGTGTCGGTCCCGACGATGTCGTGCGCGGCGCCGTGGACCGGCTCGAAGAGCGACGCGCCGGTGCGCGCCGGGTTGAGATTGGCGCTCGCGGCGAAACCGATGCCCCCGCTGACCGCCCCGGCGAGGTCCGACAGGATGTCGCCGAACAGGTTGTCGGTGACGATGATCCCGTATCGGCCGGGCTGTTCGACCAGGTAGATGCACGCTGCGTCGACGTGGTTGTAGTCGACCGCCACCGTCGGGTACTCGGCCTTCACCTCGTCGACGACCCGCGACCAGAGATTCCCCGCGAAGGTCAAGACGTTGGTCTTGTGCACGAGGGTCAGGCGGGGATGTGCCAGACCGGCCGCCCGTTCGAATGCGTAACGTACGCAGCGCTCGACGCCGAAGCGCGTGTTGACCGAGCCCTGGGTCGCCACCTCGTGGGCCGTGCCGTAGCGCAACACACCGCCCTCGCCCGCGTAGGGGCCCTCGGTGTTCTCACGGACGATGGCGAAATCGAGTCCTTCAGCTATCGAGCCCGGCACCCCGTGGAACGGTCGATAGTTGATGTAGAGGTCCAGACCGAAGCGCATGCGCAACAGCAGCCCTCGCTCCAGCACCCCACCGGGAATCCGAGTGTCCCCGATCGCCGGACCGACCGCGCCGAGCAGGATCGCGTCGTGGGATCGAAGCGCTTCGAGCGTCTCGTCGTCCAGCACGAAACCGTCGCGGAGGTACCGCGCGGCGCCGAGGTCGAAGGGCGTCACGCGCAACGACACGCCGGCGGCCTCGACCACCGAAAGGGCGGCTTGGGTCACCTCGGGCCCGATGCCGTCTCCACCGATGACCGCCACCCGATACGGCTCGTTAATCGCCACGTCACTCCTCCTTGGTCCACCCAGTCTGGTCGGCCCAGCGCCGGTGGAGCAAACCCGTCCCGCCATCGCAGAACTCGCCCGCTAGAGTCGGTGTCCTACCCAGGAGATGACGACCTCATGGCTGGCGAGATCCACCGCATAACCAAAGAGACACTGGATAAACTCCGCGACGAGTACCACCATTTGACCACGGTCGGCCGGACCGAGATCGCCCGGGTCATCGAGACCGCCCGGTTGCTCGGCGACCTGTCCGAGAACGGCGACTACCACGCCGCGAAAGACGAACAGGGCAAGATGGAGGCCCGAATCCGTCAAATCGACCACGTGATTCGCAATCACGAACTGGTCGAGCGCGACGCCCACGCCGGTACCGTGCAACACGCCACCATCGTCCGGGTGGTCTACGACGGCGACGCCGACGAAGACGCGCAGGACTTCTTTATCGGCTCGATCGAGGAGAAGCCCGAAGGGGTCTTGGTCGCGTCGCCGACGTCGCCACTCGGTTCGGCGCTACTCGGTCACGTGGTCGGCGACGAAGTCGAGTACGACGCGCCATCGGGAACGTTGCGCGTGCGCATCGTCGGGCTGCACTGACGTGGCCGGGCAGACCCTCTACGAAAAGATTTGGGGTGACCACGTGGTCGCCAGCCCCGCGGGCGAGCCGACGATCCTGTACATCGACCTGCACCTCATCCACGAGGTGACCAGTCCTCAGGCGTTCGACGGGCTGCGGCTCAACCACCGATCGTTGCGCCGACCCGACCGAACGCTCGCGACCGCCGACCACAACGTGCCGACCGACCCCCTCTCGACGCCGGTCGAAGACCCGATTTCGCGACGCCAACTCGAGGCTCTCGAAGAGAACTGCCGCGAGTTCGGCGTCACCCTCTTTCCCCGGGGCCACGAGAATCAGGGGATCGTCCACGTGATCGGCCCCGAACTCGGTGTTACCCAACCCGGCATGACGATCGTGTGTGGTGACTCGCACACCTCGACCCACGGGGCCTTCGGGGCCCTGGCCTTCGGCATCGGTACCAGTGAGGTCGAGCACGTACTCGCCACGCAGACCCTGCCCCAGCAACGGGCCAAGACGATGGCCGTCACCGTCAACGGTTCCCTGCCCCCCGGGGTGACCGCCAAGGACTTGGTGCTCGCTATCGTCGCTCGGCTCGGGACCGGTGGTGGCGCTGGCTACGTCATCGAGTACCGCGGCAGCGCGATCTCCGCACTCTCGATGGAGGGCCGAATGACCGTGTGCAATATGAGCATCGAGGCGGGCGCGCGAGCCGGTCTCGTGGGCGTCGACGAGACCACCATCGAGTACCTGCGGGGCCGACCCGCCGTGCCGACTGGTGCGGACTTCGAGGACGCGGCGAACCGGTGGCGACGTTGCACGAGCGACGCCGACGCCGTCTTCGACACCGAGATCACCCTCGCGGCCGATGAGCTCGTCCCCTTCGTGACGTGGGGGACGAACCCCGCCCAGGTCGTGTCCATCGACGGCGTCGTCCCGTCGCCCGACGACTTCGACGACCCGGACCAGCGCGAGGCGACGGCCCGATCGCTCGCCTACATGGGTCTGAGTGCGGGGACGCCGATGCGTGCGATCGGTTTGGACGTCGTCTTCATCGGCTCGTGTACGAACTCACGCATCGAAGACCTCCGCGCGGCGGCGCGGGTCGCCGAGGGCCGCCACGTCGCCAGTGGTGTGCGAGCGCTCGTCGTCCCGGGCTCACAGCGCATCAAGGTGCAGGCCGAAGCGGAGGGGCTCGACCGCGTCTTCACCGACGCCGGTTTCGAGTGGCGCGAACCCGGTTGTTCGATGTGTCTCGGCATGAATCCCGACCAACTCCAACCGGGTCAGCGAAGTGCTTCGACGTCGAATCGAAATTTCGAGGGTCGCCAAGGACGCGGCGGGCGCACTCACCTGGTGTCGCCCTCGGTGGCGGCCGCGTCGGCCATCGCCGGCCATTTCGCCACACCGGAGGTATCCCCGTGAAGCCCGTACGTCTCGTCGAGGGCCGAGGCGTCCCACTCGGACGCTCCGACGTCGACACGGATCAAATCATCCCCTCGGGGTGGCTGAAGCGCGTCGAGCGAACGGGATTCGGCCGGGGCCTCTTCAGTGAATGGCGCGACAACCCCGACTTCGTCTTGAACCAGTCGACCTATCAGGGCGCCACCATCTTGCTCGCGGGTCCGAGGTTCGGCACGGGGTCGTCACGCGAACACGCGGTCTGGGCGCTGATGGACTACGGCTTCGAGGCCGTGATCGCGCCGTCCTTCGGGGACATCTTCCGAAACAACTCCAGCAAGCAGGGCCTGGTTATCGTCCAGTTGTCGATCGAGGACGTCGAGGAGTTGGCGGCGATGATCACCGACGATTCGACCCTGTTGATCGTGGTCGACGTGGAAACGCTGCACGTCGAGGTCCCCGCGATGGGCTGGCAGCGCTCCTTCGTCCTCGACCCGATGACCCGCGAGCGGCTCCTGCACGGCTGGGACGACATCGGGCTCACCCTGCGCCACGCTGACGACATCGAACGCTTCGAAGCGGCCTCGCTCGCTCCGACCCTGGCCGGCCGATTCGACGGCGCCGGACACTTCGTGTCCTAAGCGACGGTGACGCGTGTCCTCTGAGCCTGGCCACCTCCGGCCGCCGAGTCCGTCGCGGATCACGCTCTACACCCTGGGCGGCACCATCGCTTCGACCGACGACGACGCGAGCGGCGCACGCCCGCGCCTCGAGGGCGCGGAACTCCTGGGTCCCGTCGCCGCGACCGTCCGCGACGTCGAGGTGGAGGTCGTATCCGTACGTCAGGTCGCGTCGGTCGAACTCACCCTCGCTGACGCCCTGTACCTCGCACAGCGAATCCGCGGCGACCTCGGCGACGGCCAGGACGGCGTGGTGATCACCCAGGGCACCGACACGATCGAGGAGTTCGCCTTCGCGCTCGAGTTGCTGGTAGACACCGAGTCTCCGATCGTCGTCACGGGTGCGATGCGCCACCCGGGCGCACTGGGTGCCGACGGACCGGCGAACCTCGCGGCATCGATTGGCGCCGCGAGTGACCAGGTCCTACGGGGGGCGGGGGTGGTGGTCGTGATGAACGACGAGATCCACGCCGCCCGTTTCGTCCGCAAGTCCAATTCAGCGAACGTGGCCGCCTTCACGTCGCCTTCGACCGGCGCAATCGGTCGAATCACGGAGGGGCGGGTTCGACTCTACGTGCGTCCCCCACGTCTCGATCGCGTGATCGACCCCGCGCGTGTCGCGGGCAACGTCGCGCCGGTGCTCTTGTTCAGCTGCGCCCTCGGCGACGACGGTCGCGTCTTGGACCGCGTCGCCGACCTGGGGTACGCCGGGGTGGTCCTCGAGGGCTTCGGCGGCGGTCACGTGCCCGCGAGAATGGTGGCCCCACTCGCGAAAGTGGCAGCGACGATGCCCGTCGTCCTGGCGTCACGAACCGGGAGCGGCGACGTCTTGGCGTCGACCTACGGGTACGACGGATCCGAACGCGACCTCCTCGGACGTGGACTGATCTCGGCCGGCTTCCTCGACGGTCGCAAGGCCCGAATCCTGCTGAGCCTGTTGCTCGGCATGGGCGCCTCGCGCGAGGATGTCGCCGTGGCGTTCGCGCGTCTTCATCGGTCGGCGACCGGGCTCCGGTAAGGCCCCGGCGCGCTCTACGCTTTGGCTACAACTGCGAGGAGCACCATGGCTTCATTCCCCTACGCCGACGACTACCCCGTCCACCGGACCCTCCCCGAGCGCGGCGAGAGTCGCGCCGAGATCCTGGCCATGATGGCCGACCTCGCGTCCCGGGAGGACCCGACCTGGGAGACGGGCCAATGCTCGGGCACGATGTACTGCGGCGACCACGAGCACTACGACTTCTTGAACCAGGCGTTCTCGCACTTCTCTCACGTCAACACCCTCCAGCGCGACATGTGCCCGAGCGCCACGAAGTTCGAAGCCGAGATCATCGCGATGACCCTCGACCTGCTGGGCGCGGGTGGCCTCACCGGCACGCCGGCCGGGCTGATCACGTCGGGCGGATCGGCCTCCATCGCGCACGCGGTGCTGGCCTACCGTGAGCAGAACGCCGGATCGATCGATCGGCCGAACATGATCAAGCCCGAGACCGCCCACCCCGCGTTCGACAAGGCCGGCCACCTCTTCGGCGTCGAGATGCGCATCGCGCCCGTCGACCCCCAGAGCGCCCAGGTCGACCTGTCGTGGGTACGAGACCACGTGGACGCCAATACGGTCGCGCTCATCGGCTCGGCTTGCAACTACGGCTACGGAACGATTGACCCGATCACCGAACTCGGCGAACTCGCGTTGGAGCTCGAGGTCGGGCTGCACGTCGACGGATGCCTCGGGGGCTTCATCCTGCCCTTCGGGCGCGAACTCGGCTACGACATCGCGCCCTTCGACCTCTCGGTCCCCGGGGTCACGACGATGTCCGCCGACACCCATAAGTACGGCTACGCACTCAAGGGGACGAGCGTCCTGTGCTTCGCCGACCGCGCCCTGCGCAATAGCCAGTACTTCTACCTTCCGGACTGGTCCGGCGGCAAATACTGCTCGCCCGGCATGGACGGCTCGCGCTCGGGCGGTCTGCTGGCGGCCACCTGGGCGGCGATGGTCCAACTCGGCAGGTCCGGCTATCGCGACTACGCCCACCAGATCTTCGAGACGGCCGCGGCGATGCGCGAGGCCGTGCGCTCCCACGACGAACTTCGGATCATCGGCTCGCCGAGCTTCCTCTTCTCGTTCACCGCGCCGGACTTCGACGTCTACCACGTGAATGACTTTCTCCGCACCCGCGGGTGGCGTCTGAACGGCCAGCAGTATCCCAACGCGCTCCACATGGCCGTTACCCGACCCCAGACGCGGCCCGGGGTAGTGGAACGATGGGCCACCGACCTCGCCGACGCCGTCGACTACGCCGTGGCCCACGCGGGCGACGCGGCCCAGTCCGGCGCGATCTACGGTGGCGTCGCCGGCGGCCCGACGGCCGAGACCGACGACCTCATCAAATTCTTCATGGCCGACATGATGGACCAGCAGCAGTCGATCCCCGACTGACCGTGGACGGCTCCCTCTACCTCGTCGTCGACCTCGGTACCGGCGGGCCGAAGGTGGGGCTCGTCGACGCGTCATCGGCGCTCGTCGACTACGTGGCCTACCACGTCGAGACGACCTTCGCCGACGACGGCCAAGCGACCCAGGACGCGGACCAGTGGTGGGACCTCATCGTGCGCGGGTTCCGACAGCTCCTCGAAGACCGTGACCGCGCTCGACGGGTGCGCGCCATCGGTGTCACCGGTCAGTACGGTTCCACGGTCCCCGTGGACGCGAATGGTCGCCCGACGGGTCCCTGTTTGACCTGGATGGACACGCGCGGCGGCGCCCTCAGCCGCCGCGCCGTCGGCGGTCCCATCCAGGGGTACAACCCTCGAGCGGTGCTCTCGTTCATCCGGCGCAGCGGCGGCGCCCCGTCGACGTCGGGCGCCGATCCCGTTGGCCACGTCTTGTACCTCGAACACGAACGACCCGAGGTCGCCGCCGCGACTCGTTGGTACCTCGAGCCGGTCGACTACGTCACCATGCGCCTCACCGGCGTTCCCTGCGCCACCCACGCGTCGCGCCTCGCCATGTGGATGACCGACAATCGTCATCTGTCGCGGTACCACTACGACTCGGTCCTGCTCGGCCTCGTCGGGTTGAGCGACGAGAAGCTGGCGCCACTCGTGCCCTTCGGATCGAGCGTCGGCCCCGTCAGCGCCAGCGTGGCCGCCGAGCTCGGTCTCCCCCCGTCGACCATCGTCGCCACCGGAATCCCCGACCTGCACGCCGCGACCATCGGTTCGGGCGCGACCGGGCCCTACGAGACGCACCTCGCACTCTCGACGACCTCGTGGATCAGCTGCCCCGTACCCGCGAAGAAGACCGACGTCCTCCACTCGATCGCGTCGGTACCCGGTCTGGACAGTGACCACTATCTGGTCATCAATAACCAAGAAACCGGCGCGCGCGCCCTCGAGTGGATCCGCGACCAGCTGGCCGGCACCGGACCGGCGGCGAGCTTCGACGAACTCACGGACCTCGCCGCCACAGTCGGGGCCGGGTCCAACGGCGTGCGCTTCGCCCCGTGGCTCGCCGGCGAACGCTCGCCAGCCGACGACAAACACGCCCGCGGCGGCTTCTCCAACCTCTCAATCACCACCACGCCCGCCGACCTCGTACGCGCGGTACTCGAAGGGGTCGCCGCGAACAGCGCATGGCTCTTCGGGCGCGTCGAACACTTCACGGGCCGACGACTCGAGCCAGTGCGACTCATCGGCGGCGGCGCCCAGTCCGAGCTCTGGTGCCAGATCTACGCCAACACCCTCGATCGACGCGTGATCCAGGTCGCCGAGCCGCTGATCGCCCAGTTACGGGGCGTCGCCCACGTCGCCGCCAGCGCGGTCGGAGACGTCGACCTCGGCGACCCTCCGACCCCGAAGGGGGGGCGGACCTTCGAGCCCGATCCACGCGATCGCGAAACCTACGCCGCCATCGCCCACGAACTACCCCGGCGATTTGCCACCGAGCGGCATTGGCGTCGCGCCATCCGGTGACCGGGCTCGGATAACGTCGGGTCATCGTTGCACCAGAGAGGAGGACCATGTCCCTCGATCAGTTCCCTCGGTATCCACTGCGCTTCGGGCCATCCCCCATCCACCGGCTCGACCGGCTGAGCGAATACCTCGGCGGCGCGAGTATCTGGGCGAAACGCGAGGACGTGAACTCGGGCCTCGCTTTCGGTGGGAACAAGGTTCGAAAGTTGGAGTACCTCGTCGCCGACGCGCTGGCCCAGGGCTGTGACACCCTCGTCTCGATCGGGGGCGTCCAATCGAACCACACCCGACAGGTCGCCGCGGCGGCGGCCGCAGTCGGCATGAAGTGCGTCCTCATCCAAGAGAGCTGGGTCGACTGGCCTGACGTCACCTACGACCGGGTCGGCAACATCTTGCTCAGCCGGCTCATGGGGGCCGACGTGCGACTCGTCAATGCGAAGTTCGGCATTGGCTTCAAGGAGAGCTGGGAGAACGCCATCGCCGAGATCGAGGCGGCGGGCCACAAGCCTTACCCCATTCCCGCCGGCGCTTCCGACCATCGACTGGGGGGCCTCGGCTTCGCGGGGTGGGCCCTCGAAGTCGAAGAGCAGGAGCGAGAGTTCGGGGTCGCCTTCGACTACGTGGTCGTCTGTTCGGTGACTGGTTCGACCCAGGCCGGCATGGTCGCGGGCTTCGCACTCAACGACCTCCCGCGCAAGGTGATCGGAATCGACGGATCGGCCACGCCGGCCGAGACCTGGGACCAGGTGGCCCGGATCGCGCGCGCGACGGCGTCGTTGATCGGCGTCGAACGGCCCATCCTCGACGAGGAGGTCATTCTCGACGATCGCTACCACGCCGGAACCTACGGCATCCCCGACGACCGGACGATCCACGCGATGAAGCTCGGCGCCTCGCTCGAGGCCATGATCACCGACCCGGTGTACGAAGGCAAGTCTCTCGCGGGCTTGATCGATCTCGTCCAGCGCCACGAGATCGAACCCGACGCCCACGTGCTCTTCGCCCACCTCGGTGGTCAGCCCGCGATCAACGGGTACGCCAGCCTCTTCAACTAATTGCGAACACTTCTTCTCGTACGAAGTCCTCGCGCATCTGACGATGGCGCCACGCGGCGAGGCTCGCGATCGTCAAGTTCGCCACGCCGGCGAAACTGGTCGCGGTGAGTGCGGCCCAGAGATGGGCGCCGTCGTAGTAGGTGACCCACAGGGTCGCGCTCGCGACCCCGAGGGACCACGACGCCGTCGACACCCCCGAGGCGTCGCGGTGGCGGATCAGTTCCAGGAGCTGGGGCACACGGGTGATAGACATCGCGATCCCGGTTCCGTAGACGCCGCCGGCCCAACCCCAGGTCAGCGCGGGTATCACGCACGTGACGACAAAGACCAGCAGGGCCCCGACCACGGTTCGCCAGGAGCCCCAGGGCTTCAGCCGAACCAAAATCGCCACCTGCATCGGAATCAGGAGCAGGCTCCCGAAGATCACCGGCCACGAACGCGCGGCGGCGCCGTAGGCGATCCAGAAGCAACCCATGAAGGTGAAGAGTGACCACGTCGCGAGGGACACCCCCTCGACTCCCTCCCGGCTGACTCGACGAAGTTGCGCCGCGGTACCGATGAATCCGACGGCGACGGCGAGCCACCCGAGCGTGACCGTCAACGCGTGCCAACTCATCAATCCAGGGTATCGGCCCGCTTACTCACCGTCGGCGATTGGCCGCCGAAATCACCGCCTCGAGGGAGGCGTCCAAAATCGACGAGCTCATCCCCACGCCCCACCACGTTGCGCCGTCATCCCCCTCGGCCTCGACGTAGGCGACCGCGGACGCCTCGGCACCCGCCGTGAGCGCGTGCTCGTGATAGTCGCGGACCTTGAAGCCGACCCCGAGCTCGTTGCGCAGACCGTTCATCATGGCGTCGATCGGTCCGTTCCCTTCACCCTTCAGCGTGACGTGCTTGGTGTCCACCACCAGCTGGGCGAAGATCGTCGTTCGGTGGTGGTCGGCGCTCACCTCACTGGAGAGGAGTTGGATGGCCGGGCTCTCGGGCAGGTAGGTCGTCGTGAAGACCTCCCAGATCTCGGCCGGCGAAATCTCGGTGCCGGAGGCCTCGGTCAGCGTCTGGACCCGCTTGGAGAACTCGACCTGCATCGCGCGCGGCAGATCGAGCCCGTGCTCAGCACTGAGGACGTACGCGACGCCACCCTTGCCGGACTGCGAATTCACCCGGATGATCGCCTCGTAGGTCCGCCCCGTGTGCTTGGGGTCGAGGGGCAAGTACGGGACCTCCCAGGTCTCGTAGGCCTCGCCGATGGCGGTCATTCCCTTCTTGATCGCATCCTGGTGCGAGCCGGAGAACGCCGTGTAGACGAGTTCGCCGACGTAGGGGTGCCGCGGGTGGATCGGCAACCGATTCGCGTACTCGGCCACGTGACGAATTTTGTCGATGTCACTGAGGTCGAGCTCGGGGTCCACCCCCTCGGAGAACAGGTTCAACGCCAGCGTGACGACGTCGACGTTGCCCGTTCGCTCACCGTTGCCGAAGAGCGTGCCCTCGACCCGGTCGGCCCCGGCGAGCACGCCGAGCTCGGCCGCCGCCACGGCGGTGCCCCGGTCGTTGTGGGGGTGCAGCGACAGCACGACCGAGTCGCGTCGGTCGACGTGGCGCGAGAACCACTCGATCGCGTCGGCGTAGAGGTTGGGCGTGTACGCCTCGACCGTGGCCGGCAGATTCACGATCAACGGACGATCGGGTGTCGGGTCGATGACGCCGATGACCTCGTTGACGATCTCCAGGGCGTAGGGCAGTTCGGTACCGGTAAAGCTCTCGGGCGAGTATTCGTAGAGGAACTCGGTCTCGGGCGACGACGACTCGAGTGAACGGCAGAGTCGCGCGCCCTCGAGGGCGATCGCCGTGATGCCTGGCAGGTCGAGGTGGAAGACCACCCGGCGCTGCAACGTCGAGGTCGAGTTATAGAAGTGCACGATCGCCCGGTGCGCGCCGCGTAGTGCCTCGTAGGTCCGGGTGATCAGGTCCTCGCGACACTGGGTGAGCACTTGGATGGTCACGTCCTGCGGGATGAGACCGTCATCGATGATGTGGCGCACAAAATCGAAGTCGGGCTGGGACGCGGCGGGAAAACCCACTTCGATCTCCTTGAAGCCCATCTCGACGAGCTGGGTGAACATCGCGCCCTTTCGCTCGAGGTCCATCGGGTCGATGAGCGCCTGATTGCCGTCGCGCAGGTCGACGCTGCACCAACGGGGCGCCTTAGTCAAGCGTCGGTTCGGCCAGGAGCGGTCGGTGAGCTCAACGGGGACCGTGGGGCGGTACTTTTGGAACGGCATGACGCTCGGCTGCTGGGGATTGGGGTACGAACCCATTCTGATTTCCTCACTTTCATTCCAGAAACAAAAAACCCCCGCGGATGCGGGGGTGTCGGGCGAGTGCGGACTCGCCCTATTGCAGCAGCAGCTCGACGGTCGTAGGTGCGGTCACGCTGACAGTCTACCGTCCAAATTCCATTTGTCCAGCCCCCCACTACCAGCACTAGCCTGGTCTTCGTGGGCGTGATACGGGCATTCATCAAACTCGCTGTCGTCGTCGTCCTGATCGGCGTCGTCGGCGGACTCGTCGCACTGGTTTCGCGCGGCCGGACCGCCGGCCCCGTCTCCTACGACGCCTGGCCCACGGTCCCACGTAACCCCGAATCTTGATCCGTCTACCTGGCTAAGGAGTCGTTGTGGCAACCATGGAATATCGTCGATTGGGCCGTTCCGGACTACGGGTGAGCGTGCTGTCCTTCGGTAGTTGGGTCACGTTCGCCAACCAGAATCAGCTCGAGACCGCCCAGCAAGCGGCCGAATGTCTCGAAGCCGCCAAGGCGGCCGGGGTCAACTTCTTCGACAACGCCGAAGCCTACGGCGCCGGCGAATCCGAGCGGGTCATGGGGCAGGCCTTTCGCGATCTCGGCTGGCAACGCCACGAGTACGTCGTCTCGACCAAGCTCTTTTGGGGCCTGCACGACGTGCCCAACATGAAGAACACCCTCAACCGGAAGTACCTGTCCCAAGCGATTGACGCGTCACTCGAGCGGTTCGGACTCGACTTCGTCGACCTGGTGTTCTGCCACCGGCCCGACCCCAAGACGCCGATCGAAGAGACGGTCTGGGCCATGAGCGACATGATCAGCCAGGGCAAGGCCCTGTACTGGGGTACCTCGGAGTGGAACGCGGACGACATCCGCGCCGCCTACGACATCGCGGACCGCCACCACCTCCACAAGCCCCTCATGGAGCAGCCCCAATACAACATCCTGTGGCGCGACCGCGTCGAGAAGGACTACCGACGTCTCTACGACGACCTCGGACTCGGCACGACGATCTGGTCGCCGCTCTCGTCGGGACTCTTGACCGGCAAGTACCTGAACGGCGTGCCCGAAGGCTCGCGCGCGACGCTGCCCGGCTACGAGTGGCTGCGCAACATGCTCACCGACGTGGACCGCAACAAGAAGGTCGCCGACCTCAAAGTCATCGCCGACGAACTCGGCATCACGCTCACGCAGATGTCACTGGCTTGGTGCGTGAAGAACCCGCACGTTTCGACCGTCATCACCGGCGCGTCGTCGGCCGCGCAGGTTCGAGAGAACATGACCGCCCTGGACGCCGTGGAGTTGCTGACCGACGAGGTGATGGAGCGCATCGACCTCATCAGTTACTTCTAGGACCCGAACCTGATCGCGTCGCCTAGCGCAACGTGATCAGGTGGATGTCCTGAATCCCCTCGGTCGCACGGAGCCGCTCGATCACTGACGTCGGCGTCGGGGTGGTGGTTGAGATCACCATCAGTGCCGTCTTGGTCGTCGGATCGGGCCCGACCGCCATGGACGAGATCGACACGTGCGCTTCGCCGAGGGCGAGCCCGACGTGACCGATCATGCCCGGACGGTCATCGTTGCGCACGACCAGCATGGTGGCCGCCGGGGGGATCTCGACACTGTGGCCGTCGACGGTGACGATGCGGATCTCGAGCCGGGTGCCGATCGTCATCAACGTGCCCGATACGGCGTGGTCGCCCGAGCGCACCGTGATCAGGTTGACGTACTCCGGTGATTCCACCGTCGACACCTCGCCCCAGGTCAGTCCGTGCTCGGCGGCCATCTGTGGCGCGTTGACGAACGAAACGCCGTCGTGGCCGGTCGCACCGAGCAGGCCCTTCAACGCGCACAGCGTGAGGATCTTGGTCCCGGCTCCGGCGAGTTCACCCTGGTAGATCACTTCGAGGTCGGCGGGGTTCCCGTCGAGGAGGCCACCGATGAACCGTCCGAGCAACTCGGCCAAGCCCATGAAGGGCCGCACGACGTTGGACACCTCGCCGGCCGCGACGTTGACCGCGAAGGGCACGAAGTCCCCGGCGAGCGCCAGTTGGACCTGCTCGGCGATCGTCACGCCGGCCTTGTCCTGGGCTTCGGCCGTGGATGCACCGAGGTGCGGGACGACGACGACCGAGGCCAGCTCGAACAGCGGCGATTCGGTGGTCGGCTCCTTGGCGAAGACGTCGAGCGCCGCGCCGTGGACGTGACCGTTGCGGATCGCCTCGGCCAGGTCGTCCTCGTTGACGATGCCGCCGCGCGCGGCGTTCACGATTCGCACGCCAACCTTGGTCTTGGCCAACGCGGCGGCGTCGAGGAGATTGGTCGTCTCCTTGTTCTTGGGCAGGTGGATCGTGATGAAGTCGCTCTGAGCCAGCAGCGCGTCCAGGGTCATCAGCTGCACGCCCATGTGCCGGGCGCGGTCCTCGGAGATGTACGGGTCGTAGGCGACGATCCGCATGCCGAAGGCCAGTGCGCGCTGGGCGACCAACGCCCCGATCTTGCCCAGCCCGACCACGCCGAGCGTCTTGCCGTAGAGTTCGACGCCCTCCCACTTGGATCGCTCCCACTTGCCGGCCTTCAGCGCGGCGTGGGCCTGGGGGATGTTGCGCGCCTGGGCGAGTAGCAGCGCCATCGCCTGCTCGGCCGCGGAGAGAATATTCGACTGGGGGGCGTTGACCACCATGACGCCGAGTTCGGTCGCCTTCGCCACGTCGACGTTGTCCAGGCCGATACCGGCGCGGCCGACCACGACGAGGTCACGAGCCGCCGCGAGCGTCGCGGCGTCGACCTGCGTCGCCGAGCGGATGATGAGTGCGTTGGCGCCAACCACCGCCTCGAGCAACTCAGCCGGCGACAGTCCGAGCCGGACGTCGACCTCGTGGCCGGCGTTACGGAGCTCTTGGAGCCCCGATTGCGCGATTTCCTCCGTTACCAGTACACGAGCCACGATTCACCTTTCATTGATCACACCCACGCTAATAAGCGTCAACCGTTTACGAAGTCACCGAGCCGGCGCAGCCCCTCGGCGAGGTCCTCGTCGCCCAAGGCGTAACTCAGGCGAAAGTAGCCCGGCGTGCCGAAGGCTTCGCCCGGCACGACCGCGATATTGATCGTCTCGAGCAACAGTTCGGCCAGTTCGGCCGACGAGTTCGCGACGCGTCCCGCCAACGGTCGTCCCAGGAGACCGGTGACGTTGGGGTAGCAGTAAAACGCCCCCTCGGGCACCGCGCAGGTGACGCCGTCGATCTCGTTCAGCATCGTCGACATCGTGCGACGGCGTCGGTCGAAGGCCGCGCGCATGTCGGCAACGGCCGAAAGGTCACCGGTCAGTGCGGCCACCGCGGCGCGCTGGGAGATGTTCGAGATGTTCGACGTCGTCTGACTCTGGTAGTTCACGGCCGCGCCCATGACGTCGGGCGGTCCCACCATCCAACCGATTCGCCACCCGGTCATCGCGTAGGTCTTGGCCACGCCGTTCACGACGACCCAGCGGTCGCCGAGCTCGGGGGCGACCACCGGCATCGAGACGTTGGTCGCCTCGCCGTACACCAGGTGTTCATAGATCTCGTCGCAGAGGACCCAGACGTCGTGCTCGGCCGCCCAACGGCCAATGGCCGCCACGTCATCGGGCGCGACGACGGCGCCCGTCGGGTTCGACGGGGACACGAAAACCAACAACTTGGTCCTGGCCGTGCGGTGCCGCTCGAGCTCGTCGATCGTCACGCGAAACCCGTTGGCCTCACTCGTCAACACCGGGACCGGCGTCGCACCCGCGAGGTAGACCGCCTCGGGGTAGGTCGTCCAGAACGGGGCGGGAATCAAGACCTCGTCGCCGGGATTGAGCAACGTCATGAAGGCCGTGGCCACCGCGTGCTTGCCGCCGTTGGTGACCAGCACCTGGGACGACGCGATCTCGAGTCGCGAATCACGCCTGGTCTTGGCGACAATCGCCTCACGGAGCTCGGGCAGACCCGCCGTCGGGGAGTACTTGTAGTTCACCTGGTCGTAGCAGGCCTTGGCGGCGGCCTCCACGATGTGAGCCGGCGTTGGGAAGTCGGGTTCGCCGACCCCGTAGGCGATGACCGGCTGGCCAGCCGCCTTCAACGCCTTGGCCTTGGCGTCAACGGCCAGGGTCGCGCTCGGCGCCAATCCCCCTAACAGGTCACTGACTCGGGCGCTCATCACGACTCCATTCCATAGTCCGTAAGATTGTAAGTCTATGACCTCCCCCGACAGCATCCGTATCCCCACCGACCTCCTTCCGCGCGATGGACGTTTCGGCTCCGGACCTTCCAAGGTCCGCGCCGCCCAGCTCGACGCCCTCGTCGCTGACGCGCCGACCTACCTGGGTACCTCGCACCGTCAAGCCACGGTCCGCAACAAGGTCGGCGAGGTGCGCGACGGCTTGCGCGCCCTGTTCAACCTCCCCGACGGCTACGAGGTGCTGCTCGGCAACGGCGGCACGACGTGCTTCTGGGACGCCGCGACCTTCCACCTGATCGATCGGCGCAGCCAGCACCTCAACTTCGGCGAGTTCTCGTCGAAGTTCGCGTCGGCCGCGAAGTCCGCGCCCCACGTCGACGCGCCCCAGGTCATCGTGAGCGAGCCCGGTACGCATCCGACCCCGGTCGCCGACGACTCGATCGACCTCTACGCGCTCACCCACAATGAGACGTCCACGGGCGTGATGATGCCGATCGTGCGCCCCGAGGGCGCCAGCGGGCTCGTGACCGTCGACGCGACGTCGGCCGCCGGCGGACTCCACGTCGACCCTTCGCAGTTCGACTGCTACTACTTCGCACCGCAGAAGTCCTTCGCCTCCGACGGCGGACTCTGGCTGGCGCTCTGCTCACCGGCCGCGGTGGCGCGCATCGAGCACCTCGCCGCCTCGGGCCGGTGGGTGCCCGCCTTCTTCGACCTCAAGATCGCCTTGGACAACTCGCGCTTGAACCAGACATACAACACCCCGGCGTTGGCGACCATCCACTTACTCGCCTCCCAGATCACCTGGATGAACGAGAACGGGGGGCTCGCCTTCGCGGCCGGCCGCTCGAGCCGCTCGGCGGAGATCCTCTACTCGTGGGCCGAGGCGTCGGACTTCGCGACGCCCTTCGTGAGTGACCCCGCCCAACGCAGTCACGTGGTGGGGACCATCGACTTCGACGACGCCGTCGACGCCACCGTGGTCGCGAAGGTCCTGCGCGCCAACGGCGTCGTGGACACCGAGCCGTACCGCAAGCTCGGTCGCAACCAGCTACGCATCGCGATGTTCCCGAGCGTCGACCCCGAAGACGTCGCGTCGCTGTGCGCGAGCATCAATTACATCGTGGGGAATCTCTAACGGCCACCGACCCGTCGCCGGTAGCCCCGATCCGCCCCCGTTCGATCCTCGTCACGGGGGCGACCGGCTACGTCGGCGGACGCCTGGTACCTCGCCTGCTCGAGGACGGCCACCGGGTTCGATGCCTGGTTCGCACGCCCGCGAAGCTCTCGAACGCCGCCTGGCGCGATCGCGTCGAGATTGTGCCGGGTTCGGTCGGCGACGACCTGCGCGAGGCCCTGGCCGATATCGACGTCGCGATTTACCTCGTGCACGGCATCGGCGACGGCCCCGACTGGGCGAAACGCGAAGTTCGCGACGCCGCTAACTTCCGTGACGCCGCGGTGGCGGCCGGCGTCGAGCGGATCGTCTACCTCGGTGGTATGGGCCGCGACGACGCCGAATTGAGCGTTCATCTCGCCAGTCGCCACGAGGTCGGACGCACCCTGGCCGACGGTCCGGTCCCGGTGACCGAGTTGCGTGCGGCGGTCGTGATCGGTTCGGGGTCGGCGAGCTTCGAGATGCTCCGCTACCTCGTCGAGGTGCTCCCCGTCATGGTCACCCCGAAGTGGGTGGCCACCCGGTCCCAACCCATCGCGATCTCGGACGTGCTGGACTACCTGGTCAAGGTGATCGAAGTCCCCCAGCCGCTACCGGGGGTCTTCGAAGTCGGTGGACCCGACGTCGTCTCCTACGCCGAGCTCATGGCGCTCTACGCGGACGTCGCGGGCCTGCGGCGGCGGCGCCTCATTCCGGTCCCCGTCCTGACGCCGCGACTCTCGAGCCACTGGGTCGGTCTCGTCACCCCGGTCCCCGCGTCCCTCGCCCGACCGCTCGTCGACAGCCTCGTGAATGAGGTCGTCGTCGACGACCCCTCGACGCTCACGATGCTCGGCCCACCGCGGCGATCACTGCGCGACGCGATCACCCTCGCGCTGGGCGTGATTGACCGTGGCGAGGTGCCCACGAGCTTCACCGACGCCGACTTCCAACCCTTTCGCGCGTACACCACCGACCCGGCGTGGGCCGGTGGTACCGAGCTCGCCGACGTTCGCGTGGTGGAGACGACGGCGACGCCCGAAGCCTGTTTCCGCGCCGCGAGCGCCATCGGGGGCGACCACGGCTGGTATCGCGGCGAGTGGCTGTGGCGACTTCGAGGCTTCCTCGATCTCTTGTTCGGCGGACCGGGGCTCCGTCGCGGACGACGCCACCCCACCGAACTACGCGTGGGCGACCACGTCGATTTCTGGCGGGTCGAATCGCTCGAAGTGCCAACCCTGCTCCGACTGCACGCCGAGATGATCCTGCCCGGTGAGGCGTGGCTGGAGTGGCGGTTCGAACCGACGGACACCGGCACCCGAGTGACCCAGCGGGCCCGGTTCAAGCCGCGGGGACTCTGGGGCCGCCTCTACTGGTACGGCGTCGCGCCGTTCCACGGTCTGGTCTTTCCCGGCATGGTCCAGGGCATCGTGCGCGACGCCTCGAAATCCTAGGTCAGTCGGTGTCCCCGCCCGAGGCGTCGGACACCTTCTGCTTACCGGCCGAGACGAAGGGCATCATGCCTCGTAGCTTCTTGCCGATGTCCTCGATCGGGTGCTTCTTGCCGACCTCGCGCAACTCGCGGTAACGCGGACGACCGATCTCGTTCTCCTTGATCCACTCGGCCGCGAACGTGCCGTCTTGGATCTCGGTGAGCACCTTCTTCATCTCGGCCTTGACCTCGCGGGTGATGATCCGCGGACCGCGGGTCAGGTCACCGTACTCGGCGGTGTCCGAGACGGAGAACCGCATCCCGGTGATCCCCTCTTCGTACATCAGGTCGACGATCAACTTGAGCTCGTGCAGACACTCGAAGTAGGCGCTCTCGGGCTGGTAACCGGCTTCGACGAGCGTCTCGTACCCGGCCGTGACCAACGCGCTCACACCGCCGCACAGGACCGCCTGCTCACCGAAGAGGTCCGTCTCGGTCTCCTCGGTGAAGGTCGTCTCGAGCACGCCAGCGCGGGTCGCCCCGATGCCGTGGGCGTACGCCAGCGCGATGGCGTGGGCTTGTCCGGTGGCGTCCTGGTGCACCGCGATCAACGACGGCACGCCGCCGCCCTCGACGTAGGTGCGCCGAACGAGGTGACCGGGACCCTTCGGGGCCACCATCGCGACGTCGACGTCCACGGGGGGATTGATCAGATTGAACCGGATGTTGAACCCGTGAGCGAACAGCAGGCACTTGCCGGCGGTCAGGTGCGGCGCCACTTCGAGGTCGTAGATGCGCTTCTGCTCGGTGTCGGGCAGCAGCATCATGATGACGTCGGCCTCAGCCGCGGCGTCGGCGATGCCGAGGACCCGTAGTCCCGCCTCCTCGGCCTTGAACACCGACGACGACTCGGGGCGCAGCCCCACGCGTACGTCGAAGCCACTGTCGTGCAGGTTGAGCGCGTGCGCGTGACCTTGGGATCCGTAGCCCAAGATGGCGATCTTCTTGCCCTGGAGAATTTCGGGGCGGGCGTCGCCCTCGTAGTACATGGTGGTCATGGTTCGTTCCTTCTACTGCTCGACGGTGGCTGGGATGGTCCGCCCAAGTCTAGGGAGTGCGACGCGTCCCGTTCGGTGCAATTCGACCTCGGCGTACGCCTCGAGCGCTCGTTCGAAGTCGTCGCACGCGCCCGGCGTGCCGGCCAGCATCACCGTCACGGCGCCCGGGTCGACGTCCACGATGGCCGCACCGGCGTTGGCCAAGGTGTCCAGCAGCGAGGTCCGGTTCGCGACGTCGGTCTGGATCGTGGCGAGCAGCAACTCACGTTCGACCGCTTCACGAGGGGCGATGTCCGAGATGGCGACCACGTTCACCAGCTTGTCGAGCTGGCCCACGATCTGTTCGAGCGGAGCCGATTCGGCGTCGACGACGATGGTGACCCGTGAAAACCGCGCGTGACTCTCCGAGGGCGCGACCGCGAGGGAGTAGATGTTGAAACCGCGTCGGGCGAACATCCCCGCGATGCGCGCGAGCACGCCCGACTTGTTCTCCACCAGCACCGACAGGATGTGGTGGCGGACCGGCGAGTGCGCCGTCTCGCCGGCGAAGGGCTCGGGGGCGTTCATCGCGCACCTCCGCGCTGGGACGGGTGGACCAGGATCTCGTCGTTGCTCACGCCGGCGGGCACCATCGGGAAGACCTTCTCCGAGGAGTCCGTTCGGAAGTCGATGACCACGGGCACGTCGTTGATCTTGTTGGCC
This sequence comes from Acidimicrobiaceae bacterium RAAP-2, assembly GCA_001443545.1. GTDB lineage: Bacteria > Actinomycetota > Acidimicrobiia > Acidimicrobiales > RAAP-2 > RAAP-2. Next base: position 55,322 of record LMAD01000001.1, read on the forward strand.
TCCTCGATCACGTCGTTCATCTCCTTGACGTTGGTCGCGCGCAGGCCCACGCAGCCCATGGCCTCGGCCCACTTGACGTAGTCGGGCAGATCCGGCGAGAGGTAGACCTCGCTATATCGCTCGTCGTAGAACATCTCCTGCCACTGGCGCACCATTCCGAGGTAGGCGTTGTTCAAGATCGCCACCTTGATGGGTATCCCCTCGGACCGCGCCGTGACGAGCTCCTGGGCGGTCATCTGGAAGCAGCCGTCGCCGTCGATGCACCACACCGTGCGCTCGGGGCGACCGGCTTTGGCGCCGATCGCGGCCGGGACGCCGAAGCCCATCGTCCCCGCGCCACCGGAGTTGACCCAGGTGTTGGGCTCTTCGAAGGCCCAGTGTTGAGCGGTCCACATCTGGTGCTGGCCAACGCCCGAGGCGACGATCGTGCCGGCGGGCGCGGTTCGGGCGATCGATTCGATCACGTGCTGGGGCCGCAGCGGTCCGTCCACTTCGGGCTCGTCGTAGACCAAGGGGTAGTCCGCCTGCCATTGGCGAATCTCGCGCCACCAGGCGTCGAGGTTCTTCGGCGACGCGCCGGCGGCGTCGAAGGCGCGCAGCGCCGAGGCGATGTCGGACTGTAACGCGACGTCGGGCCGGCGAATCTTGCCGAACTCGGCCCGGTCGATGTCCACGTGGATCACCTTGGCGTCGGGCGCGAAGGCCGCGATCTTGCCGGTAACCCGGTCGTCGAAACGCGCGCCCAGCGTGATCAGCAGGTCGCTGCGCTGGATCGCGGTCACCGCGGCGTAGACGCCGTGCATGCCCGGCATACCTAGGTGCTGGGCGTGGGAGTCGGGGAACGCCCCCCTCGCCATCAAGGTGGTCACGACGGGGATGCGCGTGCGCTCGGCGAAGGCGAGTAGTTCGCCCGACGCGCGGGACTTCAGGGTCCCCCCGCCGACGTAGAGCACGGGTCGCTGCGAGTCGCCGATCAGGGCCACGCAGCGCGCCACGGCGGCTTCGTCGAGGTCGACCGTCGGGTGGTAGCCGGGCAGGTCGTACTCGTCGACCCCCGACGGGTACCACCACTCCATCGTCGACTGGGCGACGTCCTTGGGCACGTCGATCAGTACGGGTCCGGGCCGTCCGGTGGTGGCGAGGTGGAACGCTGCCGCCACCGCGCGCGGCAGTTCGTGCGCCGACTGGACGAGGAAGTTGTGCTTGGTCACCCCCATCGTGATGCCCGTGATGTCGCACTCCTGGAAGGCGTCCAGGCCAATCGAGCTCGTAGCGACCTGGCCCGTGATCACGACCAGGGGTGTCGAGTCCATGTGGGCGTTGGTGATCGGGGTCACGATGTTCGTCGCGCCCGGACCGCTGGTCACCATCGCCACGCCGGCCCGACCCGTGGCCATGGCGTACCCTTCGGCCATGTGACCGGCGCCCTGCTCGTGGCGTACCAGGATGTGGCGGATCGTCGAATCGAGCAACGGGTCGTACACGGGCAGAATCGCGCCGCCGGGCAGGCCGAAGATCGTGTCGACCCCCTGCTGTTCGAGACTCTTGATGAGGGCTTGCGCTCCAGTGAGTTGCACGATTCCTACTTCCGTCGATATAAAGAAAAAAGCCTCCCGATTGGGAGGCTTCCGGTGAACGCGTATACGTGACTACCGGTGCCTATCCCCTACTACTACCAGAATCAGTCGGCCCGTGGTCACCGGACCATCTAAGCACACCGGTGCGACCGACACAAGACCGCTCGAACCACCCGCGACGAGCCAGGGCGCCGACGACTAGCGCGACGTGACCGCACCGGTCTCGGCACCCTGGACGAGACGGGCGAACTTCTCGAGGACGCCGGTGGTGTAGCGCGGGACGAAGGGGGCGAGGCGCGTCGCCCGGTCGGCCAGCACCGACGGGTCGACGAGCAGGTCGATCGAGTTCGTGGTGACGTCGATCTCGATGACGTCGCCGTCTTCGACGAGCCCGATCGGGCCGCCGTCGAGCGCCTCGGGCGCGACGTGACCGACGCAGAAGCCGTGCGTCCCACCGCTGAACCGGCCGTCGGTCACCAGAGCGGAGTCACCGCCGCGGCCGACGCCCTTCATCGCGCCGGTGACGGCGAGCATCTCGCGCATCCCCGGTCCGGACTTGGGTCCCTCGTAGCGGATGACGACCACCGTCCGGGGCTGGATCTCACCGGCCAGGATCGCGCTCATGGCGGCGTCCTCACCGTCGAAGACGCGCGCCGTGCCGCGGAAGTGCAACTCGTCGATCCCGGCGACCTTCACCACCGCCCCCTTGGGCGCCAGCGATCCTCGCAGGACCGCGATCCCGCCGCGTTCGTTGATCGGGTGGTCGACGTCGTGCACCACGTCGCCGTCGGGTGGACGGGCCGCGAAGGACTCGAGACTCTGAGCCATCGTCTGGCCCGAGACCGTCATCACGTCACCGTGGATCAGTCCGCGCTCGAGCAGGTGGGCGAGCACCACCGGCACGCCGCCGATCGCGTCGATGTCGCTCATGTGGTACTTGCCGTGTGGCTTCGTGTCGGCGATGTGCGGGACGCGCGCGGCGATCGTGTTGAAGTCGTCGAGTTCGAGCGGCACTCGCGCCTCGTGGGCGATCGCGAGCAGGTGCAGCACGGCGTTGGTCGAACCGCCGAGGGCCATGACCACGGCGATGGCGTTCTCGAAGGCCTCGCGGGTCATGATCTGTCGAGCCGTGATCCCTCGGTCCAGCAGGTTCACGACGGCCAAACCCGAGTCGTAGGCGAACTGGTCTCGACGAGGGTCGATCGACGGCACACTGGCGCTACCGAGCAGGGACATCCCGAGCGCCTCGCCGACGCTGGCCATCGTGTTGGCGGTGAACATACCGGCGCAACTGCCCTCACCGGGACAGGCCGCCAGTTCGACCTCGCGCAAGTCGGCGTCGCTCATCGACCCGACGGCGTTGGCGCCCACCGCCTCGAAGACCGACGTGATGTCCAGTGACTGGCCGTGGAGGTGGCCCGGCATGATGGTTCCGCCGTAGAGGAAGACGGCCGGGACGTCCAGACGCGCCGCCGCCATCAGCATCCCCGGCAGGGACTTGTCACAGCCCGCGAAGGTCACGAGTGCGTCGAAGCGCTCCGCGTGCATCACCGTCTCGACCGAGTCGGCGATGACCTCGCGCGAGACCAACGAGGCGCGCATGCCCTCGTGACCCATCGAAATCCCGTCCGAGACGGCGATCGTGACGAACTCGAAGGGAACGGCCCCGGCGTCGCGAACCGCGACCTTGGCGCGTTTGGCCAGTCGGTCGAGGGGCAGGTTGCACGGCGTCACCTCGTTCCAGCTCGACGCGACGCCGATCTGGGCCTTGACCATGTCGTCGTCGCCCATGCCCATCGCGCGAAGCATGGCGCGAGCGGGTGCCCGTCCCTTGCCGAGGGTGACGTCGGTGCTACGCGGAGTGGGGTGGTTCGTCATGGTGGCAGTCTACGAAATGTGTGGGCCGCTCACCCAACCGGTGCGTAGAGGTTGACCGTCTCGCCCACCGCGAGCAACTCCACCCAGGTCTGTCCCGGCCGCAGGGCGATGACCCGACCGGTCGCGGAGCGATAGGCCGTGGTCTTGGCCACCCCGGAGCGGAACCACGATCCCCGCTCCAGGCGCCCATCCGTGAACACCATGGCGGGACCGTGGCCGACCAGGTTCGCTTCGGCGCCCATCGCCCCCACGCCGCCGAGGTAGTTCACCTCCATCACGATGACGTTGGTCGGCGACACCCGCACGCCGCTGGCGGTGACGTCGGGCGAACCGAAGATCGACCGGTCCCACGAACCGGTTCGTCCGTTCCACGCGTACGAGACGGCGTAGCCGGCTGGGAAGTTCACGCTGAACTGGCCGACGGGCGCGCCGCGCGGCGGCGTGTTTCGCGGGACGTAGGTGAACAGGGGCCGCGGCGGATCCGGCCGTCCGGCCCGCGCCATCAGGGCGACCGGGTTGAGGAGCAGGTTGTGCGGCGCGTACCGCGACGGGTCTCGGTACATCGCCGAGCCGGCCGTCGATTCGTCGAAGCGCTTCACCGGCGCCGTGTCGATGCTCGCCAGGGCGTACGCGGCACCGCCGGAGAAGGCGAAGATGCCCCGCAGCGGGAAGACGATCTCGCGATCGGTGCGACGCACCGATCGCACCGGTCCCACCGAGGGCGGCAGGTGTGAGTTGAAGACCGCCGCGAGGCGCGTGATGCCGCCCTCGACGATCTCCTCGTAGACGACGTCGGCGTCGTTGAGCCCGAACTGCGGGTGGGCCATCGGCGTGTTGTCGATCTTGACGGTGAGCGCGGACCGGCGCATCGACGCCGCCGTCGGATCGGGCAGCCCCGTCAGCGGGGCCACCCGGCGGTGTCGATGGGCGTGGACGTGGCCGGCGGCGATCGGTCGCTGCGGCGTCGCCACGGCGCCAGCGCCCGACGCGAACGCCATCGTCACGGCGAGCGCCGCGGCGAGGTATGAGACCAGCGACCGTCGAGGTGAGCGCAACACCCTAGCGCCGCGCCTGCAGTTCGGCGATGACGGCTTTGCCGTTGGCCTGTCCCCGGGTCTCGCGCATGACGAGGCCGACGAAGAACTGCGCCAGCTTGTCGTCGCCGTCGCGGTACCGGGTCCACTCGTCGGGGTTCGCCTCGATGAGCCCCGCAACAGTCCCCCCGAGTGAGTCGGCCGAGAGTTGCTCGAAGCCCTTCGCCGCCGCGATGGCCGCTGGATCGCCGCCCGTCGAGAGCAGCTCGGCCAGCACCGTCTTGGCTTGGGTCGCCGACAGCTGTCCACGGGCCTCCATCGCCACGGTCGCCACGAAGGCTTCCACACTGAGTCGCGAGACGTCGTCGGTGGCCGCTAGCTCGTTGGCGACCCGTGCGATCGCCACCGGGACGTCACCGCCGGCCGCGGCCGTGGCGTGGACGAATCGCTCGAGGCCGAGATCGATCACGACGTCGACGGCGTCTCGCTGGGCGCCGCTCGCGTCGCCGAGCAGTTCGAGGACCGCCGCTCGCCGCTGGGCGGGCATCGGCCCCATTGCTTCGGCCACGCGTTCCTGCCACGCGGCGCTCGGCGCCAGGTCCACCAGGTCGGGCTCTCGGAAGTACCGGTAGTCCTCGGCCTCCTCCTTGACGCGCATCGTGGACGTGGTACCCGCGTTCTCGTCCCAGTGGCGGGTCTCTTGACGAACGACCCCGCCGTCTTCGATCAGCGCGACCTGACGCTCCGCCTCGAACTCGATCGCCCGCTGCAGGCTGCGCAGCGAGTTCAGGTTCTTGATCTCGCACCGGGTTCCGAACGGGTCGCCGCTTCGGCGCACCGAGACGTTGGCGTCGATGCGCATCGACCCCTCCTCCATCCGGCCGTCCGAGGCACCCGTCGCGATCAATACGGCCCGCAACTCGCCGGCGTAGAGACGAGCTTGCAGCGACGAACGGATGTCGGGTCCCGACACGATCTCAACCAATGGGACGCCCGATCGGTTGTAGTCCACCAACGATCGATCGGCCCCGTGGATCCGACCGGTGCCCCCGAGGTGCGTCGACTTGCCGGTGTCCTCTTCGAGGTGCGCGCGCTCGATGGTCACGCGCGTCGAATCGGTCAGGTCCAGGTAGCCGCGGGCGTTGATCGGCAGGTCGTACTGCGAGATCTGGAAGTCCTTGGGCATGTCGGGATAGAAGTAGTTCTTGCGATGGAAGGTCGACGGCGCAATCGTGCAGTGCAGCGCCAGCCCGATGGCCATGGCCATGGAGACGGCGCGCTCGTTGAGCACCGGCAGGGACCCGGGCAACCCGAGGCACACCGGGCACACGCGGGTGTTCGGCTCCGCGCCGAAGACGTTGGCGCAGCCACAGAACATCTTGGTCGCCGTGCGCAACTCGGTGTGGACCTCGAGGCCCACCACCATCTCCCAGCCGTTCGGCAGCGTCATGATCCCCGCTCCACGGCTTCGAGCACCCGCGCCGCCGCGAAGAGCTGCGCCTCACTGCGCCCGGGCCCGAGTAGTTGCACGCCGATGGGCAGGTTCGCTTCCCCCCGGCCGAACGGCACCGAGAGCGCGGCTTCACCCGCGAGATTCGTCGGAATCGTGAACACGTCCGACAGGTACATCGCCATCGGGTCGTTGGTCTTGGAGCCGAAGGTGAAGGCCACCGACGGCGTCGTCGCCCCCACGAGCAGGTCGACCTGGCGGTACGCCCGTCGGAAGGCGTCGATCATCTGCGTTCGCACCTTGAGCGCCTGGCCGTAGTACGCGTCGTAGTACCCCGCCGATAGCGCGTAGGTCCCGAGCATGATGCGTCGCTTCACTTCAGCGCCGAAGCCCGCCGTGCGGGTCACTTCGTTCATCGCGGTCACGTCGTCGGCGTCGACGCGCAGCCCGTAGCGCACACCGTCGTAGCGAGCGAGGTTGCTCGACGCCTCGGCCGGTGCGATGAGGTAGTACGCGCTGAGTCCGAGGTGCAACTCGGGAATGGACAGCTCCACGATCGTCGCCCCGGCCGCGCGCAGGACGTCGGCCGCGCGTTGGACGGACTCGACAATCTCGTCGTCGGCGCCGTCGATCAACTCGCGGACCAATCCGACGCGCCGACCCGCCACGCCGTCGTCCAGGTGCGCGACGAGGTCCGGTGCCGGTTCGGGCAGCGACGTCGAATCCATCGGGTCGTGGCCCGCGATGACCTCGAGCAGCAGGGCCGCGTCCGCGACGTTCGTCGCAAAAGGCCCGATCTGGTCGAGTGAACTGGCGAAGGCGATGAGGCCGTACCGTGAGACCAGTCCGTAAGTCGGCTTCACGCCGACGATGCCGCAGAGGGCGGCCGGCTGGCGAATCGACCCACCCGTATCGCTGCCGAGCGCCAGTGGCGTCATCGCAGCGGCGACGGCCGCGGCCGAACCGCCCGAGGATCCGCCCGGTACGCGCGTCGGATCGAGCGGGTTACGGGTCGGCCCGAAGGCGGAGGTCTCGGTCGACGAACCCATGGCGAACTCGTCGAGGTTGGTCTTGCCCATCGGGACCGCACCCGCCTCGAGGAGACGGTCGACGACGGTGGCGCTGTAAGGCGGACGCCAGCCCTCGAGGATCTTGGACGAGCAGGTCGTCGGCACGCCGACCTGACAGAGGTTGTCCTTCAGGGCGATCGGCACGCCGGCGAGTCGACCGGGGTCCAACCCGCGCGAAACGGTGTCGTCGACCCGCTCGGCCGCGGCCATCGCGCCGGACTCGTCGACGTGCAAGAAGACGTTCAATTCATCGTTACGGGCTCGAATCGAGCGCAGCGACTCCTCGGCCAACGTCCGCGCGGACAACTCACCGCGCCGCACGCCCTCGGCGATGGTGGTCGCGTTCACGGGGCCTCGCCCATGATGCGCGGCACTGCGAATCGGCCGTCCTCGGCGTCGGGGGCCATGGCGAGCACCTCGTCTCGTTCGAGACTCGGACGCACCACGTCGTCACGCACCACGTTGATTAACCCGTAGGGGTGAGCCGTCGCCACCACGTCGGCGAGGTCGAGCGACTGCATGTCGGCGGCGTGGTCGAGAATCTTGGCCAGCTGCACCGTGAAGAGGTCGAGCTCGTCGTCGCTCAGGCGAAGACGGGCGAGTTTGGCCACGTGGGCGACCTCGGCGCGGGTCAACTCACTCATGACGCCACCGTGCGTCGGATGAAATTTCGCGTCAAGGTCTCCACCAACTGCTGGTCGTTATCGATCGTGGCGACGTGGAAGGAGTTCTCCAGCCACACGCGCTCGATGGGACCACCAACGCGCGCCACCAAGTCATCACCGTTGTCCGAGGTGACGACGTGGTCTTCGCGACTCGAGAGCAAGAGACTCGGTGCCGTGATCCGCTCGAGGGAGGCGTAGAGGACGCCGACCCCCTCGAAGAGGCTCTTCGCGCTCGCCAGCGGTGTCGCGTCGTAGGCCAGTTCGGTCACCCCTTCGCGTTTGACGTCCGATCCGATGGCGTCGATCGTCGCGAGTCCGGCGTCGAGGAGTTGGTGGAGCCCGTCGATCATCTCGGGGACCGGGGGCTTGACGAGCGGATTGATGAAGACGCAAGCGCCGACGTCGTCGCGGTGCTGGGCCACGAACGCCGCCAGGCCACCGCCCATCGATAGCCCTACGACCGCGACGCGGTCCGTGCGACGGGTCAGGTCGTCGTAGGCGTCGAGCGCGGCCCCCGTCCAGTCCGACCAGCCCGTGGTAATCATGTCGGCCACCGACGTGCCGTGCCCGGGTAGTCGCGGCAGCGAGACGGTGAAGCCGTCGGCGGCGAGGAACTCGGCGAGCGGCCGCATCGACGTGGGGTTGCCGGTGAACCCGTGCAGCACGAGCACGCCGACGTTGCCCCCGACGGACTCGTACGGCTCGCAACCGGGGAGTATGGCAGTAGTCATGGGTCACAGACTACCGGTCGGGCTCCAATCGGCTCAGTCGAGCAGGGTTGGGAGTTGCGCCGCCAGGTCGGCGACGTCCCAGCGGTCGCCGCGCTCGAGGGTCTCGGTCATCGTCCAGTTCTGGAACAGACGAACCGTGCCGCCCTGGACGAAGAAGACCCGCCCCGTCGCCGTGCAGTCCTCCATCGCCAGCGTCGCGACCAGTGGCGAGATGTTCGCGGGGTCCCAGACATCGAAGACCGCTTCATCGGCCGGTTTGACGACGTAGTCCGCCAGTCCGGGCGTGGACTCGGTCATCCGGGTGCGAGCGGCCGGGGCGATGGCGTTGACCCGCACGCCGTAGCGTCCGAGCTCCTCGGCGATGATCACGGTGAAGGCCGCGATGCCGGCCTTGGCGGCGCCGTAGTTCGATTGGCCCACGTTTCCGAGCAGACCCGAGGTCGAGGACGTGTTGATGACCGAAGCCTTCACGAGGTGTCCGGCCTTGGCCCGTTCGCGCCAGTACGTCGCGGCGTGGCGCGTGGGCACGAAGTGACCCTTGAGGTGGACGTTGATCACCGAGTCCCAGTCGTCTTCGGAGAGGTTGACCAGAACCCGGTCGCGCAGGATGCCCGCATTGTTGACCAGGACGTTCAAGTCCCCGTAGGTGTCGATCGCCGCCTGGACGAGTCGGGCGCCCCCCTGCCAGTCAGCGATGTTGTCGTGATTGGCCACGGCTTCGCCGCCGAAGGCCCGGATCTCGTCGACGACCGCTTGCGCGGGCGAGGCCTCGCTCGCCGAGCCATCCAATCCACCGCCGAGGTCGTTGACCACGACCTTGGCCCCCTCGGAGGCGAATAGCAACGCGTGTTCGCGCCCGATCCCCCGTCCGGCACCGGTAATGATCGCCACGCGACCGTCTAACGCTCCCATCGGAACTCCCTTGTTCGTCGTGCCCCGATTGTACCGACGCGTCAGCCCAGCGATCGACGCCAGAAGGACGGCGGCCGGGCGTGGGCGTGGTAGTGGTCGGGGATGTTGCGCATGTGGTCGTCGATGGTCCAGTTCCCCACGCCGAGTTCGCGGTCGGCCACCGCGGCCAAACGCTCGTGTAGCTGACGCTTCAGGTCGGGCGACGGCAGTGCGTCGTGCTCGCGCCAGACCACCATCGGCACCAGGCAGATCTCACAGTCCGCGATCCAACAGAGCTCGTCTTCGACGTAGCGGGTCGTAACGACCGCCGCCTCGCATAACTCACAGCCCACCGTCATTTGACGTTGACGATGATCGTCGACTTGTACGGGACCATGGTCCCGGGCGCCGGCAGCGTCGACACGACCGTGGTCCACGTCCTCGTCGTCGATCCCGGTCCCTGGGTGCGGAAGTAGAGGACCGCCTTTTTAAAGGCGGCGATGGTCTGCGCCTGACCCATTCCGATCACGTTGGGCACAGCGCGCGGCCCCGTTCCAGCCGCGACGACGGCCGTCGTCGTCGCGCTGGTCGCCGTCGTACTCGTCGTCGTCGGCGCGGTCGTGGTCGGCGCGGCCGTCGACGTGGTCGTCGAAGTCGCCGGGCCCTTACTGAGCGCGAGCACGACCGTCGAACCGGCCGGAACCCGGGCCGGGTTCACGGTCCCGTGGTAGATCACCTCGGCCACGAGTCCCACCGCGCGCGCGCTGTTCACCGTCGCGGTCGCGGGACACTGCGCCACGATCTGGCGTGTCTTGAGCGCCGCGGTCGCCGCAACGCACGTCTCACCGAGCACCGACGGCAGCGCCACGCTCGAGGTGCCATCAGAGACCGTGACGGTGACCACCGAACCGGACTTGACCGAACTGCCCGCCGCGGGCGACTGAGAGATGATCTCGTTGGCGACGATGGTGGCCGAACGCTCGTGACGGGTCACCTGCACGGTGAGACCGTCGCCACTCAGCTGGCTGGTCGCTTGGCTGGTCGTCAGACCCACCAGCGACGGCACGGTCTGACTCTGGGACAACAGTCCAAGCTTCCACACGGCGCCCGCCGCGACGGCGGCGGCGAGCACGAAGGCGGCGAGCACGAAGGCGGCCCGACGACGACGTGGCGGCGGCACGATCGGGTACGGCTCCGAGGCCCGCGCGCGCGCCCGCGCCTCAGCGGCCGGCGCCGCGACCGACGAACGACGAGCGGGCTGGGGCCGTGGGAACCGCGGCGCATCAGGGTCGACCGGCGGGGTCCCGGCGATCTGCGCGGCCGACGGTGCACGGAATCCGATCGACGTCCGAGGTTCAGACGGTTGGTAGTGCGCCAACAACGGCTTCATCCGATTGACCGGCGTGATCACGAGTGGTGCGCTGTCGGTCATGCTCGCACTCAGTCGATTCGCGAACTGCTCGGCCGACAGGCGTAACAGCGGATCCGGCACGGCCGCCTGGGCCAGGATCATGTCGAGGGTACCGAGCTCGGGGCGAATTGGCAGCGGCGTGTTGATTCGTGCGCGCAACATCGCCTCCACCGAGGCCGCATCGAACGGCGCTTCGCCCGTCGCGGCTTCGAACAAAATCAACGCCAGCGCGTAGACGTCGGACTGCGCGTCGCCCGGCGCGCCCTGGGCCTGTTCGGGACTGAGGTAGCGGACGTCGTTGATCGACGTGTGTCCGGGGTGCGCGGACCGCAACCCCGCCATGGCGACGTCACCGACTCGCACGCCACCTTCGTCATCGATGAGTAGTTTGCTCGGCGAGAGGGATCCGTGTACGAGCCCTTGTTCGTGCAGGTACGTCAACGCGGCGGCGACATCGCTACCCAATTTCGCCGTGTCACCGACGTCGAGTCGTCGTCCAGCGGCCAGAACGTCCTCGAGCGACCCACCGCTCATGTACTCGCTCACCACGAAGATCGACCCGGACTCCTGCCCACCGTCGAAGACCCGTACGAGGTGGGGGTGACTCAGCGTCGCCGATCGGATGATCTGTTCTCGAAAGGTCCGCCGCACGTCTTCGAAGGCCGCCAACTGCGGGAGCAGGACCTTGAGTACGACTGTCCGGTGCAGGGTACGGTCCTCGGCGAGGTAGACCTCAGCCGTCAACCCGACACCGAGGGTGTCGGTGATCCGGTAGCGACCAACGACGTCGTGACCGGGCAAGAATGTATACGTAGACATGGTCAAACCTAACCCTAGAGCACCGTCCCAACGGCTTAGGCAATGGTCGCGCGCCACGAGCCCGAGACGAGCAGAGCCTCGAACTCGTCGGCTCCCACCAGCGGCACGCCCAGCGCCCGAGCCTTGGTGAGTTTGCTCGCCCCCGGTGCGTCGCCCACCACAACGCAGTAGGTCTTGGCCGAAACCGTGCCCGGCGACGTGCCGCCGCGCTCCACGATCGCGGCCTCGGCCGCTTCACGGCTGAACCCCGGTACGGTGCCCGTGACCACGACGGCGCGCCCCCGAAGTGTCTGATCGATCGATGACGTGATCGGTTCACGCAACGTCACCCCAGCGTCGCGCAGCCGCGCCATGCGCTCAACGACCTCCGGCGAGCGCACGAACTGGTAGACCGACGCCGCAATGACGGGGCCCACTCCGTCGATGGCCTCCAACTCGACCAGCGGTGCCGCCGCCAACTGCTGGTACGTCTCGAACCACGAGGCCAGCGCGCGGGCGGCCACGGGGCCAACGTGACGGACGCCGAGCGCCACCAGGAGTCGACTGAGCGGCTGCGCCTTGGCCCGCTGCACCGCGCCGACCAGCGCCGTCGCCGAGACGGCAGCCAGCCCGTCGAGGGACTCGAGGTCGGCCACCCCCAACGAGAACAGGTCGGCCACGTCACGAACGAGCCCCGCCTCGATCAACTGCGCCGCGCGTTGCTCGCCCAGACCCTCGATGTCCAGCGCGCCTCGAGAGGCGAAGTGGACCACCTGCTGTAACAGCTGAGCCGGACAGTTCGGATTGACGCAGTAGGTGTCACGTTCCTCACCGACGCGCTCCAGCGGCCCGCCACATTCGGGGCACGTGGTGGGGAAGCTCCACGGCGCACCACGATCTTGCGCGGGGTCGACGACGACGCCCACCACCTCGGGAATGACGTCACCGGCCTTGCGTACCACCACCCGATCCCCGGGCCGGAGGTCCTTGAGGGCGACCTGGTCCTCGTTGTGCAGGGTCGCCATCGACACGGTCGAACCCGCGACGACGACCGGCTCCAGTACGGCGTAGGGCGTCGCGCGACCCGTGCGGCCAATCGACACCTCGATCGTCAGCAGCCGGGTCGTTCGCTCCTCGGGCGGGAACTTACGGGCGATGGCCCAGCGCGGCGCTCGCGAGGTCGACCCTACGGCGGACCGGAGCGAGAAGTCGTCGACCTTCACGACCGCGCCGTCGACCTCGAAGGGCAGGTCGTGGCGGTGGTCCTCGAACCACGACGTCTGGGCGATCATCGCGTCGACCCCGACGACCACTCGCGCCTCGGCCGCCACGAGGAACCCGAGGGTCGCCAGTTTTGCGAGCAACGCGCCCTGACTCGTGACCTGAAGGACGTTGACGGGATCGACCACCTGGTAGGCCAAGAAGGAGAGGGCTCGCTCGGCGGTCACGGCGGCGTTCTTCTGGCGCAGGCTCCCCGCCGCCGCGTTGCGCGGGTTGGCGAACTCTCGGTCACCTCGCCGACGCTGGAGCTCGTTGAGCTCGGCGAAATCGGACTTCGCCAAGAAGACCTCGCCGCGCACGTCCACCCGTCCCGGCACGGCCGCGAGCGACGATGGGACCGTGGCGACCGTGCGCACGTTGGCCGTGACGTCCTCGCCGGTCGCTCCGTCGCCCCGAGTCGCCGCCTGGGTCAAGACGCCTTCGTCGTAGTGGATCGACAGGGCCAATCCGTCGATCTTCGGCTCGACGGCGAAGGCGAGCCCGTCGGGGTCGATCCCGAGCGAACGCGCGACCCGTTCGGCCCAGGCCCGCAGATCGCCCTCGTCGAAGGCGTTGTCCAGGCTGAGCATCGCTTCGGCGTGGCGTACCGGCTGAAAGGTGGCGTCCGGGGGTGCCCCGACGGTGGCGGCCGGCGAGCGCGACGCGTCGGGCGACGGGTGCGCGGCTTCGAGTCGGCGAAGTTCGCGAACCAGCTCGTCGTAATCAGCGTCGGGGAGGATCGGCGCGTCGTGGACGAAGTACGCGTCGTTGTGACGCGTAATCTCCGCGCGCAGCCACGCCACCCGTTCCGACGCGTCGCTCACGGTCGGGCCACGATTGCGGCGCCCGCGACGACCGCCGGCTGGTCCTCGAAGTAGAAGACGACCGACTGACCCGGCGCAATCGGGCGGATCGGCTCTGCGAACTCGACGCTCCAGCGCGATGAGCGAGCCAAGACGGCCCGTCGGGGGACCCCGTGCGCACTCGTTTGGACCCACACGCCGTCCCCGTGCGCCAGCGGCGCCCCGGACACGGTGAACGAGGCCTCGTCGAGTGGCACCGACGAGACCAGGATCTCCTCGAGCCGACCCACGTCGACCCGACCGGACGCCAGATCCACGTTGGTGACGTAACGCCGCTCCCCGTCACGGCCGGGGGCGACGCCACGACGCTGCCCGACGGTGACCAGTTCGGCCACCTCGACCTGACCGAGGACGTCACCGGTCGCGCGATCGACGACGGACGCGGGGGTTACCGGGATCCGGCTGCGTAGAAAGACTTCACGGCCCCGCGAGGCTTCGATGAAGCACACGTCTTGGCTGTCGGGCTTGTTCCACGTGCGCAGGCCCAGGCGCTCGGCTTCGCGCCGGACGGCCTCCTTGGTCATGGCGCCGATGGGCAACGCCAGCCGGGCGAGCAACTCCGCCGTCAGATACCCCAGGACGTAACTCTGGTCCTTACTCGGGTCGGCGCCGCGAGCGAGCGCTGGGCGGCCGGCCCGCTCGACGACGCGAGCGTGGTGACCCGTCGCGACCGCGTCGAAGCCAAGTCGCTCCGCTCGATCGATCAGGAGGTCGAACTTGATGTGCCGATTGCACTCGATGCACGGGTTCGGCGTCAGGCCAGCGGCGTGCCCGGCCACGAAAGGGGCGACGACGTGTCGTTCAAACTCCTCGGTGTAGTTGAACACGTGGTGGTCGATGCCCAACACCTGGGCCACCCGCCGCGCGTCGTCGACGTCGGCGACCGAACAGCACCCCGAGTCCGAGGCGCCGCCCCACAACTTCAACGTCGCGCCAACCACGTCGTGTCCGACGTCGCGCAGCAGTCCGGCGGCGACCGACGAATCGACTCCACCACTCATCGCCACCAGAATTTTCACGGTCCCAGTCTGCCAGCCGGGCCGGGGAGACCGATCAGCGGAGTTGGTGCACGATTCGCGCGAGGATTCCGATCAGCGCATCCACGTCGGCGGCCGTGGTCTCGGCACCCATCGAGAACCGTATCGAGCCTCGCGCCCGGTCCGCCTCGATACCCATCGCCTCGAGGACGTGGCTCGACTGACTCGCCCCGCTCGAACAACTCGCGGCCGCCGAGGCGTAGACCCCGGCCCGGTCCAAGAGAAAGAGCAACTCGTCGCTCGCCAAACCGGCACACGTCACGTGCACCGTGCCCGCGACCCGCAACGCGGCGACACCCGTGACCGCACAACCCGGGAGCAACGACAGCGCGTTGATCAATCTGACCTGCAGTTCGTCGACCCGATCGTTCACCGCTTCGAGCTCGCGAGCCGTCGCCCGGACCGCGGCGGCGAGACCGACGGCGGCGGCCACGTCCACGGTGCCGCCCCGGTGTCCCTGCTCCTGACCACCACCGGGTACCAGCGCGTCGAAGGGTACCGACCCGCGTACCACGAGCGCCCCGGCGTTGACCGGGCCGCCGAGCTTGTGCGCGCAGATCGACACCATGTCGACCGACGCCGTCACCGTGGGCAGGTAGAGCCACGGCGCCGCGGCGACCGCGTCGGTGTGCACGACCGTTCCGCCGTCGACCGCGCCTCGCGCCACCGCGGATACGCCGTCGAGCGGCTGGCGGACTCCCGTCTCGTTGTTCGCCGCCATCACGCTCACGATCGCCGTATCCGCTCCGACGGCTCCACGCAGCGAGTCGAGGTCGACCACGCCGTCTCCGTCGACGTCGACGTAGCGAACCGTCACGCTCGGGAAGTCGCGCGCCGCCATCGCCGCCGCGTCGAGCACGGCGTGGTGCTCGACGCGCGAGACCACGATCGACGTCGTCGCGTGGTGTCGCCGATGGAAGTTCGCCACACCGGCAATCGCCAACTGGCACGACTCGGTACCGCCGCCGGTGAAGATGACCTCACCCGCTTGCGCACCGACGAACTGCGCGACTTCGTCGCGAGCCTCCTCGACCGCGCGGCGAGCCTCGCGCGCCGCTCGGTGGCTTCCCGAAGGGTTGCCGACGACGCCGTGCTGCCACGGCTCCATGGCCGCAGCCACTTCGTCGCGCCTCGGCGCGGACGCCGCGTGATCGAAGTAGTACGACGCCATCACGCCACGTAGTAGGACTTGATGTTCGTGAACTCCTTGATGCCGTAGGCGGAGAGTTCGCGGCCGAAACCGGAGTTCTTCGTACCACCGAACGGCAGTTCGGGCATCGAGGCGACCACCGCGTTCGCGAAGACGACGCCCACGTCGAGTCCGGCGATGGCCGCGTCGATCTCAGCGTCGTCGGTCGACCAGATCGATCCGCCGAGCCCCCACGGCGTCGCGTTGGCGTAGGCGATTGCCGCGTCGAGGTCCTCGGCGACGTGCACCACCGCAACCGGCCCGAAGAGCTCCTCGCTACCGGCGCGTGAATCACTCGGCACGTCGGTCAACACGGTGGCCGGGTAGAAGTACCCCTCGCGCTCCAGCGGTGCACCACCCGAGTGCACGACGGCACCGGCCTCGACCGACGATGAGACCTGCTCGGCCAACTGGTTGAACTGCGAGGCGGACACGATCGGTCCGAGCACGGTCGACGGATCCATGGGATCGCCCGTCGGCACCGCGGCCATCGCCGCGCTGAACCGGCTGATGAATTCATCGGCCCGTTCGCGCACGACGATGAACCGCTTGGACGCGATGCACGCCTGTCCGTTGTTCTGCACTCGCGCGGTAACCGCCATCGGCACGACGGCGTCCAGGTCGGCGTGGACACCGACGATGAACGGGTCCGATCCACCGAGCTCGAGCACGCACTTCTTCAAATGGGCCCCGGCGAGCGCCGCCACCGATCGACCGGCGCGCTCCGAACCGGTGAGGGTGACGCCGACGACCCGGGGATCGGCGATGATGGCCTCAATGGCGTCGACCTCGACGAAGAGGTTCGTCATGACACCATCGGGAAAACCGGCGCGACGGAAGAGCTCCTCGATGTACTGCGCGCTACCGGGGACGTTCGGCGCGTGCTTCAGCAAGACCACGTTGCCGGCCATGATCGACGGGACGCCGAAACGCACCACCTGCCACAGCGGGAAGTTCCACGGCATGATCGCCAAGATCGCGCCCACCGGGTCGAAGCGCACCCCGCTACGCCGCCCGCTCGTCACGATGGGCTCGGGTGCCAAGAACTCCTCGGCGTGATCGGCGAAGTACCGCATCGTCGAGGCGCACTTGAAGGCCTCGCCCTTCGCGGCGGCGAACGTCTTGCCCATCTCACTGGTCAGCAGCTCGGCGATGACGGGAATCTCGCCCTCGATGAGTTCGGCGGCGGTCCGCATGAGCGTGGCCCGCTGGGCTGGCTGCGTCGCACGCCACTGGGTGAAGGCGGCGCTGGCGCGTTCGAGGCGAGAATCGAGTTGCGCGGGCGTGTGCGCGGCGTACTCGGCGATGCGTTCGCCCGTGGCGGGGTTCGTGGCAACAAATGGCATGGGTCTAGTCTGCCAGCAATCGCGAATGGCCAATTGGGGCTGCCGCGAATTCAGCCCAGAACGTCGGCCGGATCACCGAGACCGACACCACGACCGCCGCCAACGCGAGGGCGCTCACCGCCGTGATCGGCCGCACACCCCACCACCGCGCCATGGAGGCTTGGGCGACGGCGCCGATTGGGTAGGCGATCGAGAGCGAGAGCGTGTACAACGACAGGATCCTCGAGCGCTCCTTCGCCGGCGCGTGCAGTTGCACCGACGTGATCAGGCCGGTGAGCGTGCCGACGTACGCGCCGCCCAGCACCACGAGTGCGACCATGGCGAGCCCCAGCGAGGGGGCCAACGCGTAGAGACCCTCGCTGACCACGGCCATCACGATCGAGAGTCGCAGCACGAACACCCGCGACGTTCGCCGCGCCACCATCGGGAGGGTCACGGCACCGACCACGGCCCCGACGCCCTGGGCCGAGACCAGCCACGACGTTCCGACCTTGCCCGCGTGCAGGACCTGGATCGCCATCGCCGGAACGAGGGCGATGAAGGGACTCACCGTCAGCGCCACGACGGCGACGGCGATGATTGGATAGCGGCATCCGTTGATCGACCACGCGCGCCGCGCGCCGTCCACGGTCTCGCCCCACAACCGAACCGGCTCGACCACCCGGGGGCGCGGGGCACTGCGGACGAACAGGAACGCGATCACCACGAAGAGGAACGTCGCGGCGTTGATCGCGAAGCACCAGCCCGGTGAGCCCACCGTGAGCACCACAGCGGCCAGGACGGGGCCGACGACGCGCCCGAGGTTGAACTGCGCCGACGAGAGCGAGACTGCCGCGAGGACCTCGCCGCGGTCCACCAGGTCCGGCAGCAGCGACTGCCAGGCCGGCCAGGCCGCCGCACTGGCCAGTCCCTCGATGATGGCGAGGTAGCACGCCAGTGACGGTGAGAGGTGCCTCGTGAGTTGGGCTACCGCGAGCGCGGCCGCGGCGACGGTCATCACCACGTTGTTGGACTGGATCCAACGCTGGCGATTCCAACGGTCGGCCACGAGTCCGCCGAGTGGCGAGCCGACGAGGCTGGGTACCCACGCGGCGGCGGTCACCAGACCGAGCCATACCGTGTTGTGCGTGGTTTGGGTGAGATAGACCCCGAGGGCGACCGACTGCATCCAGGTGCCGGTCGAGGAGATGAACGACGCCGACAGGGCCAGGGCGAAACTCCGGTGTCGAAGCGGGGCGAAGGACGCGTTCGGCATGCCCGCCCACGTTACCGGTCGATGGTCACCAACTCAGCCGCGACGACGACGCGGACGGAGCGCAAACCACCAGACCGACAGGACGGTGAGCACCACCCCCGCGATCCCGAGGGACGATTTGGACCGCTTCGCTGTTGGCTCTTCCACGGAACCATGGTATCGACGAAGCCGGGAGCGGATGCCCCCGGCTTCGTCGACATTTTCGCGCCGCGCTGCGGCGCAATGGCCTAGTCCTGCTTAGCGGCTTCCACGTTGAGCTCAACGACGACCTTGTTGCCAACGACCAAGGAACCGTTCTCCAGCGCACCTTCGAAGCTGACGTTGAAGTCACGACGGTCGATCTCGGCGAACGCCTCGAATCCGACGACGGTGGCGCCCGGCGCCATGCCCGCGCCCGAGCCGAGGAACTCGACGTTGAACGTGACCGCTTTGGTGACACCACGAACCGTCAAATCGGCCACCATCTCGAACTTGTCGCCACCCTTGTCGGTGAGCTTGGTCGAGGTCAAGGTGAGCGTCGGGTGGTTCTCCAGGTCGAGGAAGTCCGCGCTCTTGAGGTGACCGTCACGCATGTCGTTGTTGGTCGTGATGCTCGCGGCCTGAACGGTCGCCTCGACCGACGAGGACGCGACCGAGTCACCGATGGTGACGGTGCCGGCGAATTCGCCGAAATGCCCACGGACCTTCGCGGCGACTAAGTGGCGCGCGACGAAGCCGACGGTCGAGTGAACGTTGTCGATGACGTAGACGCCGGGAGCGGGAAGGTTGCTCATTGTTTTCTCTCCTAGGTAGAAACACGGTTTTGTGTTGACCTCATTATAGTTGCATCTACAACTATTTGTCAAGAATTAATTGTATAACTAAGAATCTGCTAAACTGGCACCATGCAACTCGACCCCAGCGCCTGCCCATCGGGAGATGAGAAGGTCACGTTGTTCGGGCTCTTGCTCGAGACGAATGCCCGATTGGCGCGCGGTCTCGGCGTCGAGCTCGAAGCGACGTGCGAACTGCCCCTCGCCTGGTTCGAGGTCCTGCTCCAGTTACGCAAGTCCCCCGACGGACGCCTCAAGATGAGCCAGATTGCCGACGCGATCGTCCATTCCACCGGGGGCACGACCCGCCTCATCGACCGACTCGAAGAGACGGGACTCGTCGCACGAACCCTCTGCCCCACCGACCGCCGAGCGATTCACGTCGCCATCACCCCAGCCGGCAACGACAAACTCGACGCCGCACTCGCGGTCCACCTCGACTACCTGGACCAGCACCTCGCCGGGAGGCTCAGCGAAGTCGAACGACGTTCGCTGTCGGCCCTGCTTGGAAAACTGAACTCGGCCGTTTAGACGCGCTCGATCCACGCGAAGGCCACCCGTCCATCGTCGAGTTCGAGCGCGGTGGCGGGTTGCGCGAGACTTCCCGTGTTCACTTCCGTAGCGAGCACCTCACGCGATAACAGCGCGAAACCGTCCACGAGGTCGTCGAGGCCACTGACCGTCACGCGAATGTGATCGGACACGTCAAGCCCCGTCGACTTGCGCAGGTCCTGGATCTGGCGAACCACGTCGCGCAGGTAGCCGCGACGACGAAGCCCGTCGTCGAGCGCCAGATCGAGGGCGATCACCTCGACGCCGTCGCGCGAGACGGCGAACCCGCCTTGGCTGCGGACCCGTAACTCCAGGTCCTGCGAGCCGAGGTCGAAACCACCCGTCGAGAGCTCGACGCGCACCGTCTCACCCCGTTCGAGCGCGGCGGCGGCGACCACCGGGTCGAGCGCGGTGAGGGCCGGGCGAAGCTCCTTGACCGCCTCGCCGAGACGCGGACCGACCGACCGAAAGTTTGGCACCAGCTCGAAGCTGAGCACCTCGGCCAACTCCGTGCCGTATTCGAGGACGTCCACGTTCAACTCGTCCTCGACGACGTTGGCTGGCGGACGCGCCGAGTCGTTGGGCAAGAACACCAGGGCGCGCGCGAGGGGCTGACGAACTTTCACCCCCGCCTCCGCCCGCGCCGCGCGACCGAGCGACGTCAGCCGGCGAGCCACGGCCATCGAACGTTCGAGATCCCGGTCGACCAGGTTCGGCCGAGCGGCGGGCCAGTCCTCGAGGTGGACCGACGCCGTCGGCTCCACCTCGTTCAACTCTCGATAGAGCCGATCGGCGACGAAGGGTGTGAAGGGCGCCATCAGCAAGGTGATCCGCGCCAGGACCGTGTGCAGGGTGGCGTGCGCCGCGAGTGAATCCGACGCCGGGGCGTCCGGATCGGTTCGCCAGAACCGTCGGCGGCTGCGTCGCACGTACCAGTTCGACAGGTCGTCGATCAGTGAGGACAGGGCGTCAGTGCCGCCGAGCGGTTCGTAGCCGTCGAGAGCCGTGGTGACCGCCGCCGTCGTACTCTCGAGGCGAGAGAGGATCCACCGGTCCATGTCGCTGCGATCTCGTTCGCTCGGAATCGCCGGGTCGGCCGGATCGAAGCCGTTCAACGCCGCGTAGGTCGTGAAGAAACTGAAGGTGTTCCAGAGGGTCGCCAGCGTCTCGCGCAACGACGCGTCAATCGCCCCAAGACCGGCCCGCGTCGAGGTCCACGGTGAGCCCTGGGAGAACATCCACCACCGAAGAGGGTCGGCCCCGCGCGTCGACAGGACCTCCCAGGGGTCGATGACGTTGCCGACGGATTTGCTCATCTTGCGACCCTGCTCGTCGACGATGTGACCGAGGCACAGCACGTGCTGGTAGGGCGTACCGCCGAACACGAGCGTGTTGACCGCGAGTAGCGAGTAAAACCAGCCCCGCGTCTGGTCGATAGCCTCGGCGACGAGTTGGGCCGGGAACTGCATCGCGTCGGACGAACCCTCCACGTGCGGAAACCCAACTTGGGCCGCGGGCATCGCGCCGGAGTCGAACCACGCGTCGATCACCGGTTCGACCCGGCGCGCCTCGAGGCCGCACGTTGGGCAGTCGAAGGTCACGTCGTCGATGTACGGTCGATGCGGATCGAGGTCGGAGAGGTCGCGACCGGCGAACGAACCGAGTTCGGCCCGAGAGCCGATGCAGGTCAGGTGTCCATCCTCACATCGCCAGATCGGCAGCGGCGTGCCCCAGAAGCGGTCGCGCGACAGCGCCCAGTCGACGTTGTTGGCGAGCCACTCCCCGAAGCGGCCGTCGCGGATGTGCGCGGGGTGCCAGTCGATGGTCGCGTTCTCGCTCAGCATCGCCTCCTTGAACTGACTCGTCGCGATGTACCAGCTCGGCTTGCCCCAATAGATCAGCACCGTTCCGCACCGCCAACAGTGTGGGAGCGCGTGCGTGAAGTCCATTCGACGCATCAGGATTCCCCGCCGTTCGAGCTCGTCGTTGATCGCGTGGTTGGCGGCGCGCACGTCTTGGCCCTCCAGCCACGCGATTGCGGCCGTGAAGGTACCGTCGGGACCGACCGGGTTGACCGTCGGCAGCCCGTTTTCTCGAGCCACCTGTCGGTCGATCTCGCCGAAGGCCGGCGCCTGGTGCACGAGTCCCGTACCCTCCTCGGTGGTCACGTAGTCGGCGGCGACCACGTAGCAGGCGTCGACGCCGTCGGGCAGTTCCACGTCCGTGAACGGCCGTTCGTAGTGCAACCCGACCAACGCCGTCCCGAGGAACGTCGCCGAGACGTGCGCGTCGGCGCCGAACACGGACTCGACGAGGTCGTGGGCGACGACGATCCCGTCGACGACGCCGTAGACGATCGAGGGGTTCACCGCGACGGCGACGTTGGACAGGAGGGTCCAGGGCGTCGTCGTCCACACCGCGAGGTGCGTGACGCCACCGAGGCCGTGGGCCGCGGCGTCGGTCACGGCCAGCCGGACGTACGCGCTCTCGTCCACTTCGTCGGTGTACACCCCCGGTTGACCGAGTTCATGACTCGACAACGCGGTGCCACAGCGCGGACAGTACGGCACGACCTTGAGGTCCTCGTAGAGCAGTCCACGAGTGAAGAGCTGCTGCAACTGCCACCAGACGGACTCGACGTAGGAGGGATTGAACGTGAAGTACGCGTGCTCCATGTCGGTCCAGTAGCCGATTCGCTCGGTGAGCCGTTCGAACTCACCGACGTAGGTCATCACTGACTCCCGGCACAGCCTCGTGAACTCGGTGATGCCGACTTCCTCGACGATCGCGCGCTTGCCCGAGATGCCGAGCGCCTTTTCGACCTGCACTTCGACGGGCAGCCCGTGCGTATCCCAGCCCGCGCGACGGGCCACGAAGTGGCCGCGCATCGTTTGATAGCGGCAGAACAAGTCCTTGTAAATACGCGCCCAGACGTGGTGGAGGCCCGGCTTGCCATTGGCCGTCGGCGGCCCTTCGTAAAACACCCACGGCTCAGCCCCCGCGCGCTGGGTCATCGAACGCGAAAAGACGTCGTTGGCCTTCCAGCGCGCTAGTTCGGCCTCCTCGAGGCCCACGAAGTCAAAGTCGGCGCTGACGGGTTGAAACACGATGCTCCTTCACTGAGTCTTCTCATCGTACTAATCGACCCGGTGCGCCCGGTTGCCCCGTAGGGTGGAACGGTGCCAATCGCGATCACCGACGAGCCGGTCGAGGCCAGTGGCCCGATGAGCCTGATTTACGCCGCGGTCGACGAGCTCGAGCGACGATACGGCCAAGCCGACGATGGCCCACACCTCACCTACGACGAACTGGGGCCGCCCCGGGGGTTCTTCCTCGTCGCGCGCCTCGACGGTGATCTCGCCGGCGGCGCCGGGCTCCGTCCGATCGGTGACCCATCGGCCCAGTTCGGCGAGGTGAAACGCCTCTGGGTCCGCCCCGACCTACGACAACGGGGCGTCGCCAAGGCACTCATGGACGCCGTGGTCGAGCGCGCTCGCGAACTCCGGTATCGGCAGTTGTACCTCGAGACGGGACGAGCTCAGCCCGAGGCCCAGGCGCTCTACGCGCGAATCGGTTGGCAGCCGGTGGACGCGTTCCCGCCGGGCGCCTACACCCACCCCGCGGCGTCACGCTTCACGTTATCGCTTTGAGACCGAAGGCTCGGTCCATCCAGTGCTCCGAGAGGTCGCTCAGCGAATCGAGTACGAGGTCGGCCAGCGCGAAGGCCGGTAGCGCTCGATCGAAGGGGACCGGGACCGCCACGACCGCCATGCGACCGGCCTTCGCCGCGAGGACCCCCGCCGAGGAGTCCTCGAAGACCAGACAGTCGGTCGGTGAGACCTCGAGGCTGGCGGCGGCGCTGAGGAAGACACCCGGGTGCGGCTTGCCGAAGGGCTCGGACTCCGCCGAGTGCAGCGACGCGAAGCGGTCGAGTAGACCGAAATGGGAGAGACACCGCTCGATGAGCGATCGGGGCGTGGAGCTCGCGAGCGCCACGGGTCCCCGCTGTGCCGCCAAGTCGATCGCCCGAACGGCGCCGGGCAAGAGTCGACCGTCCGACTCAACGAGCTCCCCCACGCGGTTCAACAGACGCTCGACGATCGACTCCGCACTGGCGCCCGTCCACGGATAGCGCTGGTGCCAGTACGACACGACTTCGGCGACGAACATCCCCTTGGTGGTCCGATCTTCCTCTTCAGATATCGGCACACCTAACGAGCCGAAGATCTCTACCTCGGCGCGGTGCCAGAGGACCTCGGAATCGATGAGGAGTCCGTCCATGTCAAAGAGTGTCGCGCGCACCGTCACCCCGACACTCTGACACAGCCGTAACGTGGTCTCGTGTCGTCCATCCGCTTGATGCGCGCTTCTGACGTGCCCGACGTCGTCGACGCCGTCGTGCGCGATCAGCGAATCGCTAACGAAGCGAACCATTGCATCGACGCCCGGGTTGACCGGGACACGCTCACCGATTCGTTCCGTCGACGACCCACGCCGACCTGGGTGGCGAGGGACACGACGCGTTTGCGCGGCCATCTCACGGCGGCCACGCTGACGAGACCGTCGGGCCACGTGAGTGCCTGGATCAGCCCCGACGCAGTCTCCTTCGATGACCCGGCGACCCTCGGTGCGCTCTACGCCGCCGCGGGTGCCGAATGGCTCGCTGGCGGCGTCGATGATCACCAGGCTTGGGTTTACGACCGACCCGACGCTCGAGAACCCTGGGTCGAACTCGGTTTCGCCTTGCGCTTCCGACGAGGCTCGCTCGATCTCTCGATGCACGACGTCGCCGACTGGCCCCCGGACTACGACCTCCGTCGCGGAACCCTCGGCGACCTCGACCTCTCGATGCACTTCAACCGACTCCTCGACGACGAGGAACACGCGGGCCCGACCTTCGCCCGACCGGAGCCTCTCTCGCGCGAAGAGACCGAGGAGACCCTCGAGGAGCCCGAAACGATCTTCGTCGTGGTCGAGCAGCACGGGACGCCGGTGGCCCAGTGCATCGCCTTTCCCCTCTTGCCCGTACGTGGTGCCCACCCCAGGACGCTGCACCTCAGCGCCGTCGTCGTCGAGCCGTCGTACCGCGGACGTGGGGTCGCGACGGCGATGCTCGACCGAATCCTCGCCGAAGCCCGTCAATCGGGTTTCGAATTCGCCGACGTCACGTGGCGCACGGCCAACTTGGGCGCCGCCGCGTTCTGGAGCGCGTACGGCGTCACCCCGACTTACGTCCGGCTCCAGCGACGCATCGACCGCGATTAGGCGAGAGACGCCTCGATAGCGGCCACGAGTACGGGGTCCTCGGGCGTCACCGTCGGCGCGAAGCGCTGAATCGAACCGTCCGGAGCGAGCAGGAACTTCTCGAAGTTCCAACGGATGTCGCCGACGTGACCGTCGGCGTCGGACACCGCCGTGAGCTCGTCGTAGATGGGGTGACGGTCGTCGCCGTTCACGTCAATCTTCTCAAAGAGCGGGAAGGTCACGCCGTAGGTAGTCGAGCAGAACGACTGGATCTCCTCGGGCGTGCCGGGCTCTTGACCCAAGAACTGATTGCACGGGAACCCGACCACGCTGAAGCCTTGGTCGGCGTAGCGTTTGTGCAACGCCTCGAGCCCCTCGTACTGCGGGGTCAACCCGCACTTCGAGGCGACGTTCACCACGAGGACGCTCTTGTCTCGGTAGGGGGCGAGCGATGCTTCATCGCCAGCCAGGGTTCGCACGGGAATGTCGTAGACGCTCATGGCCCGACCATACCGGGACCGGCCCGTCCGTCGTACGCCATCGCACTCGTAGGCTGCCCGTATGCACGCTGCGGTACTCATCGACGGTCGTCTCGAGATCCAAGAGCGCCCGACCCCCGAACCGGGACCGGGCGACGTCGTCGTGTCGGTCGCTGCGGCTGGCGTCAACGCCGCTGACCTGATCCAACGCCGGGGCCTCTACCCCGCGCCCCCCGGGTGGCCCGTCGACGTACCGGGTCTGGAACTCTCGGGCGTCGTGTCCGAGGTCGGAACCGGTGTCGATCCCGGCGTCCTTGGACGCCGCGTCTGCGCCATCGTCGGCGGGGGCGGCCAGGCGACGCACTGCGTCGTACCGGCCGAACACCTCATCACGGTGCCCGACACGGTCGAGCTCACCGCGGCCGGAGGCTTCGCCGAGGCGTTCGTCACCGCCCACGACGCCCTGACCACCCAGGCGCGCACCACCGCGAGCGACCGGGTGTTGGTCTCGGGTGCGACTGG
Source organism: Acidimicrobiaceae bacterium RAAP-2 (assembly GCA_001443545.1). Taxonomy (GTDB): domain Bacteria; phylum Actinomycetota; class Acidimicrobiia; order Acidimicrobiales; family RAAP-2; genus RAAP-2. Next base: position 81,386 of record LMAD01000001.1, read on the forward strand.
TGGCGTCGGTTCGGCGGCGGTACAAATTGCGGCCCGCCTCGGCGCCCACGTCATCGCGGTGACCCGGACTCCCGAGTTCCACCCCGAGTTACAACGACTCGGCGCCGCCGAGACCATCACCCTGGACCAGGTTGCGACCCTTCACCCGGTCGACGTCGTGATCGAGCTCGTAGGAGCCGCCCACCTCCAAAGCGCCCTCTCAGTCCTCGCCCCACGGGCCCGGGTCGTCGTCATCGGGGTCGGTGGCGGTGGCCGTATCGAACTCGACCTGCTCACCGTCATGAACCGACGCGCCACCATCACCGGTTCGACGTTGCGCTCACGTCAGCGCGACGAGAAGTCCCGCGTGATCGCCCGGGCGGACGCCGATCTTCGAGCCGATTGGTCGAACGGAGCCATCGCCGTGCCGGTCGCACGGGTCTTCCAGCTGGCCGAGATCGCCGCGGCGTACGACTACTTCGCCCAATCGGGCAAATTCGGCAAGGTCGTGGTCAGCACCTCGTGACCTCGACCTGGTCGCACGGACCGATACCTCGCCCCCACCCGTCACGCTGTGACCCGAGTCGGCCCGACTACGACGCGATCATCGAGGCCCACGAACGAGCCGTGAACGCGAGCGAACCGACGTACGTGGACCCGTCGACGGGCTTTATCGTCCTGACGGTGGCGAACCACCTCCGACGGGGCCGATGCTGTGACAACGGCTGTCGGCATTGCCCCTACATCGAAGTCGAGGCTCCACCGACCTGAACGGCGTGTGCCCGGTTACGTCGACGATCGGCCCGGGGCGCGTTCGTCACACCATCGCCGTCGACGAATCGACGACGGCGATGGTGTGACCACGACCCGGGGCGCAATAGTTCCCGACGCGCAGCGTCGGGAACATGCGATGCGCCGACGACGTCCTACAGCAGGGACCGCAGCGGCGTGTAGTCCATCCCGTGGGCCTCGGCCACTGGTCCGTAGGTCACCGCACCATTCACGGTATTGACCCCTTCGGCTAGGGCGTCATCGGCCACCACCGCTTCGCGCCACCCGTGCCGCGCCAACTCCATGGCGTAGGGCAGGGTCGCGTTCGCCAGGGCGGCGGTCGACGTGTTGGGCACGGCACCGGGCATGTTGGCGACGCAGTAGAAGATCGACCCGTACACCTCGAACACCGGGTCGGAATGGGTCGTCGGGCGGGTGGCCTCGAAGCAACCACCCTGGTCGACGGAGATATCGACGAGGACCGATCCCTCGCGCATCTTGGCCACCAGGTCGTTGCTCACGAGCTTGGGCGCCTTCGCGCCGACCACGAGGACCGCCCCGATGACGATGTCGGCCCCGATGCAGGCTTCTTCGAGGCTCAACGTCGAGGACGCGATGGTCTCGAGGCGTCCGTCGAAGTGATGGTCGACCTGACGCAATCGGTCGAGGTTCCGGTCGAGAATCTTCACGTTCGCGTGCAGTCCGACCGCGAGTGTCGCCGCGGCGAGGCCGGCCACGCCGGCGCCGATCACGACCACGTTGCTCGGGGCCACGCCGGGTACGCCACTGATCAACGAACCACGGCCGCCACCGGGCCGCATCAGATGATGCGCACCCATCAAGGGAGCCATCCGTCCGGCGACCTCGCTCATCGGCGTGAGCAACGGCAGCGAATTGTCCCGCAGGCGCACAGTCTCGTAGGCGATCGCCACGTTCTCGGACGCCACCAGCGCATCCGTGCAGTCGCGCGACGCAGCGAGGTGCAGGTACGTGAAGAGGACCTGGTTCTTGTGCGCCGCCAGCCGTGGGTATTCGGCGGCGATCGGCTCTTTGACCTTCATGATCATGTCGCTGTCAGCCCACACGTCGTCGACGTCGTCGACGATGGTCGCGCCGTTGGCGACGTAGTCCTCGTCACTGATCGACGAGCCCACGCCGGCGCCGCGCTCGATGAGCACCTGGTGTCCCGCGCCGGTGAGTTCACGAGCTCCCGCGGGGGTCAGCGCCACGCGATTTTCGTCGGTCTTAATTTCCTTGGGTACGCCTATTTTCATGGATTTCATCCTAATTTACCGATTGCGAGGCCCTCGTTGGCTCCGACTACGCCTTCTTCCGCGCGAGCACGATGCTCAGGATCGCGAAGCCGATCCCGACCGTGAAGATCGCGGTTCCGAAGACGAACACTTGGGGCGGGATGCCCACACGAGTGGCACCGTACACCCAGACGGGGAACGGCACGCTGGTGCCACTGAGAAAGTTCGACGTGACGAAGTCGTCGATGGAGATGGCGAAGGCCATCATTGCTCCCGCGAGCACCCCGGGCATGATCAGCGGCAGCGTCACTCGGGTGAAAGTCACCGCGGGTGTCGCCCCGAGGTCGTAGGCGGCCTCCTCGAGGGCGGTGTCGAATCCGGCGAGTCGAGCGCGCACGGTCACGGTCACGTAGGCGATCGAGAACATCACGTGGGCGAGCACCAACGTCATGAATCCACGACCGATGTTGAAGGTGACGAACAGACCGAGCAAGGAGGCGCCCATCACGATCTCCGGCGCGGCGATGTTCAAGAAGATGACCTGCTCGAACATTCCCTTGCCCCGGAAACGAGGTGGTCGATACCGCACCAGCGCGATGGCCAACATCGTTCCCAGCACGGTCGCGATGAGCGTGCTCACGAGCGCCAGTCGGATCGAAAGCCAGAAGGCCGCCGTGAGTCCGGGGACGTTGCTCCACTGGTGGTACCACTGCGTCGTGAAGCCGTTCCAGGAGAAGCTCACCAACTGCATGCTCCCGATGGTCTTGTTGAAACTGTAGAAGATCATGATGATGATGGGAAACACCAGATACGCGATGACGAGCCACGAATAGGTGGGTAGGACGTACCGACCCCAACGTCGCTTCTTGGCGACTTCGAGCTGCGGCGTCGGGGTGAGCGTTTGATCGAGCGCGGTCATAGGTACTGCTCGATCGTTCGCGAGCCCAGCAACCGGGCGTAGAGGAAGATGCCGAGTAGCGCCACGACGAGCAGGATCGCCGACAACGACGCGCCGCCCGCGTAGTCCAGGGTGACCAGGAACTGGTTCTGGATCACCGTCCCGATCATCGTGTTGGACGTCCCACCGAGGATCTCTTGGTTGACGTAGTCACCGAACATGGGGATGAAGGTCAACAGGAAGGCCGCGAAGATGCCAGGCACGGTGAGTGGCATGATGACTTTCATGAATCCGACGCGCTTAGTCGCGTAGAGGTCGTAGGCGGCCTCGAGCACCCGCCGGTCGATCCGTTCCAGCGCCACGTAGAGCGGCAACGCCGTGAACGGTAGGTAGTTGTACGCCAACCCCGCCATCACCGCGTAGCTCGTACCCAGAATGTGGAAACCGTGCGGCAAGAGGTGGATGTTCTTCAATGCGCCGAGGATGACGCCATTGTTGGACAGGACGAACTCCCACACGATCGTGCGGATGACGAAGGAGACGAAGAACGGCACCAGCAGCATGAGCAGGAAGAAGTTCTTGCGGCGTCCGCCGTAGAAGGCGATCCAGTACGCGATCGGGAACGAGATCACCAGATCGACCAAGGTGGCGGCGGCCGCGAAATAGAGACTGGTGATGAACTCTTGGTGGTACAGGCTGATCTGGCTCGAGAACTCGCCCCAGTGCCACGCCATGACACACGCCCCCGTGGAGGGGCTGCACGTCTTGAGCGAAAGCGACAACATCAACAACAGTGGCACGATGAACAGCAGGAGGAGCCAAAGTCCCGACGGCAGGCTGAGTAGGTAGGGCGCGAGCGCCCTACCTACTCGCCGCTTTCGTCGAAGCGCTACGCCCCCTGGATGATCGGGAGGAACAAGTTGTTCCACGCGTTGATCTCCTCTTGATTCTTGAACGGGTAGTAGTTCTTGGAGAGCTTCACTCGCGCCGGCGTCGGGAAGACCGACGGGGAGTCGGCGGTGACCGACGTCGGCAGCCCGATCGATGGCTTCATCGCCTTCAGCGCGGCCGCGTCCCAGCCCGTCGGGTGCAGTAGCTGCTGCTTCGCACCCGGCACCGGGCAGATGTAGTCGTTGTAGTACTCCACGACGGCCTGGGTCATCGGGCTGTAGTAGAAGTCCATCAGCTTCATGGCGTCGAGCGGATTCTGCGCGTAGAGCGGAATCGCCATGTTGTCCGTCCAGAGCATCAGCCCTTCCTTGGGCGTCATCAGCACGAGGTTCTTGTACTTGCTATTCAGGTTGGCCTGGAAGATGTCGCCGGAGTAGCACTGGGAGACGACGGTGTCGCCGTTCTTCAGGTGTTGGATGTAGCTCTGGTCGTAGTACGCCGCGACGAGCCCGTCACTGCGCTGCTGCTGGAGCTTCTTGGCGGCCTTGGCCCAGTCCTTCTCGGTCGAGGAGAAGGGCTCGACGCCGATGGCGAGGAGTCCGGCGCTACCCAGTTCGAAGGGGTCCGACAACATGCCGATCTTGCCCGCGTACTTCTTGTCGAAGAGGATCTGGATGCTGTCACCAGGATTTTTCACGTGCGTGGCGTTGTAGGCGACCGACGTCCAACCCGACTGCCACGCCATCGTGTACTTGTTGCCCGGGTCCCACGACGGGCTCTTGACCAGCGGTCCGGCGTACTTGTTGAAGTTCGTCATCAACTTGTGGTCCAGCGGAACGAGCCAACCGTTCTGGATGAGGTAGCCGAGCTCGGGGTTGTTGTTGGTCATCACGACGATGTCGTAACCCGTCGACTGGCCCGCCGCGAGCGAGGGGCGAATCTTGGCGTAGAACGACGCGTTGTCCTGGATAACCTCGTAGTAGTTGACCTTGATTTTGGTGGCCTGGGTGAAGTGCTGCAGGGACAGGTGCTTGCCGTTCAACACGTCGATGTACAGCGGCCAGTTCGCGAAGTTCACCTTGTGATGCAACTTCTGCTTCGACCACCACTTAGCCGTGCCGATGTTCTTGTTGGGCAGTGACGTGGCCCCGGCGCCACTGGACAACAACATCGACGACCCGACGCCAACACCGGCCGCCTTCAACAGCCCTCGCCGCGTCAGTCGCTGCTGGGTCATCCCTCGCCAGAACGACGGGTCGATGCCGCCGTTCTCACTGAATACATTGAACTCCTCTGACATGGTCAATCCCCCTCTGTTTCATTTATCTCTACGGTTGTTGGTAACGGTTTTACGGTGAAGGTGTGTTCCTCGGGCCAACTCAGCACGACGTCCTCGCCACTGCGTGGCGCCGTCTGGTGCCCGATGTTCTGGGCGTACGCCGTGACGTCGACGCCCAGTGTGGTCTCGACGATGTACTGGTTGCCGACGCCGGTGAAGGTGGACACGCGTACGCGTCCGTTAATCGAATTGTGACCCGGGGCGACGGCCGTGCCGGCCAGGTTGATGCCGATCTTCTCGGGACGGACCCCGACCTTGACCGCCGTGCTTCCACCGAGATCGGGCACGCGATCGGAGGGCACGGCGATCGTCCCGCCCCCGTCGATGGCGATCGTCGTCCGGCCGCTGCTCGACGAAACAATCGTTCCGGCGAGCAGATTGGACGCGCCGAGGAACGAGGCGACGAACTCCGTCGTGGGACTGTCGTAGACGTCCTTGGGCGATCCCATGCCCTCGATTCGTCCGTGCCACATGACGGCCAGCCGGTCCGACATGGTCATGGCCTCTTCCTGGTCGTGCGTGACGTAGAGGAAGGTGATGCCGACCTGGGTCTGGATGCGCTTCAGCTCGATCTGCATCTGGCGTCGCAACTTCGCGTCGAGCGCCGACATCGGTTCGTCGAGTAGGAGCAACTTGGGCTGGTTGACGAGTGCTCGGGCCAGGGCGACTCGTTGCTGTTGGCCACCGGAGAGCTGTGATGACTGTCGCTTCTCGTAGTTCGGGAGGTCGACGATCTCGAGCATCTCACCCACGCGTCGCTTGATCTCGTTCTTCTCGATCCGCTGGCGCCGCAGACCAAAGGCGACGTTCTCGTAGACGTTGAGGTGGGGGAACAGCGCGTAGGACTGGAACACCGTGTTGACGTCCCGTCGATACGGCGGGAGGTTCGTGACGTCTTGGCCTCCGAGCAGGATGCGACCCTTGGTCGGGTCTTCGAATCCGCCCAACATCCGCAACGACGTCGTCTTGCCACAGCCCGACGGGCCGAGGAGACTAAAGAACTCCCCCGCCTCAACGCGCAAGTTGAGGTCGTCCACCGCATTTGAGTCATTGAACGTCTTGGTCACGTTGATGAACTCGACGTCCGCCGACTCGAGGTTCGCGATCTTGCCCGAACGACCGGGCGACCGAGAACCTCGCGACGCCTTCGCTTCTGTCACCTTCTCCGAGCCAATACTCATCAATCGTCCCCCGACTGCCTACTTCGTGGTCGAGACCACGTCCCCCCTCGCCACGACCGGTTTGTCATGGACAAGGCCTATCACCCCAAAACTGCGCCGTCAGTTCAGCACCGTGAACTCACGGTTACATCTCGATGTTGTGCATCACGTGCTTGATGCGCGTGTAATCCTCGAAGCCGTACACCGAAAGGTCCTTGCCGTACCCCGAACTCTTGAAGCCGCCGTGAGGCATTTCGGCCACGATCGGTATGTGGGTGTTCACCCACACGCAGCCGAAGTCGAGGTCGCGGGTAAAGCGCATGGCCCGGCCGTGGTCCGCGGTCCACACCGACGACGCCAGGCCGTAGTCGACCCCGTTGGCGAAGGCGAGTGCTTCGGCGTCGTCGTTGAACTTCTGAACGGTGATCACCGGTCCGAAGATCTCGTTCTGGATCATCTCGTCGCCCTGCTCCAAACCGGCCACGACCGTCGGTGCGACGAAGAAGCCGGCGTCACCGACCTGAGAACCACCCGCGGCGACCGACGCGTGACTCGGTACCCGCTCAAGGAATCCCGTGACGCGCGCCAACTGGTTGACGTTGTTGACGGGTCCGAAGAGGGCGTCAACGTTGTCGGGTTGCCCGATGACGGTGTTCTTCGCCTGTTCGGCCAATGCGTCCACGAAGTCGCCGTAGATCTTGGACGAGACGAGCACGCGGGTCGCCGCCGTGCAGTCCTGACCAGCGTTGAAGTACCCGGCGATCGCGATGCCTTCGACCGCCGCCGCTAGATCGACGTCGTCGAAGACGAGCACCGGCGCCTTCCCACCGAGTTCGAGGTGCACGCGCTTGAGGGTCTTGGAGGCCGTCGATGCAACGTCCATGCCGGCGCGCACCGAACCGGTGACCGACACCATCGCGGGTACCCGGTGTTCGACGAGCGCGCGTCCGGTGTCGCGGTCGCCACAGACGACGTTGAAGACGCCCTCGGGCAGGACCTCGGCCATCAGTTGGGCCATGAAGAGCGTCGACGCGGGCGTCGAATCGCCGGGCTTGAGCACCATGGTGTTACCGGCCGCGATCGCGGGTGCCCACTTCCACACCGCCATCATCATCGGATAGTTCCAGGGAGTCACCGCACCGCAGACGCCGATGGGCTCGCGACGGATGTAGCTCGTCATGCCCTCCATGTACTCCGTGGCCCCCCGGCCCTCCAAGAGGCGCGCGGCCCCCGCGAAAAACCGAATCTGATCGAGCATCGGCGGCACCTCTTCACTGTGGGTCAGCGCCAGGATCTTGCCGGTGTTCTCCGATTCAATGGCGACGAGTTCGTCCGCGTTCTTCTCGAGGATGTCGGCGACTCTCAGCAGCGCCAGACTGCGCTGGGACGGCGTCGTCCGGCGCCACGACTGAAAAGCCTTCGCGGCGACCGTCACCGCGGCGTCAATGTCCGCGGCGTCCGACACCGGCATCTCCGCGAAGGGTTGGCCCGTCGCCGGATTGACGACCTCGGCGTACTTCCCGCTCTTCGGCGCAACGTATTCGCCCCCGATGAAATTTGCTAGACGCCGCATTGCTACCCCTCCTGAATCGGTTACTCACCCCGTAACACAACTGACACTCTGCCAGATTGTGCGACCGCGCGCAAGCACGGGGATAAGAAATAAGTCCCCACTTACCGATTTCGCGACGCAATCCGTCGTCAAGTATGCATATACTGTTCATATCCGCAGTCCGGGGACCGATTCGGTTGCACGGGCGGGGAGCGACCAATGCCAGCAACTTCTCCAAAGCGACAGCCCAACAAGACCGCAAAGAGGACCCCCGTCGCTGACCGCACTCGCCTCGAAGTGATAACGACACCGAACGGGCTCGACGCGATTGACCGCGAGATCATCAGCCACCTGCAGCAAGACGGACGGCGCGCCTACGGCGCCATCGCCGCTGAAGTCGGCCTCTCCGAAGCCGGCGTGCGCCGTCGGGTACAGCGGCTGCGAGACATGGGCGTCATGCAGATCGTGGCCATCACCGATCCGCTGCAGCTCGGTTACGGGCGTGAGGCCCTCATCGGCATTCGAGTCCACGGTGACGTGCGACTGGTCGCCGACCGGGTCGCCGCAATCGACGAAGCGAACTACGTGGTTATGACCGCTGGCAGTTTCGACATCATCGCCGAGGTCATCGCCGTCGATGACGCGGCGCTGGTACATCTTCTCAACGACGCAATTCGGAGCATCCCTGGGGTGACCGAAGTTGAAACCTTTCTGTATTTGAAACTTTCAAAGCAGACCTACACATGGGGGACGAAGTGACATTGCATGAAATAATCTCCGACGGAATCGCCGTCGCCGACCCGAAACACGAAAGCCATGCGTACTCCGAACGCGCTCGACGCAATCTGTGGTTGCAGATGTCGCGAATGGGCGCGTATTCGGAGTCAAACGAAGTACCCATCATGGTTCGTGGTGAGGGGACGCGTGTTTACGACGCCAATGGTGTGGAGTACTTCGATGGTCTATCGGGACTCTTCACCAACGCGCTGGGCCACGGACGCGCCGACATCGCCGAGGCGGCGGCCGCACAGATGAAGGAACTCGCGTTCTTCCCGCTGTGGACCTACGCGCACCCCAAGGCCATCGAGTTGGCCGAGAAGTTGGCGAGCCTGGCTCCCGGCGACCTCAATCGAGTCTTCTTCACCACTGGTGGCGGCGAAGCGGTCGAGAGCGCCTGGAAACTCGCCCGTCAGTATCACCGTCTGCGCGGTGAGATGGACCGCTACAAGGTCATCAGTCGAGACATCGCGTACCACGGCACGACGATGGGTGCGCTGACCATCACCTCACTCGAGGGATACCGCAAGCAGTTCGAGCCGCTGGTACCTGGCGCGGTGAAGGTTCCGCCGACCAATTTCTATCGTGCGACCCACCACGCCGACGACCTCGAGGCGTTCGGCCTGTGGTCGGCCGAACAGATCGAGGAGGCGATTCTTCGCGAAGGACCCGAGACGATTGCCGCGGTGTTCCTCGAGCCGGTGCAGAACGCTGGCGGCTGCTTCACGCCACCGCCGGGTTACTGGCAGAAGGTCCGCGAGATTTGCGACAAGTATGGGGTCTTGCTCGTGTCCGACGAGGTGATTTGCGCCTTCGGCCGAATTGGCACCTGGTTCGGTGGTCAGAAGTACGACTACGTACCGGACATCATCACGGCCGCGAAGGGCATCACCTCGGGCTACGCGCCGCTGGGCGCGATGATCGTGTCGGACCGCATCGCCGAGCCGTTCCAGCACGACGACACGGCGTTCATGCACGGCTTCACCTGGGCCGGCCACCCGCTGTCGTGCGCGGTCGCCCTCAAGAACATCGAGATCCTTGAGAACGAGCACGTGCTCGAGAACGTCCAGGCCAACCAGGAGTACTTCCACCAGAGTCTGCTCGCCTTGCGCGACATCCCGATCGTCGGCGACGTGCGTGGGACGGGCTACTTCTGGGGCGTCGAGTTGGTCAAGGATCAAGAGACGAAGCAGGGCTGGGCGGGTGACGAAGCGGAACGGCTCCTACGCGGCTACGTCTCGCCCGAGATGTTCCGCCGAGGCCTGATCTGTCGTTCGGACGACCGCGGCGACCCCGTCGTGCAGCTCGCGCCGCCGCTGATCTCCACTCGCGACGACATCGACTTCATGGTTGGTGTGCTGCGCGAGGTCTTCACTGGAGCGTCCCTGCGGAATCACTAATGCGGCCGCCCGCCTCATTATGGTGGTCGACCTTGGGCGAAGACGTCCACGCGCGTCCCACGTTGACGCGTCACGCGGACGTTGACCTCGCCATCGTCGGTGGCGGCTTCACGGGCCTCTGGACGGCCCGTGAAGCGCTCCGGCGAGACCCGAACCTCCAAGTGCTGGTGCTCGAGAAAGAGGTCTGTGGTTTCGGCGCGTCGGGCCGCAACGGCGGCTGGGCCTCGGCGCTCTACCCGCAGAGCACCGCGACCGTCGAGCAGGTTCACGGCTCGGACGCCGCAATCCATCTCCGTCGCACGCTCGAACTCGCCGTCACCGAGCTCGGCACCGCCGCGGCGGCCGACGGTATCGACGCCGACTACGTGCGCGGCGGCACGCTGGTCTTCGCGCGCAGCGAGCTCCAAGAGGCCCGCCTGCGGGCCGAAGTCGAAGAACTTCGCGCCGGTGGCGCGACCGACGTCGTATGGCTCGATGAGGCTGAGGCCCGCGAACGCGGCGCGACCGCGCAGGTACGCGGCGCTTTGTACACCCCGCACTGCGCCCGTGTGCACCCGGCTCGACTCGTTCGAGGGCTCGCGCGAGCCGTCGAACGAGCGGGCGGGACCATCGTCGAGAACACCGCCGTGACCCGGATCATGCCCGGCGACCAACGCCACCGTCCAACCGTGGTGACGGCCGGGGGTTCGGTGCACGCCACGTACGTCGTTCGAGCGACCGAGGGGTACACGCCGGCGTTGCCGGGCGAGCGCCGCACGGTCGTACCGCTGTACTCGCTGATGATCGCCACCGAGCCTCTGACCCGGTCGTTCTGGGACGAGGTCGGATTTGGCAACTTCGAGACCTTCGCCGACGGTCGCCACCTCATCATCTACGGTCAGCGCACGGCCGACGACCGCATCGCCTTCGGTGGCCGTGGCGCGCCCTACCACTTCGGATCGACGGTCGAGCCACGCTTCGACGAGAGTCCGAAGGTATTCGAACTGCTCGAGACCACGCTCCGTAACCTGTTCCCGCGGCTGACTGCGTCGATCACCCACCGCTGGGGAGGACCACTCGCGATGCCTCGCGACCTCGCACCGAACGTTCACGTCGATCACGACACCGGGCTCGCCAGCGTCGGGGGGTACACCGGTGACGGCGTCGTCCTGAGTCGCGTCGCGGCGACGGCGATGGCCGACCTCATCACCAACCCGGACACCGACACCGAATTCACGCGCCTTCCGTTCGTGCAACAACGCCAGCGTCGCTGGGAGTACGAACCGATGCGATGGCTCGGCATCAACGCGGGCCTCAGCGCGGCGACCTGGGCCGACCATCACGAACGGCGTTATGGAACAATGAGTCGTTCGAGCCAGTGGCTCGAACGACTCATGGGTTGAGTCATCGCAGGATGTTGACCGCGCGGGCGGCCACCACGGCGATCGTGATGAGGGACACCAGCGACTCCGTGACGAACAGCACCTTCGCGCGCGTGCTCAGCGGCATGGCGTCGGCCGGCGCGAAGCTCGTGCCATTGGCGAAGGACGTGTAGAGGTAGTCAGTGAATCGTGGATACCAGTCGGCTGGCGCGAGACTCGGGTTCTCCATCTGGGGGAACTGGAGGTCCGGCCACGCGTCGCTGTTGCCCGCTCGCCGGTGCGGTCCACCGCGATCGATCTCCCAGAACCACAGACCGTAGATGATGACGTTCGTCAGCCAAATGGCGACGGCGGAGTAGATCAGCGCACGACCCTGTGAGACTGCGCTATTGAGCAGGTGCTGGACCAAGAGCCCCATCGATCCGACGTTCGCCACGCTGACGAGCGCGATCAGGATGATCGTGGCCCGACGGACCAGCGGTGACTCGTCGGGGTGGCGGTGGCGACGCGCCGAGAGCGGCACCAGCGGCAAGATGATCAGTACCGGCACTAGCCACCGCGGGCCGATCACCAACCGACTGGGCAAGACGACGTAGAGCACCGCGCACACAACGAGCGCGAGGGAGGCCGGCCAGCGAGGTTCGGGGTGGACGTCCGTCACACCCGAAGACTAACTGAGCCGAATCTGGCCGAGTGCCGCGACGTTCTTCGGCGCGATGAGCGATGGTATCGAGGACGATGAGCCGAACAACCGATTGAGGATCGACTTGGTCACGGGCAGGACTTCCTTCGCCGGCGGCGCCACGATGTCCGTCGAGCGATTGTACGACAGCACCGTGACGGTTATCGACGCCGTCGAGTGCTTCGACGTGACCGTGAGGCCCATACCCGTCAACTCACCTTGACTACCGACCGAGAGGCTGAAGTCGATCCGCGCCAGGGTCGGCAGGGTGAAGGGCAGGCCAGCTGGGGCGCGAACGGTGGCGTTGTCACGGTAGAAGTTGTAAGTGGTCACCGTGCCCGTCGTGGTCACCGTCTTACGCGTGTACCCCGAAATGAGTGAGACGTCGGGCTTGGTCATCTCGAGCGAGACTCCGTACAACGACGGTATCTTCATCGGGGTGCTGACCCACGACCGGCCGACGATCGAGTGGAGGTTCGCCAAGCCGGCGTAGAGGTGACGATTGACGAGACGAAGGTCGGCGTTGATCGACGAGAAAGCGAACGGCACCTGCACCTGGGCGTCGACGCTGTTCGTCAGGAAATTCACGTTGACGGTGGACGTGACGGAGTAGGTCTGTCCCGTCGTGATGGTCACCGCGAGCTCCGCCGACTTCGGGGGGTACCCGTTGAGCGCCAGCGAATCACGCGTGACCGAACCCGGATTCGTGTCAGTGGCCGCGATCGCGATGCCCGTCACGGTTAGGGCCAGGGCCACCACGCCCAACGCGACGGCTCCCGCTCGCTTCGAAATTGCCATGCGTCCACCCTAGTGTTGACCACGGGCCGCGCCCCCACCCCGATCACGTTGCGAGTCGGTCTAGGCGGTGCCGAGGAGTTCGATGAAGAGCTCGTGGGCGATGTTTCGTCCGCTGGCCACGAAGCCGATTCTCGACGTCGCGTCACCGACGACGTCCGAGGTGATCGCCGCGTAGGCGGTGGTCGCCGAACCCTCCAGCACCAGACCAGTATTCTCGGCGGCTTCTCGAACACCGTGTCGAATCGCGACTTCGGGAACGAGAACCAGGGGGACGCCGAATCGGGCGATAAGTTCGTTGGTCACCGCGCCATCGTCACCGCCGCCCGCTAATCCGTCGGCGATCGTCGGGTGGTGGACCACCTCGTCCATGGGGGTCCCGCGCAAGACGTGGTACATCGCGGCGCTCTCTTCGGGCTGGACGCCCGTGATTCGAACGTCGCCGCGATCGTGGGCCTCGCGGGACAGGAGCACCCCCGAGATCAGTCCACCACCACCGACGGGCACGACGAGGTGTTCAATCTCGGGCGCCTGCTCGATCAATTCGTCAAAGACCGTGGCCTGGCCCGCGATCACGCTCGTGTCGTTGAACGGCGAGATGTAGCGAATCCCCCGATGATCGGCGAGGTCGAGCGCGTGCGCCTGGGCCTCGTCGTAGCTCGACCCCTCTTGAATCAGTTCGATGTCGTATTGGCGAAGTTTTTGGACCTTGGCCACCGACGCGTTCGCCGGCACCACGACCGTGGCGGGCACGCCCAACAACATTGACGCGTGCGCGATACCGAGCCCGTGATTGCCCGCCGAGGACGTGATCACGGCACCCGATGGGTCGTCTCGGTGAGCGGCGTCAATGGCGCTCAGCGCACCTCGGACCTTGAACGAACCCGTGACCTGAAGCCCTTCCAACTTTGCGATAACCGGACGACCCCGCATAGTCAACGTGACCGCCGGAGTCGGGCTGAGATAGCGAGCGATGACCGCGCGAGCGGTCTCGAGTTCATCAGGTGTCGGCGCCGCGACGTGTCGAATCATGTGAACCTCCTCGATTACCTTACCTGGGCACCCTCGATCCACCCGGTCTCACCCGGGTAAGGTCGGCCCGTGCATTCGGTCCCCGACGTCGTCACCCTGTCGTCACTCGCCTTCGTCGGCACGATGTTCGACAACTACTTCGCGTTCGCGGCGCAGCTCATCGTCACCGAACGCGCGCGTTACCGACGGGTAGCGTGGGCCCAGGCGATCGGCGTCGCAATCTTGCTCATCATCGCGGCCGCCGTCGGATCGGTCCTGACGGCACTGCCCGTTCGATGGGTCGGCCTCTTCTGCCTCGCGCCGTGGGCGATGGCCTGGTTCCGATGGCGTCACCGGTCCGATCCGGGCGCTACGACGTATCGCCGTGGCGCCATCACGACGGTTCTCATCACCATCGCCCTCGGAGGCGACAATCTCGGCGTTTGGATCCCCCTGCTTCGCACCGATGGCGTCACCCGAGGCATCATCACGGTCGCCGTCTTCTCGTTTTGGGAGCTCGTCTTTCTCGCGAGTGCGCGAGCCATGACGAAGCATCCGCGCGTCACGGCCTGGGGTGAGACCAACGCTCGACGGCTCACCCCGTGGGTCTACGTCGCGTTGGGGGCGCTCATTCTCGTCGAGAGTGGTGTGTTCTAGCCGCGACGGTGCAACCCGCCCGCTAGCGTCGTAGCCGTGTCAACGACGACCCCGGCGCAAACCCTAAACCGGCTGACGGTCGTTGTCGCACTCCAGTGGATGGGCGCGACGTTGGGCCTCCCGCTCCTGCCACTCTTCCTCGAACACCGAGGTGGCACGCCGACGATCATCGGCTTCATCATGGCGTCGTTCTTCGTGGCCGGCGTCGCCACCCAGTTCGCGCTGGGTCACCTGGCCGACCGGTTCGGTCGTCGGCCGATCCTGATCGCCAGCCTCGTCGTCTACGGCATCGCGAGCATGACTTATCTCCTTCCCGTGGCGGCACCGTGGTTCGCCTTGACCCGCGCCTTCCAGGGCGCGGCGGCGGGCGCTATCGAAGTGGCCTCGCTTTCGGCCGTTTCGGCTCTCTTCGCCGAGTCCGAACGTGGCCGCGCCGTGTCGCGCATCATGGCGGCCCAGCTCCTCGGCATCGCGATCGGTCCCGTGGTCGGCGTCGTCGCTTCGGTGCGGACACTGGGTTGGGCTTTCTTCGTCACCGGCGTCGTCAGCCTGGTGGCCGCCATCCAGACCAGTCGCATCTCACTGGGCGACGTCGTCGACTCGACGACCCCCCTGCCAAAGCTCCAGTGGACCAACCAGGTTCGCGGCGCACTGACCGCAGCGAGTGCGACCGGCATCGCGATCGGCGTCTACGAGGCGTGCTGGAGCCTCTTGATGCACGCCCATCACGCGTCGACCCTCCAGATCCGACTGAGCTGGACCCTGTTCAGCGTCCCCTGGGTGGCGCTGAGCCGAGCGGGCGGCTGGCTCGCCGACCACGCGAATCGTCGAGTGACGTCGTTCTTGGGACTCTTGAACGTCGCGCTCTTCCTCTCGCTCTATCCCCATATCCACAACAACGTCACGTTATTGTTCCTCGGTTCGGTCGAGTCAATCGGCACGTCGCTGTCGATGCCGTCGATCTCGTCGCTACTCACCCAGGGCGCCGAGTCGCGCGAACTCGGCCGTCGTCAGGGCCTCTACGCGACGGCGAACACCGCTTCCTTGGCCATCGCCGCCGGCGTCTCGGGGTACCTCTTCACCATCAATGAAGCGCTCCCCTTCACCGTGATGGCCGTCGCCTCGGCGGTGCTCACCTTGACCACCCTCGTGTGGTGGCGTGACGTACGCGGCCACGTTCGGGCCGCGACGCCACACTGACCACGCGTCGAGTTACTTGATCCAGATCTGATCCCAACGGGTCGAGCCCAGGTCGGGGTTGAGACACCTGGTCGTGCCGTCGCCCGCCGTCGCGTACGCCCAGTTCTGGACGTTGCTTCGCGCCGCCCAGCCCGTGACCACGAAGGTGAGGAACAGGTACGGGATGTCCTTGGCGAACTGCTGATTCACCGTCGCCCAGAGCGTGCGCAACTGAGCGGAGTTCGCCGGCGACGCGAGGGCGTTCAACATGGCCCCCTCGACGACTGGGTCGCCGAGGTGGGCGAAGTTGACCGCTCCGGCGATGAAGGTATTGGCGGGTAGCGCCGTCAACCCCAGCCCACCTTGCGCCGGCGAGGTCGTCGCCGGTTGCGAGACGAACCAGACGTAGTTGGTCGCTGGGTCGGCGCCGCCGAACTGGATCCAGTCGGCGCAGTCGTATTGGCCGAGGATCACGTTCTCGATGAGGGTCGACTGGGTCAGCGGCCGTGGCGTGACGGTGATGCCGATGGCCTGCAGCTGCTGGGAGAGGAAGGCGAAGCCCTTCTCCGACGACGCGCTCCCCGAGATGTAGTCCATCACGAAGCCGACGGTCGAGACGTTGTGGTTCTTCTTGTACGCGTCGACCAGCGACTTGGCCTTCGTCGGGTTGTAGGACGGGTAGTGCGGATTGCGGTAGTAGGGCGAGGACGTCTTGTAGATACCGTCGGACAACGGCTGGACGCCACCCGTCACTACCTTTTGGAAGGTCTTCCGATTGATCGCCATCGCGCAGGCCTGACGTATCGTCACGTCGTTCAAGACGGGCTTGAGCTTGGTGCTCCACGTCAACGTCGACGGATCCACGGCGCCCATCGTCCCCTCGTAGTCGGCGAACTGCACCTGCTGGGGGACGGCTTGACCCTTCTCGATGTACGAGAGCGCACCCGGTACACCGGCCGTGGCGAACTCACCCGCCCACGCGAAGTACTGGTTCATCGTGCCGGTCGTGTTGACGATGAGGCACAGCGAGTCCGGATTCGTCGGGTCGTGCACGTCGGTGCGGTAGTGGATCCCCTTCATCGTCTCGAGGTTCTTGACGCTCGCTCCGTCTTGGGTCAGGATCATGTCGACTTGGCCCGACTGCAGGGCGAGGTTCCGCGTCGGATCGTCCGGAATCGTCCGGAAGGTGACCGCGTCGAGGTAGGGCAACTGGCGGTGGTGGGCGTCCTTGCGCCAGTAGTGCTTGTTACGGACGAACTTCGATTGGTAGTTGACCTGCCACGACTCGACGACGAACGGTCCGGTGCCGATCGGGTTACCCGCGAACGTCGACGAGAAGGTGCTCGGGTGCGCCATGTAGGCGGTCTGCTGCTCGCACAACGCGCCGTAGGGGAACGTCGAATAGGCGATCACCAGGTTGAACTTGACCACGTAGGTGCTCACCTTCGTGACCGATGCGATAATCGGGCGAATCGCGAGACCAACGGTCGGGTCCGCCGCGGCGGCGTTGAAGTTCGCCGCGACGATATCGGCGGTGAAGGGATCGCCGTTGGAGAACTTCACGCCCTGACGCAGCACGACCGTCCAGGTCTTGAATCCATTGCTCGGTGTGGCCGAAAGCGCCAGCATCGGCAGCCACGTCCGTCCGTTCGATGACGACACGAAGAGCGCATCGTAGAGCGCGTTGGCCACGCAGAAGCCCGACGAGTCCATCTTGCCCTGGGCCCCGTTGAAGATGTGGTAGTTCGGCACGTCCGAGATCAACCCGACTCGCAGCGTTCCACCGGTCTTGGGTTTGCCGAGGTTGACCCCGGCCGCTGCCCCCGCGGCCGTGGCGAGCAGGTCATCGACGACCGACCCGGCCAACGCGACGCCACCGACAGTGGTCGCCGTATGAGTAAGGAACGTCCGCCGGTCCATTGTTGAAGCCATCATCGACATCCTCCTGCCAAAGGATCCGGCCATCTGCCGAGTCCCCCCTGAGGGTTGAACCTAGCAATACCCGACCTCGAAACGGTGGCGGATACCCAAGTCCTTGTCTGTGAAGACTCTCAGTGGCGTCCTGTTGAGGAACACCGGCTTGCGACGAGGGAACCTCAGACCGCAGAATCAGGGCCCGGGTGGCGGAAGGAACCACCCGGGCCCTCACGAACTGCGGCGTGGGTGTGCTCAGCGACCCATCATCCCCATACCGGCGCCCATTGGTCCGGGACTCATCGGCCCGTTGAAGCCCGGCCCACCGGGTACGCCGCCGTTGGCGTTCGAGGGAAGACCGATGCCGATGTTCGTGGCGTCAAGGGTGGTGTGGTTCGCGTCCACCAATCCCTCAGCGAATATCACCGTCCCGCTCTGCACGTCGCTCAGGGTCGCGCTGGCGCCCGACTTGGCGTACGCCGTAGCGGTACTCACCTGAATCGTGCGTTCGAAACCTTGGTTGTCACTGATCGTGATGGAGTTACCCGAGACCGACACAACGGTGCCCACGAGGTGCGCGAGGTCGATCTCAATGGCCGCCGCCATGGACGCGTTAGAAGACGATGGTGCAATCCGGACTCGTTGACCCACCGTGATCGAAGAGACCGACGTTGACGTTCGGCCCTCGGCCACCGTCGTGGCGGAGTCGATCGCGAAGGTCTTGGTGGCGCCGCGCAGGTCCCGAACGGTGATCGAAGTCGACGACACGGCCGTCACGACGCCACCAGCGGCCCCGCGCAGCGGTGCCCCCGCCGGAACGATCACGATCGTCGCCGCGGTCGAAGAACTCGCCGAGGAGACCATGATCGCAACGTTCTGGCCAACGCTCAGTTGGGCGGCGGTCGCCGCCGAACCGCCTTGGCGAACAATGGTGGCACCGGTGATGGCGTAGGTCGTCGACGCGCCACCCGGGTCCTTCACGGTGATCGAGCCCGAGTTGACGGCGGTTACGGCGCCGACGACGCCGAGATCGCCGTGCATACCGCGGGCCCAGGGCTGCGAATGACCGGTCGCGGCGCCGAACGTCTTGGTCGCCGTCGGCGACGAGGTGTTCGACGCGGCGCCGGCAACGCTGATCCCAGTCGCCAGGGCGCCAATCGCCACGACGGTCGAGACACCGACCCGCTTACCCACCTTGCGCTTGCTGTTGCTAGTCATGTTGGTCCTGCTTTCTGCCTTGACGTAGGGAGTATCAAGACCAGACCATCCTGTTTCCCGTCCCTCAGCGCACCGTGTGGTCACGCTAAGAGGTGGGTAAAACGTCGGCCGTAACAAAGCGGACACATTTCAATCACCCTCCGGGGCTCGCCATCGGGCAGACTGTCCCCGTGCGGCTAGCACCTCACGGGGCCACACAGGTGACACACATCTATTAGGGAGGACCACGAACGTGGCGTCGACACTGGATTCACACGACGGTTCGGTCGAAGATCAGCCGTTTCACATAGAGCAACACGGAATCGACTTCATCCCCGAGAAGGAGCGATGGGCGACCGCGCGAAATATCGGTGCGATGTGGACGGGGTCGGCGGTGAACGTCGAGTACTTCATCTACGGCGCGCTACTGATGGGATTCGGGTTCAGCTTCACGACCGCACTCAGCCTCATCATCCTCGGCAACCTGTCGTTCCTCTTGCTCGGCGTCGCGTCGCTACAAGGCCCCGAGTCGGGCACCACCGCCTTCGCGATCAGCCGAGCACCCTTCGGGCTTCGGGGCTCTCGCATTGTGAGTTTCTTCAACTGGATCACGCAGCTCGGATTTGAGACCGAGGGACTCATCCTCATCGTCGGTGCGGCCATGGTCCTGTTCCAGATGGCCGGTGTGCACGTCAGCAGCCCACTGAAGGTCGTATTGATCATCGCGGCCGCGGCGATACAGGCCGTGATGCCCTACCTGGGTCACGCCACGATGGTCAAGGTACTTCGGGCCCTGATCATCCCGTTCGTCGCAATCTTCGCCCTGCTCGCAATCTTCGATCTGAAGCACGGTTCGACCAGCTTCAAGGGCTTTGGCGGCGGGTGGGAGCTCTACACGGCCGGCCTCGCCTTCACCATCGCCCTGTCGGGCCTCGGCTGGACCGAGTGTGGGAACGACTACACCCGATACCTGCCCCGGGACACGAAGAAGGGGGCGGTGGTCGGATGGGTCTTCCTCGGCACGGCGCTGCCCGAGATTATCCTCATGACCTTGGGCGCGTTGACCTTCACCTTCCTCTCGTCGAACGCACAAGTGGCGGCGTGGAACGGAGCCAACCCCTTCCAAGCGATGTACGGTCAACACTTCATTCCGACCTGGGTCGTCGCGGTGTTCCTGATCTTCGCCATCGTCCAGCTCTTCGGCATCAACTCACTGGACCTCTACAGCTCGGGTGTCTCCGTGCAGGCCATGGGCATCCGCCTCAAGCGCTACCAGGCGGTCGTGATGGACAGCGTCATCGCCGGCGCGCTGACCATCTACGCCATGTTCCAGTCGACCTTCTCGCTCTACATGAAGGAGTTCGTCGGGGTCATCATCGTGTGGATCGCCCCGTGGTTCGGGGTCTACATCATGGACTGGATCCTTCGCGGGTTCCGCTACAACCCGGCCGAACTGCAGCGGACCGATCGTGACGGCCTGTACTTCGGCGGCAAGAGTGGGATCAACTGGAACGCGATCGTCGCCTTCGTGGTGGGCCTGGTCACGTCCACGATCGCCTACTCCAAGGCGCCGCCACCGGTGAACTTCCCGTTCCACTGGATGACGCCGATCTCCAACCACTTCGGCAGCGCCTGCGCCGGTCCACTGACGCACGGCACGTGCAGCGCCGGGTGGTACGGCGGGGCCGACTTCTCGATTCCCACGGGCATCCTGGTCGCCGCGATCCTCTACTTCATCTTCGAGAAGGTCACCGGCTACGTCGGCATGCAGGTCGCCCGACAGAAGGAACTCGAGCCGAACCGCTAACCCGTTCGAGCAACGAGAGAGCCCCGGGCCATGTGGCCCGGGGCTCTCTCACTTCCTATGCCCTGCGACGCAATTACTTGTCTTGAATCTGGATCCTCACCGACGCGGCCACGAAGGAGGTCGGGGTCGACGTCGACGTCGGTGTGACGTTCACGCGCTCACCGACGATCAGGTTGGCTGGCGTCATCGACCCTGAGGCGTGCTCCATCGTGATGACGGTGCTCGACCCGAAGTTGACCGTCACCGCTCCACTGTTGGGGGTATTGACAACCATCGAGGTGACGAGGCTGTTCGTGGTCTCGAACGAGGCGATGGTCCCTTCGATGTGGTGTACCTCGGGCACCTGAATCTGAATCGAGGCGGCCACGAAGCTCCCGGGCGTCGAGGTCGACGACGGGGTCACGTTCACGCGCTCACCAGCGATGAGGTTGGCCGGCGTCAGTAGTCCCGACGCGTGCTCCATCGTGACGGTGGTGCTCGGCCCGAAGTTGACGGTCACCTGCCCACTATTGGGCGTCGTCACCACCATTGACGTGAGGCCATTGGCGGAGTACACCACGCCCTCGATCTGGTGGATCTCGGGTACCTGGATCCGCACCGAGGCGGCCGTGAAGGACGCGAGCGTCGAGCCCGCCGTCGGGGTCACGCTCACGCGCTCACCGGTGGCGAGGTTGGCCAACGTCAACGGTCCCGACGCGTGCTCCATCGTGACGGCGGGGCTCGAGGTCAAACTCACGGTGACCTGCGTATTCTGACGCGTGGTCACGATCATCGACGTGGGACTACCCGCTGGTCCATTGAGCGAACTAATCACGCCTTCGATCTGGTGGATCTCGGGCACCTGGATCCGCACCGAGGCGGCCGTGAAGGACGCGAGCGTCGAACCCGGTACCGGGGTCACGTTCACGCGCTCACCGATGACGAGATTGACCGTCGCCAACGTCAGCGTCTGGTGATTCATCGAAAAGGCGGTCGTTGCCGTGAAGTTCACCGTCACCGTCCCGTTTTCACGGGTGTTGACGACCATCGACGTAAGGGCTCCGGTCGACCCAGCGACCGAACTGATTAGGCCTTCAATCTGGTGGATTCCACGATGACCGTGGTCGTGGTTCGCGTCGTGGCCCGCGTGATTACGCGTAATCGCTCCATGAGCGTTAAAAGTGGCCCCGTTCCCTGACGCGCCGGCGACTGCGGCGCCACTAGCAACTAGTGCGGCGATCGTGGCGGCGGCGACGGTGCCGCGGCGTACTGCCTTCATTCGAGTGATCCGGTTCATAAAACCCTTCCTTCGGTTGACAAGATGTAACCGACACCATTCTCGCGGTTCACCTTTAGAAGGCCCTGTGTAGAGCGTGAGTAGCGACTGAAACCTCGACCAGGTTATTCGCCCAACAACCGGCTCTCGTCGAGTAATTCGGTGGCTAACCGCGCCAATCCTCGCTGAGTCCACCGCTCTCGTCGGGATGGAAGACCGGGATCACTCCGAGTGACTGGACCATCGCTGCGTCGTCACCCAACGACGACTGCCACACCGACGCCTCGGTGACCAACGTGCCGATCGCCACCACGTTCGCGCCAATTCGGCGCAGGAGGCGCAGTGCGGCCCCGGTCGAGGCACCCGTCGAGATAACGTCATCGACGATGGCCACCCGCTTGCCGGCGACGTCGCCGATTCGAGCGCGGTCAAAGAGCAGCCGCTGTTCTGCGTCGGTGGTAATCGAGCGGACCGATTCGCTCACGGCGTCGGCGAGGTGGATCTTTGGAGTCTTGTGCAAGATGACGTACTGGTCCAGCCCGAGGTGTCTGGTCACCTCAACGGCCAGCGGAATACCCATTGTCGCCACCGTGGCCACGATGTCCACGTCGTGGGGCTTGAGCAGATCCGCCAGCTCCTCACCGGCCCGAGACATGAATTGCACCCCCATGTCGACGGTAATGAGCAGGGCCAGGGACAGCGCAGGACTGAGCGCCACCACCGGCAGTGACACCCGCTGTGAACCAATCTTGACTGCGTACGTGCGCCGTTCCACCGTGGTCGAGCATACTGAGCCCATGAATGATGCTCGGACACCACTCTCGCGCGAACTCGCGCTCCGGATGCTCGCGACGGCCTTCGATGAGGCCGTCGCCGGGCGCAACGAAGGTGGTATCCCCATCGGTGCGGCACTCTTCACGCGGTCCGGCACGCTGCTCGGCGCGGGGCACAATCGCCGGGTTCAGGAGGACGACGCATCCGTGCACGCCGAGACCGACGCCTTCCGTCGCGCCGGGCGGCGGCGCGACTATCGAGAGTGCGTGATGGTCACGACGCTCTCACCGTGCTGGTACTGCTCGGGGCTGGTCCGTCAGTTCAACATCGGCGCGGTCGTCATCGGCGAGGACGTGAACTTCGTCGGCGGTCACGGCTGGCTCGCCGACCTCGGGGTCGAGGTCGTCGTGTTGAACGACGCCGCGTGCGTCGAGCTGCTCGGGTCGTTCATCCACGATCACGCCGAGCTCTGGAACGAAGATATCGGCGAGTGACTACCGAACGGGCGGGCCGAAGAGCCGGTCACCGGCGTCGCCGAGTCCCGGGGTGATGTAGCCCGAATCAGTTAGTTCCTCGTCGAGCGCGGCGGCCACGATGGTGACGTCCGGGTGGCGCGCGAGCACGAAGTCCACGCCGGGTCGCGCCGCGATCAGACAGAGCACCGTCGTATCGGTCGCCCCGCGCGATCCCAGCATCGATAGCACCTTGTCCAGCGATCCGCCGGTCGCGAGCATCGGATCACAGATGACCACGTGTGCGCCCACCAGCGACTCGGGCAGTCCGTCGAGGTACACGTCGGGCAGCAGCGTCTGCTCATTGCGTCGAAGGCCGACCAGGCAGACTCGCGTATGGGGCAGCACCTCTTGCACCGCGGGGCTCATCCCGAGTCCGGCTCGCAGAATCGGCACGATGACGTACTCCGTGTCCACCTTCACCGCGGGCGCGCCCGACGCGACGGGGGTATCGACGGTCGTCGGCGTGGTCGGCGTGCCGCGAAACGCTTCGTAGGCGACGAACCGGGAGATCTCACGGGCCAACCGTAAGAAGTCGGCGTTGGAGGTCGCGATATCGCGCAACTGGCGAACCTTGTCCGAGACGATGGGGTGGTTGACGACGAGCGGGCTAGACACGTCGTCACATTACGTCGCCCGTAGCCGTTGCGCTCGAGGACCGGGCCGATCCGGTCGCCCGGTACGCTGCATCAGTGCCCCTCGAGACGAACAATCCAGTCGACGTCGAACGGGCCCACAGCAATCCATTGGGCGGCGTGTTGTCCTCCTACGAGGGCCCGCGCGCCCTAATTTCGCGCGACCGCAGCCTCCCGTGGTGGCGGCGGATCCTGCCGGTCATCGCGTCGCACCGGATCACCTTCACGATCGCGATCAGCCTCTCCTTTCTCAGCCTGGTCTTCCAAACCCTGGTGCCGAAGCTGCTGAACGGCGCGATCGACCACTCACTCGTACGGCACTCCTCGTCGCTACACACCGTCGTGATCGAGATCCTCGTCGTGGGCGTAATCGCCGGCGCCACGGGGATCGTGTCGCGCCAATTCGTCTTCAAGACCGCCTACAACGTGGAGGCGGACCTGCGCTCGTTGATCTACGAGCACCTCGCGTGGCTCTCCTTCAGCTTCTACGACCGGGTCCAGTCCGGGCAGCTGATCAGTCGGGCGAACAGTGACATCCGCAGCGTCCAGATGTACTCGACCTTCGCACCGTTGATCGTCGTCCAGAGCTTCATCGGCGTCATCGCCTTTGGCTTCATGCTCTCGATCAACGTGCCGCTGGCGTTGATCGCGATGGTGGTCATGCCGATTCTCTATTTCGTGGGAATCAAGATGCGACGGGTCATGTTCCCGATCTCGTGGATCACCCAGGCCCGACTGGCCGACGTTGCGACGATCGTTGACGAGAACGTGAACGGCGTGCGGGTCGTCAAGTCATTCGCCCAGGAGGAGGCGGAGATCAACCGCCTCGCCGACGCGGCCGAACGGGTGACGTGGGCCTACATCAAAGACGCCCAGCTGCGCGCCGTCTGGTCGCCGTGGGCGCAGAACCTGCCCCAGCTCGGCCTCGCCCTGGTGCTGTTCTTCGGTGGCTGGATGGTCATCGACGGCCACCTCGGCATCGGGGCCATCCTGGCCTTCAACGCGTACCTCTTGATGCTGCAGGCACCGTTCATGATGCTGGGCCAGCTCGTCATGATGGGTCAACGGGCCAAGGCCAGCGCCGAACGGATCTTCGAGATCCTCGACGAGAATCCCGACGTCACGGAACGGCCCGGCGCCTACGACCTGGTCGAGCCGACGGGCCGCGTCGAGTTCGGTCGCGTCGTCTTTCGCTACGGTGACGGTCCCGAGATCCTTCGCGACTTCACCGCCGTCATCGAGCCGGGCGAGACCGTCGCCATCGTCGGACGAACGGGCTCGGGCAAGTCGACGGTCGCGCGGCTGCTCACTCGGTTCTACGACGTCACCGACGGAGCCGTGCGAATCGATGGGCACGACGTGCGCGACCTCACTCTGCACTCGCTGCGCGCGTCGGTCGGCGTGGTGCTCGACGAACCCTTCCTGTTCTCGATATCGATCCGTGACAACATCGCCTACGGCCGACCCGACGCGACGATGGACGAGGTCGTCGCCGCGGCCCAGGCGGCGAACGCTGCGGAGTTCATCGACCGGCTCCCCCACGGGTACGACACCGTGGTCGGCGAACGGGGCTACACGCTTTCGGGCGGCCAGCGCCAGCGCATCGCCATCGCCCGCACCCTGCTGGTGAATCCGCCCGTGCTCATCCTCGACGACGCGACGAGCGCGATCGACGTCCACGTCGAGACCGAGATCCACCGGGCCCTGGCCAACCTCCTCGCCCAACGGACCACCATCGTCATCGCGCACCGGATTTCGACGATCGCCCTCGCTAGCCGGGTGCTGGTCTTGGACGACGGACGCGTCGTCGCGTCGGGCACGCACGAGGCGTTGCTCGCGTCCACCCCCCTGTACGCCCAGATCCTCGCCCAGGCGACGACCGAGGAAGACGACTGATGGCCTGGGGCGGCGGATTCGGCGGATTCATGGGTGGCGGCCACCGCACCAGCAGCGACAACGGGTTGCCCTTCGGTGGGATCCCGAGTGAGCTCATGGCCGAGGCGACCAAGTTGCTCGCCTCCGAACCCCCCCACGAACCGGCGCACCTGACCTTCACCCAACGTCCCTCCGAGGAGGAGCGGCGGCGGTTAAGCCTGACGCGTCTCGTCGGCCGTTACCCCCGCTACCTCTACGGGGGCTCGCTGCTGGTAATCGCCATCAGCCTGGTCCTGCAGGCGGGTCCGAAGCTGACCGAGTACGCGATCAACCACGGCATGGTGCCCGGACATCACTCCATCGCGGTCGTCGCGACCTGCGCGATCATCTACCTCATTCTCGCGCTCGCGAGCGTCTATCTCCAGCGCGCCCAGGTCGACGTCACCGGCCGACTGGCCTCGAGGGTCATGCACGACCTGCGCATCCGGGTCTTCACCCACTTCCAGCGGCTCAGCCTCAACTTCTTCTCCGACGAGAAGGCCGGTGTCCTCATGAGCCGCATGACCAGCGACATCGAGAACCTCCAACAGCTCGTCCAGGACGGCATCAGCCAGTTCGCGATCCAGGGACTCACGATGGTGGTCATCACCGTCATCCTCTTCACGACGAACGTGATGCTCGCCGCCTGGACCGTGCTCCTGGTCGTGCCCGTGCTGTTCGTCTTCTCCATCTGGTTCCACCGAGCGAGCGAACGGGGATACCTGCGCACCCGGGATCGAATCGCCAACGTCCTCGCCGACCTCTCCGAATCGCTCTACGGCATCCGGGTCGTCACGGCCAACAACCGACAGCGCCGAAACATCCGCAACCACCGCCACGTGGTCGGCGCCTACCGTGACTCGAACCTCTACACGGGCCGGGTCAGCAGTATCTACGGTCCGTCGACGGTCATGATCGGCATCCTGGGCCAGGGTCTGCTGCTCGGGATCGGCGGGCACCTGGTGCTCCAGCACCGCCTCACCATCGGCGCACTCATCGCTTTCTTCCTCTACCTCAACCGCTTCTTCTCGCCGATCCAGCTCCTCGTCCAGCAGTACAACGCCCTCCAGCAGGGCCGGTCTTCGATCATCCGGTTACGCGAACTGCTCGACACCCCGCCGGGCGTGAACGAAGAGGAGGACGCCCCACGACTGGGGGTCGTCGAGGGCCGGATTACCTTCGAACACGTCAGCTTCGGCTACGACGCCGACCACCCGGTGCTGACCGACGTGAACTTAGAGATCGCCCCGGGCGAATCGGTGGCCTTCGTCGGGCCGACCGGCGCCGGCAAATCGACGATCGCCAAACTCGCCAACCGCTTCTACGACCCCACCTCGGGTCGGGTGCTCGTCGACGGCGTGGACGTGCGCACCGTGACGTTGCACTCACTACGGTCCCAGGTCGGTGTCGTGCCCCAAGAGCCCTTCCTCTTCGCCGGGTCGATCCGCACCAACCTCGCCTTCGGCCGTCCGGAGGCCACCGACGACGAGATCGAAGAGGCCATCGACGTCGTCGGACTCCGAGACCTCGTCGACCGCCTACCCGAGGGCATCGGCACCGAGGTCCACGAACGCGGACAGACGCTCTCGGCGGGCGAACGCCAATTGCTCGCCCTGGCGCGAGCATTCCTCGCCCGACCGCGCATCTTGATCCTCGACGAGGCGACCTCGTCACTCGACCTGCAGAGCGAGACGGTGGTCGAGCGCGCGCTCGACAGGCTCTTGGAGGGCCGATCGGCGATTCTG
Organism: Acidimicrobiaceae bacterium RAAP-2; assembly: GCA_001443545.1. Taxonomy (GTDB): domain Bacteria; phylum Actinomycetota; class Acidimicrobiia; order Acidimicrobiales; family RAAP-2; genus RAAP-2. The sequence goes on from LMAD01000001.1 coordinate 108,844, forward strand.
ATCGCGCACCGCTTGACCACGGCGCAACGGGCGGACCGCATCGTCGTGGTGGACCACGGCGGCATCGTCGAATCGGGCACACCGAGTCAACTGCTCGCGTCTCACGGCGCCTACGCGACGATGTTCGCCGCGTGGCTCGCGTCGGGTGGCCGCGACGCCAGTCGCGGCCCGTCCGACTAGTCGACCATCGATCGAACGGCCTCGATCAGTGACGCCGCGCTCTGGCCGGCCTGGGGCAGGGGATGGATCTGGAGGTGGGTGACCCCCGCCTCGGCGAAGGCGGCCACCCGTTCGGCGACGTAGCTCGCCGGCCCGCAGAGGGTCGTCAGCTCGAGGAACTCGGCGGGAACCGCGGCCTCGGCCTCGCGCTTCTTGCCGGCGAGGTAGAGGTCCTGGATCTCGGCGGCCTCGCGTTCGTAGCCGTAGCGGATCGCGAGTTCGTTGTAGAAGTTCTTGCCCTTGGCCCCCATACCCCCGACGTAGAGGGCCACCATCGAGCGCTGCAGCTCTCGCAACGCGACGATCTCCTCGCCCTCGCCGATGGCGAGTAACCCACCGGCGGTGATCATCAGCTCGCCCAGGGCGCCGTCGCGCTTAGCCCGTCCAGCGGCGAGGGCCTCACCCCAGACGTCGTTCGCCCGCTCGGGAATGAACAGGATCGGGATCCACCCGTCAGCGATCTCGGCGGTGAGCGACACGTTCTTCTCGCCGAGCGACGCGATCCAGATCGGGATCGCGGACCGGACCGGGTGGGCGATGATCTTGAGGGGCTTGCCGAGCCCCGTGCCCTGCTCAGGTGGCAGGGGCAGGGTGAAGTTCTTGCCGTGGTGCTCGAGTGGCGCGTCACGGCGCCACACGTCGCGACAGATCGATACGATCTCGCGGGTTCTCCCGAGTGGGTTGGTGTAGGGCACGCCGTGGAAGCCCTCGATCACCTGGGGACCCGACGCCCCGAGACCGAGGTGGAAGCGACCATCGGACAACGCATCGATTCCCGCGGCCGTCATGGCGATCAGCGTCGGCGTACGGGTGTAGATCGGCAGGATCGCCGCGCCGATCTCCACGCGCTCGGTGAGCGCCGCCAGGTAGCCCATCAGGGAGGGGCTGTCGAAACCGTAGGCCTCGGCCACCCAGACGAGATCGAGACCGGCCGTTTCCATCTCGGCGACGTCGCGAGCGGCCTGCTTGAAGCCGCCGGCGTAACTGAGCATCGTGGAAATCTTCACCGTTGATCCTCTCTCCAAAATCGTCAGCGTACAGGATGGTGGCGTACGAGCCCGTGCCCCGTGTCCTACGCTGGTGGGGAGGGCACCGACGCTCTCAACGAGAGCAAAGGCTGGTGACAACGTGGTCACACGTCCCAATGAGACCCCACCCCACGAGTTCAATCCGTGGTTACGAGTGGTATCGCTGATCGAGGAGGCCGGGCACCTGCTCGGACTCCACGATGACATGATCACAAGGATCGTCGCCCCCGAGCGCATCCTCGAGGTCGCCATACCGGTCCGGATGGACTCGGGCGACGTCGAGATGTACACCGGCTGGCGCATTCAACACGACACGTCGCGGGGACCGGGCAAGGGCGGCATCCGATTCCACCCGAGCGTGAACGCCGATGAGATCGCGGCGCTGAGCGCGGACATGTCGATCAAGTGCGCCGTCGTGAACATCCCCTACGGTGGCGCCAAGGGCGGGGTCAAGGTGGACCCCGCGACGCTCTCGCGCGGCGAGTTGGAACGCCTCACGCGCCGCTACGCCTTCTCGATCGCCCCGATGATCGGGCCCGACCGGGACATCCCGGCCCCCGACATCAACACCGACTTCCAGGTGATGAGTTGGATCATGGACACGGTGTCGATGCTGCGCGGCCACAACACCCCGGGCGTGGTCACCGGCAAGCCGCTGTCCATCGGCGGCAGCCTCGGTCACGCCGGTGCGACCTCGCTCGGTGTGACCATCGTCACGACGGCGCTGCTCCAGCGCATGGGACGGATGGCCAATGAGCAGCGAGTCGTCATCCAGGGCTACGGCAAGGTCGGTGCCCCGCTGGTCAAACTACTGAGCGACCGCGGCATGAAGATCGTGGGGATCGCCGACGTACGCGGCGCGATCCACGTGCCCGAGGGGATCAACGCCTCGGCCATGGCGACCCACTACGCCGAGGCCGGCACGGTCGTCGGTTTCCCGGGCAGCCAGACGGTCCCGGCGGAGGAACTCTTCCAGCTCCCGAGCGACATCGCCATCCCCGCGGCCCTCGGTGGCGTCATCACCGAAGAGATCGCGCAGACGATGGCGGCCTCGATCATGGTCGAGGCTGCGAACGGTCCGACCACCGGGGAGGGAGCGGCAATCCTCGCGAGCCGCAATATCCCGGTCATCCCCGACGTGCTCGCGAACGCCGGCGGCGTGGTCGCCTCCTACTTCGAGTGGGCCCAGGACCTCCAAGGGTTCATGTGGGAGCCCGAACTCTTCCAGCAGCGACTCGAGAAGACGATGAGCGAGGCGTTCAACCACATCTGGAACCGCCACAAGGAACTCAACGTGACGTTGCGCGAGACGGCGATCGCCGTCGGCGTCGAACGGATCGCCGAGGCGACCGAGGTCCGCGGCCTGTTCCCCTGATCGGCTCGAAGCGCGACCGTCGTGGCGACGCTTGCGCAACGGACGATCGACCGCGATTCTCGACGTCGAGCCAGGTCCCGGTAACCCGGGACCTGGCTCGATTCGATTACTCCTCGATTCGGTGCTTCGACACCGACTTGTCGGGACGGGCGAAACCTTCGTAGAGGGCACCGGCGCCCACGATGACCACCATCACCAACAGGGTTACCCAGCCGTAGTTGAACAGGGCGCCGCGGCCGCTGGTGATCGAACTCGGCCACACGATGTTGACCAACATCAACAGCAGGTAGGCCGCGCCACCGACGGCGACCGGCACGCCCCAGCGGCCGAGCGTGAACTTCCCACTCGGCGTCCAGCCGCGTCGGCGCGCGATGAGCGCCCCAAGCACCGTCAAGAAGAAGGACAGGTAGATCCCCGAAGTCGCGAACGACACGAGGGCGTAGAGCGCGTTGATGTGGGCCGGGTAGTCGAACCACAGGATGTGGTAGTTCTTGGACGGATTGATCAGGACCAACAACAAGAAGACGAACGGGACGATCGTACCAACCAGGATCGCGTTCGTCGGCGTCTTGTGACGGGCCGACACCTTCTTCAACTTGGCACTCGCCGGCACGGCGCCGTCGCGGGCCAACGCGAAGGCGACTCGCGCCCCCGCGCCTTGCACGGCCGTGCCGCAGCTAAAGAAGGCGATAATGACCATGACGAGGAAGAAGTCCTGGAGCCAGCTCGGCAGCGCGGCGAGCAGGACCGGGATGCCGCCAGCGACCACGGCGCCGATACCGGACTTCGGCGTGGCGAGCAAGAGCCCGAGCACCAGGACGAAGGACGCGATCCCGCCGTAGAGCAGAGCGTTTCGCATGGCCTTGGGCACCTGGCGCTGGGCGTCCACGGTCTCCTCGGAGATGTCACCGGCCGACTCGAACCCGAAGAAGATGTAGACGTTGGCGAGGACCGCGACGAGCGCGGCGCCGGTCCACCAGTGACCGCCGAAGTTCACACCGAAGGGGTTGCCCGCCACGTGCTCGACGCCCTGGGTCGTGAAGGTGAAGCCGAAACCCTGGTGGAAGCCGTGGATCGCCAACGCGATGAACACGCCGAAGGTTCCGATCGTCTCGACGTACACCCCGAACCGGGCCACTCGGCCCATAATCTTGGCGCCGATGGAGTTGAGTAGGGCCGAGAGCACGATGATCACGCCCGTGACGACGAAGATCGTCAGGTGGTCCCCCGGATTGAGGTGGGTCTTGAACCAGATGTTCGACAGGTCGGCGACGTAACTGACCGCCCCCGAGTCCACCGACGCCACCGTCGCGAGCAGAGCGAAGCCGTAGATCCATCCGACGAACCAGCCGTAGCGGGGTCCAACGTTGTACTTGCCGTACTGGTAGAGCGCACCCGAGAGGGGGTACTCGCTGGCGAGCTCACCGAAGACCAGTGCCACCAGCGTCATCAGACCGACAACGATCGGTATCGTCCAGATGTAGCGCGGCCCCCCCGCACCGAGACCGATAACGTAGAGCGAGTAGATTCCCACCATCGGGCTCAGATAACTGAAGGCCACCGAAAAGTTGTCGAAGAGTGACAGCACCCTCGAAAGTTCCTGGCGGTACCCGAGAGCGGTAAGCCGCGCGTCCTCTCGTGTCGTCACCTCATCCACTGCCATATATCCCCCGTTTCGCTTCGATCACTACGAGAAGAAACACTAACGACGGTTCATCGAGCGACCACGGATTGCCCGTGTCGTTTTGGCCGGCAGTGACCGGGTAATCCGACAATTTTCTCAGGAAGACCGCGGGCCCTCACGGCGAACCGGTCAGCCGGTCGAGCCTCCACCTCCGCGATTGCTCTCGTCGTCGTCACGACACGCCAGCGATGAGACGCCCCGTCGAGCCAGTGCGCGCGTGCGACTGCCTCGCCACGGGAGACCAATCGGCCCAACGGATAACCTGAGCAGTGACGGTGGAGCGGTTCGCCACCGCGGTCCGTGAGGCGCACCGCCCCGGCGAACGGAGGTAGAGATGGCCACCCCGCCCAGTCGCGTCGACGAGAACGTCCCGAACAGGCCCGCCCGCACCCCGTTCCCGCCGACCGGTCAATCGGCCGCGGCGGTGTTCTCAGAACTGTTCGAACGAAAGACCGCCGACGCCGACTGGCAGCGCGGACGGACCTTCAACCTCGTCTACCCCACCGGACGCGCCGACGTCGACTCCGTCCTGTCCGAGGCCAATAACGCGTACCTCTTCGAGAACGCCCTCAACCCGACCCGCTTCCCGAGTCTCGGCACCATGCAGACCGAAGTCCTCGACATGGTCTCCTCGCTCGTCAACGCGCCGCTCAGCGGCGGCGCGGGATTCTCCTCGGGCGGCACCGAGTCGATCCTATTGTCAGTGCTCGTGAGCCGAGAGCGGGGCCGTGTCGAACGGGGGATCACGAAGGGCAACATCGTCTTCCCCTCCTCGGCCCATCCGGCCTTCGCCAAAGCGGCCTTCTACACTGGGCTCGAAGCCCGAGCCACCCCGCTCACCCCCGAGTTCACCGCGGACGTCGCGCAGCTCTTCGAGCGAGTCGACGAGAACACCGTGCTGATCGTGGGATCGGCCTACGGCTTCCCCCACGGCGTGATCGACCCGATCGAGGAGTTGTCCTCGGGGGCCCTGGAGCGCGGGATCCCCTTCCACTCCGACACGTGCATCGGCAGCTTCGTGTTGCCCTTCATGGAACGGCTCGGCCACGCGATCCCCCCCTTCGACTTCCGTCTGCCGGGCGTCACCCAGATGTCGTGCGACATTCACAAGTACGGCTACGTGACCAAGGGTGCGTCGGTGATCGTCTACCGCGACGCCGCTTGGCTGAGTCACCAGATCTTCGACTATGACATCTGGCCGCCGGGTCGCTACCGCAACGCGTCGGTCGCCGGTGCACGGGCGGCGAGCCCGGTCGCGGCTTCGTGGGCGTTGCTGACTTACCTCGGCGAGGACGGCTACACCGAGATCATGCGTGGACTGCTCGAGACCACGCGACGCTTCCGTGAGGGCGTCACGGCGTTGCCCGGTCTCAAGATCCTTGGAGCGTCGATCGGGCCGCTCATGTCCTTCACCTCGGAGCGCGACGACATCTTCGCCATCGCCGACGTCATGGACACCCGCGGCTGGCACCTCAATCGCGTGCACAACCCGTCGGGCGTGCAGATGATGATCGCGCCGATTCACGGCGCCCACGTCGACGAGTTCCTCGCCGACCTCGCCCACGCCGTGGCCGACCACGGGGTCGCACGTTCGACGATGGTCGGCTACACCTGATCACCGGTACGCTCGTCGACATGCAACCGGGCCCGGCGTCGGCGAGTCTCGTCCTGCTGCGCCACGGGGAGACGACCTGGAACCAACTACGTCTCACCCAGGGCCACAACGACGAAGCGACCCTGACCGAACGCGGGGAGCGTCAGGCCCTCGAGGCGGCGTCGAGCCTCGCCGGGACCGTCTTCGACGTCATCGTCACCAGTGATCTACGCCGGGCCCGTGACACCGCGGCCATCGTTGGGCGGGGACGTGACGTCGAAATCGTCACGACGTCCGCGCTGCGCGAACGATCGTACGGGATCTACGAGGGCGGTGCCCTCGACGCCGTACCGGTGTCGCTCGCCGGATTCGTCGACGACCTCGTCGTGGACCCCGACGCCCGTCCCGAGGGTGGCGAGTCGCTCAACGATCTCTACCAGCGCGTCGGGACGTGGTTGGAGCAACTTCGACGGGACTACCACGGCGCGCGGATCCTGTTGGTCACCCACGGCGGAACCGTCCGCGCCCTTCGCGCCTACTGCGCCGGGACGCCCTTCGCGCAAACGGCGTGGTACCCGGTGGACAACGCCAGCGTGTGGACGACCGACGTGCGCGACCGCCCACTCGCGTAGGGTTCGGCGACGAGGTCCACCGCCGAGGTGATCGATCGTTGCCGGCGGTTCCATCGCGAACGATCCGACCCCGCGGGGTGAGGTATCGCCGGGGCGATCAGTACATCATCCGCGGGTCGGCGTAGTGCTTGAACTCGATCAGGTTCGACGCGGGGTCGCGAAGGACGAACGTCCGATGAACCTCCACGCGACCCTCGAACCGAGTGCTCAGGGGATGGAAGAACGGCACGGCCCGCTGCTCGCAGAGTCGGTGCACCGCGTCGAAGTCAGCGCCGTCTCGAAAGGTCACGCCAAAGTGCCGGGGGTACATCGACAACTCGGCGACGTCGGTCGGGTCGCTCGGGCCGGGAGTCAGGTGGCAGACCAACTGGTCGCCGAAGAAGTCCAGCGTCACGCGATCGTCGTAGCGGCGGGCCAACTTGCACCCGAGCTGGGTCACGTAGAACGACACGGTCTCGGATAAGTCGTAGGCCGGCACCGCGAGGTGGAATACGTCGCGACTCTCTCTCACAGCCTCTCCTGGAACGCCCCTTCGATGTTGGGCTCGAATGACAGTAGCGTCTCGCTGCGCAGGCCGAGCCGGACCGTCTCGAGTCCGATGATGTCGGTCGTCGCGACGTTGCCCACGTTCACGTTCGGACCGATCCGCTTGACGAAGTAGCTCTGCAGTTCGAGGTTCGGGGCCTCGAACAGCAACCGGTCGACGCTGATCTCGCTGGCGAGGATCTCCTCAATGAGTCCGAATCGCAACTCGCCGTTCGGCCGGCAGATTCCGCCCTGGCCACTCTCACGGGTCTCGAGGGTCACCAGCACGGCGCCGGCGTCCAGGTCGTCCCCGATGTAGCCGATCCACTTGTGCGGCGCCATGTTCTCGGACTTGACTTGATCCTTAGAACCAACCTCCGAAATCACCGAGAAATCCTTGGCCAACTCGGCGACGTACTCGGCCTTCTTCGCGTCATTGAGGTCGATGGTGCCGTTGGAGACCTCGACGAACTCGCACCCGTAGGAGCGGCACATCGTGCGAAAGTCGTCGAAGCGGTCTTGGAGCACGTACTTCTCGAAGAGCGTGCCCCCGAAATAGAAGTCCACGCCCTCACCGCGCAGGACCGTGATCTTCTCGTGGACGTTGCGGTCGACGACCGACGTGCCCCACCCGAACTTGACGAAGTCGAGGTAGTCACTCGCCCCGCGCACGACGTCGGCGAAGTAGTTGAGCGGCAAGCCCTTGTCGATCGCCATGGTCAGTCCGTAGTGGCGAGGCTTGCTCGTGCGCTCTGGCAGGTCTAGGAACTCTCGACTCATGGGATACGTACCGCCTATTCCTCGCCCGGGACATCTGTGATTTTCACCAATTAGTGGGCGCAGTCCATCCTACCCCTCGTGACCTGGAAGTTCGTTGGGAGATTCCTGAGAGTTGACGGCGCAGGCGTCGCCGAGCCGGCGCAAGTTTCGCGCCGTTCATCAGGGCGGCGACCGCGGACTGACCAAGCTGCGCCGTCGCGTCGGTGAGTCCTCCGACCCACTCGACGCCCAACAGCGTCGACCCCGTGTCTCCACGTCGTGCACGAACCAGACGACGAGGTTCCCCACCACTCTGAACGCGAACGGGACCGGTCGACTGTGACAAGGTTGTTCGGTGAGTGGCGAACCGTCCCGTGAGGAACTAGTCGAACAGATCGCGCAGTTGCGCGCCGAGATTGCGCGACTCAAAGAGGAGATCCGCCAACTTCGTCGCGTGCAACACGAAGTGCCGCCCCACTATCTCTGATTCGTGCAGGATCACGACGCGCAACGAGAGCTCAGCGTTCGAACTGGTTTCGTATCAGGTTGTCGATCCATCATCGCCCGTCACGGGCGGCGTTTCTCACCCCGGACGGCACGTCGGATGGAGAGTGCGAGCGCCACGATCGCGAGCAGGGGTAACGCGATCACCGCGACCGCGTTGAGATGTGCAACGCGGCTCAACAACGAGACCACGCCGATGATGACGATCGCCGCGACGAAGAGTTCGGGCGTGTCACCGATCAAGAAATCCCACCAGAACATGCCGAAGCCCTTGATCAAGCGCCAGGCGAGTGGAGAGCGCTCGCCGGGTTTCACGCAGCCACCTCTCGCGTCGCGCGCCGCTCGTGACGGAGGTACACCACGAGGGCCCAGGTCACGACGAGGTAGAGGGCGGCGAAGCCGACGAGCATCACGTCGTTGCCGGGCCAGCGGACCTTCAGCCCCTCGCCGGTCCAGAAGGTCCCGTAGCTGACCAGCAGCACGCCGACCCCCATCTTCATGGCGTTTTCGGGGACATTGGAGAGCTGCTTCGCCACGACGACACCGACGACCCCGACCAGGACGACCGCGATGGCCGCGACCGTCGCCGCCAAACCCAACCGGTGCGCCGACGTCCCGAGGGTGAGCACGGTGATCACCACCTCCAGCCCTTCGAGGAACACGCCCTTGAAGGCCATCACGAAGGCGATCCGGTCGCGTTGACTCGCGCCCGCCGCCTCCAACTCGGCGACCTTGGCCCGATAGATCTCGTCCTCGTCGTGCATCGCCTTCAGCCCGCTCGAACGCAGAATCGCCTTGCGCAGCCACTGCATGCCGAAGATCAGCAGGACGCCGCCCACGACCAATCGCAGCGCGCTGAGCGGCACGTGCACGAGCGCCGGGCCGAAGACGGCGACGAGCGCCGCGAGAGTCACCAGTGCGACGCCGGTTCCTTCGAAGGCCGAACGCCACCCTCTCGTGTGGCCCACCGCGAGCACGATCGTCAGGGCCTCGACCATCTCGACCGCGCACGCGAGGAATACTGCGCCGACGAGCACCACGACGCCCGTCGATCCCGTCGTAACCCCAATCATCGATCCACCTTCCCCGGATTCATCACAAAACATGCGGACGAGTCGAAACAGACCCTGACGGCGTGGTCCCGGTCGAACCGGTGCGACGAGAAGACCTTACTAAGGACCGCGTCGGTGCCGACGCTGACCACGTGCTCGTACCCGCGACCGTTGAACGCGGCGTCGACGATCACCCCGGGCAGGCCGCGCGACTCGCCCGGGCCCTGCAGGGTGACGCCCGCGGCTCGCACGAACAGGCTCACCGGCTCGTCGGGGCGGATCGGCTGGGTGGCCGTCGCGTCGATCCGCTGGTCGGGCGCGCAGGGCAACGTAACGTCGAAGCGACCGGGCCCGGTGGCCGTGACGAAAGCGGCGGGGAACTCCCCCGCGAGACCCGTGAACCGCGCGACGAAGGCGTCGATCGGGCGTCGGTAGATGGTTTCGGGGGTGTCGAGTTGCACGAGTCGCCCGTGGTTGAGTACGCCGACGCGGTCGGCGAGGGCGAAGGCCTCGGATTGGTCGTGGGTGATGTACACGGCCGTCGCGCCGGCGGCGCGGGTCAGCGTGGCGATCTCCACGCGAAGTTGCTCGCGTCGGTCGGCGTCGAGGTTGGAGAGTGGTTCGTCGAAGAGGATCAGCCCCACGTCAGCCGACAGCGCGCGCGCCAGTGCGACGCGCTGTTGCTCGCCCCCGGACAGCTCGTTCGGGTAGCGGTCCGCGAGGTGGGCGATACCCACGCGTTCGAGGAGGTCGTTCACCCGCGATGACCGCTCGTCCTTGGACCGCTGGGACCGCGCGAGCGGGAACGCGACGTTCTTGGCGACGGTGAGGTGCGGCCAGAGGGCGTAGTCCTGGAAGACCATTGCGAGACCCCGCTTCTCGGGCGCGACGAACTCACGTGGTCCGACCACGACCCGTTCATCGATGCGGATCGAACCACTGGTCGGGCGCTCAATCCCTGCGAGACAGCGCAAGAGCGTGGTCTTGCCCGACCCCGACGGTCCGAGCAGAACGAGGAACGTACCGGGTGCGATGTCGAGACTGACCTCGTCGAGCGCGACCTTCTCACCGAAGTGCTTGGCCACCCGCTCGACCGATATCCCGGCCGCCCCCACGAGCGGCGACGTCATGACTTCACCCCACTCCAGCCGATCCGACGCCAGCCCTTCGGGGTGAGCAGCCGGTAGAGGCCGAGGGCGACCACGATGACCACGAGCATCTCGAGCAGGGTCAAGACCGTCATCGCCGTACCGGTACCGAGTTGGAAGTTCGCGAGGTAGGCCTGAATGGTCACTGACGCCGGCTCCTGACTGGGTGGATAGAGGATCTGGGCGATCGCGAGCTCGGCGATGGTCTTGGTGAACGTGAGCAACCACCCCCAGAGCAAGACCCGCGAGAAGAGGGGCAGACTCGTCGTTCGCCAGGTCCGCCACCGCGACGCACCGTGGACCCGAGACGCCTCGGCGAGTGACGGCTGGATCTGGCCGACCGGCCCGGCCATGAAACGGGTCTGGCCGGGCAGCGAGTTGGCGACGAGCGCGAGCATCAGGAGTGGGAGGGTCTTGTAAAGGTCCACGATGTGGCCGGTGATGAACGAGAGGTTGTAGAAGAAGATGTAGCCGACGCCCAACACCACGCCGGGGACCGCGACCGAGCCGAGGAGGAAGACGTCGGTGATGCGCTGACTCCAACCGCCGACGTTGGTGATGAGTCGCCGGGCCAGGACGATGGCGAGCAGGCCGGTCACCGAGGCGACCACCAGACCGAGCTGATTGGAGAGTACGAGCGGTGCCGCGAGGCTCTTGTCGGCGATTGACGGGTGCAGCACCTGTTGGTAGAACGTCGTCGACAGTTGGACGGGGCCCGACGAGTAGATCCCGAGGTTCGTCACGAACGATCCGGCGACGGCTCCGAATATCGGGACGCCGAGCGCGATGAGAAAGACTGCGCTGATTCCGGCCGTCGCGCCCACGCGACCGAGGGGACGGAACTCGCGCTGGCGCGCGGGGCGGGTGCGCCCCGACAGCACCGCGTACGAGCGACGGCGCATGACGCGCGACTGCAGGAGGATCGGCGGAATCGTCGAGAGGACGAGCACGATGGCGATCACCGCGGCGACCGGGAAGTTGGCCGGGAAGTTGCTGATCGCGTTGAAGAGCGTGAAGGTCGCCATCGGGAAGTTGGCGTGATAGCCCAAGGTAAAGGCGACGCCGAAGTCACTCATGGTCTCGGCGAAGCTGATCGCGAAAGCGCTGAGGATTGCCGGGGCGATGATCGGCAGCACCGTCTGCCAGGTCCGCCACCGCGAGGCGCCGTGGATGCGCGCCGCGTCCTCGAACTCCGAGCCGAGACCGCGCATGCCCGCCGAGATGACGAAGTACGCGAAGGGCAGGGCCGCCGTGCTAAGCACGAGCACGATGCCGAGGGGGCCGAAGAACTCCCCGTAGATGAAGTGGGTGTTGACCCCGAAGAAGCTGGCCGCACCGTAGGGCTGGAGTAGGTCGCTCCAGCCGAGGGTCATCATCCAGGTCGGCACGATCAACAACAACCACATCAGCACGGCCCACACCCGCCGTCCGTAGACGTTGGTGCGGTGAATCAGCCACGCGAAGGTGGTCGCCACCGCCACCGCCACGACCGACACCGTAAGCGAGACCCAGAGCGAGTCCACGATGCCCCGGCCGGTCGAGCCCCCGAAGGCCTCGGCGACGTAGTGAAGGGTGAAGTACTGCGGGCCCTGCTGGAAGAGCCTCGGACTGGTCGCGAGCAATAGGAACGAGACGACGGGCGCGATGATGAGCAGCCCGAGTACCACCCACAGCACGACCGAACTCGCCGACAGACGTCGGCGACGGTTCGCGAGCGGTGGCGGGATCGTGGTTAGTTCAGTCGCCATAGGGGCCCTTCGAAGGGCGGCGCTGCGGCCACGAGGGCCGCAGCGCCGCGGGGGACGGTTGATCGGGGAGGTCTAACCGTTGTTGATGTTGGCGCTGAACCAGGTATTGATGCGCGATTCGAGCGGTCCCCAGACGGCGGGGTTGGTCGTCTGCATCGGCACGGACGTCAGTGGCGGAATCGCCTTGTTAGCGGGCTTCTCGCCGTTCAGCACCGGCCAGAAGAGCGAGTCGCCTTGGGGGTCACCGATCTGCATGACGTGCTGACCCCGCGGCGAGAGGACGTAGTCGACGAACTTCTGGGCTTCGCCTTGGACGACCTTGGGCATCTTGCCGTCAATCCCGATCACGCCGGGCAGCGCGGTGACGGGGTTCAGGTAGGCGACCCGGAAGGTCGGCGAGGTGGACACCTCGGCGCCGTACCCGGCCGAGCTCTGAATGATCGCCATCTTGATCGTGTGCGCCGCGATAGCGCCGAGGGTGGGACCGTTGGTCGCGTTGATCACCAAGCCGTTGGCCTTGAGCTTGGTGAAGTAGGCCTCGCCGGCCTTCACGGCCGCCGTCGTCGAGCCGGATCGATAGTGACCCAGGTAGCTCATGACGCCCGCGATGAGCGGGTAGGTCGGACCCGACTGGCTCGGGTCGTTCATGCCGACCATACCCCTGAACTGCGGCTTGAGCAGGTCGGCCCACGTCTTGGGCAACTGGGAGGCCTTGATCTGGGAGGAGTCGTAGACCAACGCGCCGGTCGCGGTGAGACCCGTCGGCACGTAACTGCCGTCGGCCGGGATGTTCGCGCGGCCCACCGTGTCAAAGGAGACCTTGGGCACGATGTGTTTGGCGAGCAGCCCTTCGCGGTCCAACTGGGCGAACGCCTGGGCACCGTCGACCCAGAGCACCCCCCAGGTGGGATGATTGCCCTCGGCCTGAATCTGCTGGAGGAGCGGACCGGTCGAGTTGTCGTTGAGCGTGACATTGAACCCGGGGTGGGTGGCGTTGAACGCCTTCACGGTAGCCGAGTCGTACCCCTGCGCCGAATAGACGACGAGGGTCGGTCCGGCGGACTTGGCCGAGGCGCTCGCCCCCATCACCGATAGGGACAACGAGGCCGCGGTGACGGCGATCGCCACGGCGGCGAACCGCGCGGGGTGGCTTCCTGGTTTCTTGATTGGCATGTGCATGGGGACCTTTTTAGGGTCCCGCAATGAACGGTCCGTGACGAATCCGTGGGGGTGGAATGAACTTCGCGAAACAGTTCGCTCAACCGCGCTGGCGGCGGCGAAGCTCGTCCTCGACGTCAGCGGGGTCGAGACCGCGACTCCGCAGGAGCAACAGCAAGTGGAACCAGAGGTCGGCCGCCTCACTGACGACTCGCTCGTCGCTCTCGGCGAGCGCGGCCACGACCACCTCGGTGGCCTCCTCGCCGACCTTGCGAGCGGCGAACGACGCGCCGGACTTGAGCGACGTCGCGACGTAGGAACCGGATGCGTCCTCGGCCTCCCGGCGCAGGATCGTGCGCCACAGCCAGGGCGTGAAGCACGACGTCGAACCGTCGTGACAGGTCGGTCCGTCGGGTCGGGCCCGCACGAGAACGGCGTCGTCGTCACAGTCGGGCACGACTTCGACGACGCGCAACGTGTTGCCCGAGGTCTCGCCCTTCATCCACAGACGCTGTCGCGACCGCGAGAAGAAGTGCACGAGCCCCGTCGACCGCGTCAACGCCAGCGCCTCGTCGTCCATCCAACCGAGCATCAAGACCCGTCCCGTGTCGTCGTCTTGCACGATGGCCGCCCGAAGTTCACTCACGTCACTCCTTCCACGGGCGCAGGTGCACGCCACACGATTCGATAGCCCGGCGCAACCCGGGCAGTCCAGCGGGGTCCTCGTGGACGATCGAGGCCACCAGGGCGGCGTCGGCCACCCGCAAGGCGTCGGCCACGTGCTGGGCGTTGCCCGCGCCCCCCGAAGCGATGACCGGCACGCCGACGGCGTCGCGCACCTCGGCGGTGAGCGTCAGGTCGAAGCCCGCGCGACGTCCGTCGTGGTCGATTGAGGTGAGCAGGATCTCGCCCGCGCCTCGTTCGGCGGCCTCGCGGGCCCACTCGACGCTGCGCCGAGCGGTCGGCGTGCGGCCACCGTGCGTGTGGACGACCCCAGCGCCGCTGTCGATGGCGACGACCACCGCCTGCGAGCCGAATCGGTCGGCGATCTCTTGAATCAGGTCCGGTGAGACGACCGCGGCGGAGTTGAGCGACACGCGGTCGGCGCCAGATTCGATGATCCGCGACGCGTCGGCGACGGTGCGAACACCGCCACCGACGGTGAAGGGGATATCGAGGACGTCGGCCACCGCGCGCACTACCGACGTCATCGTCGCAACGTCGTCGGGCGTGGCGGTGATGTCAAGCAGGACCAGCTCGTCCGCGCCACCGGCGCTGTAGTGCACCGCCAGCTCGACGGGGTCACCGACGTCGCGCAGCCCGACGAAGTTGACGCCCTTCACCACGCGACCGTGGGCGACGTCCAGACAGGGGATCAGACGAGGGAGAGGCATTGATCCAGGAACGCGAGGCCGGCCCGACCGCTCTTCTCGGGGTGGAATTGGACGCCGAGGAACGACCCGTGTGACACCGCGGCAGTGACCCCTTCGGCGGTGGCAACCGCGTCCGCAGTGATGGCCCCGTAGGAGTGCGCGAAGTAGTACGCCTCGCCCCACGGGTCGACGATCGACCAGCCGAGTCGCGGGACCCGCTCATCGCTCAGACGCACGACCCGTCCGGGGATGATGCCCAGTCCGTCGACGCCCCCGTCCTCCTCACTCGACTCCAGCGCCAGCTGGAGTCCGAGGCAGATCCCGAGTACCGGTCGATCCTGAGAGACCCGATCGGTGATCGCCGTCGCGGCGCCGGTCTCGCCCAGGTGGGCCATCGCGCTGCGGGCCGACCCGACACCCGGGAGCACGACGTACCACGCGGACGCGATCGCGGCCGGATCGGCGCTCACCACGCTCGAGTGACCCAGCCGAGCGAGCGTCGCCTGCACTGACCGGGTGTTGCCCGCGCCGTAGTCCACGATGACGACCTCGCTCACAGCGACCCCTTGGTCGAGCGCACGAGACCACCGTCGCGAACCAGGGCCTGGGCGAGCGCTCGGCCGACGGCCTTGAACGCGGCCTCGGCGACGTGGTGCGCGTTGGACCCGGTCGCCGTGACGTGCAGCGTGATCCGCGCCGTTTGGACCAGCGACTCGAGCGCGTGCGCCGCCATCCCCGGGTCCGGGTCGATCGACAACGTGGCGGTCGCCCGACCCGAGAGGTCCACCACGGCGTGAGCGAGCGCCTCGTCCATCGGGACCCGGGCTTCGCCGTAGCGCGTCAACCCTCGACGGTCCCCGAGCGCCAGGTCCAGGGCTTCGCCAAAGGTCCGCATCATGTCCTCGACGGTGTGGTGGTCGCCGGTCTCGGGGTCACCGACGCCCTCGACGCGCAGGTCCATCCCCGCGTGGAAGGCCAGTTGCTGGAGCATGTGGTCGTAGAACCCCTCGCCGGACTGCACCAGGACCCGGCCCTCGCCGGGGACCCGCAGACGAACCGAGAAACGGGTCTCGGCCGTGGCGCGCCGGTGGTGCACCGGTGGCACCACCTCGTCGCGACCGAGCAACTCGCTCGCCAGCGCGGCCAGGAGTTGGTCGTCATCGACTTCGTCGCGAACGCTGATGCGCAACCCGCCCGCGAACGCGCGTAGGACGAGCCCGTGGGGCAGCATCACGTCGACGATTCGCTGCGGGTCGTCCATCGGGATGTAGAGGAAGTTGGTGTACGAGGGCGCCGGGACGAGTCCCAATTCGCGCAGTCCAGCCGCGAGTCGCTCCCGCTCGGCGATCTGCGGGGCCACGTCGGGCGGGTTCGCGAGCGCCGCCATCGCGAGGGCGGCCGAGAGCGACGACACCGAGAGCGGTGCCTGGCGCGAGGATAGGACGGCGATGAGCTCGGGCGTGGCGAGCGCGTACCCGACGCGCGCGCCCGCGAGCCCGAAGGCCTTGGAGAACGTCCGCAACACGATGGCGCCGTCCTCGATCGCCCCCAGCGCATCCACGCCCGCGTAGTCGGCGTAGGCCTCGTCGACGACGAGCTGGCCCGCCACCACGGGGACGTCGGGCAACTCACCGGTCGGATTGTTCGGCCGACAGACGAACACGAGGTCGGCCGCGGCCGGGTCGTCGATCATGGTCGCGCCGGCCATCGACGCGGCGAAGCGGTACATGGAGTACGACGTCGCGGGCACCGTCGCGATCGTGCCGCCGGCGGCGAACACGCGGGCCACCAGCACGATGAACTCGTCACTGCCGGCGCCGAGGGCGACCTGGTCGAGGTCGAGGCCGTGACGGGCCGCGATCGCCGCGCGCAGTGGTTCGTAGCGGCCACGATCGTACTCATTGACCTCGGCGAGCGCCGCCGCGATCGCGGCCGGACGCACACTCGCGGGCGGCGCCGGTGCGACGTTGCCGTCGAATCGGATGATCCGTCGCGCGTCGACGCCGATACCGGCAGCGATGCGTTCGTTCGAGAGCGGCCACTGATAGGCCTCGAGCGGTTGTGGCGTCGTCATCGCCGGGCCGTCGCCTTGTGCATGGGCATCCCCTCGAGGTCCGCGAGTGCTTCGATGGTCGGCGCCAATCGCGCTAATCCCTCCTCACTCACCCGCTGAATCGTGACCGACTTCATGAACGTCTCCAATCCGAGCCCCCCGGTCGATCGGGCCCAACCACCCGTGGGCAGGACGTGATTACCACCGGTCGCGTAGTCGCCGGCCGGTACGGGCGCGAAGGGCCCGACGAACACGGCCCCGGCATTGCGGATCCGACCGGCGAGCGACTCGGCGCGCACGCCCAAGAGCGCGACGTGCTCGGCGGCGTAGCCTTCGACGGCGTCGAGGGCGGCCTCCAGGTCGTCGCCGACGCGCACGACGAAGGCGCGAGAATCGGGCCCGTGCTCCATCTGGGCATCGATCTCTTGCTGAATGAGCGCCTCGTCGATGCCCTCGTCGGCGACCACGACCACCTCGCTCGGGCCCGCGGGCAAGTCGATGGCGACGTCGCGGCTCACCAGCAGCTTCGCGGCGTTCACGGCGCCACCGCCGGGCCCGACGATCTTGTCGACGGCGCTGATCGAGGCGGTGCCGTAGGCCATCGCGGCGATCGCTTGCGCGCCGCCGACGGCCCAGACCTCTTCGATCCCCAAGAGCGCCGCCGCCGCCGCCACCGCGGCCGCGCCGCGCGGCGGCGTGCACACGACGATTCGGTCCACCCCCGCCTCACGCGCGGGGATCGCCGCCATGATGAGCGACGAGACCAAACCGCTCGGGACGTAGATCCCCACGGACCGCAGCGGCACCCACCGGCGTTCCAGGGTCACGCCGGGCGAGACCTCCAACACGACGTCGGCCGGCCGTTGGGCGCGGTGCCAGGTCGCGACCGACTGCGCGGCGTCCAGGATGGCCGCGGTGGGGATGTCGCCGTAGGCGCGGGCGCGTTGCGGCACGAGGTCATCGGTGCCGTCGAGGCGACGGGACCACTCGACGACGGCTTCGTCGCCGCGGGCGCGGACGTCCGAGACGATCTGCTCGATGGTGAACTGCTCGGTGGTCACGACGGGACGACTCACGGCACCATCCGTTCTACGGGCAACGTGAGGATCGAACTCGCGCCGCAGGCTTCCAGTTTGGGCAAGAGCGACCAGATGTCGGCCGCGGGTACCAGCGCGTGGACCGCGACGACGCCCGGCGTCGCGAGGTCCATGACCGTCGGTGACCCCTTGGTCGGCAAGAGGGCGGTGAGCTCGGGGAGGCGGTCCTTGGCGACGTTGCACAACAGGTACCGATTCGCTCGAGCGTTGGTGACGCTACCGAGCACGGTCGTGAGGATCTTTCGAGCCACGAGGTCGTCCGAGCCGGTCCGGCCGATCAGCACCGCCTCCGATTCGAAGAGTGTGCCAATGGAACGCAGCCCGTTGGTGCGCAGCGTGCTGCCGGTAGAGACCAGGTCCACGATTGCGTCGGCGAGTCCGAGTCGCGGCGAGATCTCCACGGCCCCCCCGACGCGCACGACCTCGGCGCCGATCCCTCGCTGCGCCAAGACCGAAGCCGTGATTCGCGGGTGCGACGTCGCAATTCGTCGGCCCCGCAGGTCGTCGATGCTCGTCGCACCGTCCTCGAGGGGCACCGCGGCCTGCAACGAGCACTTGCCAAAGCCCAGTCGTAACAACACCTCCACGTCGCACTGGCGTTCGTCGATCAGGTCGAGGCCCGTGATGCCACAGTCGACGACGCCGTCTTGGACGTACTCGGGTACGTCGTCGGCTCGCACGAACAACAGGTCGATGTCCGCGTTGCGACAGTGCGACTGCAGGACCCGTTCGCCGGGCTCTTGGGGGTCGACGCCGCTCGCCTCGAGCAACGTCCAGGACGGTTCGCGGAGACGGCCCTTGCTCGGCAGGGCGAGGGTCAGGCGGCGGTTCATCGCCGGCCCCGACGTAGTACGACGGGGTACCCGCCTTCGCCGTAGCGCAACCAGTGCGCGACGCGCGTCACCGTCGCGGTGGAGGCGCCCGTTCTCCGGGAAATCTCGTGGTAGGGCAGACCTTCGTCCACCAACTTCGCCACCTGGAGACGCTGGCCCATCGCGTCCAACTCGTTCGTCGTACACAGGTCACGCAGGAACGCCGAGACCATGTCGGGGTCGCGCAACCGGACGAAGGCGTCGACCAACTCGTCGAATCGCCCCGCCGTCTCCTCGTGCGTGTCGGCCGGTACCACCTTGCCACTTGTCATTCCATCATGCTAGCCTGCTACAACATTACTATGCAACTCATCCCCGCCGTCGACCTCTTAGGCGACTTCGCCGTCCGCCTCGACCAGGGTGACTACGAACGCGTCATCTTCCGTCACCCGCTCGACGACTTCGTGTCACGCATCGTCCGCACGGCGCCCTCGATGATCCACGTGGTGGACCTCGACGGGGCGCGTTCGGGCGCTGCCCGCTTCGACTTGGTTCGTCGATGCATCGACCTCGCCGGTTCGATACCGGTCCAGGTCTCGGGGGGGCTCCGGTCTATCGAGAAGGCGCGCGAGGCGCTCGACGTCGGCGCCGCCCGGGTCATCGTCGGCTCGGCGGCCTGGGCGTCGGCCGACTCCCTCGACCAATTCGCCGACGCGCTCCGCGAGCGGCTGGTCGTCGCCCTCGACGTTCGCGACGGTCGGATTTCGGTGCGAGGTTGGCTGGCCGACGGCGGACTCGAGGTGGCCGACGCGCTCCAGCGGTGCGTTGACGCCGGCGTCTCGAGAGTGCACGTCACCGCCATCGAACGAGACGGCACGATGCGCGGTCCCGATCTGGACCTCTACGCGCTGGCGTGCGCGAGTGGTCTCGCCGTCGTCGCCGCCGGCGGCGTGCGCGACGATACCGACGTGACCGCATTGGCCGAGGTCGGGTGCGAGGCAGCCATCATGGGCGTGGGCTATCTCGAACGTATTGGTCTCGTCTTACCGAACTAACGAACAGCCAGTTTTCTATGTTTATGGTGACACTTTTGGTTGTGATTACTGCTGGTTCGGCTTTCCCTATGATAACTATATGATTCCCCTCTAATGACTTTCTCCCCTACTGTTTTTGACGCCATCACTGCGAGAATGGACACGTACCACAACTGAAGGGGTAGATAATGAAACGCAAGACACTTGACCTATTACTGACGATGATGGGGCTGTTGCTCACCGTCGTGCTCTTGGTGGCCGGGGGCCTCTTGATGTGGGGCTACAGCTTCGCCAACAACACCGTGCACAGTCAACTCGCCGCACAGAAGATCTACTTCCCCGCCAAGAACTCACCGGAGCTCCAGAACCCGCTGATCAAGCCCTTCTTGACGCCCTACGCCGGCCAGCAGCTCTTGAACGGTCGCGAGGCCGAGGTCTGGGCCGACCACTTCATCGCCGTCCACCTCCAGGAGATTACCGGTGGCAAGACCTACGCCCAGTTGAGTTCGGCGTCACTCGCCGATCCCTCCAACACCGCGCTCGCCAAGACGGTCCAGACCGTCTTCCAAGGACAGACGCTGCGAGGAACGTTGCTCACCGCGTACGCCTTCTGGATGTTCGGAGTCATCGCCCTCTGGTCGACCATCGCCATGCTCGTGCTTGCCGTTTTGATGCTGGTCTTGACCTTCCTCGGCTGGCGCCACTATCGCATCGTCGACCCTGAGTCGGTGATCTAGCAACCATCTGGACCACGCCGCGAACCGAGGCCCCTTCACCGCGGCGTGGTCCGGTTCAACGCCCACCCCGGTGGCGCCCCACGGCGTCGCCGGGGTGACGTCTTTCCTCGCGACGGTAATCTGCGAATCGAGGAGGTCCCGGTGGAAGACCCGACTGACGAACCCAGCCCCGGAGCCGCGCCAGCAATCCTCGCCTCGCACGTCGCGACGGTCGGTTCGATCGAGGTACGCCGCGCGCTCCCCCAACGCACCCGTCGCACCATCGGCGCGTGGTGTTTCGCCGATCACATGGGTCCCGCCGAGGTGACCGAAGGGCGCGGCCTCGACGTCGGGCCCCATCCGCACACGGGGCTGCAGACCGTGACCTGGCTGATCGAGGGCGAGGCACTCCACCACGACAGCCTCGGGTCAGAACAGCTGATTCGACCCGGACAGTTGAACCTGATGAGTGCGGGCCTCGGCGTCGCCCACGCCGAGGAGCCCACCGGCGCCTACCGCGGCACGCTAGAGGGGATCCAGCTCTGGATCGCCCAGCCCGAAGGAGCCCGTCAGTCGTCGCGCGTCTTCGAGCACCACGCGGAACTCCCGCGCGTCACGGTCGGCGGCGCCGACGTCACCGTCCTCGTCGGCGAGGCGCTGGGAGCGAGCAGCCCCGCGCGGCACGACACCTCGCTCGTCGGTCTGGACCTGGACGTCCACGGCACGACGACGATGCCCCTCGATCCGTCCTACGAGTACGGCGTCGTGGTGTTGCGCGGGGCGATTCGGATCCACGGGTCCACCGTTGCGCCGGGATCGCTCGCCTACTTCACGCCCGGCGCCGAAGAGTGGCGGATCGAAACGCTCGAACCGGCTCGCGTGATCGTCGTAGGCGGTGAACCCTTCAGCGAGTCGATCCTGATGTGGTGGAACTTCGTCGCACGAACCCGCGAGGAGATCACCGCCGCCTACCGGTCGTGGGTCCACCGGGACGAACGGTTCGGATCGGTGCGTAGCGCGCTGGCACCAATCGACGCGCCCGTGCCTTTCTGGCTCCGCGATTTCCAACCCTAACCGCGGCGTTTTCACCGCTCGGCGACGTCGAGTTCACACCACGCGTAGAGTGCGTCGTAGACGAAGAGGGCCCGTTCGAGCAGCACGTGATCGTCGGCCTCCACGCCGAGCCCGCCGATGCCGATCGCGAGGAGGCCCGCGCCCGCCGGATCACTCCCCAGTTCCTGCTCGACGTCCGCGGCGTGCACGATCCGTGCGAGTCTTACGAGGGCGCGATTCTCAACCAGCGCGAACTCGTCGACGAGCACTTCGAAGGTGCAGCGTCCGTCGCGGTGGGTGTAGGTCGCCCCCGGGGCGTCAAAGGTGGTCCCACCCATCTCGGGCGCGACGCGCAGGACGACCTCGGCCGGTACGAAGTGGAACTGCGCGGCCGGATCGATGAACCGTCGGATCAGCCAGGGACACGCAATCCGATCGGTCTTGGGTCGTTCTCGCGTCACCCAGTCCATTGCACACCTCCTTTTGCACTGTAGGACGTTGCCGCGCGACGCGCGATCGTGCCCCGATCGTCGACGCCCGGGGCACCTCACCTACCAATCCGCCGTCCTGTTCTTTCAGTAACGAGCCAGCACCCGCCACTAATCGGGTCACCCGACGCACCGTCACGATGTGGGCCACGTGGGCCACGTCGCCGGTAGTGTCCCGGCGGCTCCGTCGGGTTGTGGAAGCCCGGGACGCGCGCCGAGGGCCTGGAGCAGAGCACTGAAGTTGATCCCGTAGGCCGTGGAGTTCTTGCCATTGAATTGGCCGTAGCCCGCGGCGTAGCCCGCGGGACCCGTCGCGCGGGCCCACCCGGTCTCGAGGCAGGTCTTGGCGTCGTGCAAGACACCCACGACCGTCGCAGCGTTCACGCGCTCACCGACCGTGACCGTTGGCGCAACGTTCTCGGCCACGTAGACGACGAGACCCGCGGCCGGGCCCGTGGTGAGTCGATAGGAGACGAACGTGCCGCTCGGCCAGTTCACGTCGTAGAGATTGGTGACGACGCCGTCGCCCAGGGCGTAGATCGGACCCGAGCCGCAGTAGTCCACGCCCTGGTCGATCTCTTGGGGCACCAGCGAGGTAACGGCGCGCAGCGGGTTGAAGTACCCGCCAAGGGGCGTGCGGTCGACGGCGAGGTAGTACCCCCCGGACGACGCAGCGTCGGAGACGCCGCTCACTGACGAACCGAAGGCGAGGCTCCATCGGACGCCATACACCGGCGTCGCCACCGGCGTGAAGGCGTCGACTTGGCCGTTCGACCGCGCGACGAGGTAGCCCGTCGTCGTGGCGGCGATCGCGGCCGTCGCGACGCCGTCGTATCTCCCGTGGACGAGCGTCAACGGCGACCCGTACACCGGCGCGTCGAAGCCGAAGACGCCGCCGGTCGAGGTGGCGATCCAGTAGCCGCCGGTCTTCGGATCGACCGCTAGAGAGACCGCTACGACCGGCGCCGTCGTGCCGTAGAAGAGCCGTCCGGCGAGCGAGCCGTGACCGGGAGCGGCGAAGCCATTCACCGCGCCGTTCGCGCGCAGTACGTAGTACCCCGACCCGCTGGGCGTGCTCGCGATGGCCACGGCGGCCGGGTACTGGCCCCAGCCGCCCGACGGTATCCGTGGTTCGCCGCGCCAGGGCGCGTGAAAGGCCCGCACGAAGCCGTTGGAACAGACGATCCAGTAGCCACCCGTCGCGGGGTCGAGCGCGATGCCGGTCGCCGTGGCGCCCGCGGGCAGCGTCCCCGGGGCGATGGACCCGAAGTTCGTCGCACCGTAGGCCGACACCGAACCGTCCGCGAGCAGGGCGTAGTACCCGCGCCCCGAGCGACCGGCCGTGACGGCGACGACGGCCCGACGCGCGGCCGGTGGCGCGCCAAGGAACTTTGCACCACCGATCGCGACGATGGTCGTCGTCCTCGATGCGCTCGCCGCCGAACCAGCCGGCGCCCAAGCGAGCCCGCTCGCCACGACTACCGCGGCGAGCCCCCGGACGCGACGGACCGTCGAGCCCGGACCGCTCAGAAGCGCGTCGCGGATGCGGCCAACAATCAAACGGTCCATCGTCACATCCTCCCACGCGTCGCTCGAAGACCGGCGGCGATGGCATTCCGGTCTTCCCTCCACCGCGTCGACCTAACGTGAAACAGTCGCCGCGGTCCGATGAATCCGATTAAGTTGCAGTCGCGGGGGGTGGTCGCACCGGGGGGGTGAGCGTGTCGAGTGAGTCGGTCTACAACCTCGAAATGGCCCTGCAGAGCAGCGGCGTCGGCCAGGCGACGCCGATGGGTTGGGTCTTCTTCGATCGCGACGTCGTCGTGCGCGACTGTAACGCGGCCGCCCTCTCGTTGCTCGGGCTCGCACGCGACGAGTTCGTCGGCCAGTCACTGACGACCTTGCCCTGGCGCGCCGAGAATGAGCACGGCGAACCCGTGACCGACGACGTCGATCCGGTGCGCCGCACCCTTGCGACCGGAGGAACGGTCTTCGGAACGATTCTCGGTCTCAGCGTTCGGGGTCGGGCCTTCCGGTGGCTCTCGGTGAATACCTATCCGGCCGTGGTCGATGACGCCGTCGTCGGGGTGCTCGCCTCCTACTACGACATCACCGAACTGATCCAGAACCGCCGCAACCTCGAAGTCACCCTCGCCATCATCCGTATCGTCACGGAGATCGAGACCGAGGCCGACTACTTCGCGGCACTCTGTGAGGCCCTTCACACCAAGGGCCGGTACGCGCTCGTGTTCATCACCGAAGGCGTGGGCAAGTCCACGACGATCCACCACGCCTCGGGCATGGTGGAGGCCCTGACCAAGGCCATGGCCGATCTGTCCACGTCGTCCAAGACCGGTTCGGGCTTGACCGGGACCGCAGCGCGATCGGGCCTCATCCAGGTCGCCAACGAGACGAGTCTGCCCATCCTGCGCGAGTGGAGCACCGAGATGGAGTCGCTCGACCTCCACTCGGCCATCGCGATCCCCTTCGACGCGCACGACCGACGACTCGTCCTCAACATCTTCACCAACCACGAGCACGAGTTCGATCACTGGACCGTGCAGGAGTTGCAGGCCGTGTCCTACGAGATCGAGTTCGACCTCTCCCACGTCCAGTCCATCCAACGGCTCAACGCAGCCTTGACCGGCACCTTGCGGGCCCTCACAGAGATGAGTGAGCTGCGCGACCCCTACACCGCGGGCCACCAGCGAAACGTCGCCTCGTTGAGCGTGGCGATCGCCCTCGAGATGGGCCTCGGCCGCGACGTGGCCGAGGCGATCGGTCAGGCCGCCGAGGTGCACGACATCGGCAAGATGTCGATCCCCGCCGAGATACTCACGCGGCCCGGCCGACTCAATCCCCTCGAATTCGAGTTAATGAAAAAACACTCCGCCACCGGCGGCGACATCTTGAGCCACAGTGGGCTCCCGAGCCCGATCCCCGAAGTCGCACACCAGCACCACGAGCGACTCGACGGTTCGGGCTATCCCAGTGGGTTGCGCGGTGAAGCGATCACGCTGCCGGCTCGGATCGTCGCGGTCGCCGACGTCGTCGAGGCGATGGCCCACCACCGACCGTACCGATCATCACTCGGACTCGATCAAGCACTCGCCGAGATCGCGCGCGGTGCGGGATCGGTCTACGACGCCGCGGTGGCGGCGGCCTGCGAGCGCGTCTTCGCCTCAGGATTCAACTTCGCCGACGCGCCACCGGCCCCACCGACCTGAACCGCGGTCGTGGTGGGTCGGTCTCGGCGACCGAGTCGACGACGCGCCCGTCTCGTCGATCAAGGGGCGCGCACGACGACCGTGACGGAAAAGAGCCGGCTCGGCATCAAGCACTGCGGGTAGCACACGGGGTTCCCCGTGGCGCTGATCCGCGCCACGCCCCGGTGCAGAGCCCGAAAGACGGTGACACCCGGCACGGAACTGGCCGGGACGACGAGTGCCACTACCGCCGGATCACTGGATTGGGCCGACGTCCATCGCAGAAGGCCCGTCACGGGGAGCCGCACGGCCAGCTGAGCGCCGAGACCGAGGGTGTAGCGCCGATTCGCGCCGGCCAGCGTGACCGTGACCGCGGCGCCACCGCTCAGCGCGAACGAGGTCTCGGCTCGCTCGCCGGCGAGCGTGACGAGGAATCGGTACCGGCCGGCGGGAACGGGGACGTCGGGGCTACCGGTGCGTTGACCCCAGGTGACTCGGTCCACGTAACGTGCCCCCGACGGCAGCGTTCGTTGGACGAGGAAGTCCGCGCAGGGCGACGGTGCGCCGCCCACCCAGCACGATCCCCACACGGTGGCGCCGGTCCCATTGATGATGCGGTAGTCGGGCGAGGACGGTCCGGTGGCGAAGGAACACGAGTGCGACGAATGATTCGCCAACGTCACGGTGACGTGCACCGGGATTCCCGAGGCGTAGCGGGCGCGCTCGACCGTCGCCGAGAGTGAAACCTGCGACGCCACGCACGCCGAGGGGGCGCCCGAGGCCTCTCCCACCGGTCCCGTGAGCATCACCGGCAGGGTGGACATCGTCACCGTGGCGACGATCAATCCGATGCGTACCCGCACGACGACCTCCCTTCACTCTCATTCTGTCCGCCCGCGCCGCGACGTGACGCGCCACCTCGGTTCTCGAATGAATCGTCTCGCGCGAGTGCCCGGCAACCGCGTCCGTTTCGATGATGAGCGGTAACGGTACGCGACCGTGCGATCACGGTCTCCCACCACGCGACGTCCACCGAGGCCGACGCGACTGGTGTTCGAACGGCCCGCCCTCACGAGGCGATTGCCTAGTCCGTCGGCCCGAACCGACTCGCCAACGACTGGGTGCGGGCCGTCAGGCCACGCGATTTCGTCCGGTGGGTGCCGCGCACTCGCGACAGAGCACGACCGTCGTCTGTGGTCCCCCGCGCACTGGGGTCGCCCGAAGAATCCGAACCACACCGTTGGAGCGACAGTCGCGCGTATGCCAGCACGAACGACGACTGCACCGACAGGGTCCCGACGCGGGGGTGCGCACCGGCCGCAAGGTTGTGGGTTCCTCACCCACGCCCGGAATCGATGTCACACTCACTACGACCGCACCCTGGTACTCATACCTGAGATTTTACTAAGGAACGAATGGCGACACGGTCACCCTAGATAATAATTTCGGTCCGTTCCAGGGTCACGAGCGACTCGGTGCGTCATCGGGCCTGATCGACAGCGCAATCGCTACTCGAACGAGCACGGAGTTGGCGGCAGCTCACAGGATTTTCACCGGAAATTCTTGCCCTTCGGCCAATCTTGAAAATTAACGTCGAACCATTGAACGTTCTTGGCACGTCTTCCGAGGGCTCGCGAGACACGAAATCGAGGATCCGACATGACCTTTAGCGTCAGCGTCTTACTGGCTGTGCTCGCGGTCGCCGCTTTCACCGGCCCCCTAATCGGTGAGATCGTCGGCGTGCCCGGAGCCGTGGTCGAACTCGTCATCGGCATCGCGCTCGCCTTCGTGGTACCCAAGAGTCTGACGGCGAGCGACGGGGTCGCCGCCACACTCGGGGAGATGGGGTTCTTGATCCTGATGTTCCTCGTCGGGCTCGAATTCGATTTCCGCCAGATCTGGCGGGCGTCGCGCTCCAACCTCGTCTTCGGCGCCGGTCTGTTCGCGATTTCGCTTGGCGCGTCGGAACTCCTCATCGGTCACCTCGCGGGGGCGTCGACGATGTGGGTGCTCGCGGGAGCGGCCACGTCGGTCGGTGTCACGGTGCCGATCCTGCACGTGCACGGGTGGATGGGCGAGCCCTTCGCCAACGACGTGCTGATGGTCGGTTCCGGCGCGGAGATCTTCTTCCTCGTCGCGCTGAACGCGATCAGCGTGGCCAGTCGGCACGATTCGCTCGCCACGACCGTGCTCCTCGGATCGAGGACCATCTTGCTCATCGGCTTCGTCCTCGTCGCGCTCTCGCTGCTCAGTCGAGCCCGCCGACGCGCCCCCCACCACTTCCATCGTTGGTTCTTGCGCAACGACCCCGTCGAAGTGGGGCTGCGCGGGACGTTCGCCCTGCTCTTCGTCGTGGTCGCCTTCGCGGGGCTCGATCACATCCCCACGGTGCTCGGCGCCCTGCTCGCGGGCGTCATCTTCCGCGCCGTCATGGGAAACGCCAAGGCCATCACGACTCGTCTCACGAGCCTGGCCAACAGCTTCTTCATCCCGTTGTTCTTCCTCACCGTCGGGTTGCAGACGCCCCTGCGCAGCGACGTCGTGGGACTGATCCCGATTATCGCCGTCGTGCTCGTCGTGATCAGCGTGCCGCGGCTCGTGGTCGCGCCGTACTTGCGTCGCCGTGGCTACTCCTGGCGGCTCGCGCTGGCCGGCAGCACGGCGTTGATGGCGCCGTTGACCCTCCTGATCGCGACGGCCGAGATCGGACGCACCAACGGCTTGCTCGGACCTCGCAACTACGGCGCGCTCGTGGTGACCGCGGCGTTGTCCGCCATCATCTTCCCGGTGATCACAAAGCGGCTGTTGCCGTATCGCGCCGCGGAGTCCGCCAAATCCTCACCGGCTAACCGCGACCGCGTCGCGAGCGACGAGTAGGCCACCAACGCACAATCACGGAGCGACGCCACGGCGCTAGAAGCCGGTGACCCCATTCGGCGTGCCGTTCCCGGTGGGTCCGTTGTAGCCACCACTCAGACTGAAGGCGGCGTTGCAGAGGTAGTTGCCACACGTGCCGTTAGAACCCGTCGTCACCTGATTGAGCACCGCCCCGTAAAGGTTTTTGGCGGTCGCCAACGTAGCGTCGCCCGCCAAAGCGTAGACCGAGGCGATGATGGGCGACGCCACGCTCGTGCCACCGAAGACCATCCAGCCGGGCTCACGGAAGCTGTCGTAGACCGCGACCCCCGTATTCGGGTCGGCCACCGCGGCGGTGTCCGCGACGGTGCGCATCGAACAGGCCGACGTCGACGGTTGCCATCCCGGATTCGTTTCGTAGGCGGAGCAGCCCGAACCGGTACCGGACCACACCGTCTGAGACCAACCGGCGGTCGCTGAACCGGTCAGCGTCGTGCCGCCAACGGCGGTGACGTACGGCGACGCGGCGGGGTACTCCACCCCGTAGCCGCTGTCCCCCGCGCTCGCGGTGATCACGACGCCGGAGCGCTGGTAGGACGAATCGTACGAGGTCTCACCGGAGAACTCGGCCGAACCGTAGCTGTTCGAGACGACGTTCGCGCGCGCTGCCGCGTACGACACCGCCGTCGCGAGGTCAGCGATGCTCGCCGACTTCGCTTCGACGAGCAGGATGTGACACTTCGGGCACACGGCCGAAACCATGTCGAGGTCCAGGGAGATCTCCTCGGACCACGAGGCGCTGCTCTTCGGCAGGACGCTCGAACCGTTTTGGGCGACCTGCGTGAAGCATCCGCTTCCACACGATGGGATCTGCCACTGCAAACGATACGCCGCGAGGTCGGACTCGGCGTTCGGGTCGTTGTAGGCATCGACAATCGCGACCGTCTCACTTCCACCGCTGCCCGTGGAGTATGAAGCAAGACCGTAGGCCGACTGGATGTCAGCGGGGTTGTAACCCGGGGGCGGCGTGCTGCCGCCCCCGACAGGGCCACCACCTCCGGGCCGCTTACCCGGTACTTGACCGCCGAAGGCCGTCGAACGGTGGGTTCCGTGCCAGTTCACCGCGGGGTTGAGCAGCTGAATGGCGTTGCAGTGCGCCACGCCCACCGCGACCGACGGCAGACAGACCGGCGCGTACTCAACGGCCGCGCCCGTTCCCGACCCCGACGAGGCGACACTCGGTAGCACGGTGAAGGCGGTCATCGTGAGGGCCGCCGTGACAACCCCAAGTAGCCGACTCGTTCGCATCGATTCTCCCCTCACGTCTGCCCGAACCTTCGCCGCTGACCACACCATCTCACTCGTCAGACTCTTGGCTCAGAGCGTACGTGCTCACGGGCCACGACGCCAGTGTCGTTGGCAGTCACCCAATCCTCGACCGTGTCGTGGCGGCCAGGGCGACGAAGCCGGCCCCCCCATCACCGCGTCCGATCGAACCGCCTCGGCGAGCGGGTTCTTCGACGGTGATGGCCGCAACGTGGATCGTCGCTCGATGACGGTGAAGCCAGCGTCTTGCACGAGGCGATCGAGCTCGTCCGCGGTGTAGAAGCGAGCGTCGCGGTAGAATTGATTGCCATCACGGCCCATCGCCTCATACGACCGGCCCCACGGACTGTCGAGTGGGACGAAGGCGACGATCAGCCGGCCACCGGGACGAAGCACCCGTGCCGCCTCGGTGAGTACCTCGCCGGGGCGCTCGACGAAGCAGAGCGTCGCAACGAGCGCGACCGCGCCGAAGGCGTTGTCGACAAAGGGCAAGTGCTCACCAATCCCTTTGACGACCCGCGGACCCCGCGACTCGGCGTAAACGAGCGGCGCCATTGCGGGGTCGACGCCCGCGTCGACCCCGAGGGCCGAAGCGAATCGCCCGGTGCCGATGCCGACTTCCAGTCGCGGGCCCTCGGTGCCATCCAGCAAGGGGCGAATCGCCGCGACCTCGAGATCGAAGAGCCTCGCTCCAACCTCCGTGTCGTACCACGCGTCGTAGCGGTCGGCCAACGTCTCGAACGCTGAGACCGTTTCGCGGATTGACTCCGCCACGACACCTCCTCGACTCAATCTGGTGCTCCGCCATCACTACGGTCACTGTCAAGGCGGGACCTGACGAGCATACGAAGCCACGAGTCGCCAGTGGGGACACGTCTCTCGAGGCTTGGCCACCGGCGCCATCAGGGGACGAGGTCTCGACGCGGTGCTCGTTGAATCGAGAGGCGGCCTCGATGAGACGACGATATCTATGATGAGTGAAGTCAGGGGGCAGGGGCCATGCGTAGACGAACAGTTCGGATTCCAACCGTTGTTGCCGTTCATCTCCTAATGATCGGGGCGCTCACCGTCGGGGGCGTGAGCCCCGCCGACGCCGCCCATCCCGGTCACGGAGGCGGGAGCGGTGGCGGAAGCATGGGGTCGACCACGACGGGCTTTGACGTCTCCTACCCACAGTGCGGGACGACCCTGCCGACACCGGCGGCCTTCGGGGTCGTCGGCGTGAACGGGGGCCTCGCCAACGACCTCAACCCCTGTCTCGGCCCCACTTCGTCGTACCCGAGTTACACCCAGAGCGAGTTGTACTGGGCCGTTACCGCCACCGCGGCGGCGGCCGCGACGAGCCAACCGAAGACCTCGCTGTACGTGAACACCGCCGATCCGGGCAACCTCTTCAACGGCAAGCCGATCGCCGATTGGCCGACGGCGTCCATCTTCTCCGACCCATACGGATCGTGTTCCACGGTCACCGTCACCTCGCGGGGTCACACCTACACTCTCGGCGCGAACTCCGACGCCTGCGCCTGGCAGTACGGCTACAACAAGGCCAACCAGGACGCCGCCTGGTTGACGAGCGCCGCCACCGTGATTGACGACCAAGAGTCAACGGTGAACATCCCCACCACTTCGGCGAGTTACTCGTGGTGGTTGGACGTCGAGACCGCGAACACGTGGCAGTCGGACACGACGATGAACGTCGCCGACCTCCAAGGCATGGTCGCCGGGCTCGAGGCGGTGGGCGCGTCGACCGTTGGGGCGTACTCCACCGCATCGCAGTGGAACAGTGTCACGGGTGGCACAACGACGTCGGCAGCGGGTTCGCTCTACCTAATTCCGAACTGGATTCCTGGCGCGACGACCCTGATTCAAGCAGAGTCGAACTGCAACTCCCCGTCCTTCACCGGTGCGACCACGATCGCGATGACCCAGTGGACGGGCAGCCCCGATAACGACTGGGCCTGCTAGAGCGCGGCCGCTCTCAGTGCTGTGCTGAACGGCGCGACCTGCATCGTCCTTCGTTCCCCCGAGGTTGGAACAAGGGCCCCTCAAATTGTGCTTGGTTGGGTATGTAACGGAGGGGTGACATTCGTCCGGTGCTGCGCGCCGGAATGTGCCGCGTAGGCTGGTAGCGTCACGTTGAAGCCGTCAATGGGCCGACGGAGATATCGAGTCAGTTGCTCAGCATGCCACTTGTAACTCCAATGATCGCATTGAGCAAGAACACGCTGCCGCTCGGTGCTTGGGGCACGACACTAGTCATCATGTTCGGCGGCCTGGCGGTCCTCGAGATTGCGTTCTTGCTTGTCCGCCTGGTCATACGCCGCTCTCCTTCGAATCGCTTTCTGCCACTGCTCAGCCGTTCAAAACGAGCGCTCCGCTCGCTCACCGTGTCAGTCGTTGGCGCGGAGTGCGTGCGTTTCGTCCAGCCGCGACTGAGACCGGACGTTAGCAATTGACCAATATCGCCATTATCTTCTCGGTCGCTTGGATCCTCATTGTGATGTCTGGGGTTCTCGTCGATTTGACTGAAGGTCGTTTCGACACCACGGTGAGCGACAACCGCCGTGCCCGAAAGGTGAAAACGCAACTTCGCGTAATGCGAAAGGTGATCACCGTCGTCATTGTTGTGGTTGCTGTCCTGTCCGCGCTGACCTCTTTCTCGCAAGGTCGTTCCATCGCCACCAGCGTTCTCGCCTCGGCTGGTGTGTTGGGACTCGTGATCGGCATCGCCGGACAATCGACGATCGGCAATCTCATTGCTGGTGTTCAGATTGCGTTTTCGGACGCCCTACGCATTGATGACGTGGTCGTCGTCAATGGCGAATGGGGAACAATCGAAGAGATCACGCTGACTTACGTCGTCGTAGCCATCTGGGACCAGCGACGCCTCGTCCTACCGGTGTCATACTTCGTGACGACACCCTTCGAGAACTGGACCCGATCGAGTTCCCAGATCCTCGGTACGGTAATGCTGTTCTGTGACTACACGGTACCCGTCGAGGAAGTGCGGCGAGAACTACTGGATTTCGTGGAAACGAATTCGCTATGGGACCATCGCGCCGCTTCGCTTCAGGTGGTTGACGCAACCGAGCATTCCGTCCAATTGCGCGCATTGGTCTCCGCGGCCACCTCGAGCCAAGCGTGGGACCTCCGATGCGCGGTTCGCGAACATCTCGTCGCTCACCTTCGCGACCATCACCCTTCGGCACTACCGAGAACGCGTATTGAAGTTCCAACAACACCCCCAATCAGCGGGACCGACGACCCGCAGTAGCGTCCATCCACTCCATCACCTCTGCGCTTTCAGCATCGGGCTTCCCTCTTACTCCGATAGCGGCTGAGGACCGTACCGGACTCCATGGCAAGGATCCAGTAGGAGCGACGGTGCTGGCCGCGGTCTTGCCTGAGCGTAAGTCGACCCACATCTGACGGAACGGAGGCGTGTTCACCGCGCCAGTCAGTCCGCCTGCGTATCGGAGATTACGGTCTTCTCCATCGTTCAGCCCACCAATGATTCACGCCCACCTTCTTGGTAGCCGCACGACGTTGACCAGTCGAAATCTTCATCCAACGTACGTAGACGAGAACGCAACCTGATGGCCCCGTCACTACGCGACAGTGCTGGTCAAGGTAGTGAATCCGAGCCCCGCGAGTCCACGCATACGTTTTCAATGAGTCGACTCGCACGTCTCCAACTGTGCACTAGGACGATAGGGTATCCAGGGTCGTAGGCAATTCAACTGGAAAGGCTCAGGGACGCCGCCTGCCAGATTCTCGTAACGTGACCGAGGGATATCAAACTCGCACGAACACAACATGGGCGACGAAGGTGACCGAGGTAGCAGCCGAACGAAAGTTGGTAGGGCCAGTGAGTTTTCTTGTTCGCCTCGACAAGCAGCATCCGAACCATAGGCAACGCGGTTCAGCTTGCGAAATCCTCGCCGGGGTAGATCAGTGATTCAGCATCCCTTCTATTCCACGGAACCATGGTGCTTGCGCGAGACCAGTTTGGATCTCGATGTCCTGGCCCAGAGTGAGTCGGTATTCGCGTTGTCCAATGGACACATCGGCTGGCGCGGCAACCTCGATGAGGGGGATCCCCACGGTCTTTCGGGATCGTATTTGAATGGCGTTCACGAACTTCGCCCGCTCCCCTACGCCGAGTCTGGCTACGGATATCCAGAACAAGATCAGGTGATGATCAACGTCACCGACGGAAAGATCATCCGTCTGCTCGTCGACGATGAACCGTTCGATATCCGCTACGGCGAACTACACCAACACGAGCGTTGCTTGGATCTACGCACGGGAGTGCTTGATCGACGCGTTGAGTGGTCATCCCCGTCCGGACGGCGGGTTCGAGTGACGTCGAAGCGAATAGTCTCCTTCGTCCAGCGATCGGTTGCCGCGATTTACTACGACGTCGAAGCCGTCGATCAACAGGTGCGCGTCGTCGTCCAGTCAGAGTTGGTCGCCAACGAACCGGCACCGCCCACGAGTAACGACCCGCGAGTGTCGGCGACAATCAACGTTCCTCTTCAAGGTGAGTTCCACGCCCACGAGGGACTTCGGTGCGAACTGCTGCACAGCACCAATTTCAGCGAGCTGATGATGGCCACCGCCATGGATCATGAAGTCGATGGACCGCCTTCGATGAAGGTTCATTCCGAGAGTTTCGACGATCTGGGACGAGTGACCGTAACGGTCTCGCTCGAAGCGGGTGAGCACCTGCGCCTCATCAAGTACGTCACCTACGGATGGTCCGCGGAGCGATCGAGGGAGGCGCTACGCGACCAGGTGGATGGCGCACTCGTCGCGGCATGCGACACCGGTTGGGACGGACTGTGCGCACAACAGCTCGATTTCCTGACCGATTTCTG
Source organism: Acidimicrobiaceae bacterium RAAP-2 (assembly GCA_001443545.1). Lineage (GTDB taxonomy): Bacteria > Actinomycetota > Acidimicrobiia > Acidimicrobiales > RAAP-2 > RAAP-2. The sequence goes on from LMAD01000001.1 coordinate 143,164, forward strand.
GGATCGCGCGGACGTTGCGATCGATGGCGACGACGAGATCCAACAAGCCGTTCGGTTCTCCCTCTTTCACGTGCTGGCGGCGTCCGCGCGAAGTGAGCGACGCGCTATCCCCGCAAAGGGTCTCACCGGCAATGGCTACGACGGGCACGCGTTCTGGGATAGCGAGACCTTCGTGCTGTCGGTACTCACCTACACCATGCCCGAGGCTGTCGCCCACGCGTTGCATTGGCGCTACGACACGCTCCCCGCGGCGATGAAACGAGCACAGAGCCTCGGCCTCGACGGTGCGGCGTTCCCGTGGCGCACGATTGGTGGCCAAGAGTGCTCCGCCTACTGGCCCGCGGGCACGGCGGCGTTCCACGTAGGCGCTGACGTCGCCGATGCCGTCATCCGGTACTTGCACGCCACCGGCGACGGCGAGTTCGAGGCGACCGTTGGCTCGGACCTGTTGATCGCCACGGCGAGATTGTGGTTCTCACTCGGACATTTTGATCCCGTCGGCGGATTCCGCATCGACGGGGTAACCGGTCCCGACGAGTACAGCGCCATTGCCGACAACAACATCTACACGAATCTGATGGCTCAGCGGAATCTCCTCGCGGCGGCCGACGCCGCCGAGCGCAACGAAGAGAGGGCGCGCGAGCTCAAGGTGGAGATGGAGGAGATTGCTAGGTGGCGTCGCGCGGCGCAGGCCATGATCGTGCCTTTCGATAACACGGTCGGAGTCCACTCTCAGAGCGAGCGCTTCACCGACCACGAGGTCTGGGACTTCGAGGCCACCACGGCCGAGGAGTATCCGCTCCTGTTGCACTTTGCGTATTTCGATTTGTATCGCAAACAGGTGGTCAAACAAGCTGACCTGGTGTTAGCGATGTTCCTACGAGGTGACGCGTTCACGGAGGAGCAGAAGAGGTCCAACTTCGAGTACTACGAGAAACTCACCGTACGTGACTCGTCCCTGTCGGCCTGTTGTCAATCGGTGATTGCGGCGGAGGTGGGCCACGTGTCGTTGGCCTACGACTACCTCGCCGAAGCCGCCCTCATGGACCTCGACGACCTCGAACACAACACTCGCGACGGTTTGCACATGGCGTCGCTCGCCGGAACATGGATTGGTCTGGTGGCTGGCCTAGGAGGGATGCGCGCAAGCGGGCCGACACTTAAGTTCGCGCCACGATTACCCGACGGGATCAGTCGCCTCTCGTTCAACGTCGAGTTTCTGGGTCGGCGCCTTCACGTCGACGCCTCGCCGACCACGACGAGTTACGTACTGAAGCAAGGGGACGACCTCGAGATTTCGCACTTCGGCGATACCTTCATTGTCTCGGTAAAACAAGCGTCGACCTTCGAGACAGTTCGTGACGTCGAGCGAACGACCCTGACGCCGCCGAGCCAACCGTACGGTCGCGAACCAACTCATCGCCTGGCTGACCCGGCGAAGCGCGAAGAGAAGCACGAGGAGACACCATGAGTGAAAGTCGGCCACCACAGTCTGGCGCGCAAGTTGATCTCGGTGCGTACGACGCCTGGCTCTTCGACATGGACGGAGTCTTGACCAAGACTGCCGCCGTGCACGCCGCGGCTTGGAAGCAGGCCTTCGACGAATTCCTCCAACGCGAGGCCACGAGTAGTGACGCGCCGTTCGTACCTTTCGACATTGAAGGCGACTACGAGAAGTACGTCGACGGCGAACCTCGCGAGGACGGAGTGCGCAATTTTCTCGCGTCGCGGGCTATCAAGCTCCCGGAGGGTTCCGACGGCGATTCCGGTGACGTGCGCAGTGTGAGGGGACTGGGCAATCGTAAGAACGATCTAGTTCTCGAAGTTATGAAGCGAGACGGCGTCGCTCTCTTCGAGGGGGTCACCGCTTTGGTGAGCGAGTTGCGTCGACGCAACGTCAAGGTCGCCGTCATCTCCGCGAGTGAAAACACCAAGGCCGCCCTCGGCGCCGCCGGCATTCTCGCACTGTTCGACACCATCGTCGACGGGATTGTCGTAAAGGAACGTCACCTCGCGGGCAAACCGGCCCCCGACAGCTTCCTCGAGGGTGCGCGGGCCCTCGGCGTCGAGCCCGATCGCTGCGTGGTACTCGAAGACGCCCTCTCGGGCGTGGAAGCCGGTCGCGCTGGACACTTCGCGCTCGTCATCGGAGTCGATCATCACGACGCACCCGACGTGCACGACTACGCAGACGACCTGCACCAGCACGGCGCCGATGTGGTGGTGACCAGTCTCGCGGAGTTACGCGGAGAATTGTAGACACCTGCACGTCGAGCTCGCCTATGCCACCGTCACTGTGAGCGGCGGAACTTCGGTCAACAACTCAGTGATACCGCACGAATCGATCGACCGCGTGCGCGAAACCCTCGTCATCGTTCGACTTCGTCACCCTCGACGATATTGCGTTCTTCGTTGATGCCAAGTATCTTCTTGATTGTCGCTCCAGAACCCCGGTGATGTCCATCTACCGAGGGGAATTGCCATGAACGAGACGCCCTTACAAGGTGACGGCAACTTGGAATCCAATGCCGTAGACCAGTTGATACAACGAGTTTGGAATCGTTTTGCCGCGCTCGGCAGTCACGCCGAGAATATTGAAGATGACCGTCTCGACGGAACGCGAGATTTGAGCGCAGACGATGATGATGGACACCAAGTCATCTCTTAGGTAATCAACCGGCGCTTTCGTCAGGTTTTCGAGCGTCGTCCACACGCTTCGAGAATGTGCGCCGGAAATGGTCTGCTTCTGACCTGGCGACGGACGCGAACTTGGGTCCGGCTACCATCAGTGCCCCGCGCTGGCCAGTCGACCAGTGGCGGCTTCCTTCTGTGGCTCTGATCCAGGACTTTACGAAGTCCACCGCCAGACGAGATCATCGACGGGCCTACGTAGTGGTGGCCTGTGAGCTGGCGGTGTTGGTAGAGCCGACGCACCAGACACCAACTGGCGTTGGCCACCTGCACAACTCAAAATCGAATCGGTGTCGAAGAAGGGTTCCGTCAACCATTAGTGGAGACCGTAACTTGGCGCATGCCCAGTAGGAGCCCGGTCCCGATATGCTCAAAAGTGCTGATACTTTCAGCTGACCGCTCGGACCCTGCGGATGTCGACGTGGGGTTGGAGGGTTTGTGCCGCAAAAAGAGCAGCTTTCAGATGTGCTGAGCGAGTTCGCTCGTACGATGGTGACGGACTTTCCCATTCAGCGCATCCTTGACCGGCTGGTGGAGCGGATAGTAGAGATTCTGCCGATCACCGGCGCGGGGGTGACCCTCATCACACCCGGTGCCGATCCCCGCTACGTCGCCGCATCGGATGAGTCGGCGTTGCAATTCGAAAAACTACAGACCGAGTTGGGCGAGGGTCCCTGCCTGCTGGCTTACAACTCGGGAGAAGCGGTCTCCGTAGCCGACCTGTGCGAGGAGGGCCGCTTCCCGACGTTCGCGAGCCGTGCACTCGATGCAGGGCTAAGAGCGGTGTTCACGTTCCCGTTGCGCAGCGGGACCGACCGGCTCGGCGCGCTGGACCTGTACCGCGACCAGCCTGGTCCACTAGGGGAAGAGACGACGACGGCGGCCCAGACTCTCGCGGACGTCGCTGCTGCTTACCTTCTCAATGCTCAGGCTCGGGCAGAACTGTCGGAAACCTCTGCGCGGTCGCACTACAGTTCGCTGCACGATGCTCTCACGGGACTGCCGAACCGGGTGCTCCTGTTGGAATTGCTCGAGTTCACTCTCCTTCGAGCAATCAGATCCGAAAGGTTGCCGGCGATCCTCTTCGCCGACCTCGACCAATTCAAAGCGGTCAATGACACGTATGGTCACCGCGTCGGCGACGAACTGTTAACTGCGGTGGCCGAACGTCTGGGCGACCTGCTCCGTCCGAGTGACGTACTGGGGCGACTGTCCGGTGACGAGTTCGTCATGGTGTGCGAGGACATCGATCATCCGCCGCAAGTGGTCGCGATCGCAGAACGTATCTCGAGCGCGCTGGGGGCGCCGTACAATCTGTCGTGCGGTCCCGTAGTCATGTCCGCCAGTGTGGGTATCGCCATTGCCGATCACGGTGAGAGCGCCGAAGATGTTCTTCATCGAGCGGACATGGCGATGTACCAGGCCAAATCCAAAGGTCGCGGGCGTCACCACATTATCGACGTGCACGAGCAAAAGGAATCTGACCGACGCACCGCGCTGAAGTTCGACCTGCGCACCGCGGTGGAGAACCAGGAACTGCACGTCGACTACCAACCCATCGTCAACACGACGGATCGGCACATCATCGGGTTCGAGGCTCTTCTACGTTGGACTCACCCGACCTACGGTCCAATCTCACCGTCCGTGTTTATTCCCCTGGCCGAAGAGGGCGGACTGATCGGCGCCATCGGCGCGTGGGTCCTCTCTCAGGCGTGCGAGGATCGTCGTCGTTGGTCGGACGTCGACTCAGCCGTGTCTCTCGGGGTATCGGTCAACATCTCGCCCTTCCAGCTCGTGGAGTCGGGCTTCGTCGAGTCAGTCATAGCAATTCTGGGGGGTTCGAATACCGGGACCGAACCCGCGCTCCTCACCTTGGAGGTGACCGAGAGCGTGCTGCTCCACGACAGTGCGCGAGCGCTACTCGTCCTGGGCGAACTCAAGCAGATCGGCGTGAACCTCTCACTCGACGACTTCGGCACCGGATACTCCTCACTCAACTACCTCGACCGATTCCCAGCGGACATCCTCAAGATTGACCAGACGTTCATCGAACGGCTCGAACAGGGACAATCGAGCCAAGCCATCGTCGCCTCGATTGTCTCGCTCAGCCGCACACTTGGAATCAAGGTGGTAGCGGAAGGAGTCGAGACACTCGAGCAGCACGAGTTTCTCTCCGAGATCGATTGTGATGCTTGCCAGGGCTTCTATTTTTCTCAACCCATGCCCTCGCACGAGATCGGCATCCTCATCGACCGGCCCGATGCCAACGGCGCCGTGCGCCTGCCGGTCTATGCCGGGTCTGACCCGGCATAGTTGAGGACCATCCGGTCCCCTAGCACCATCGCGACGACGGGGCCGGCCGCCCACCTGGCCCAGTCGATAGAACGCTAACCGTCGAGGTCGGCAGAGGTATGCAGCACGTGCTGCTACCCGACGGATTATGGACCCAACGGCGACGACACGTCCCTCGAAGGGCCTCCAGACAGCACGAAGGCCCAGGATTCCCCTGGGCCTTCCACTTCGTTCATGGACTACTTGCCGGCGGGGCAATTACGGTGATGGGTCACAACGTGATGAGTGCCCAATTTCCCTCGTGAAAGTTTCGACACACCCGAGTCGCACACCCCTCTGCACGCCCTCGCCACACTTCCAGCCGTGGCCGTCCCCTTAAGTGGCGGATGAGACCAGCGAGGTCTATCAGACTCTTTCTCCAACGTTGATGCGCGCCAAGTCCGCGCCGACGGTCACGCGGCCGCGATATCCACCCTGTCTGACGTCGGACTCGAATTCCACGACGGCAACCTCGTTATCCGGTGCGGGAATGAGGTGCGTCAGTACCAGATGACGGACACCAGCTTGCTCCGCCATGCTCCCAAGGGCCACCGTGTCAGCGTGATAGCTGAAGATGGTCTCGAACACAGTGCCGGCAATCGCCGCAGCGAGTGCCGTCGTACGGCACGCCTCGTGCACCAAGACGTCGGCCTCGGCCGCCAACTGCGCAACTTCGTCGCAGACTCTCGTGTCGCCAGATACGACGACGACGCCGTCGGGCGTTCGAATCCGATACGCGACCGCGGCCTCCACGGGTTCGTGGTGCACCGCGACCGCGTCGACGCCTACTGTTCCATCCTCACTTCGCCACACCTCGCTCGGACCGTCAGTCGCGTTGAAGGTGATTAGTTCAAATTGTGGAGGAAGGGCCCCGGTATGGCGCGTGCGCACGGCGATGTCGTCCTCGTAGGGTTCGAGCATGCGACGGACGAATCGAGCCGTCGGTCCCTCGGGGCAGACGATCACGAGGGGGCCAGTCGAACTCACCTGCTGGTGAAGCCAACGCGACATCGTGACATCAGCCACATCCTGAACGTGGTCGCTGTGGTGATGGGTGAGGAAGAGCGCGTCCAAATGGGTCGGGTGAGTACCAGCGTCGACGAGTCGCAGCGCGGTCGCCCTTCCGGCATCGAATTGAAGCCGTACGTCGCCGCTGCGTACGAAGGTTCCGGCGCCGGCGCGCCCAGGCGACGGGTGTGGTACTCCGGTTCCGGTGAGGATGACTTCGGTGGTCACGAATCACCTTTCGCTGAACTCGTCACGGCTCCTCGGGACTGCTTCGGCGCTGTCCGATTAGCGCGAGTGCCGGCACTCGGCCCGAAGAGGATTTCGACCACGGCGTCGGCGTGCGCCTCGATGGCTCTGGGATCCATTGGGTCGATCCCACTCAGACGGCGGCACTCGGGCGCGAGGACAAACATCGTCGCCCCGGCGCCGGTGAGGATGTAGTAGAGGTTCGTTGGCGCGATTGCCGGCACCTCGCCGCGCGCCACCAGTTGCGAGAACAGAGAGACCGTGGTGTCGTACAGCGGCCGAACGTGGGTCTGGACCAACCAATCCATGCGGGTGTTATCGGCCTTGCACTCCTGGGTGATGATCCGGTGCAACTGCGGATGGGCGGCGGAAAAGTAGATGAACTCGCGGATCATCAGTTTGGCGATTGAGAGGTCGTCCACGCCGTGTAGGCCATCGCGCCGCGCGCCCAGCGCCTGATTGAACTGCGAGAACAGTCGGTCGACCGCTGATGTCCAGAGTTCGTCTTTGGAATGGAAATGGTAGTTCAAGAGTGGCTGCGTGACGCCGGCGCGCGCCGCAATCTCCCGAGTAGTCGCCCCCTCGTAGGACCGGTCTGCGAACAGATCCAATGCCGCGTCGAGAATACGATCACGTGTCCCGTTCGCCGAAGGCCGTTGCTGGCGTGGCGCAGTAGCCACTGAAATTGTCACGGTTTCATTCTATTCATTTGATTAGGTATTGACAGTGATACTTATCGTCTGATAAAAATTCCGCGATGGGCCGGACGCCCACGTGGGCGACGAGGAGCGGCAAGTGACCAATACAGACACCTTCGATGTCGCCATAGTCGGTATGGGTCCGGTTGGTGGAGTCCTCGCCTGCCTGTTGGGGGCCAAGGGACACCGAGTTGTCGTCTTCGAGCGCCACCTCGCGCCGTATCCACTTCCGCGAGCCGTCCACTTCGACCACGAGGCGGCCCGTATCTTGCAGGCTTGCGGTCTCGGACCAGAACTGGAAACGCTGAGCGAGCCGGCTGACGTCTACGAGTGGCGAAACGCGCGCGGTGACGTACTCCTTCGCTTCGCCGGCGACGGGTTGGGCCCATCGGGTTGGCCCTTCGCGAACATGTTCTGGCAACCTGATCTTGAAGCGAAGATTGAACGGGCGGTTTGCGCGCACCCCTCGGTATCGGTGCGGCGAGGTTGGCAGGTCGAGGACCTGCGCCAGGGCGCCGGCGACGTCACGCTGGACGTTCGACGTGTCGCGACCGCTGAGCTCGGCAACGGGCCGACCGACTCCACGCCAATCGGTGAGCTGAGCCCTGTAGTCGCGCGATACGTGGTCGGCTGCGACGGTGCCAACAGCACGATCCGCGCCCTGCTCGGCGTCGAGATGACCGACCTTGGCTTCTACTTCGACTGGCTCATCGTCGACGTGGCGCTGCACACGCCCCGCGTCTTCGAGCCCTCGAACTACCAAATCTGCGACCCACGACGTCCGACGACGGTAGTCTCGGGCGGTCCGGGTCGACGCCGCTGGGAATTCATGCGACTTCCCCACGAGACGATTGACGAACTCAACGACGAATCGCGCGCGTGGGAATTCCTCGAACCATGGAATGTCCTGCCGCACAACGCGACACTGGAACGCCACGCCGTATACACCTTCCAAGCGAAGTGGGTCGAGGATTGGCGCAGGGGCCGCACACTGCTCGCCGGCGACGCCGCACATCTGACACCGCCCTTCGCCGGCCAGGGCATGTGTGCGGGTCTTCGTGACGCCGCCAATCTCGCGTGGAAACTCGATGCGCTCCTCGCGGGTGCCGCGACGGAATCGCTGCTCGACGCCTACAGTGGCGAACGCGCGACGAATGTCCGCGGTTTCATCGAGTTCGCCGTCGCGCTGGGCGAAATAATCTGCGTGGCCGACGAGAGCGAGGCAGCCGAGCGTGACGCTGCGATGAGCGGCAGTGGTGATCAGGCGATGCCCGAGATACCCGGTATCACGAGCGGCATCATTGCCCCCGACGACCCGTTGGCCGGGTCGCTCTTCATCCAGGGCCGCGTTCAGCTCGCAGAACACGTTGCTCTCTTCGACGACCTCGTTGGCGCCGGCTGGCGCCTGATTACCCTCGACCCGTCAGTCGCTACTGGTATCACCGACGTCGAGCGTGAGTGGTTCTCCAGCCTCGGCGGACGAATCGTCGCCCTCGGCGACGACGTCGACGACGTCGACGGCACCTACGAGTCATGGTTTCAACGCCACGGCGTTCGAACAGCTCTCCAACGACCGGACTTCTACTTGTTCGGCGCGGCCGATGACGCCTCCGCCCTGCTGCACTCCCTGCGCGCGTTCCTCACGGCGGGTTCGGATCACCCCGTATCGGTGGAGTCGTGAGACTGGCCAATGTGAACGGTCGCGCCGTACTATTCGCGGGATCAACGGCGATTGACATCGCTGAGGCGACCGGTGGCGAATTCGGCCCCGCGCTGGAAAACATCTATGAGCGGTGGGACGCCTTCTTCGCTGTGGCGAGCCGCATCGACACGTCCGTCGGACGAACCTTTTCCGACGATGACCTTCGGTCACCGGCGCCTGCGCCGCGTCAGGTCTTCGCCATTGGTCTCAACTACCGGTCGCACGCGCTCGAGACGGGCATGTCCGTTCCTGACGTCCCGGCGACATTCACCAAATTCCCGGCGTCACTCGCCGGGCCATTTGACGAGATTGAGTTGTCGGGTGACACCGTCGACTGGGAGGTGGAACTCGTCGTAGTCATCGGCCGACGAGCCGATCGGGTTCCGGTCGAGTCAGCGTGGGCGCACGTTGCGGGCTTGACCGTCGGACAGGATATTTCGGACCGGACGCTCCAGTTCGCAGCGGCCGGCCAGTTCTCGCTCGGCAAGTCCTTTCGCGGATACGGCCCGATAGGTCCGTGGCTGGTCACGACCGATGAGTTCGCGAATCCCGACGACCTCGAACTCGGCTGCACGCTCAACGGTGAAGTAGTCCAGCTCGACCGCACGAGTGGCCTGATTTTTTCGGTGCCCCAGCTGATCGCAACCCTCTCGAGCGTCGTGGCTCTGCTGCCGGGCGACGTGATATTCACCGGGACGCCCGCGGGTGTCGGCATCGTTCGCCAACCTCCGAGGTACCTCGCTGCAGGTGACGTCCTTGAGAGTTGGGTCGAGGGTGTCGGGAGTATCCGAAATACCTGTCGAGCTTTTGCTCGCTAGGCGAAAGGACGAGCTATGTCACACGAAATTGAGTTCGCCTACATAGGTGTTGAGGTGTCGAATCCGGATGCGCTCGATCACATGCTGACCGGGGTCGTAGGACTGCTACCCGGGGGCACCACGATTGAGGGGCTGCGCACCTACCGCAACGATGAGTGCAGTCGACGGGTCTTCGTGCAGGAGGGCCCACTCGACGATTGTTCCGTACTGGGATTCGAAGCATCGAGCACAGAGGCGTTTGAGAATGTCGCAACGCGCTTAGGGGCGGCCGGGTTCGATTTGAGTGAAGGCGACGACGCCTTGTCGGCGGAACGGGGCGTCGCGCGCATCGCCTATGGGAAGTCGCCGTGGCGCCTCCGCGTCGAGCTCGTGCAAGACCTCGCGCGCGAGCCGACGCCCTTCTTCTCACCGTTGGTGAAGGGTGGATTCCAGACGTCGGGTGTTGGCGCGGGACACACGGCCTTGGCGGTCACCTCATTCGAAGACTCCGAGCGGTTTCTTCTCGACGGGCTCGGCATGATCCAGTCGGACTGGATTGAGACAGAAATTATGGATGGGATCGAATTGGAGGTCCGCTTTTACCACTGCAATTCTCGTCATCACTCCATTGCTCTTGCGAAGTTGCCGTTCGACCTTGGAAAGTCACTTCATCACTTCCAAGTGGAGACCAATGAACGCGACGACGTGGGATTAGCCTTCGACCGCGCGTGGGCCGCAGGATGTGAACTCGCCAACGGACTAGGCGTGCACGATAACGAAGGGGCCTTCAGCTTCTACGCGACGTCCCCGGCCGGATTCCTCATTGAGGTCGGCTATGGGACGAAGAGGATTTCTGAACCCTGGGATGGCAATCGACGATACGACCGGATCAGCCGGTGGGGACATCAGCCGATTCCACGGGCCTGAACGAGGGCCGCTGCTCGCGACGTCAACGCGACCAAGTTCGTCCAGATCATCGTCTCCGAGCGACCTCGATGGACTCATTAATCCCCACGATTCCTAGACCCGGTATCGAACGCACTGCTCCGGCCCCCCAGCTCGCTCGCGGCGACACTTCCTTTGAACTGCTCTTCTCTCAGCGCCCGCAGTGCCTCCATCAACGACGTAATTTTGGATGCGAGATGGCGTAATCGGTGGATCACGCCCCAAAAACACGAAGTCCCGGCCCGCTATCGAGAAACCGGATCTTACGTGCAAGCGAGCACCCGACTTCGGTGCACACCTCTTGGTGGCGGGGGAACTACGGCGCAGGGCCAAGCCCGTTCGCACCGGCACGCATCTTCGCTGATGAAGATTCATGCACATCCTTCGTGCACACCCACCTGCACACCTCTTCGATCGTCGTGATCGCACTCAGTTTGTGGATTGGATTGAGTCGAGTCACGCTGCAACGGTAACCACACCGTGTCACCGGCCACTCAATTCAGCTAACGGGTGTACCGCTTTGGCGTCGCAGCGCCGACACCAACGACTCCCGCTGTGGCGAAGCGGATTGCGGGGAAGGAACCGGTGTGAAACATCGTGCACGCTGGATGCCTACGCTTCGAGATTGTGTGCCGGGAATGGTCTGCTTCTGACCTGGCGAGGGAAGCGAAATTTGGTCCGGCTACCAGCAGCGCCGCGCTTGCCGGTCGGCCAGTGGCAGCTTCCTTCTGTAACTCTGATCCAGGGCCGTTACGAAGTCGCTGCCAGACGAGATCATCGGCAGACTGCTCGTTGGTGAGCGGCGAGGGGCCGGGCTGCTGTCCTCTTTCCAATCTGCCGTGCGGGTTATCCTGGCCTTGCAGCGGTGTCGGAATATTCCGTGAAAGAGTACTTGTCGGAATATCCCATCTTTGCTACAATGTCGGATTATGCCGACAGACCGCCAAGCCACTCCGGACCGGGGCCCCTTCAGGATCTATACGCCTGCCTCCCTCGGCGATGCCGTGCGTCACTACCGAACGGAGGCTGGGCTGACTCAAGCCCAGTTGGCGGAGGAGGCAGGGATTCGACGCAGTTACCTGTCCGAGATGGAAAGCGGCAAGGAGACCGAGCAAGTGAAACGACTGCTCGGAGTGCTGCGGCAACTCGGAGTTCGCATGACGCTAGACAAGGCGGATTGGTAGTGGCTGAAGAACTCGCTGTCTGGCTCTATGGTGAGCGAGTGGCCGTCATCGACCGCGATCGGGACCGGCCCCGCTTGGCTTACACGGAGGAGGCACTGAGGAAGTACCCGTTGGGCACCCCGCTCTTGTCGCTCTCGCTGCCCGTCAGTTCTCGTCGCTACACACAAGGGGTCGTTCGCCCATTCCTGGACGGTTTGCTGCCTGAAGGCGAGTCACGAAAATCAATCGCCCGGGAAGTCCACGTCCCCGAGCGCGACACGTACGGATTGATCCGCGCCCTCGGTAGGGATTGCGCTGGCGCGGTTGTGATCCAGCCGATGGAGGATTCGGCGCCTCCAGCGCCAACCACGACGTCGGCGGAGCCGCTCAGCCCCGACGAAATCGACGTTCTCGTCAGAGATCTCAAGAGCGCTCCGCTTGGCGTCGGCGGGCGGGTGCGAATCTCCCTAGCGGGCGTACAGGCGAAGTTGGTCCTGACCCACATGCCAGACGGCTCCTGGGGACGACCGGTCGACGGGACGCCATCGACACACATTCTCAAGCCGGAGGTCGCGGCGCTCCCCGACGCCGTCGAGAACGAAGCGTTCTGTATGCGCGTGGCCAAGCATCTCGGACTGGATGTTGCATCTGTCGGGACGACAAAGATCGGCGGGCGCAAGCTCATCGTTGTTGAGCGTTTCGACCGAGTTGTTGCAGCAGACGGCACCATAGGGCGCATCCACCAAGAAGACTTCTGCCAGGCAACTGGCATGGCGCCGGAGACAAAGTACGAAGAGGACGGAGGACCGTCGCTTCTGCGCATCGCTGGCATCCTGCGGGATGTTGCTGCACCGGACTCCTTGGAGCGACTTCTTAAAGCGGTCACTGTCAACGCGCTCATCGGTAACGGAGACGCCCACGCTAAGAACTTCTCGTTGTTGCACACAGAAGATGGTGCGCTGACGCTGTCACCCCTCTACGACCTCATGTGCACCCTGTACTACGACGACGTTCGATTGGCGATGTACATCGACAACACCCAACGAACGACCCGTCTGACAATTGAGCGAATCGTGAATGAAGCGGTGCGGTGGGGAATATCGCGCAACCGGGCGCAGGAGGTTGTCGTTGACCTCCTCGCGAAGGCTCCCGATGCGCTTGCCAAAGCCCGTAAAGAGACCACGGGTGTGCCGGCGAAGTTGGTCTCCACTGTCGAAGTTCAACTCAAACAACTTCGGTCTGCGGGATGAGCGACGTCACTCCTCCATTGCTTCTCAAGCCCGAGCTGACTCCAAAAGTTCGACGTTCTTCCTGGTGTCGCTTCGTGCTGGACATAATCGTCGCTCGCAGGAACGGCGTTCGCCCAAGCAGCATGGATTACGTCACTGACACAAGACATCTAACCCAATCGATGTGGGCCTATTGCGTGGCCGGGTTAGATCCGGACAGTACGACGGCCCAGGCAGTGCCTGGGCCGTCGATTTTCGTGGCGGGGGAACCGTGGCGAAGTGCCAACGTGGAACGAGTTAGTGCCCAACTTCCCTGGTTGGAGCGCCCACACACCCCGGTTGCATATCCCTCTGCACTCTCCCATCAATGTCTGATGCCTGCAGAGTTCAAGGATTGAAATCGGAGGCGCGATGTCGCCAACGTGGCGACACACTGTGGCCAGTTGTCGTCGGAAGGCCGACGTGACAGACACCCCTTGCACTGGCTGTGTCCGCCTTGACTCGAGTGAGAGCTCGGAACGATTATTCAATTTCCTCACTTCAAGCGGGGCGCAGTTGTCAGAGGGCGAGGTGGAGCCGAAGTGCCTCATCAAGTTCAGCCATCAAGTCTTGAGGGACTTCTCCAATCGCGTATCCAAGTCGCTCCACGGAAATCGACCGGACTTGCTCTGCCTGGGCCTTGGAGTCTTGCTCCAGTCCGGTCAAGTTTGCAGGAAGCAGGACTTGAAATGGGTAGACGCGCGAGATGTTCGAGGTCACCGGCACGACGGTGATGACACCCTGGCCAGTTCGTTCGGCGGCAACGTTCGCTCCGTCGTTACTGACAATGACGGCGGGTCGTCGCTTGTTGGCCTCTCCGCTCTTCGCGGGTTCTAGGTTGACCACGTGGATTTCACCTCGGCGCACTAGCGCAGTCCATCTGAGGCGGTCGAATCCCAGGGCTGTTGGTCCTCGACTGACCACTCGGCCCACGCACTCTCGTAAGCAGCCCCGAGGCCCGTCGCTCTGAGCAGTCGAACAGCCTTATGTAGTGCAGCCGAGCGAGAACGAAGTCCCTTCTCGGTAGCGTACGCGTCGAGGAAGGCAACATCCTCGTCCGGTAAACTCATGCTGATTTTCATACTTCAATACTACCAGAAGTATGCGAGTTGGATGTCATAGGTGGACCACTCGCCAAGGGCGTGTCCTCGTGGCCCAACGTGAACCCGAACGCCCAGCAAGTCCATCCTCGGCAAACTCGCGACCGAGGTCACACAGTGGACACGCGGATGTCGAGGACCTTTGCGAGTTAGTAGCACGACGGAATCCGTTCCGGACAGTACGAAGGCCCAGAAGGAACCTGGGCCTTCGATCATGGTGGCGGGGGAACTATGGCGAAGAGCCAACTGGCAGCGAGGTGCCGCCCACCTTCCCTGGTGAGAGGTCCTGCACACCCTTGATGCACATCCGACTGCACACCCCCCGCGCTGCGACCAACTCGGACCAGTTTCTCAACAATGGGCTCCGCCTTCACGGTTCCTCAGTGACTGACCGCACCTGAGCGTGTCTTCGCATAGGACCCGGTCTGAGTGATCCACGAATCATGTCGGATAGGGGAATACTGCTTCAATTGTTGGACCTTCAGACGCCCAGAACACTTTGTAGGGAGCATGGCCCGGCACCGCATATCGAAGACGAATTCCCACGTTGGTTGTTACGGCCGACGAATCGCGTTGTGCAGTAGCGGGATTATCCAAGATGAACTCGCACACTGTGACGAGTCCGTTGTAGAGATCGATGTCGCCAGAATCCATGACTTGATCAAGTTGCTGGTTGGCTATGGCGGAGTAAGACGGTTCCACTTAGATCCGTCGTCGCCGAGCGGTCGAATGCTCTGACGATGCGGCCCGATCAAGTAGCTCTCTGAGATCTGGTGAATTGTCGTACTCGTGTTGCGCGTCACTCACGACCCGGGCGGGTTCGAGCAAAATGCTGCCGTCTGCATTCTCGCGAGCCAAAAAACGCTCGTTGGCGTGGCCCGGCAGAACGACTCGGCTGCGGCTGTCTGTCTCTACTAGTTGTGGTCCCATGCAATTCCCCTGTCTTGGACCATTGTACCATTAGTCCCATTATAGGTAAATGGGAAAATGGGTATTTTGAGCCATTTCGTAACTACAGCCCGTAAAGGTGTTCTCAACGGCACAATCGGGATTGGCGGTCACAATGACTGCGTGACAGAGGTCGCTCCGGACAGTACGAAGGCCCAGGCTATGCCTGGGCCTTCGATCTTGGTGGCGGGGGAACTGTGACGAAGAGCCAACTCGCGGCGAGGTGCCGCCCACCTTCTCTGGTGAGAGGTACTGCACACCCCTGGTGCACGCCCTTCCGCACACCCCTAACACTCCGGTTGGCTTCCCGGGTTTATGGATTGGAGTTGGTCGAGCCATCACGACACCGCAGACACCCCCTGTGACGGTTCACTCCCATTCGAGCAGCGAACGTACCCTCTTGGTGCAACCCCTCGTAAGCCTTGCCATTTTACGGTTACGAAAGTACGGTGCAGTAACAAGCAAACCTTTGTGGGCCTTAGGTCGCCTCCGGCGGATTGAAGGGTGAAGATGAACGCGAACGTTCAGCATCACACGACGTCATGGAAAGTTGCGCTCGCCTCCTCGCTATTCGTAGTGGCAAACGTCATCGTGGCCATGCACGCGGGAGCCAGTGGGCAAGCGACCACGTTCGGAGGCATAACCGTTTCCAACGTCGGCGCCACTTCGGCTACCGTCCATGCTTCAGTCGAACCCGGCGGCATTGAAACGACAACCTGGATTGCGTACTCGACAAACCCCACGCCACCCTTCGCCTCGAAGACACCCGCACAAGACATTGGTTCAAGTACGACTCTGGTGCCAATCTCGGTGAACCTCACCGGTCTCGTGCCGAACACCGAGTACTACGTTCAAGTGGTCGCCGAGAACTCATCAACCACGACGGCCGGACCGCTCGACACATTTACGACCAGTGCCACCACCGCGACACCCATCACCCTCATGACCATGAAGGACAACCGACTGGGGGTCAATCTCGCGTCGATCTCGTGTCCTGAAGCTTCGATGTGCTGGGCAACTGGCTACGTCCTTTCAAGGAAGCGCTCGATCGGCATCATCGATCAGTTGAGAAATGGAATCTGGATTCCCGCGACGACCTCGACTCTTAATTTGTCGGGGATTGACTGCCTGAGCACCACGTCGTGTTGGGCCGTTGGTTCGACGGGTACGAACGAGAGCGAAGGCCCTGCGGCGTTGCACTTTAACGGGCGGTCATGGACTCGAATCTCGGTGCCAGAGCCGATGGGCACCAGGATTGACTATCTTTCGGCGGTCACCTGTACGAGCACGTCGTCCTGCTGGGCCGTGGGCGGGTTGGATGGCGCCAGCCCCTTGGGAAGGGCGTTGGTCGAACATTGGAACGGCGCATCGTGGTCAGTCGTCGCTTCGCCTGGCCCGAGTGGCGATAGCCTGTTAAACGCCGTTAGTTGCACCTCAGTTCGTTCGTGCTGGGCAGTCGGGATTGCCAACGACTTTGGTAGCGCTTCCTCGATTAGATCGCTCATCGAACACTGGGATGGAAGATCTTGGTCCCCAGCGAAGGGTCCCCTCGTGCCATATGGCCTCTTCGGCGTCTCATGTCGGTGGAAGACGGCGTGTTTCGCGATCGGCATGAAGATTCTGCAATTTTCGGGTGGTAGTTGGCGAGCCGCCTCGATCACCCACAGCTCCGGTGGCGCCGTCGACTGCTCCGCTCCCAATAATTGCTGGGAGACCACCGGTGGACAAACGATGAACTGGAATGGCACATCATGGATGACCGTCGACGGACCATCGGTCCCGACCAGTCAATTCCTGTCGCTGGACGCCATGAACTGCGTCGCCGGTGGTCCCTGTATTTTCGTTGGTTCTACGGGCCGCAAGAACGCAACAGGGTATTCGACTCGTGCGCTCGCAGAGCGGACAACTATTGACCATTCCTGAGTTCCCAAAAGTCCCCGGATTGGCATTAGAGCCGGTGCTGTGCACGGGTTTTAACTTCTCGTGGCGGGGTACTACCGAGATAAAGCATTTGGCTCCGTGGCGCCATTCGTCTTACCTGATGCACGCCCTGGAGTGCACCCACGTCCCTGGCCTACGGCCCCTGAGCGTATGGGCTGTCGTCGGTGCAGGCACGGACCCAGGGTAGCGATGTCCTGTAACCTCCTTCGCCGAGTGAGCCTGCAGTCGTGTCATCTTGATGCTAAGATGAGTAGGTGGCAAAGACGAGAACGACACTCACGGTCGAAGATGAGGTCCTACGAGCGGTGAAGATACGCGCGGCTCGAACCGGCAAGGGCGAGAGCCAAGTCATCGAAGAGGCCCTGCGACGCGACCTCGGACTGGATTTACTCGATCAGATTTGGGCGCACGAGACGATGAACGAGGACGAGGCGATGGCACTCGCTCTCGAAGCTCAGCATCGCTCCCGTCAGAGTCCGCGCTGAGTTGCGCGCGGTCCTTGATCCAAACGTCATCGTCTCGGCGCTTTTGGCACCCTCGGGTACGCCAGCAAAAGTGCTTCGAGCATGGCTCGATGGAGACTACGAGCTCATCGCGTCGCCACTCTTGCTGGAAGAACTGACCCGAGTATTTAACTACCCGAAGATTCGTTCACGAATCAGCGAAGCTGAGTCACGACAGTTCATCGATCTCCTCAACCATCAAGGTGGGATCGTTGACGACCCTGACCTTTCACTTTCTGTTCACTCGTCGGATCCCGACGACGATTATCTCATCGCGCTAGCGGCGACGACTCGTTCCGTCGTCGTCTCCGGCGATCATCATCTTCTTGACCTCGCTGGTCAACTACCAGTCCACTCTCCTGCAGCCTTTTTAAGGCTCTTGACCACCGAGCGCTGAAAATGAGGACTTAGCAACGAGTGAGTATCGGTCCCGACGACTCGCGCAGTATGTACGGAGACGTCGAATCCATAATTGCCCGTCGATTGCGCGGAAAACTCCGTTCCGAACAGTACGAAGGCCCAGGTGGAACCTGGGCCTTCGATCTTGGTGGCGGGGGAACTCTGCTTGAATCAGTCGAGTGAATGCGAAGTCTCGCGAAATACCTGATCCGCTACCTTTCACGCCCTGTCTGCACAGGGGGCTGCACACCCCGCGTCGGCAAGAACATAAAACAGCTTCACGCATGATCACTTGCATTTTCATGTTGCCAACGTAAAACAGACCTGTGACATTTGTTGACGTCCCCCGCCACCGACCAGGCGTTGAGGAAGTTACTTTCAAAGATGAACACTGGCCATCAGTACTGAACAGCTCCTCCGCGTAAGCCTGACAAGTGGTCAGATTCCTGGGACCTTATCCCCGAGTCCGAGAGCATTACGGGTCGCTTCCACAATCTGGACGGCTGGGGACTGATAGGCAGCTCGTGATGGGTCGGGGAGGCCATCATCGATGAACAGGTCGGCTGCCACTCCAAGCTTGAGCTTCTGCACATCGTCTGGATCTACGTCTGCCAGAAACGAGCCCAGTGCTCCGATGGCCAATTCGCGCTGACGGGCCTGACGCTCTTGCGCACGATGGTGAGCCGACTGGCGGCCAGCATATGTTGCGGCACCGACGAACACGACTCCCAACGCGTACCGAGCGGCTGCCGAATGCCAAGTGTCCACGTGTTCATAGGCTGCCCAAACGAGAAAGCCTGCGGCGGCGGCCAGGGCGAAGAGTACACCCATTGACCAGAGGAACGCAGCCTGGCGCTGCTCGTTCGCATAAGTCCCGTAGTGACTCGCTGAAGCTTCCTTACCAATCGTTTGGAGAGTTGTGCGAGCCTGGTCGAGGAGGCCTTCCATGGAACGCAGAGTCTCTCCGCCACTCTTCTCCTGGGCGGCCAACTGTTCTGCGGCGGCCTGCTCACGCGCTTTTAGGGCCACAGACTCGGCGCCATCACGAGCCTTCTCCGTGGCCTGTGAGTTCGAAGCAAATTCGGTAAGGGCGGTGTCTAAGCGTGTCTTCTGCGCAGTCAGCTCCGCAATAGCTGCAGTGACTTCCGTCTGAAGCAGTGCATTAGCCGTTGTGGCAGATTGAACTTCTGCCGTTGCGTCAGCGGCCCACTGCGCCTGTTGGGCCGCAATCAGGTCCTGAATGCCGGCCACCTCAGTCCTAAGATTCTCAAGCGCCTCGTTGGCGAGCCTCTGATGCTGTTCTGTACCCTCCCGAATTGCCTGAGTGATACGCGCTGCACTGGGAGGAGGCCACGTAGCGATGGCGGTGAGCACCTGATCGATGTTTGTTCGTACATTGTCCGACGTCGCAGTGGGCGGATTCGTTCGCAGACCCGAGAGGTTCGACTGAAGGCCCTCTATCCCCGTCAGGCCATTGTTCATGCTGTCGAGTGTGATGCAGTTAACGTCTTTGCGACTCTCAACGTAACCACACAACCAGGTCGCACGAACGACCGCGTCCCGTACATCGTCTTGGTCAGGCCACCCGTCGGACTGGCAAAGATCCCGCACTTGCAATACGGCCGCCCACAGCCTATGTGCCTCTACGGTATCTTGCCACGTCACGTTGACCTCCAAAAAATAAGCCATCCACAATGGTTCAGAAGTTAGTTACCATCCACATCCATCGCTGAATACATCTTCCCTCGCGGGAGAAACAATGCCGAGGATGCACACCCTCCTCCCGGTCACATAAGTTGCCAACGGTGGTCCCACTCCCTAGCCTGATGCGAGAAGCGTCCAACTACCGAGAGAACTAAGGGAGCTCGACAGGGGATGAACCCGTGGTGATTCATTTAAGAGACAGGGTTCGCGATACCGTCTCCTTTCCAGTTCGCTCAGACTTGGAATGTATCGACTCGATCAACCAGTGGCTGCTGCTGCGATCATCAGGCCAAGAGAGGTTACTCAGCGAACCGTATGGGGGTAGATCGACGCGAGCCGAATGCAGTGTCGGCATAACCAGCTCAACTGAGCCACAGGGCTGCGAGGCCAGTCAGTCGAGAATTCGTCGAAGGACTCCGTTGGTCATAAGGGCACGGAAATGCTCGGCCAGCCGACGTGGGACCGAACCGCCAGTCACCACCAGGCCGAGCTCCATGTTGTGCTCGAGAGCGGCGCCGGTCAGGTTGGCAGAGGTCACTAGAGCAATGTGGCTGTCCGCGATGGCGGCCTTGACGTGCATCGCGGCGCCCCCCTCGGGGCGGCTCTCTTCGGGCCAGTACCACAGCGACACCTCGGCGCCGAGGGTGGCGAAGGTGTTTGCCGCATCCTGCCTGAGCCGGCCACCAGAGTCCTTGGCCGTCTCAAGCACGAGACGAACATCGACGCCGCGCGCCGCCGCCGCCTGAAGACTGCTTCGGACCTCAGGCACTCGGTACGCCGCGAAGCTCACGACGGTGAGTTCGGTGCGTGCGCCGTCGATGAGATCGAGCAGCACTTGGCCCGACATGCGCACCGGGACGTGGATGCTCGACGGGCCGGTCCAGACGATGTCCATCGACTGGGCTGTTCGGAGTCGCTCGGCAGTCCCTCCAGCCGCGCGGAGAGCAAGGGCGACCGAGGCTCCCGAGACTTCTGGCCGGGCGAGCCACGCATCCCAGAGTTCTGCCACCTCCCCTTTGAACGCCGTGGTGGGAGCGGATTGGGCCGCGTTCGCTCGCCCGGCTGGCGTCGGCCCGATTAGAGGCTCGATGGCGGTGGCCAGCATCGCAACCTGCGCTGCCGGCAGGCGAGTAGCCAGTATCTCGATCTGATCGGCGAGCGGCCCCAAGTTGTTCATGGCGCGCTGAAGTACTCCACGTCCGTGTTGGCGAACGTCCCGACCAGCACAGCCCGATCCAGGTACCGGTTGCCAATCTCGCAACTCGTCTCAGGTACGAACAGACACGCGTGGCACGAGGCCGAGTGCAGCGTGTCGGAGTCCTCCTCGGGGGTATGGTCGGCGCACATCGGATCGGTACTGCACAAGCGAGCACGCTCGAGGGTGTCATCGAACATCCGCCCGAGAACGCCCGGGGCGCCGAGTGCAACGAGGCCACCGAGAGTGCCTTCGGTGTCTGGCGCGGCGGTGTAGAGCAGGATCCCAGCCATGGGCCCGCCCGAGACACCGGGCTCGCGTGAATAGATCCGCTCGCGAATCGAGGCGGCGGCGTAACCACACTCCAGGGCGAACTCGTTGATCAAGGCGTGCGAGAGCGAATGGAGCAGGATGTAGCGCTCGCCCCGCCACCCACCGGCCGGATCGAGGCCGCGGTTGCGGCGCCAGCGCTGGTGCGCGAGCCGAAGGGCCTCTAGGCGCGGGGTCCCCGCGACGCGGTTCTCCCATTGCGCGACGGCGTCCTCGGGGAGACGTAGGAACAACCCCTCCCCCCTGATCTCACTGGCGGGTACCCAGGCTGGGCGCCGGCGAGAGAGGGCGACCGTCCTCGTCGCCGTGACGTCACTGGCAACGCCGGAGTCGGGACCGTCGACACGCGTGAATCCGATGAGCGCAACGACCTCGCGAAGACGCTCAACGAGCACCGTTGGTGCGACGTTGTTCTCGTATCCCGCGGGACTCGACTCAGCACGTAACTGGAAGTCTGGTCCCGACGGCGCGGTCGAGGGGTGGGTGAGCACCTCCCATTCGGGGCGCAGGAGGTCCACGTCACCGTGCGCGTCCTCAAGGGCGGCGCGGCGCTCCTCGATCGCAGTCCAGACCTCAGCCGCATCAAATCCACGCAACTCTCTCAACTGATCCGCGACACGGAGGAGAAGAGCGATCTGCTCGACGCTCTTGGCCTCGGCCAACTCGTTGAAGTGCTTGGCGACCTGCTGGGTGAGCGCGTCGGCGCCCGCAGGGATCGCCAGCACTGATCGATTGACCGGGAACCAGGCGTTCGATGCTCCGAGGAGGAGAGCGACGACCTGGTTGTCACAGCCGCTCTCGAAACGCCGCAGGTGCGGCATCCGCCCACGACACTTCGGCAGCACCTGCTCAGAGCCCTGGCCAAACGCCTTGGAGACGTAGGCAATGGCGTCACAGGTGCGGCACTTCACGCCCACGTTGGTCGACCGATTGGTCTCCCCGACGTCGAACACCTCGAGGACCGGGGCGCCAGGGCACGGCTGGCCCCCGTGACAGAACTCCACCCACGGGAACTCGTCAAGGTGTCCCGAGGGGCACGCGACGACGAACCGCGCGGGGACCGCGACGGGCGCTTTGCCCTTGGTGTTGCACTTGTGGTGGTAGCGGGCCTCGTGCGGGCGGTTCAGTGGGACAACGCGCTCGAGGACCTTTGAGTCGACAGTGGTGAGCAGGTTGCACGAGCTGCAACGCATCCAGCGCGGGAATGGAATCACCGGCAGACCCGTGGAGGCCCAGCTGTCGAACGGACTGCGGGTGTCGGGCTGCCACGGGGGGCCGCGCAACTGGCTGACCTGAGGGCCGACGGTCGGATCGAGACGGATTGCGTTCAGGAGGCGGTCCTCTCGGATGATGGCCTGGTCGTCCTCCTTCCAGTCGTCGAGTCCGGCGACCATCACCGACAGGTGCGGCAGGTCAATCGTCGCCCCGACGCCGTAGGTGTGCATGACCTGGGACGGGCGAACGCCGCCGACACGCTTCGCTTCGAATTTCTCGGCCATCAGATCTTCACCTCTACGGCGTCATCGACCTCTTCGTCTTCGGCGAGATCGTCGTTGTGTTGGCGCTTGCCGGCTCCGAGCACGAACGGCGGCGGGTCCACGATGCTCGCGTCGTAGGGGTCAATGATGAGATTCACCGTGGGCTCGGTCTCTCGAAGTGACCACGGGCAGGTGAACCACGCCCACTGATCGATGCCAGGGGGTTCCAGCAGCGGCGCGATGGCCTTGCGAGCGTCCTCGTCGTAACCCAGCGAGGCGCCAGCTCGAGTCTGCTCGGCCTTCCAGCGACCGATTCGGTCGACGAGCATGGCGCGCACCAGATCAGCTGTATCGAGGTTGGACGTGACCTTTCCGGCGCGACTGACAATCAGCTCGATGATCTCGGTGACCTCTGGCGAGTCGAGGTCGACGAGCTGCGCACCCGCGTTCGGGTTCCAGGCTTTGCGATCGGTGCCCTGGCGCGCGAGTGCCACCAGGACCGCCGAAAGGCCCCGGTCGAGCGCCCGGGGCGCAAAGGGGGTGACGGACAGTGCTTCCACTTGTCGGTAGAAGGTGGCGTGGTAGTGCTCGAAGGTCTCATAGTGAGAAAGGTCTCGGGGACGGGCCCAGTTATAGAGGGTGAAGACGAGGCCAGGACCTGGATCGGAGCGACCCACGCGCGAAGTCGCCTGGATGTACTCAGCGGTCGTCTTGGGCTGGCCGACGGCGATCATCAGTCCAAGCCGTCCGACGTCGACACCAACCGAGATCATGTTCGTCGCCAGGAGGACGTCGATCGGTGGGGCGCCCTCGGTCTTGGCCGGGTCGAACTGCTGCTTCAGTCGGTCGAGTACGTTTCGGATCTCCGCGGCCCCCACGCGGCTGGTGAGCTCCTGGACCTCACGGATGCGCCGCTTGCCGAGACCTCGGCGATCGCCACGCCACGCGCCGTTCTTGATCTCGTCATCGACGAGACGACGGTTGCCCGCCAGCTCGCGCAACGCTGAGAAGTAGCCCACCAGGGTCATCCATGGGTCGGCCGCGATGCCGTAGCGGCCGTACATGCGCTGGGAGGCCGACAACACCGACGCGAACACCCGAACTTGCGCGCTCTTCAGTCGAAGTCCCGGCGTGCAGAGCCCGACGTATCGTCGGCCTGGACGCCGATCAAGGGCGACCTCGCGGGCGAAGAACGAGTCAGAGACGTCGAGCGCCGGGGGTGGGAACACGGCCAGGCGGCGTGCGAAGAGTGCGTGGACCTGCTCGTCGGCGCGGCGCACCGTGGCCGTCGACGCGATGACCTTCGGGCGGACCTTCTGGCCGTCGACCGCCCAACTGGCCAGCTCGTCGATGGCGGTCTCGTAGAGTCCGACGAGCGTCCCCAGAGGACCCGAGATCAGGTGCAACTCGTCCTGGATGATCAGGTCCGGTGGGCGCAGAGGCGTGACCGCCACTGTCTTGGCGGCGGGCAGCGCGCCCGTCTTGTGGTGAGTGTCGGCCTCCTTGCGACTCGAATCGAGCACGTCGAGATCCTCGGACCGGTAGCCGTGGCGCTCACAGCGCGCGGAGACTCGACCGAACAACAGATGCAGTGGACCCCGCCACGGGAGCTGCGCGAACTTGTCCGCCGTCGAGATGATGAAGGCCGGCAGTAGCCGATAGATCTCTTCATCGACGGTCACCACCGGCAGGCCTTCGCCGGGTGAGTTCACCTGGGTGAACTCACATCGACCCATCTCGTCGCCGCAGAACAGGAGAGTACGCCACCGGTCAACGTCGCTCACGGCGTCACGTCCCGCATCGAGGCGCGTGCCGCACCACGGGCAGGTGACCAGTTGGACGGGGCTCGCACTGGACGAGCGGCGGCGGCCACTGGTTCGAGCATCTTCGATGGAGAGGCTGGCATCCTTCGTGCGGTTAGGCGTGACGTTCGCGCCGACCCACATCCCAAGACGGAATGGTTCGCTGCCCCACCGTTCGTCACCATCGAACAGCTCGCGGCGACGCAGCTCGCAGGCGCACATCAGTGCGGCCGCGCGCTCGAACTGCTGGGCGGTGAGCAGTCGCAGTGTGTAACGCATCAACACCGCGACTCCCCCGGCGCCACCGTCTCGGCCGGCGACGACTCCCTGCAGGCGCCGGATGGCCAGCGTGAATGCAGTGAGACCGAGGTAGGCCTCGGTCTTGCCACCACCCGTGGGGAAGAAGAGGAGGTCGACGAGGCCCTCATCGGCCGACCGCTCCGAGTGGGTGGGGACCGTCAACGAGGGGAGGTTCAGCAACAGGAATGCGAGCTGGAAGGGCCGCCAGGACCGGTTCTTGGGGATGTCAACCTCAGCCAGGGTCGCAGCGAAGTCCAGTTCGGGATCGATGCGGCGCAGGTCAGCAGCGACCGAGTGGACCCGCTGTTGCCACATGACGTGGTTCGCGAACCTGAACGCTTCGGCGGTATCGGTCTCGATGCCGTCGACGACGGCGAGGAGTGCGATGCCGTCGCGCAGGCGACCCGAGGCCTTGCGGGCGTTGTCGAGCGCGGTCGTGGCCGCGTCGACGTGTGCTGCGAGATGGTCACTCGCAACGGCAAGCCGGGCTTCTTGCGCGTCAAGCCAGAGGTCGTACGCGTCGACCAACGGGGACGTTGCGGCGACCAGCGCGTCCCCGTCACACTCCGAGAGGGACTTCATGTCGAGTACCACTTGCTCCAGCAGTTCGGCGACGGCGGGGTCGAGGCCGGGATCATCGGCGTGGGGTGCCTCAGTCGCCGGCACCTCGTAGTCGGGCACGAACGTCGTCTCGATTCGTGTAGCCAGCGCGGGGTCGTCTCCGCGTCGGGCGTTCGTCGCCGTGCCGTGTCCCACGGCGAACTCGACCAGGTTTCGGTACTGCAAATCAAGCAGGGCGAGTTCGTCGACCTCACCCGGCAGTCCGCCATCCTCGAGGACGTCGGACCGGCCACAGAACACCGGGTTGCCATCGGCGGCTTCGACCGCGAGAGTCGCCTGGAACAGCCAGGCGGAGTCCTTGTTGACCGCTGGGGCGGCTTGTTCGTTGACGAGGAATAACGTGACGAGCCATCCCCGGTCCAGTGCTACGGCGCGGCCACGGACGCGGACGTCGGGGAAGTCTTCGCACATCGTGTATGGACCGAGCTCACCCTCGACAACTTCGACCTCGACGGCCCCGCGGATTGGTTCGCGGCGCCACTCGGTGGTCTTGTCGTCCGTGACGTCGTCGGTCGCTTGCTTCGTGTAGCGACCCCACGCGGCCTCGACGCGAAGCAGTCCCGGGTCGAGAACCGTCGTGAAGCTCATGCCCATGCTGGACGGGAAGAGATCGACGACCGCCGGAGTGGCCGTGTCGTCCGATCCGGTGTCATCGGACGCACCCGTCATCCCGGCAACCCCCTGAGAGTTCTCCTTGCGTGATGGCTGCGTGGCGAGTGTGTTCCTGGGGGCCAGCATCCCGACGATGTAGCGATCACGAACCCGCTGGCGGCCGGGCAGCACCTCGTGGTCGTCGCCGGCCGGGCCGTGAAGGTCACCGAAGATCAGGGCCTGCAACTCGTCACGCAGTTCGGCAGGTGTCGGAGTGAGAAGATTGGCACCATCCTGCGGTTCGCTTGGATCGGTCGGCGCGGCTCCGGCTACGGGTTCGGTCATGTCACTCACAGTTCGTTCATACCGTTCTCTGGCTCGGACCCGAACAGCGACAGTACACCGTCGGGCTCATTCTTCTTCGTCTTGGTCCTCTTCGCCGGGGCCTTCTTCGCCATGCCGTGCAGCCCGGCGGCGACCTCCGCCTCGTAACGCGCCTTGTTGAGCTCGAGCAGCCTCTCGAGGATCTCGTCGGCAACTTCAGGCGAGAATGTGTAGCGGATCCCTTGACCGCGCACCTGGTGGAAGCCGTGACCGAGATCGAGATCGCTCCACCCGTAGGCATCGCGCACCGCGAGGTCAAGAGCGACGTGCAACTCGCGGAGCTTGACGATGCTCGGAGTCGTGTCAGTGACGTCGTGGACGTGGTTGTAGGTAGCGGTTAGCCCCTCATCGGCAGCGATCATGAGTATTGAGCGATGCTCGTTAAGTGTCTTGCCAGCGGCCGCAACACGCTCATTCAGTTTGGGCTGCGGGAAGGTCTCAAACACATCGGTTGGTGTGTAGCGCGTATCGGTTCTCATGGTAGAAGCAAAACGAATCGCCCACCGGAAGTGGAACCCACTGGAGAAGACTCCGAAATGGAAGTCATCGTCATACGCAAGAACAATCACCTGCTCAGAGAGCACCTGACTAGTTTGAACGAACAGTGGCATGAGTGTGCTACTCACCTGAGCTACTCCCAGCACTCGCGGAAGAGGAGTGATCGTCCGGTACATGTCAACACGCTCGTTCCAATATCGCCACCACATATCCACCATCTTTGGATACTTCGAGCGGTCCTTCTCCATTCGTTCAGGCTTCACTCGCTCTTCAATCCACGCCCAGCAATCCTCGTACCTGCGCGCTCGTTCCTCCGGCCAATCAAAGAAGTTGATCACCCAACGAGGTGCGGATTGTGTTGGTGAGTTATTGAGATCCTCGCCACCGAGATAGGGAAAGAGAACGTCCGCATGCTTCTGATCCTTTGCGATCAGTGCGCGTGCTTCGCCCGGGGTCATTGTGAAACCCAACCCAAGCACGGATGAACCACGGAAAGACCTCGCGTCATTCGCAGCAAGCCGATGCTTACGCCAGTTCGAACGGGGCCTCGAGTACAGCATCTCATCGATGCCAGGAACCTCACGAGTGTCGAGAACGATGGGACCATTCCATCGGTCCCTGGCCGCCCAGATCTTGGCAATCTCGAGCGAGGCCCGTCCTGGCCATTTCGTAGACGGCGCTGCACGATAGATGGTCCAACCGTGGTCGATCATCTGTGAGAGACCTACTTCACTGGAGTCACCTTGCGCAATTGTGTTCGTGGCCAGCAATCCGAAATGGCTGGTCAATGAAATCGCTCGGAGGAAGAAATAAGCGACCAAGTCCGCCTTACCTTTGGATCCACCCGCAATGTGCCGCACGAGATACTCGCGAACGTCCGTTCCGACGGCACCACTGATCTTGGTCCCACCAATGAACGGTGGGTTACCCACCATGGCATCGAAGCCAGGATGATCGCGATCGAGGAACACTTCGGGAAACTCAATTGGCCAGTGGAGGCATATTCGCTTCGGTGATGCTTGGGGCCGTCCGACATCGAGCCACTGCATCGCCTGTTCGCGCAGCGATTGGAGTCGAGAGGCAAGCACATCCACATCAGAGTGCTCGTCGAGCACTCCAGCTACCCGCGGAGCCAGCGCTCGAAGTCGGTCGTCGAGGACGCGCTGGGACCCGGTCGAGCTAGCGAGCGCTGCGCCGATGATCGCGTCGGCAATCACGTGTAATGTGCCAAGCAGCGAATCGGCTTCGCGACTCAGTCGTGCCTTGTCCTCAACGTCGCGCAGCGTGATGACTCGGATGTTGGCTACGCGCTGACGTGCAACAAGTGCCTGCTTGACCAGAGGTTCGAGGAGTCCGGCGTAGTCGAAGAGCGACGTGTGGAGCTTGCGGCCGGCGGACGAATCAAGGTGAAGCCAGCGGACTTGGTCCATATCGGTGATGCCCAGAAGCGAGTCGCCGACCCGAATGGCGTGATCCAGAAAACTGAATGGCCGATCCTTGGCCATGGTGGTGAGCCACAGCGACAACTTGGCCATCTCGGCTGCTAGCGGGTCGCGATCCACACCGTAGAGGCAGCGATCACATACCGCTCGCCGGCCTGTGATGCGAACTTCCTCAGGATCACCGGAAGCCTGGTCTGCGCCCTCAGTGGTCCAGGCCTCAACCAGTCGATCAGCGAGGTACCGGCCCGCCGCGACAAGAATCGCCCCCGACCCGACCGCCGGGTCGCAGATCTTGAGGTCGAGCAGTTCGTTGGAAGTGCGCAGCCGCCATTGGCTGCGATCGCCCGTATCCTGCGGACCGGGCGAGTACACAAGCGGTTCGAGAGTGTGCTCGGCAATCTCGTCGGCGAGGTCCCGTGTCGTGTACTCGATTCCGCCCTCGCGCTTGGCGGTGGTCTGTGTGATGAACACCGATCCCCCCAGCAGCACGACAGGCAGGTCGCGGATGTCCCGGCGAAGCAGGTTGATGTAAGGGAAGATCCGAGTCACCAACGCTTCATCGTTCTCGACAGCCGCGGCCAGAAGCTGGCGGTCATTCTCGCCGGGCTTCGTGTCGAGAATCTTCGTGAGCTGCTTCGTGGTCTTGCCGGTGAGGTTCGCGAGCCACTGGACCAACGCTGCTCTGCCACCCGCCGCTGCCGCCTCGAGATCCTGGAGGAGTATCTCCGGCTCGTCCCCGGTAGGCCCAATCAGCCCAACTACGGGTGCGTTGACGACGCGGATTGAGTGGTCAAGGAGGCCCTCATAGACGTGGCCAATCTGCTCAACCTCAAGGGTGCGGTAGCTCAGCCGCCGCGCCTCACGGACTCCTCCGACGGAAAACTCAAGAACCTGAAGACCCGTGAGAAGTGCGAGGACAGTCAGGTCGTCCACGCGAATCGGGTTCGCGGCAGAGGTGCGCCATGGCTCGGCGGGCGTTCTGCCCTCGAGGAAGGGGAACCGGTCAGGATCGAAGAGGCGTCCCCCGTAAGGCGGCAGGCGCAAGTTCTCGTGGGACAACCCACCGTGAACAGCGCGGAAGAGTGCGAGGATTCGCCCCCAGGCACTGCACCGCCGCTCGAGTGGCTCGTCCCCCAACTGGTCGCGTTCGTTCTGCAAAGAATCACGCAAGGTGCTGATCGCGTACGACTGTGCGTAGAGGTCATCGTCGAGTGGCAACAGCCCACGCTCTTCCGCGAAGAGTAGGAACACCAATCGCATGAGGACGGTGACTATCGCCTCATAAACGTACGAGGCTGGCAGGGCCGCAAGAAGTTGACCGTCCTGCTCGCGATTTGATCGACTGATGGCGTCGACGAGTAGTTCGGCGGCGGCCCGAACCTGCTTGCCAAGCTGTTCAGCGACAACCTCCTGGGCTGCCGCTGATTCGGTGAGGAGTCCCTCGAGTGTGTCACCTGGCGCCACGGCGTAGAAGCGTTTGGCTCCCAGGAGAGATGTGAAGGCGTCAGGGAGCGCTGGCTCTTCGCTGAACAGCGATGACGTGAACGTCGCGGTGCCGTGCGGTTCATCGCGGGGCGCCCAGATCACGTGCCACTGATCACCGTTGGTGACGAGCGCGACTGGGACCCCCGCCGCCCGGCACAGCAGAGTAGTGCGCTCGGCCGGGCTCGCTGACCAACGGTCGCCCGCGAGTCGCGCGGTCAGGATGGTTGCTGGGGGGTAGACGCACACGAGCACACGAGCGTGGGCGTCGGCACCTGAGCCGTCGACGAGGACGTAGTCGGGCCGCAGCACCGTCGCGTGCTCGCCTACCGTACTTGAGAGAGTGGCCGGTACAGCCGGTCCGCTTCGAAACCCGCTCCCCCATCGGAGGAGATCGCGCAGGACCCACTCGATCCAGGTCGCGACCGCCGTCGCATCGTGGAAGTCGGTGGGGAGATGCTGGCGCATCTCGTCGCGGGTCGACGGGTCGAGGCGATCGACGCCGTTTGGAAAGACTCGGTTGAGCACCGGGACGGTAACGAATGAGCCACTCGGCTCGATGAGTGAGAGCCAGTCAGTGTGGCGGTGGGCGACTCGCTTCACAGTAGGCCCCCAGCAGGGACGAGAAACTCGAGGGCCGCAGGGAAGAGCCGCGGCGTGAGGTCCATGTAGCGCACGTGGACGGCCGCGGTCTCACGCTCGATTTCCTCAGGAATGTCGTCGAGTCGCCGCTCGAGGGCCTCGATGTCGTGACTAAGTTGATCGCGCTCATCCACGTCAAAGCCGAGCGTCAACTGACCCCAGTGCGTGCCCTTGACCTCCTCGAGCTGGGTCCGTATGGTGTCGGCGAGGTCGGTGAGCACTGCTGTGATGGTGGTGGCGTCAGCCTCCTCACGCTCGGCCAGGCGGCGGCGCAGCGAGTCGACCCGTTCATTGGCGCGGGCCTGGAGGGCCGCGAAGACTGGCGCCTCAACTCGTGACCACACGGCCGCGATGTGCGCTTCCGCAGCTGCGTCGCCAGGCGAGTGCGTGGCGGCGGCTATGGCAGCATCGGTCTCGCGCACACCCCAACGGGCGTAGGTCGCGTTGCGAACCCTTCCCCCGGCGGTGATCACCTCCTCGTGAAGACGACGGCCGTCACCGCCGATGAGGATCAGGCGAGCGTACGCCACCACGCCGAGGTCCTCGAGGTCGGTGCCGGCGACCCGGGCCGATACCCGACCTAGTCGGACATCTGCACCAGACGACCAGATCTCGGCACGAAGGGTTCGCATGGCCTGCCCGACCAGTCGATGGTTCAGGTGGGCAAGGACAATGTCGTCAGCGTCGGAGGCGATGTCGTGGTCAAACGTGATCGGTCGGGTTACCTCGGCGATCGGATCGTAGAGACCGTGAGTCGTGGACGCCCAGCTGCGCGTCAGGGCGGGGACGTCGAAGGCCGCGACCGATCCTCCCAGTCGCTTCAGAGTCGTTGGCCGAAGAGGGGGCTGGTTCGCCAGCGCGAGTGCTGTGGCGACGACACGTTCCACGTTGGCGGGACTCAAGTGGAGCTCCGCGATGCTCTCCTCCAGGCGGTGATGCAGCTCGGCGATGCGTTCTCGCAGGTCGCGCTCGAGGCGGTTGAGTACACGAGCGGCCCGATTGCGGTCACCAGTGGGACTGGCGTCGGGATTGGCTGCCCGGCCCAGCATTGCAGCCTCAACTTCGCCGGCCAGAACGGGTCCGGCGGCGCCCAGGTCGTCTCTGATGGTGTCGACCTTGCGAGCGATGAGCGAGAGGAACGCGAGGTCTCCTTCGAGGGTGCCGTGCTGAACGCCACGCCACTGGGTCGGCGTCGCGTCCTTCCACCCGGCGCCTACGAAGTGGTGGATGAACACCTCGTGAGCCGGCTGCCCGTGGCGATCGATACGACCGTTGCGCTGTTCCAACTTCGTCGGCGAGAACGGAATCTCGACATGAACCAGTCGATGGCAGTGCTTCTGGAGGTCGATGCCCTCACTTGCCGAATCGGTGGCGAGCAGGATCCGCACCGGACGAAGCCGCGGGTCGTGCTGGAACTCTGCCTTGATCCGCTCACGGTCATCGCTGTCCATGCCCCCGTAGAGCATTGCGAGCCGGTCTCCTCCAAGACCCCGGGCTTCGAGAAGCTCTTGGAGTTGGATCTGCGTCGTGCGGTACTCGGTGAAGATGATGATTCGCTCGTCGCCCCACTCTCGACGTGAGCCCCGGGTGGTTGGACAGCAGGTCTCTTCAACTAGGGCGAGGAGCCTCTCGATCTTGGAGTCGGCGCGGTAGCGATTCGCCTCGGCCCAGGCGGACATCCGATCGAGCAGGATTCGCTCCTCTGCGTTGACGTCACCCATCTGGCGGGCCGCGACGACGAGGGCCTGCTCCTCCGCGGCGGTGACTTCATCGTCGGTTTCGAAGTCCTCATCCAGACGAGCGAAGGCGTCTCGAACCTCGCTCTCCGCGGCGGCGCCTGTCGCACGCGCCATGGTCGCGCGATGCAGCGCCAGGGTGGAGGCGAACGCCGCCGGTGACGAAAAGAGCCGCTTCTTGAGGAGCAGTGTCAGGAGGTCCGACACGCCACTTCTTCCCGAACCCTCGGTGCGACGCAGTTCGGTGTAGCGAGATAGATCGTGGTGGACCTGTCGCTCGCTCTCTGGGTAGTCGACCTCAAGTGGCACGATAATCCGACGGGGAAAGCGCAGCGTACCGTCGGCGTTGACGATGTCCGACTTCAGGCGGCGCACCACGGCCGCCGCGAGTGACTCTGGGCGGGGCTTGATACCCCGGGCAAAGCGCTGCGGATCGAGTAGCTCGAGGAGTGCCGTGAAGGACTCGGTGTAACCGTTGTGAGGAGTCGCCGAGAGGAAAAGGCGATGCTCGAAGTGGGGAGCAATCTCTCGGATCGCGAGAGTCCGCTGGGAGTCGACGGCGTACTTACCTCGGCCCGAAGGAGCGCATTGATGAACTTCGTCGATCACCAACAGGTCGAAGCGCCTCGGGTACGTGTGCGTATTAACTGGAAGGACGTCACGGAGCAAGCCCATCGCTCTAGGACGCTTGAGCCAGTCCATAGACACGACGAGGCGCGGGAAGACTCGAAACGGATTCGCACCCAGGCCTCGTGTCCGACGCAACGTCCGAAGCATCTCCGCATCGACGATCTCGAAGTCGAGGCCGAACTTCGACGCCATCTCGGACTGCCACTTCAGGCACAACGACGCCGGGCAAACGATGAGGACCGTGCGGGCCCGATGACGAAGTAGCAGTTCCTGGATGACGAGGCCCGCCTCAATCGTCTTACCGAGCCCGACGTCGTCGGCGATCAAGAGGTTTACGCGAGGCATCTGCAACGCCCGGACAACCGGGTCCAGTTGGTAGTCCTCGATTTGAATGCCGGAGCGAAATGGTGATTGCAGTGCTCGCGAGTCCGCAGAGGTCACGGCGCCCCAGCGCACGGCATCAAGGAACGCCTCAAGACGCTCAGGATCGTCGAACTGACCAACGTGAGGGAAGGGCAGCGTCGCAGTGTCAAGGATCGTGGCGCCTGGCTCAACCTCCCACACCACCGTGAGATCGTCGGTGGCCACATCGTCATCGACGGAAGCAAGGGAGATGAGGTGCTGAGGTCCACCGGCCGAGGTAGACATCTCATCTGGAATCAGGGATCCGGTCCGAGATTCGGTGACCACCCAGTGACGATCGCGCACGACGACCAGTTGCCCCTTCTCGGGAGCGGATGAAGATAGGACAGTCATGGCTACGTCGAGTCCCGCAGTCAATTCGTGCGGGTGCTGTTGTTGTGCGACGAAGAGCACAGAGATTGAGGGTATCGCGATGACATTGTTCCTAGTATTGACCCTGGCTGTGACGTTCTCCCGGAATGCCTTTCGATCGGCCAAAGTCTGTTCCTGTGTCAGCGTCTCGGTGCCAATCGGGTTACTCGCCATTTCGACGAAGTGCAATGGGGCAATCTGGCAAAAGAAGATGCCTCTTTGAGGCTGAATACACGACATCCTCAATCAGTCTCTGGCCTATACCGCTGGACGAAACGGCGCGACGGAACCGCCTCGCTGCGCCTTCTCCGCCTTTCGCGGTCGTCTGCTGGTTAGCAGTGCCGGCGTTTGCCGCGTGGCCGCGGCCAACCGCAATGAGCCCAGTCGACATGACCCGTTGATGCTTCCGGGGACCGCCAACACGACCACTACGAGGTGCGTCGTCCACTTCGCCACTGGTTGCTCGTCCAGAGTGAAGACCGCCGTAGTTATCCACCACGGCGCCACCCCCAGGAGATGGCGCGCGCCACGCTGCGGCCTGATCCCCGACCAACGTCACCCCCTACCGAAGGACCCACCCGCATCTCCTGACCCCATCTACCCGCCCCGTCTATTGGATGCGAACCGGGGTTACGTTGGGTTGAGTACCTCCTCACCACCCATAGCGAGTTGCACCTCTCGGCTGTTGTGGCCTTGCGATTAATTGCGGCGACTGCGTGCCCGATTGACTAGCTCTCGGCGATGGTCGGAGCATTCGACACTCGTACGGACAGCGTCGACTAGTGACCTAACTGTGGTTGGTGCAGCGCTACGCGCTGCCGCGGCTGGCGCCGCACGAATCTGGGTCATCGAGAGGCAGTGGGAATCGAGCGCAGCGAAGACCACGGCGGGGACTTGTCACCGACGAAGCGCGGTGCAGCGCCGCACGACTCAGGTTGAGGAGTACACCTGGCTGGTGCTCGCTGCGCTCGACCAGGAATGTCTCCATACGTTTGAAACGCAAAATCCGTGTCAATCATTACCTTTTAGAATGATCGGATACAGCGAGTGAAAGACCTCGTGAAGGCGTATATCCCTCCCTTCACCGACGCACCTTCGGCAAACAGTGACCCAATGGGGCGCGGCAAATGGGTGCGGGTTCACGTCGGGCCTCCGACACCAACAAAATCCGACTCCTTGAGTCCCACCTCGCCGTAGAGGACGTTGAGGGCGGGACTTCCGGTGACCGTCACTTCCAGGTGATCAGGAAAGACGGTCACCCATTCGACTAGCTCTTCGACGAGCACTCTGCGCTCCGCGTCGTCGGCCCGCGTCCAGACGGCGTCGACGTCGAGGTCCTGGAGGATGGCGGCGACCTGATCGAAGCGAAGCTCCAGATCGCTCTTGTGGCGCTCCTCGTGCTGTTCGTCGAGCGCTCGAGCCCGTTCGATCTCGATGGCCGCACAGAGCCGTGTCTCCTCGGCGGAGAATCCGTCGGCGCTGATCTTGTCCGCGTAGTAGAGCTCGAGGAGCTTGCGCCGATCCTGGGCCAGCTTGGCCAGTGCGACGGCCGCACTGGCCCCACGGCGCTTGGAAGTCGTCTCTTGCGTCGTAGCGGCACCCGAGGCCAGTTGGCGACGGATGGCGGCCTGGAGGCGCTCGTCGCGGCCAATGAGGCCAAGTCCCAACACCGCGGCACGCGCCAGTCCCTTGGTGCTGCGCGCCGGCTGCTCGCAGCCCTCGCCGCGGTGGCGACAGCGATAGAACGTCGAGCCCTGGCCGTTCTGGGCGACGGCCATGCGCTTGGCGCACAGTCCGCAGCGCACCCGGCCCGAGAGGACGTCCTTCGAGCGCGCCACGCCCTTGCCAAAGCCCCGGTGCGCGGCGTGGAACTCGGCCGGCGTGATCAGCGGCTCGTGACGTCCGGGGAACCACTGGTCGTTGTGCAACACTTCGCCGACATAGATGCGCGAGTCGAGAATGTTGCGCACGGTCGAGTACGTGATGCCCGTGGCGTCTTCGATGCTGCGATAGCTGAGACCCGCCGCGCGCAGGCGAAAGATCTCGCGCACCCGCTCGGCGTCGGCGTTGGCCACGAGCTCGCCGTCGATGAGGTCATAACCGGTCTTGGGGCGATTGATCCAGCGGCCCTCTTTGACGGCGCGCTCGTTGCCCATCTTCACGTTCTCGGCCAGCTGCTCGCGAAAGAACTGCGCGAAGGTGCCCAGGATGTTATAGAACATGCGACCCGACGCCGAGGAGAGATCGAGGTTCTCTGAGACCGAGTGCAGCGCCACGCCGAGCTCGCCCAGCTTGTCCGCGAGCAGGATGAGATCACCGAGGTTCCTCGAGAGCCGGTCCAGGCGCCAGACGATCACGTGGGACACGTGGCCGGCCTCGACGGCCGCGAGGAGTTGCTGGAGTCCCGGCCGTTCCATGTTCTTGCCCGAGCGGCCCGGATCGCTGATGACCGTCACCGGGCCGAGGTCGCGCAGCGTCGAGTACGCGCGCAGCTTGTCGGCCTGGCCCTCGATCGAGTAGCCCTCTTCGACCTGCTCCTCGGTCGACACGCGACAGTACGCCAGGGTCAGCATGGACGTCTCCCTTCTCTTGTGATTCATCATTCACGACGTCGCGCAGCGCCACGCGGATGAGAACGCGCGCCACGCGGTCGTAGTCGACCGGTCCGCTGTTGCTCTTGTCACAACGGTCGGCCTGGGTCACCGGGTGCCGTCGGTGTCGTCGGTGGCCAGAGAGGAGTGGCGGGCCTCGAGGTAGAGGCG
Organism: Acidimicrobiaceae bacterium RAAP-2; assembly: GCA_001443545.1. Taxonomy (GTDB): domain Bacteria; phylum Actinomycetota; class Acidimicrobiia; order Acidimicrobiales; family RAAP-2; genus RAAP-2. Next base: position 179,275 of record LMAD01000001.1, read on the forward strand.
GTGGAGGAACTCGGCCACCTCGCGGGCGTGGGGGTCGTCGTAGCCGCGACCCTCGTAGGTGAAGGTTCCCCGCACCGGATCCTCGGTGGGTAGATGTTCTGTCACCGGTGTCGCCATGAAGGCGGCCCGCACGTCGCGCAGGTCCTGAAAGCGCGTCGAGTAGTGGCGCGACTTCGTGATGAGCTGGCCGCGAAAGCCAAAGGCGTGCGCGTGGGCGCGAAGGTTGAGTGCTGCGAGCTCGGGCTCGAGGCCGAGGTCCCAGGCGGTGAGGGCGAGGCGTCGCAGGTGCGGCGTCGTCGCGAGGTTCAAGATCTCGGCTCGAGAGTGGAACCGTCGCGCGAAGTCGAGCGAGCCGTCGGTGGTCTTCACCGCGTACTTGGCGAGGTAGGCGGCGACACGCCGGTCGGCATCATCCGAATCGTCGAGCTCGCTCACGTGGAACTGTCGACCCCAGGCGATCTCGCCGAGGGGTCCCGTGACGCTGAAGTGCGCCACGACGCTCGTGATCACGCGGGCGAGTGACGCCGTGGTGAGAGAGGCCGGGGGAGGGTCGAAGGGCTGGTCGGCTCCGTCGGCGCGCAGGACGACGTGAAAGTGCACGAGCCCTCGGCGCTGGAACTCGGCCACCTTGAGATAGCTCAGGCGCACGAGGTGCGAAGGATCACCAATCGCGTCGTGGTCGGCGGCGAGCTGGCGGCGCACCTGCTCGACGGTGCGATTCCACAGGCGCGACGACTGGGCGTTCCAGAGGACCGCGCCGCGGTAGTTGAAGCAATCCGCACACAGGGGGCTGCCGAGCAGGGGATCGGCGTCGTCGTGGTGCGCGTGGCAGGTTCTCGACTGGCCGTGCGGACACGGTGGTCGACGCTGAGGGTGACAAGACCCGTTAACGGGCACTTCGGAAATCAGCGGGGTGTGATGGTCGAGAGCAGTGACCAGTTGGGCTTGCCTGCGTAAAGCAGCGCTCTGATCCGGTAGTTGCGGAAGGATCGGAAGCCGAAGGCCACCCGTTTGACTCGCTTGATCAAGTTGTTGGCCGCCTCGGTGGGTGCGTTGGTGACGTGTGCCTCGTGCCAGGCGGCGATCTGGTGCTTCCAGCGCAGCAGCGATCGTCCGAGGCTGCGAGCCTCCTCCGGCAAGTCGGGATCCTGCAGGTCGTTGCCGAGACGTTGGACGAAGCTCAGTGCCATCGCGGCGTCGTCGTGGTCGTAGAGACCACGCACGAGTTCCTTGGCGCGCCACGTGGCAAAGACCTCGCCCTTGGGATCGCCGGCGTTGAGCAGTCCCATCAACTTCTCACGACCGTTCTCGCTCAGTCGCTCATCGGCCTTGGTGAGCAGCAGCCTCGCGCGGTAGAGAGGGTCGTGTTTTCGACCACGGTGTCCCTCCAACTCGTTCTGGACTCGGCGACGACACTCGTCGAGTTTCAAGTTCGCCAACTTCACCACGTGAAAGGGGTCGGCCACCTGAGTGGCCTTCGGCACGGTCTTGTTGAAGACGCTGCGGTAGGGGCCGGAGAGATCGAGGGTGGCGTAACGCACGTTGGCGAGCCAGCCCTCACCTTGGGACTGCAGCCAGGCCGTGGGCGCGGCCCCACTTCGACCGGGCACCACGTCGAGGAGTTGTCCACGCTCGACGTCCACGATCTGGGTCGAGTAGCACTGGCGGCGATATTCGCCCTCGCGAACGAACAGCACCTCGTCGAGACCGAGCGCCTCGACCACGCCGAAGCGGCCCTCGTCGTCGATCAGGGTCTCGCCGTAGGCGAGAAGGGCGTCGTTAACGGTGTGCCAGTCACAGCCGAGTTCCTTGGCGACCTCAGACACACTGCGCCCCCAACGACCCACCTGCTCGGTGATCCAGCGTCCCGCGCGGTCACTCAAACACAGCCGCCGCGGTGCGATCAACGGGTCCCGTTCGGTCCACGAGCCGTGCGGACAGGTCGGTTCGGGACAGCGAAATCGTCGCTTGTGCCAGACCAACCGGGTCGGTCGCCCGAAGGAGGGCAGGTCCACCAGTTCGACCCGGCGCCGGTCCTTCACGTGCGCGATGACCCCGCAGACCGGACAACCGGCGACCGCGTCAGCCCGTTCGACGTGCACCCGCAGTGGTTCGTTCTCGCGACTCACGACACCGAGCACGGTGACGGCGGGTAGGCCCACCAGAAGTTCGCACATGCGAATAGGGTTGGATTCCACGAGAGCTCTCCAGTTCGTTGGCGTTAGACACCTCCAGACTGGCAGGGCTCTCGTTTTGAATGGAGACAGACCTAACCTTGGCCCGTGGCCGTCTCGGAATTCGACCTCTTCAAGATCAACCGGTATTGCACCGGCAAGGTCCCCGCGCAGTATCTCGACAAGATGCGCATCGAGTCATCGGTGCGGGGCAACTCGGTCACCATTGTCGAGTGCCGTGCGCCGTGGCACGAGTCACTCACCGAGTGGTCACGTCACAACGTGGCCCAGATCCGCTTTGACGCCGACGCGGGTAATTGGTCGCTCTACTGGCGCGATCGCAATGGACGCTGGTATCTCTTCGATCTCGTCGAGCCCGGAACGGTCGATCAGATGCTGGCAGCGATTGACGAGGACACCACGGCAATCTTCTGGGGCTGAGTCACGAGACCCCCTTTAAATCCGAAGAGCCCGTTAACGCGTTGCGCGTGCACGGCGCCAAAGGAGGGTGCCGTGAGAGTCACGAAGAGCCGCGGGTGGCCACTCACCGTCGTCGGCACGCCCTTGCCACCGAGGAGGCCGGTGGAGACCACGATCCAGGCGTCGGCCTTGTAGAGGTAGGAGCAGGCCGGACAGAGGACCGCCCGGCGGTCCTTGCAGGCGACGAGGAGCGGGCGCTCGCGGATCTCGCCGGTCGCGGTGTTGAGGAACTCGCCGCGCAGGCGGATCGGGTGCGAGCAGCCGCCGGCCTGCTTGATGGCGCCGACGAGCTCTGCGGTGGTCATGGACTGTGTCACGGGGCTCCTTTTCGGGGAGAAAATAATTAGTCCCCTACTTAGTAACCCCCTCGAAAAGGGCCAAAACGAACAGGAATTTCGTGAGAATTGAGATCGCGGTACGTGGTGGACACCCACGGACAATGATGGTCATTTCACGAATTGGCCCAGTTGTGATGCGTTGTCTAGGTCTCATCGGTCATGTCAGGGCGAACCCAACGATGTCAAATGCCGATCCAGTGATGCCGAGCACGACGAGGACGGAGACTCATCTCAAGTCGAACGACGTCGACGGCAACACGGACAATACCTTGGTTGCCGTGCGCGACGGGCGGTTCAGACTGCGATCGCGGTCGTGTTCACGAACGCCGCCGAGCCGAAACTTGATTTGGTAATCAAACGGCCCCACCGGGCTACGTGGCGCTTCGCGCCAGTAGCCCTGGGGCGGGGAGACATTGGTAGGTCATGAGAGCTCGAAGGGCGACTCGCTGCGTAACTTCTCATTACGTCTCTCAAGGGTTCTACGAGTGTGGTGGCAATCCTACCGGCTTAGCACCGGCACGAATTAGCGCGTTCCAAGCTTCAATCAATTGATATCTAGTGCTAATCGCTACACTTGTGCCTTCTTTAGACCCTTCATTTCTTATAATAATCCAGTCCATAGGATAGACGCCGAGAATACGCCATCGGGTTGCTTCGATCGTGGAATCAGCGGCTCGAAAAAACCACTCGCTTCCGAGAAAACTTCCAACTCCTGAATGAATCATCGTTACTTGATACGCATCGTTACGAACCACCAGTTCCATTCCAGCTAACGTCTTCAACGACCAGTCACCAGTTGCAAGTCTCACCTTTACATGAACTCTGGTCCGAAACACTGCTTCTTCAGATTCGATTGCTTGACGTAAATTACTTGTCGTACGGCGCTTTCGTTGAACTTGACTGATGGCACCCGTGAACACAATGAGAACAAAGACCGGAAGAATGTATTGCATCTCAGTGACCTAATGACATGGCGAGCCCATCGAAGATACTGCCGAAACTGCTTTGGCGAGCAGACTGTCCAGTGCAAGGCCCGGATTGAGCGCATCCCAAATTCCTCGTGCAAGATTCGCCGATACGATGCCATTAAATTGATCCACCCAAGTTTGACTCACGCCACCCGCGACATTGGCACCCAACCCAAGAGATACTCCAACTTCAACTCCTACGACACTCCTATCAAGGTTCCAAAACACTGTGAAATTCGACCCTCCAATTACATCCGCACCGACAGTCTCATAGAAAAATATGCCTTTCAGCTGCTGCAGAGTCGTAGCTGTGCTCACCTGATAATAGAGGCCGGCCGAGAGCCCGCCACCGGCACCAATTCCGCCTGCAAGCGTGCCCGTGAGTCCAATATAGTCTTCTCCGTTACGATCAATTGTTCTGGTTAAACAGTCTCCAATCCCTCCATTGAATAATCCAAATTGACCTCCCGCACCACCGCAGATTCCCACAGTATCCAGACCAGATGGATCCGTTCCATTCACTGGATTTCCGTCCGTGTAGGAGTAAGACATCCGTGTCAGATCGACGGCGGGATCAACGCTCAGGAACTGACCCGTACTTGGGTCGTAGTACCGATTGACGAGATAGAGAAGGCCCGACTCCGAGTCAGTGTAGGCACCCGCAAAGCCAAATGGGCTGGTGTCACCCGTTGGCAGCGATCCAGATGTGGCCGCGAGCACACCAAAGGGGGAATACGTGTATCCGGCAATCGCCGAACCAGCCGAGTTCGTCACCGCGCGAATCGAGCCGAGTTGATCATGGAGGTAGTACAGAGCGGATCCGGAAGTCGTGATCTGCTCGAGCAGCGCACCGTCGGGACCGTACACGTAGCTGGTCGACCCGTCAACCAGCAACTCCGCCGTACCGGTCGGGGACACGCTATTCCACACAAAGGGCTCGGTGACGCCCCCGATCGACTTCGACATCCTCAGTCCGTCAGCGTTGTACGCGTATGAGGTGGCGCTCAGCTGTGATGTCGTGATCTTGGGCGGAGCGACGCCGCTCATGAGGGACTGGACCGGCACTGAAGAGTTGGCAAAGGTCCCCGTGCCCAGCTGGCCCGACTGGTTGGCGCCCCAGGCCCAGACCGAGCCGTCGGACGTGAGGGCCAGGCTGTGGAAGATCCCGGCCGACACGCTGACGGCAGACGTGATGCCCTGAGCCTGAACCGGCAGCGTGCTATCAGTTGTGGTCCCGTTACCGAGGTCACCCTGGCTGTTCTCGCCCCAGGCCCACACCGTTCCATCGGACTTGAGGACGACCGAGTGCTCGTAGCCGCCCGAAATCTCGGTGACTCCGGAGAGTCCCGTCACCTTGACCGGCGTCGTGCTGGGAGTCAAGGTGCCGTCACCCAGTTCTCCGTGGTTGTTGTCCCCCCAGGTCCACACGGTGCCGTCGGACGTGAGGGCCTCGCCGAAGTACTTGTCGCCGTTCGCAATCTGAACCACTCCCGCGAGGCCAGAGACCTGGACGGGCACCGAACTGTCGTTCGTCGACCCGTTTCCCAGCTGACCGTACGCGTTGTCGCCCCATGCCCACACCGTCCCATCGGACTTGAGAGCGAAGCTGGTGTAGGCCCCCGCCGCGACCTGAATGACGCCGGTGAGGCCCGAAACCTGGACGGGCGTCGAGCTGTTCGTCGTGGTGGAGTTACCCAATTCCCCGTTGGCGTTGGCGCCCCAGGCCCACACGGTGCCGTCAGACTTGAGTGCCAGCGTGTGCGCGTCGCCCGCAGCAATTGCGGTGACGCCACTCAAGGAGCTGACCTGGACGGGGGTCAGACTGTTAACCGTGGTGCCGTTTCCCAGTTGGCCGTACGCGTTGTCACCCCAGGTCCATACCGTGCCATCAGATTTGAGTGCGGCGCTGTGATAGCCCCCACCGACCACCGCAGTTGCGCCGCTCAGTCCGCTCACCTGCACCGGTGTCGCGCTATTGGTGGTCGTGCCATTACCGAGGTCGCCGTCTCGGTTGTCCCCCCAGGTCCATACCGTGCCGTCGGACTTGAGTGCGACGCTCTGGTAGCCGCCGCCACTCAGATTGTCCGGCGCGCTGGTCGTCACGCTCGTACTCAGCGACGCGAGTTCACCTGCCTGGTTATACGACGCCGCTGTTGACGGAGCGCCGGAGGCAGCGGTGAGCACGCGCTGACCGGCGGCGTCGTACGTGTAGGTGGTGTCGGAGGGGGGAATCGCGGCGCAACTGCCCGAGATTGACCCGCCGAGGCACAGCTGGCCGTTGGCGTTGTAGACCTGGTTCGCGGTGGAGGGCTGTGAGGTCAGGTTGCCCGAGGCGTCATAGGAGTAGGGACCCTCGGCCGAGGAGACCAGTCGATTGAGCGAATCGAAAGAGTAGTTCTGACTTTGGATGCCCGGCATCCCGGCACTGATCGCGGAAGTGACCAACCCGTCGGCGTTGCGAGCGTATGTGAAGCTCGCGAAGATCTTATTGAGATGCCTGCTTGGCGCGTCCGAGATGGATGTCAACTGGTCGGCGTTGTCGTACGTGCTCGACGAGGTGACGCCATTCGCGATGGCTTCGGCCGTCAAATTTGCGTTCGCGTCGTAGGAGTACGTGGTTGTCTTGCCGAGCCAATCCGTCACCGAGGTCGCGTTGCCCGCCCCGTCGTAGGTGTACGAGACGGTCTTGGCGTTCGGGTACGAGAGTGACGTCAACCGGTTGTCGAGGTCGTAGCCGTATCCGACAGTCGCGCCCGCCCCGTTGGTCGAGCTCGATAGCCGCTCAAGGGAGTCGTAGGCGTAGGTCGTCGTGCCGGTGCCGTCAGTCATGGACGTGCGCCGCCCATCGGCGTTGTAGGCGTAGGCCACGTTGGCCGACGCCTGGAATCCGGGCGCGGGGCCCGAGTACGTGACGCTCGTCACCCGGTTATCGCCGTCGTAGGCGTAGTTCGTCGTGCCGGAGGGTGAGACCTGGGTGACGATGTTCCCCGCACCGTCGTACGAGTAGGTGGTCGTGCCGGCGGCGGGCTGAACGGTCGCGACCAGACGATTCTGTGCATCAAAGAACTTGGTCGTGACCCGACCCATGGGATCTGTCGAGGTGGTGCAGAAAGTGGCACCCGCGACGCCGCTGGTGCAGGTGCCTGATCCCGGGGCCAGGTCGTAGCCGTAGTTCGTCGTCGCGGCCGCCGAGGTGCCATTGCCCTGGGTGACACTCGTCGGTCGGTCATTCGAATCAAACGCTGTCAGCGTCACGTTGCCCGAGGGATCGGTGACAGTGATCTGATTCGCGTCCCCGTCGTACGCATAGGCGGTCGCGTGCCCGAGGGGGTCCGTCACCGAGAGCATTTCGTTATCGGCGTCATAGGCGTAGGTCGTCGTGTCGGAGACTCGGGGTTGACCCGCCGCCGGGCACGTGACCCCGGCGGCGGTGGCGTTCGGCGACGCCGAGCAGACCAGACGTCCAACGGCGTCATAGACGTAGCGAGCGGTGTCGTTGAGAGAAGAGGAAGGGTGGGTCGTCATCGAGGCCACGTCGCCGTTGACGTCGTAGGTGAAGTCGGTGACCTCGCCCGCAGGGTCGACGATCTCGGTGACGTCGCCGGGATGCGATGCGTCAGCGTAGGTAAATGATGTCGTCTCGAGCGGGGATCCGCCCGCTCCCGTGACGGTCTTGCTCGTCACGTTGCCGTGGGCGTCGTAGACGTAACTGGTCACGATTCCCAAGGGATCAGTCACTCGTAGAGGTTCGTTGAAGGCGTTGTAGGTCGATGTGGTCGTGGCGCCGAGCGCGTCGGTGGTGGCGACGAGGTTGCCGCTGATGTCGTAGTTGTTGACGGTGACGTTGCCATTGGGGTCGCGCAGTGACGTCTCGCCGAAGTTGTTCTGATCAAAGCCGTAGGTCCACGTTGAAGACCCCTTCGTCCTCGATTGCAGCTGGCCGTCGACGTAGGTCTGGGTTTCGACGTTGCCGTGGGGGTCGGTGATGGTCGTAGTTCCGCCAGCGCTTGAGAAGTTGTCGCCGGAATACGAGTACGTCGTCTCTCGACCCATGGGGTCCGTCTGAGTAAGGACGCGGCCCGATGAGTCGTAGGTGTTGGTCGTCGACGCTCCGGCGTCGGGCCCACCCGGCTGGCCATTGGGCAAAGTCATGGTGAGCAGCAGGTGCGACGGGTCGTAGGTGAAGGACGTCACGCGTCCCATGGGGTCCTCGACCGAGGTGAGATCGCCTGACGCGTCGTAGCTGTAGTTCGTCACCCGGTTAAGCGGATCGGTCACCGAAGAGACCAGGCCGTTGGCGCCGAAGGCGAACGTGAGGGAGCGACCGGCGGGGTCGGTCACGCTGTGCAGGACCCCCGAGGTGTAGGACAGCGTCGTCGTGGCACCGTTTCGGTCCGTGAGCGACGCCAGCTGACCCGAGGAGTTGAAGGTCATCGTGTCGGTTTGATGACGGACGAAGGTGTAGTCGCCGTTCGACAAGGTAAGGGTCGAGTCCGCCCACGACGGCACATTGAAACCGCCTGAGCCGTTGGGGGTTGCGGTGACCTGAGAGCCGTCCTCCTCGGTCACGGTGATCGAGCCGTCTGAATTGGTCACCAGATGCACGTCATAGGACGAGGACCAGCCGTAGCCGAAGATGCCTTCGGTTGTCGCATTCAGCGAGTTGTAGGTACGGGTGAGGTCCAGGGCCGGTCCGTAGCCGGGGATGAAGGCATCGGTGAAGGTGTGCCAGAAGTCTCCACTCGCGCAATTGACCGGCCGATGGCCGCTGGTGCAGCTCGGTGAGTGACGCGCACTCTTTCCCGTGGCCGTGGCAGTTCCGGACGCGGGGGCGACGGCAACCGCCGTCGGAGAGACGAAGGCGAGATTGTCGATTGCCCAGCCGGCGGGATCAACTCCCGAGATGATGAAGTACGAGGCGTCGGTGAAGTTGCTCGTGACATGGAAGATGCCCGTGGACGTCGTGACCGTTGTTCCGAGCAACTGATCATTGGGCCCATAGATGTACACGTTGGTTGAACCAGCCGTGTCGATGTAGCCGAGGTCGAAGGAAAAATTGTCCACCACGGCCCGATTCGTCGTGCCCGGCACGACGAAACTGCCCACGATGTCGCTGCCGAAGCCTTGACCTCCCGACAGCACGGGCGACGTGGGGTTCGCACCGTCACTGGTGATGTAAGGCGGGGTGTTGGAATCTTGCGCGTCGCCCGAGAAGATCACGCCGTCACTCTCATACTGGTTGGTGATGGTGGTGCCGACGGGGTACTCACTGAAGGTGAGTGTTGGATCACCACCAACGACGGCGTGGGCGGGTCCACCCAGAGTGATTGAGTGATACACGGGATTGGACTGTGGAGTGGGCGACGTGCTGCCTGAATTACGGCCCGAAGCGCCGGCGACGCTTGGCAGTGCGAATACGACTGATGTCATCAGTGCGAACACTGCGACGGCCACCCTTCGAAGTCGACTGGCGCTGTTGTGTGCCATGAACCGTGACTGTTGACCAGCGTTCTTCATATCACTCCTCGTCGACATCATCACGTTCCTTGGCAGATACTCCTCGCGCCACGCCAACTTGTGAGCGTAGAAAGGCGCGCCATTCTCGCCGTCGTCTGGGCCAAAGATCTTGTTCCGTAGACTTCGAATTGCGATCTGCATATGGCCCCGCCGTCGAACAATGTGATCTTCCGCTGATCATGACCGAACTGGAATACCGAATGCAACTCAGTTTTCTGTTCAGAGACTCAACGTTGATTCACGTATCGCGCCCATTTAACTTACGCATCGGTAACGCCATAAAATACAGGTGTTGCAGTCGATGGGTCCCTGAGAACTGCCCTGATAATTGACGAATGCCAATATCTTTCGGAGTCGCTTGCCCGTGGTGTGATCAGTTGCGACGCGACGCAGAACGCAGAGCCCCGTGCAAATCGCTTCGTGGTTTCACGCCCCTGGTTATAGGCAACTAGTCTTAGTAATTCCTGTTTCGTTCTCTTTCAAATCAAGCAAGGCGCTTCAACTGCGCGCCCGGAGCATTGACCACTCCCGCACTCGCCAGTCGGAAATTGTTGAATTCGGCCCACTGATGCGAACCCGCACCTAATCGCCGCGCCCCATGAGGACCCGAGTCAGCGAACCACGGTTCTCGATTTCGCGAAGTCCTCGCCAACTAAATCGATCGATTTGGACCCCAATTGGTCTGTATCAACCAGAATCTCTACTAAACGCCGAACCTTACTATTTCAAACTTCCGAGAGTAGCGGGTTCCTCCTGCGACACAAGGGTGCGCTAGGAGCTACCCACGACGGTTCCGCAGTCGAATGCGCGAGCCTGCGATTGGAGCGTCGGGATTGGAAGAGTAGGACCCGGTCGCACGACCAGCCTGATGACGACGGCACGGTCAACGACGAAGAGGTCGCGGGGGTACATCTACTCAACCCTCGTTTCGATGTGAGTACTTGAGTGCTCACCGTGGCAGGTGTTGAGAACTCCCGTCACGGTACGGGATCTTGGACTCGGTGTCACGAGCGCAATCGTGACCGTAGTCGAGCATTGACGGAGTCGGCGACCATCCTCGTACCTGCCGCCTCCAGTCCCCTGCCTCACAAGAACCTCTCCGGCCACCTGCGACTACTGGCTGGGCAGCCGCACACCGTTCAGGGAGTACCGTAACCACTTCGCTCGTCACTGTCTCGGTTGCCTTCCGCCGTGTCCCTGCGATCTCGACAACGAGGTTTTGTACGACGTCACCTCGTCGACGTTGAACCTGCGATGACCACTGATAGTCCTCACGCAAGCGATCCGACCGGCCGCTACTGCGCTTCGAAGGATGCCCGTCGAAACGCCCGCCAATCCAGCTGCGTCACCTATCGCTAGCAGCGACGTGTCGGTGTCCGCCGCGGTGAGCATTTCCTTGAACGCATCGATCGCGGCGGTCGTAAAGCGCCGGTGACCTCCCGCGGTCCGATCAGACGCGACGAGACCCCGATCGACTGCGTTTCGCAACTCGACAATCGTTATCCCAGCTCGACGTACCGCCTCGCCCATGCTGAGATACGTCGAGTCGACCAGGTCGACGTCGCTGAGAAGCGAGCGCAACTGCTCGAGCGCCGACGCACTGATCGCGAGCACCCCCGCCGGTCCCATCCGGCTCTGCGCGACCGCACCTCGAGCGACCAGCATGCGCACCCGGTGTTCGCCGACGCCGAGCTGCGTTGCAGCCTCGCTCACGCTCAGCACATCTCCAGCGACGAGGCTTTCCTGCTCGCGTTCCAGAACCATCTGGTCGATCCGGCTGGAGTCATACAGCCGTACTCGACCGACCACATCGTCGGGCTCTAGATGAGTGCGAACCTGGTAGCCACTCCACCCCAGGCGCTGGGCCACCTCCCTCGACGTCAACATCGAGCCGCGTCGCATCACGGCGGGCAGTGCGGGCGAGCCAGCCTTGGTCGTCGACCCACCAGCGGGCATGCCTCTCTTGGGCGTGACGTGGTGAGGTCCCTCCCACGCTTCGAAGTAGGCCGGCGGGAAGACGACCGTCGCGTCACCTGGAGTTCTGCGACAGGCACGACAGAGCAGACCGCCGGGGGTCTCCGGCGTGACGAGCACGTGGCTCGCCCAACGCGGACCCGGACAGTCACCGTGAGGGCACGCCGTAGGGCGCATCATCATCACTTGGGGTCGCTCGACGAGCGCGCTGCGTCGGCCCGATGCCCTCACCCTCAGTGAGAGCTGGCGCATCGACACGTTGAGGCCATCGGCGAGATCCTTCTTGTCAACGGTGCAGCCTGGTGCGGCCAGGAGAGTCTCCATCAGGCGGCGCTCGAAGCGAAATGCCGCCGCCGCCCACGTCGGGACACCCCAACCGCCGTCGGTGAAGTAGGTAGTCATCAAGTGATCGACGAAAGGTCGCTCGAGGTCAGCGATCAGGGAGTCGTCGCCCGCACAGAGCGCGAACACGGCTCTTCGAGTCTCGGCTACCGGGCAGTCAAGGATTGCCATGGGGAGCGAGCGCGCCGCCACACCTTGCTCGCGCAGCCAGATGACGACACGGGTGAGCGTCAACTTCTCGCTCCGGTTGTACTCGCGGGCCACGTCGCTGAGTGTTCGTCCCTCCACCAGCATCTTGAATGCCATGTCCTGGCTATGGCTCCGGCGCGAGCCAATCCCAGCCCCGTCGAGTGGGCGCGTATTGGCAACGGTGCCCTCCAAGTGCAGGGACACGGCTCCCTCCTCGCCGGCCACTGGCACCTCGCAGGTGGCTTCCCAGCATCCGAGACCACCCGTGTCATCGAGGTGGACCCGGAAGCGCTCAGTGATCCCCAATGCTGCAATGGCCTGCGCGAGCTCAGCCGGCGCGCGCTGGCCATAGCGGCGCAGCGCACCAACGACCACCGCCGGGCTGGTCAGATCGAGTTCAACCTCCTCGACGGGTCCGGGCTCGTCGTGGACGGCGCCTCGCAGCGTCATCGCCGACGCCCGCTTCGACTCGGCGGTACGACGATCCGTTTCCGCTTCCTCGATGTAGCGCGCAGCACTGCGGTCGTGTCCGTCGCGCATTGCCGCCCGAGCGAGCTTGTCGATCGTGACCGCCTCGGCGTCCATCGCTTGAGCCTCCGCCTCGAGGACCTCTGCCTGCTCGTACCGGTTCGACTTCGCCTCACGCGCCATCCTCACAGCGGGCTCCAGCACGCCGAGTTCGACTCCTCCTTCAACGAGACGGACCAGCGCCCGCTCGAGGGCAGCAGCCACCGAGTTGTGCAGTGCTGTGGCGTGGAATGTCGCCAGTGCTTCTCCTTCGTAGGTGCGCCACCCTCGAATGCGACCGTCGCTGGTCTGGCCCGTCGAAGCGTTCCTGCGACGCAGGCGGTATGCAGTGGGCGTCTCGGGTACGAGGCGCAGGTGATAGTCGCCTTCGACCCACGCGGCCATCCCGCCCAGCGGTCGACGGTCCGTTGCCGACGAGGCGGTGCCCGAGCGACCGCGCGCGACAATCGCCGCCGTCGTCACTCGCTCAACGAGACGGTCCCACACGGCGTCGTCAATGCCCCAGCCGCCCTTGGGCATTGGCCACGTGACCCGCGAGTCCAGGTGACCATTCTGGGCATCGGGCTCAAACTCCAGCACGTAGGAACGCACGACCTTGACGCCCAGCAGGGGACAGTACCGGCGAACCGTCCAAGAACCCGTGCGCCACAATGCGATGATCTCGAGGTCAGCGAGCAATGTTTGAGCGGCCGCGGCGCGCGCACGGTCATCGTCGAGGTCCGCAAAGGTCTTGCCCGAGTTTGCGTACCTCATGCTGCGCAGGGGAACTTTGAGCTCCGCCGCGCGCTGGCCGACTTCGTGCCAGGCCAGACCCTTCGCCGCCATCTTCACGAGCGCAGCGAGGATCACTTGGCAGCTCGGGTCAGGTTCGACCACGCCCTTGATGGGCACCATGAGCCCGCCCGCGCCTGGCTGTCGTGCGAAGCGGTAACCGTACGGCAAGACCATCTCGGGCCGGTCCCACCGGTTGGACCGCAAGGTGTTGATGCGCCCGACGAAGGTCGCCTCCTTGAGGGTGGTTATCTGGGAGGCGCTCTCGCCACTCTTGACGCCCACCGTGAGGCGCGACGTTGCCGAGTGAAGATCAACCTGCTCGCTGCCCGCCCACAACGTCATTCCCGGGTTGCGTCGTACGACCTCACGCATCCTCGAAGCGAAGACTTCATCGCGGTCCATGCGTGACCAGTACGCGAAGCGCAGGGCAAGGTCCGAACTCCCCGTCGAATAGAGAGCAACGGCGGCTCCGATGACCACTTCGGTGAAGGCATTACGACCGATGCCACTGTTGTCGCCAGGCAATGGAGGAAGATTGGACTTGGCGGCGGAGTCCATGATGAAGAGGAAAATGGTGTGACCTCCCAAGTAGGCATAACCAATGAGGCCGGTCTTGCCCCCGGAGAAGGGTAAGTCGGAGTAGTTGACCGCAACGACATGATGGCGTCGACGAACTTCGTCGCCCTCCGATCCACGTTCGAAGAGGTTGTTGGGTAGAGCGTCGAGGAAGGCGGCGTCGGGGTGTCCACTAAAGACCTGTCGCCCGGTCTCGTGCTGGTTCGCGTAGGCGTCAGGGCTGCGGGCCGAGATTCGAAGGCAGATGACGTCGGTCATGTGCCCGGACACCACCCGTAGCGCACCACCCCAGAGTTCAACGAATGATCCAGCGGACTCGGTTGTGTTGCTCGGTACTTGCGACATGGTGTCTCTCCCTGCGAGATATTTGAGGTTCCGCCTTTACGGTGCTGCGTAGCCGCTGGGATGCACTCACCTGCGTTGTTGAGGTGTTCAACTGGGACAACCTCGAAAAGAAGTAGGAGCCCTCGCCAAGTGGCTGAGATTCCAAGAGTCCTGGTGGAGTTGGGATTAACCCCGCGTCAGGAGTGACACATACCAAGCGATTCAACTTGTACCGGGCCCGCAACGATCAGTCGTCCAACTAGCGCCGCCGGTCGGGGAAGAGACGGTTCGGAGCGTATGACGGTAGCCACCAGTGCCTCTGCTGACCGCCGGCAACTCCTTTGACTCCATCGGAGAGGTATGGGAATGAAGTGACTACCTGCGGTCGTTCTGCACTCCTCGGTGCGCGTGGCGATTGGGGCCTCGACTCCGATGACGACGCACTTCGACCGATGTAGATCCTGGGAGTGGGCTCGCCCTTCCATGGTCAGCTTGCTGTCCTTGATGACTGTCCACCATTCGGTCAATTCCAAATGGCCGTCGGTCCTTCCAGCAACCAACAGCTGGACTGGGAAGCTCTCCACAGCCAAGCCGTGCTGTACCTCGAGGGCTTGGTACGCCAAGACCAATTCGGTGCCAGCAATCTTCAGAAACGTCTCAGCCACGTCGTTAGTGGAGGGCGCAGCGTGCAGCGCACCGAGTAGCGCGTCCATGAATCGCGAGTTTCCGAAACTGCTCATGCCCGCAAGCGCGGCGATTCTTCCGTTAGCCGATACAACCTTCGTGATACTGCCTTGCACGCGTGTCGTCAAGTCGATTTGGGCAGAATCCGCCGCGATGGCGACGCGCCCAATTCCTAACACACCAACCGCCGTTGTCATGTCGACAGTCTTCCTCATTCGACGTGCGACTACCTCTGGCGGCACATAGCCTGTTGCTCCAATGCTCACGTGGTCAGTATCGGAACAACGCAGTGATCGCACGGCGTAGATAAGCAGGGTCAACATCCCCGTTGCCGACAAGCACGCCCGCGCCGCCCGGCGAGACCTCCAGTTAGAAATGCCCACCCCGTCCGCCGTCGTTCGCGTAGCCGGACCTCTGATTGCGCGTCTCGTCGTCGGAGATTCTGCTAGACGCCGCGGTTCAGGCACGGACAGAGTTCAGCCACTCGGTCGAGCGTCTCTCGCAAGGAGCACCTTCGTTATCAGGCGAGTGCAGTACGGTTGCCCCACGGCACCGTCACGTGGATACCCAGGAGCAATCATGTCAACTAACAGCACACCCGCGCGGAGAGACGACTTGCCCGGCGACTACGCCGAGACACTCCAACGGCTGACGGCTGAAGTGCGCTCGGCTAACATCCGGGCGACGTTGAAAGTCAACGCTGAACTGATCAACCTCTACTGGTCGATTGGGCGCATCATCCTGGAACGCCAGTCGGAGGAGGGTTGGGGCACCAAGGTGATCGCCCGCCTCTCGGCTGACCTTCGACGGGAGTTCCCACAGATGACCGGCCTGTCGCCACGGAACCTGCATTACATGAGGAAGTTCGCTGCGGAGATGCCGGGGGCAATTGTGCCACAGGCTGTGGCGCAATTGCCCTGGGGTCACGTAAGGGCTTTGTTAGATTCCGACGGAGACCTTACGACCAGGACTTTTTACGCATCCAGCGCGGTCAAGGAGGGCTGGAGCCGTGCTGTCCTGCTGAACCAGATCAAGAGCAGGTTGCACCTGCGTGCCGGCGCTGCGCCGTCAAACTTCGCGCTCGTCCTTCCGCCATCGGAGTCGGAGCTGGTGCAGCAGATGGTCAAGGATCCCTACAACTTCGAGTTTCTGACGCTGGCAGCGAACGCGGCCGAGCGTGACGTCGAAACCGGGCTCGTGGCCAACCTCGCCAAGACGCTCCAGGAGCTCGGCGTTGGCTTCTACTACGCCGGGCGCCAGCATCGTCTGGTACTGATCGACGACGACGCAACGGAACACGAGTTTTACCTCGATCTTCTCTTCTATCACTACCTCCTTCGCCGGTTCGTCGTGTTCGAACTGAAGATTGACGAGTTCAGGGCTGAGTACGTTGGCAAGCTGAACCTGTACTGCAACATCGTTGACGACCAGGTGCGCCACGAAGACGGACACGACACCTCAACAATTGGGATCCTGCTTTGCGCATCGAAGTCGCGTGTCGTTGTCGACTACGCCCTGCGCGGTGTTGGATCACCGCTGGCTGTGGCGGAGTACACCTTCACAGACCTATCGCCGGAGCTGCAAGAGGTTCTGCCGTCGCCAGCGGACCTGGCATCGTTCGCCGCGGAGGCCATCGAGGAGGCTGGTGCAGCGCCAACTGAGTCGTAACGGCCCGTCGTGTTCGGTAACGACTGGAGCGTTGCACGAGTCGTTAAGACCACCACTGCCCCGGTTAGAAGGGTGCCCCGCCGCCGTTGTTCGCGTAACCACGTCCGTACTGGGACAGTTCGACGTCGCTGATACGGCTCGACGCCGCACTGATCTGAAGTCCTATCGTTCCGCACGGTCCGGACCTCTGCTTGGCGATGATCAGTTCGCCGTCCTCGGAGGGAGCCATGGGTGAGTACAGGCTCTCGCGGTAGAGGAAGAGCACCAGGTTGGCGTCCTGCTCGATCGAGCCGGACTCTCTCAAATCAGAAAGTACGGGCCTTTTGTTAATTCTCGATTCCACGGCCCGCGAAAGTTGGGACAACCTCGAAAAGAAGTAGGAGCCCTCACCAAGGGGCTGAGATTCCAAGGGTCCTGGTGGAGCCACGAATTAGCTCTCCGCAGCGACAGAGCGACGCAGCCTCACCGTCACCTTGATCGGCGCTGATGACAGACGACGATCGACGGCGAGCATGACCAAGAGATCACTTAGCGAACATGTCTCCGCTCGTCGTATGGTCGTGCGGAGTGCATCAAGGGCGGTTGAGTTGTCGTGCGAGAGTGTCATGCCGTGGACTGTGCGGCGCCCGGTGAGTTCGGCAACGGGGCGAGGACTGCTCATCACCGATATCCCTTCCAGTCCCATTGGTCGGTTCCCCCGACACGGTGAAGTGGAAGACGCCAAGGTCCTGTTCGAGAAGCCAATGCACCCATTCCGTATTACCCGCGGTGTTACGTGGCGCGAATGTTTTCGGTTGCTTGCAGGGGTCCGATTCCGAGTGCGCCGTCGCGGTGTCAGCGCGAAAGCAGCAGCCGATGCTGAGTTCCCGCTCTCCTCTCGGAGATGCTCACCCAGGTTGCGGGCCTAGGAGTCGCGGCGCGCGCCATCAAACACAGTGTGTGACCTGCGCTCACTGGTGAAAGCTGGTGAGATCTGTCAGCACCTTCTTCCGCGAGCCCAACTTCTCGAACGCTGCGTCGGACGGAATTCGGACACGGGCGCTTCGCGGACCTTCTGGTCATTAAATGCGTCGCCCTACACTCCGGCGTGCTTGCAACCGTCGCGTTCGCTCTCTGGCCGCCCTTCTAGTGGGCAGACTTCCAGGTCGAGGACGTATGGGTCACCTACAGCAAGCACCTGGCCGAGATGATCGGGGCGCCCGGACCCCTCGCTGACGACGAGGTGCTCCGCGTGACCAATGTCCTCGCCGCGGCGCTACCCCCGATGGTCCCGTAGTCGTTCGCTTCCAACGAATACCTCCCGTGTTGCACCGGCGATAGTCGAATGGCCAGTTCATTCACCCTCGAGTTCGATAGCGCCCCACCCGTCCTCGAGGGACTTCAACACCATGAGGTGCTCATCGCACTTCTGGACGGCCTCACGTATCCATAGCCTCGAGTACGTGTCGAGATCCTCCAGCGCCTGGAGTTCGACGGCGCACCGCAGAGTGGCGATGATGGCGCCTTGGCACCTGATGACGGCCTCGTGGAGCTCCCCCCGGGTCCACTCGCTAACGGTCCTGTTCGTGGGAAGCAACGCCGCTTCGCAATTCGCCTCGCCAATCAAGCGATTCAGCGTCGTCGAGAGTTCAAGCTCACGTGCGGGTACCTGGGTGATGGATTCTCTTCTCGGCCGGCTCAACCCACCTGCGTGGCCTGGCTTCGTCTTCAAAGTTCGGCCCACGAACTGGGCAACTTTCCGCCGGCCAGCGGCAGGAGTTGCGTGGCCACACGGTCGAGGAAGAGGTGGGCGTCGATGCACTGGTAGATCACCGAGTCCACGTCGATCCTTAGGTTGGGCGGTACGTAGTGGCCCGTGTTGATCTCCTTGACGCACCGCAGGACGTCGCTTAGTGCGTGGTGACATTCGGTGATCTGCCAGAAGAACTCGGTTCTGGTCCACTGAGCGATGTTCTGTTCGGTGGGCAGCGCTGCCTTCCTCCTCTCCATCTCGTCAACGAAACCCCGTAGGTAGTCGCGCCAGTCGAGGTCGTGGGTCAGTTCAAGATCCATCATCGTGGGGCTCCCGTCGCTTGGGTTGGTGGACATCGTCTTTAGTTGACGTACAGCACGAGTTCGGACCGTACGAAGTCGATCTCGGGTTGGCACTCCGAACACGCCGCCGCGGCGAACTCACTGGCCGCTCGGGATGACTCGTCGAGGTCGTCCACCTCGCCGAGATCGTCGACGCTCTTCTGAACATCATCCAAGGCGAGTTGACATCTTTCGATGATCTCCCTGACGTCGTCGTACTGCCATTGGCCGATGCTGCACCACGATGGCAGCTCGAATACTGCGTCCATCATGATTGTGGTCAGGTAGTACACCCTGATGCGGTCGTCGGTCCGTCGGTCTTCCGATACGTAGGTCATGGTCCCCCTTCAGGGCTCGCAACTCGTCAGCGTTTCTTGGACTTCTATACGGTGCTTCGGCATGCGCTTGCGCTACTCACGTGTGGGCCAGTGCTGTCTCCTCTCTCCAGGCGGATGCCATCACCTTCGGCTGCCGCCGCACTTCGGTGGGCCCGACGGACATCTTCCGGTCCTGTAAGTCAGCCTCACAATGCCGGGATTGGTGATCTCGTGCACTCGCCCCTTAAGTCGAGTCGGGGACTTACGAGAAAGCCCGCACCGCTTACGGAAAACAGATGATCGGTCAGTCCCGCCTCCGAGGTGGGCTCCGCCTGTGGTGCCGCCATGGATCCGATCACCTCCACGCATTTCGCAGATGGGTGTGGACTACAGGCATGGGTGGCGTTCCGTAAGGCTGCGGCTCAGAAGTGCTCTGACCGGCCTGTCCCACACTCAGTTCGCCGATCTGCTCGTGGAGGTCTCGCATTCGTGGGATGACCGTCGAGTTGAGTGCCCGAAGGGTACGGCGTGGCACTATGCCACTTGGCATAGTGCCAACATGGACACGAGTGAGGAGCCCAGATGGTAGCGAGACGCAATCCATTCGACTACGGCGGGCCAGCAAGTGGAGACCATTTCACGGGTCCCACTCGGGAGGTCGCGGTGGTGGTCAGCCGTCTGACCGATCGCGCCAGGTGTCGTCGACACTGCTCGTCGACGCTACGGTAAGTCGTCGCTTGCGAAGCGGGCCTGCGAGGAGCTCACGCGCACCGGGTACGCGTATCCCCTCCTGCCACAGCACTATGACAGGAGGGGACGAGCGAGGTCACTACTTGTGGGTGGTCGCCCGGACAAGCGTCCAGGTCACCGCCTTACGGCAGTGGCTGCACGGCGGGAACGTCTCGCTCTTGCTCAGAGCGATCTCGGTCTTGGCGTTGCAGCTGCTCCGGTAGATACCAGAGGTGTCACACTTCAATCCTGTGGTTGGCATTTAGATCACCTCCTTTCCTTGGCTCAGAGGGCCACTCGTGGAGGGCTCTCGGCGGCCAGCGGAACTGTGGACACAGAGGCACTCATCGCCTCTGGCCGGGTGTTCTGCTCGTAATAACCAGCGTGTAATTACATCCATGTCACTAGGGTCGCCGATAATGGATGTGCGTCGCAAGAACAACAACATGGGGAAAATCCTGTGTCTAATTCACACTTCGACACTGGTGCTTGCTGGTCACCGAACTCGCCGAAGAGGGCCAGCGGTCAATGGTTGCTTAGAGGTTTGGTTCAGACTTCGCCAACGCTTGCCTCGCTTGGAGCAGGCGGCGTTCCTCGGCAGGAAGCTGGTGGAGGATGCGAATCGTCAGGTCGGACTACTGCCGACCGCGCTGGTGTCCCAGCAAGTCGTGCACGCGGACGTGTTCCACGCCCAGCTCGAGACGATAAGCCTCTCCGAGTTGCTGGGCACCGCCGAGGTCTGCGGCGAGCTCGGCATCACCCGCTACGTCAGTCCGACCGGTTCCCCGAACCCGAACCCCATCGCGAACTCACGGCGACACCGCTCTGGATGCGCTCCACGCTGAAAGGATTCACGGTTGGCTGGCGCCGCGTTCCCGGCCCCGCGCCGAGGCCCATGGACGGGCTGCTGGCCAGCGGGCTCGATGCGCTGGTAAAAGCGACGCGTGCAGATCACTCAAACCGAATCAGTCCACTGGTGAGCAGGTCCGGTCGGTACCCCGTCATCCAAGCGATGACCGATTCGGTGGTGTAGCCACCTCTCGGACCGCGCACGAGGACACCACGGGCGACGAGCGCGCGCGTACCGGTATCGTCGAGACCGCTGTACTCCTTCAGTCCTTCCGCCGAGATGATCTCTCGACGTTTACGGCCCCGGCGGTCGAACTCCTCCTGCACCGACGCCCTCGTCACGAACCTCTTTCCCGATGCGTCCGACTCGGCGTCGACGACGATCTTCCCTGACTTGGCCCACTCGCCCATGGAACTGTGACTGACGCCGAGTTGGCTTGCGGCCTCGGTGACCGGCATCGACCTGAGGTGCAAACTCTCGATCCGAGAGAACTCGGCAACGAGCTCGCCAGCTTGGTCCTCCGTCAACAGGAGCTGGCGCGAGTAGTCGTCCTTCACGGCCTGCAGATTGAGACGCTTGATGGTCGCGTGCACCTGGTGGTACGTGGCACCGACCCTCTCTGCGACGTCCTCGATCCGCACCCAGCCCGCGAAGCGATCGCGATACGCGACAACGTCCTCCAATCGTGCTCGCCACTGGCCATCTTGCTTGACCGCTGGAATCTGGTCGGGGAACAGACGTCGCGTGGCGGTCACCGCCATCGATAAGATGGCGGCCGCCTCGTCGGCTCCGACCCACCCCTCCTCCAGCGTGCTGACCTGCCAGCCGAGCTCACTCAGGGCCGCGGCGCGCGCTGCGCGCAACGACGGCTCGAGGTCAGAGCCGTACCGGGGACGCCGCGTCGTCGGTACCACGAGCGTGCGGACGGACTTCGCGATCTCCGCCTCCACCGCCTCGGCGGCGGGCTTCATCGCTTCGCAGAGACGGTCGTCGAGGGTATAGACAAGATCGAAGACGTCCAGTCCCCCGCGGTGGCCCATGGCTCGTCGCTTCACGATTGCGTCGAGTTGGGGCGTCCACGCGAGATCGGTGGCATAGCCCTTACGCATATCGTGCGGGATCGCGAGATTGTCTTCGTCCACTCCACCGCCGAGACTGCGGCTGGCTGCCGCCAGGGCGGAGCGGAACCCCTCGGGGCCGCCATCCTCGGCCCGGATCGTCGGTATGAGCCGCTTGGAGCCATCGATCTCCCCCGTGAGCGGGTCGGTGGCAAAGACGTCGATGACGTGCAGGATGAGACTGGTCAACGAGTGCGGCAGCGCGATGAGGCGATACCCGGCATCGGTCTTCGTTGTCTCTACGCGGCGAGAGGTGACCACGCATTCGTCGTCGTTGCGGGTGTCGAAGTCGCGTCCGCCCATGGCGTCAATCAGCAGGTAACCCCACTCGCCGTCGAAGATGAAGTTCGAGATCAGAAGGCCGTAGGCCTCGCTGATGCGAAGGCCCGCCACGCGCAAGAGCCACAGCACCAATTGGTGGATGACGTGGAGGTCGCCGGCGAGCGCTCGGGCCTCGCGAAATGACACGAGTCGCGCCTTGCGCTTGGGACGCTTGCGGGGCTTCATCGCGGACATGCCGCTGGTGATTGCGGGTTTCACGTCACTTTTGCTCTGCACGACGGTGACGGGAGCACCCGTCGTGTACGCGTAGAGCAGTACCTCTGAGATGATCCAGAGCATGCCGTCAACGTTCTTTTGGGAGTAGGTAGACGCGTCTTCATCAATGGGGTCGCCCGGTTGGGCTGGATAACCCGCCATCTTGCGGATCCACTTGGCCACTCGAGCCCGGCCGCGCTTGACGTCGGTCTCGAGCGGTCCGCCGAAGGCCGGCTCAATGTGCAGGCGCAATTCCCTCAACACGTCGCTGGTGCGCTCGGCCTGGGCACCGTGCAGTAACACGTACTTCTCGTGGTGCCACGCCTTCGCGTACTCTTCGAAGGTTCGCTCGGCCGGTGTCCCTGAGGTCGCTGCAGCCCCCGCGGCGCCCGACACAGCGCCGGTGGTCGCTGCTCGGCGCCTCCGGGACTTCCTGGAAGGGACCTGGGCTTCGAGTCCGGACTCAAGTCGAGCGACCTGTTCGGCCATCCACCTTTCGGCGGCCGCCTCGGCGTCAGGCGCGAACGTGCCGTAGACGCGCTCTTTCGAAGCTCGTCGGCGTGGCACCGACGCGAGCCACACGCCGTCGTCCATGGTCTTGTAACCCGTGAGTGGCCTACCCATCAGGCCAACCCGGCCTTTCGCAGGGTCGAACGTAGGAACTCGATCTGCTCGACGGCACTGGACATGGCTTCGCGCAAGGCGTCGCAGCGCGATCCGACCACGGCGAGCTCCTGGCGCGCCGACACGAGGTCGCGCTCGGCCCGAGAGCGGCTCGCAATCTGGGTGACGTCTGGCGTGGACAGCAGCGGGTCCAGCAGACCCACGGCGACGAGGTCGCTCACACTGACCTCGATGGTGCCGTCGGGGCGCTGGCGCGAGTTCGGCAGGTGGCCGCCGCGGCGGTGACGCCGGATGGTGTCGCGGGACTTGGCACACAGCGCGGCGGCCTCGTCCTGGGTCAGGTAGGTGGGTTCGTACATGGTCAACGGCTCCTCGTCGGGGCCGGAGTGACCCCTTCTACCCGGACCGTGCGCAGCACCACGCACGACACACTCGACGTATTTAAGGCGCCGCAGAAGTTTCTGGGGCGTCCCTTTGCCCCGCCCGTGCACACCGCGGGGGCGCAGAACGGCGACGGCCACCGGGGGGTGCAGGGGTGTGCAGCACGCGCACCTGCACGGGGGTTTATGGAGGTTTATGGAGTAAACGGGGTCTGGACGCCCCTGGAGTAGGCCCCGGACAGCACGAAGGCCCAGGTTTTCCCTGGGCCTTCGACTTCGTTTATGGACTACATGGTGGCGGGGGCAGGATTTGAACCTGCGACCTTCGGGTTATGAGCCCGACGAGCTACCAGACTGCTCCACCCCGCGATGCGTATCACAGCATAGTTGAATCTTCGCAACACCGACGACGACGATGCATCGATGCCCGAACTGCCCACGAGCTGGAAGCCTTATTCGCGAGTTGGGACACGCATGGCTCGCCTCGTTATGCGATCTGGCTATAGCGCACTCGGCACCACTTCCCATTGGCGAGGACGATGCGGAAGAAGAAGACGCCGTTGCGCGACCCGGCTCGCACCGAAGTCCGTACCGTGAGCTGTCGACCAGTATCGCGAACAACCTTGCTCACCGTACCCGCGTGGCTGGTGATCGTCGGGCGCCCGTAGAAGCCACGACCCTCGATGAAGAGCGTCACCGTCCGGCCTTGCACCGCCCGGCCGACGACCCGATACGCGGCCAAGGCCGGTGCCGCGGACTTCGAGACCGTCAACGTGTAGGTGAACGTGCCGCGATCTCCACCGAGATCGCTCGTGGTACCCGTCACCGTAAAGCTGCCCGCGCTCAGCGCACCGGTCGCCCCGATCACACCCGCAGAGGAAACGGAGACGCCGCTCGCCCCACCGGTCTTGGTGAAGGTCACCGCACCATCGGCCCCACTCACGAGAAGCTGCGCCTTGAACTTCGCTGATGCGGTGTTCACGACGGCACCCGACAGGGGCGCGGTCTGAGTGATCACGCCGACGCTCAAGGTGTAGGTGAACGTGCCGAGATCGCCGTTGGTATCACTGGTCGTTCCCGAAATGGTGTAACTCCCCGCGCTCAAGGTGCGACTCGTCGACACCACGCCGAGCGAACTCACGTTCAAATTGGAACCCTGAGCGTGCACCGCGTAGGTCACGACTCCGGTGCCACCCGTCGTGGTGAGTTGCGCGGTGAACGCCTTCGATCCAGCGACGTTCACCGATCCGCTCGTGGGAGCCCCCTGGGTGATTGTTCCGGCCGACGTCGTGAAGGGGAAAGAAGCATCGACCCACGTCGCGCCGGCGGGAGCGGCGCCACAGTGCGTCGCGGCACTGGAGTCGTTCGAGGGATAGATCGTGGCGTTCAACTCACAGAGGTAGACGTTGTACGTCGTCCCCGCGGCCAATCCGGCCGGGACGGTGATGGTTCCACCGAGGTTGGGCGCGTGCAGCGTTTTTCCGTCGTAGCAATCGTTCGAGATCGTCACGCCCGCCGCACTGCCGTTGATCGGCGTGACCGTCGGTGAGGAGAACCACTTCACCGCGAGGAACGCGGTTGGCACGTTCCCGTACCCACCACCGGCGGTGCACGCGGTGGGCGCGGTCATCGGCGCGGCCGAAAGGGCCGAGGCCTGCACGGCTTGCACGGCGTTGGCCCACCAGTACTTGTTCGATCCACCGCCGTCGGCGAGGGTGATCGTGTCACCGGTGACACCTTTGGAGGGGGTGCCCGAGATGGTCGGACTGTTGGGTAGCGGCTGTCCGGCGTAGGACAAGAGAAATTCGCCGCCCGACAACGGTGCGAGCGAGGAGTTCACGACGGCGATCGCGCAACCGAACAGCCCGGCGTTGATCTGGTCCTGCGAGGGCGGACAGGATGCCTGGCTGTCGCCGGCGACGAATTTGGCCGGTACGACGATTGTCGCTACTGTGCACAGTCCGGCTGACGCCGCGGGGCAACCCTTGTCGGTCGTGCTGCGCGCGAACGTCGCCATCGTCGCGACGTCCACTTCATTGGTCGGTGTAACGCTCGTCGAGCCAACGCCACCCAGCAGCGACGACTGCAGGGCGTAGGTGGCCGTCGACGCCACGTTGCAGTCGATCGTGATTTTGGTGGTGCCGGCCTTGACCCCACTGACCACCGTCCCGGCGCCCGTCACGGCGACGACACCGGGAGCGGTCGAGACGACTTCGTTGCACGGCGCCGCGGGTGTCGCGGCACCGACGGATCCACCCGCTGACAGCGTCAAACCAAAGACGAGGAGACTGGAGGTGGCGCCGAGAACCGCCAGAAAACGGATTTTCGATCCGATTTTCCCGAGGGAACTGGTACCAATCGAAGAGGAACTCATATGACGCCAACTTTCTTATCGTGCCTGACGTTTCGTCAGATGACAAGGAAGCTGGGTCTCGACGTCCTAGTGCCGACCGTACCACAGAAACTTGCCCACACCACCAACAAATTTGATATTCGTCGTCGGCTCCCCGATGAGACCGGATGCGGGTCCGTCCGGCCGATCGTCATCACCGAGATTGCGGTGCCTGACATCCGCACGCCACGCCTCTCGCCGGCGCTGGCGACTTTGGCCCCGACTTGACCGCACCGCGGTGTAACGATCCAGGGTATGGACGAGCGGGAGGGTGCGAACAACGAACACTGGCGATCGCCATACGAGCCTGACGAATCGGGTACGCGGGTCTGAACGTCTGCCTCACTTAAATCACGGCGGCGTTGGGTCCACGCGTTGGATCTTGGCCGTGGAGGTGGTCGTATGGCTCGTCACCGCCGCTGCCACCTTGGCGGTGTTCTTCACGTCCCGGAGCGAGTTGCTCGAACCGCGGCCAGCTACCGGTCGATGCGGCTCCTGCTCATCGACATTTCAGTCCACGCGAGACGCTCGGCTCGGTGACCCCGACGGAGAACTGTGACGAGGAGTTGTGCTAACCCGCTGCATAGGACGTCCGATTGGGGCACGTTGCAACTTCCTACCCGACGGCGCGGCTAACCCTCGCTTCGACTCCTTGGAGATCAGTCTCGTCGGACGGTGCGCGTCAGACCGCGCGGCAGTGCGCAACGGCGTCCGATCGGCGTTGCGCTTTCGCCACGACAACTACGTGACCCACCCGACGAACGAAGTAAAGGATCGGGCGAGCTGACACGGAGGGTTCACCGGTGGCCGGAGGAAATGCACCAGGTACGTCGAAGTCGTGCACCGATGAGATCACTCCTTCGACGAGACCAAATCTTTCAGTAATATGTGGTACATTCCAACGATGTCGAAGATTCACCGTATCGATGTCTTTTCGTACGATTTGACCTACGCGCACGGCGAGTACGTGATGTCCGGTGGCCGAACGATTCGCACCCTCTTGAGCACCGTCGTGCGCGTCACCACCGAGTCCGGAGTCGAGGGTTTCGGCGAGGTCTGCCCGCTCGGTCCTAACTACCTTCCCGGCTACGGCGCCGGCGCGGCGTCGGTGATCGCGCAGTTCGCCGACGCCCTCATCGGTCTCGATGTCGAGAACCTCGGCCTCATCAATCAGACGATGGATGTGGCGTTGTCCGGCCACGGCTACGCGAAGTCCGTGGTCGATATCGCGTGCTGGGACGCCTACGGCCAGGTCGTCGGCCAGCCCGTCTACACCTTGCTCGGCGGGCGCCGTCACGAGGACCTACCCTTGTACGTCGCCGTGCCGCTGGACTCGACCACGGCGATGGCCCAGCACGTCGTGGCGCGCAAGGCCGAAGGCACGCGACGATTCCAACTGAAGGTTGGCGCGGACCCTCACGAAGACGCCTATCGAGTCGCCGCCATCGTCGACGTGACCGACGCCGACGACTTCGTCGTCGCCGACGCCAACTGCGGCTGGCGTCTCCAGGACGCGGTCATCGCAGCCCGTCTCCTCGAGGACATGGACCGCGTCTACCTCGAACAACCGTGTCGCACCCTCGAAGAGTGCTTGATCGTTCGTGATCGCACGTCGCTGCCGATGGTGCTCGACGAGGTCATCACCGACCCCCAAGCGCTGTTGCGGGCCTACAACGCCAGGGCGATGGAGGCGATCAACCTGAAGATCAGCCGGGTCGGCGGGCTCACCAAGGCCAAGTTCATGCGCGATCTCTGCGAGGCCCTCGGCGTACGCATGACCATCGAGGACACCTGGGGCGGCGACCTGACGACCTCGGCCGTCAGCCACCTGGGTGCGAGCACCGATCCCGAGCTGTTGTTCGCCGCTTCGTACATGAACGATTGGGTACTCGAGCACGTCGCCGGCTACCTCCCCCGTTCGCAGGACGGTCGAGGCACCATCAGCGCCACCGACGCCCCCGGGCTTGGTGTCCACGTCGACGTCGCCGCGCTCGGTGCGCCCCTCTACACCGTGACCGCCGGAGACCGATGACGCCCTGGGCGCCGCGACCGGGTGGGTCGACGTGGCCGTGACCCTCGGCGCGATCCAGTCGACTGAGTACCACACGGCGGGCGAACCCTTCCGGATCGTCGAGGCCGGATTTCCGACGATCAACGGCGACACCGTCGCCGCCAAGCGCGTCTACGCCCAGCAAAGTGAACCCGTCGACGCCGTGCGGGCGATGCTCTGTCGCGAACCCCGCGGCCACGGCGATATGTACGGCTGTTTCATCGTCGCCCCCGACGACGCTGGCGCCGATTTCGGCGCCCTGTTCTGGCACAACGACGGCTTTTCGACGGCCTGCGGCCACGGCACGATTGCGCTCGGGGCGTGGGCGGTCCAGGGCGGCCGAGTCCGCAGCGAGCCCGACGGCGTGACCACGGTGACCATCGACGTGCCCTCGGGCCGCGTCGCCGCCAACGTCACCAAACGGGCCGGCGTGGTAGTCGCGGTGACCTTCGAGAGCGTTCCGTCGTACCCGGTGCGGCGATCGGTCGAGGTCGACATCTCGATCGGCCGCGTGGTCGTCGACGTCGCGTACGGCGGCGCGCTCTACGCCTCGATTGCCGCCTCATCACTGGGTCTCGAGGTCGTGGCCGAGCGAGCGAGCACGCTTCGAGCGCTCGGACGAGAGGTCAAGTGGGCGCTCAACGGTACCGACGTCGCGCGGCACGCCGAGGACCCGCGTCTCAGTGGCATCTACGGCACCATCATCTTCGACGACCTCGGCGACACGCCACGGGGTCCCCACCAACGCAACGTCACCGTCTTCGCCGATGGGCGGATTGATCGATCGCCGTGCGGTTCGGGGACGGCGGCTCGCCTGGCCCTGCTCGCCGACGAGGGCCGCCTGGACCGCGAGCACGAGTTCATTCACGACTCGATCATCGGCACCCGATTCATCGGCCGCTACCGGATGGCGCCGGTCGGCGAGCCCTCGGGCGCGATCGTCGCCGAGGTGGAGGGCATGGCCTACCGGACCGGCAGCGGCGTCTTCACCCTCGACCCCACCGATCCACTCGGCCCTGGGTTCCTGCTGCCGTGACCGGGTCATCGATCAACTGGATCTCGGGCGACGAGCTGTACGCCACGCTCGGGATGGCGCGAGCGATTCGGGCGATCCAGCGTGACCTGGTCGCCGGACTCGACCCCGCCCACGACCTCTCGCGCGTGATCGACGACCTCGAACACGGCCAGCTCTTGTACATGCCCTCGCAGTTCGGCGAGTTCGTCGGGGCCAAGGTGTCGACGGTCGCGCCGCAGAATCCGGCGCTGGGATTGGACCGGATCCACGGCGTCTACGTCTTGATGGACGCCGTCACGCTCGTGCCCGTCGCCCTGATGGACGGACAGGCGCTCACGGCGCTGCGCACCCCCGCGGTGTCGGCCGCGATCGCCGACCACCTCGCGCCCGAGGACGTCGAGCACCTCGTGGTCTTCGGCTCGGGCACCCAGGCGTGGGGCCACGTCGAGGCGATGCGCACGATCCGTGACGTGGGTCGGGTGAGCATCGTCGGGCGCGACGTTCGACGCGGCGAGGCGCTCGTCGAACGCCTGGTGGCCAGTGGAGTATCGGCTCGGCTCGGCCATGCCGACGACGTCGCCGACGCGCAAGTCGTCGTGTGCGCCACCACCGCGCGGACACCCCTGTTCGATGGCTCGACGGTGCCCGACGACGCGCTGGTCGTCGCCGTCGGGTCACACGAGCCCGACGCGCGCGAGCTCGATGCGTCGATGATCGCACGGGCCCAGGTGGTGGTCGAAGACGTCGGCGTCGCGCTACGCGAGGCGGGCGACCTCATCATGGCAATCGGTGAGGGCGGGTTTCGCGCCACCGACGCGATCGCGATGCGCGACGTGCTGACGGGCGCGGTTCGCGTGGACCGCACCCGGCCACGGGTATTCAAGAGTTCGGGCATGCCGTGGCAGGATCTAGTCGTCGCGGCGGAGATCTACCGCGTGCGGTGACGGCGTGGACTACGTCACCCTCGGCTCGTCGGATCTGCGCGTCTCGCGCGTCGCCCTGGGAACATTGAGTTTCGGGGCGAACCCGGAGCGGCCCTGGGTGCTCGACGAGGAGACGGCGGCACCCCTCGTGCGCCGGGCCATCGAGGGCGGGATCAACTTCTTCGATACCGCCGACTCCTACAACCACGGCCAGAGCGAGGTGGTGACGGGTCGCCTGCTCCGTCGATTCGCTCGACGCGAGGACGTCGTCATCGCCACCAAGGTGGGACTGGGTTCGGCCCCTAACGGCACGGCCGATCTCTCCGCCGCGCACATCCGCACGGCGATCCTCGACTCGTTGCGTCGCCTCGGCACCGACTACGTCGACCTCTACCTGGTCCACCGGTTCGACCCGACGACCCCGATCGACGAGACGATGGCTGCGCTGGACGAACTCGTGCGCGCCGGCACGGTCCGTTGGCTCGGGGCCTCATCGATGTTCACGTGGCAGTTCGCCAAGGCCCAGTTCGCCGCCGAACGGACCCGCGGCGCCCGGTTCGTCGCCATGCAGAACCACTACAACCTGATCTACCGCGAAGAGGAGCGCGAGATGATCCCGTTCTGCGTCGACCAGGGCGTCGGCGTCATCCCGTGGAGTCCCCTCGCGCGGGGCATCCTCGCGGGGAATCGCTCGATCGAGGGCGCGCCGCGTACGACGCGCGCCCAGACGGACACCTTCCCCGACGGGACTTACGATCACCCCGCCGACCGCGCCGTTGGGACCCAGTTGTCACGCCTCGCGGCGGCCCGCGGTGTCGCCCCCGCCCAGATCGCGCTGGCGTGGCTGTTGCACCAACCCGCCGTCGCCGCACCCATCGTCGGCGCGACCACACTCACGCACGTCTCCGACGCGCTCGAGGCGACGTCGCTCCGACTGGAGGACCACGAGCGACGCGCCCTCGAGTCACCGTATCGACCCCACGACGTTCACGGGCACTAGGCCGAACGCTCGCCCCAGGAGATCGAGGCGCCGGCCGGGGCGATCCGCTGGGGCACGCCCCACGGATTATCGCGGCGCAGCGCCATCGGTAGCAGGTGTTCGGGCACGTTCTGGAAGCTCACCCCGCGAAGGAACCGTCCGATGGCCGCCGTCCCGACCGACGTGCCCGCATCGTTCGTCGTCGCGGGCCACGGGCCGCCGTGCTGCATCGCCGGTGTGACCGCGACGCCGGTCGGCCAGCCGTTGAAGAGCACGCGGCCCGAGGACCGCTGCAACTGGTCGATCAGCGTGACCAACTCGGGCGATGCCTCATCGTCCAGCGCGTGCACCCCGCCGGTCAGGTTGCCCGGGAACAGACGTCGCGCGAGGTCGGCCAGCTGCGACTCGTCGTCGTAGCGAACCACCACTGCGAGGGGTCCGAAGGACTCGTCGAGCAACCGCGAACCACTCGACTCGAGGTCCGCTGCATCCACCGAGACGATGGTGGGCGTGACCCACCCCTGCCCGTCGACGTCGAAGCGGATAGTACCGAGCGCGATGACCTCGACGCGCTCGGTGGCGAGCACCGTGTCGCGGCGCGCGCGGTAACTCTGTGCGATCCGCGGATTCAACATGCGGTGTTCGTCGACCCGCTCGGCGGCGTCACGGATCGCCGCGGCGATCACCGACTCGTCACTGACGAAGAGGAAACCAGGCTTCGTGCAGAACTGGCCCGCCGAGGAGGCCACGCTGGCCACGAAGCCCTCGCCGACCACCACGGGGTCTCGCTCGAGTTTCGCGCGCGTGACGAACTGCGGATTGACGCTGCCCAGCTCGCCGTAGAAGGGGATCGGTGCCGGACGGGCGGCCGCGACGTCGGCGAGCAGGCGGCCCGCGTGGACCGAACCGGTGAAGGAACCGGCGCGGACGTGGACGCTCTGGAGCATCTCGACGCCCTGGTCCTGACCGAAGATCACCTGCAACGTGTTGGGTGGTGCCCCGGCGCCCTCGAGGGCGTCGCTCACGACCTGCGCGGTGCGCAACGACAGTTCGGGGTGGCCCGAGTGGGCCTTCACGATAACCGAACAGCCCGCGGCGAGCGCCGACGCCGTGTCCCCGCCGGCCACGGAGAACGCGAAGGGGAAGTTGCTCCCCGAGAAGTTCAGCACCGGCCCGAGTGGCGTCAGCGTCCGGCGAAGATCGGGCCGGGGACCTAACGCGAACTGCGCGTCGGCGTCGTCGATCCGCACGTCCAGGTAGTCGCCGTTGACGACGACGTCCGCGAAGAGGCGCAGCTGCACGGCGGTGCGCTTCAATTCGCCGCGCAGGCGCACGTCGGTGAGACCGGTCTCGCGCATGGCGATTTCGATCAGCTCGTCGGCCGACGCGATCAGCGCGTCCGCCGCGGCGACGAGTGCTCGGGCCCGGGAGCGTGGTGGCAGGGTCGACCACTGGTCGAAGGCCGCCGCCGCGGCGCGGCCGATCCGGTCGAGGTCGTCGATCGACGTCGTGAAGGGATCCGATGGTGCCAAGGGTTCGGACGTCATCAGAACTCGAATCCAACGGGGAATGGGTCACTGGGGTCGTAGACGTACTGCGCCATTCCCGTGACCCACGCCCGGCCGGTGATCGTGGGGACGATGGCCGCGACGCCAGCGACCTCGGTCTCGGCGACGATCCGTCCGACGAACCGCGTGCCGATGAACGATTCGTTGACGAAGTCCTCGCCGACCGCCAGCTCGCCGCGCGCCCAGAGCTCGGCCATCCTCGCCGAGGTCCCCGTGCCGCACGGCGAGCGGTCGTACCACCCGGGGAAGATGCACATCGCGTGGCGCGAGTGCGCGGCCGTCGATCCCGGCGCGAGGAACTCGACGTGATGGCAGTGGTCGGCGCCGGCCGTCTCGGGGTGGTGGGGCGGCGCGGTCTCGTTGATCGCGTCCATGAGGGCCAGGCCGACCGCGGTGATCTCGTGCTGGCGCGACCGGTCGAAGGTGAGCCCGACGTCCTCGAGATTCACGATGGCGTAGAAGTTGCCGCCCCAGGCGAGGCTGTAGGGCACGGCGCCGACGCCGGGGACGTCGATGACGTCGTCGAGTCGCACCACGAAGGACGGGACGTTCTCAATCGTCACCGACTCGGCGTGACCGTCGGCGACGCGCACCCGGGCGACCACGAGACCGGCCGGCGTGTCGAGCCGAACGGTCGTGACCGGCTCGACGGCTTCGACCATCCCGGTCTCGACCAGTACCGTCGCGAGCCCGATGGTCCCGTGGCCGCACATCGGCAGGCAGCCCGAGACCTCGATGTAGACCACGCCCCACTCGGCGTCGGGCCGGGTCGAGGGCTGCAGGATCGCGCCGCTCATGGCGGCGTGTCCGCGAGGTTCGAACATCAAGAACTTGCGGATGTCGTCGAGGTGCTCGATGAAGTAGAGCCGCTTGTCGTTCATCGTGTCACCGGGGATCACCCCCACGCCCCCCGTCACGACGCGCGTGGGCATTCCTTCGGTGTGCGAGTCGACGGCGGTGATCACGCGACTGGTTCTCATCGGTCGACTACCCCTTCACCCTCGTCGCCAGGTAGTCCAAAGCCCGACGGGTCTCGTCGCGCACCCGCGCCTCGTTCTCCGGGCTCAACGGTCCCCGCGGTGGCCGCGTGGGGCCACCGAAGCTCTGACCGGCGAGGTCGATCGAGAGTTTGATGGCCTGGACGAACTCGACCCGTGAGTCCCAGCGAAAGACTGGCACGAGATGCTCATAGATCTCCTTGGCCCCGGCGAAGTCGCCCGCCATCGCCCGGTCGTAGATCTCGACGGCCTCGCGGGGGAACGCGTTCGGGTAGCCGGCGAACCAGCCCACGGCGCCCGCCACGATCGACTCGAACAAGAGGTCGTCGGCGCCCGCGATGACGTCGATGTCGCAGCGCTCCTTGATCTCCATGACCCGCCGGACGTCGGCCGAGAACTCCTTGACCGCGATCACCTCGGGGATCTCCGCCAGCGACGCGACCAGACTCGGGGTGAGGTCGACCTTGGTGTCGAAGGGGTTGTTGTAGGCCATGATCGGAATCCCCACCTCAGCGACGCGGGTGAAGTGCTCGACGACCTCGGAGTCCGACGCGCGGTAGATCGTCGGTGGGAGCAGGAGCACGCCGTCGGCACCGTCCTCTTGGGCGTTGCGCGCCCACTGCTGAGCCTGGTGCCAGCCGACCCCGTGCACGCCCGCGATCACGATGCCCCGGTCCCCCACCGTATCGACCGCGACCTGGACCACCTTTCGACGTTCGTCGTCGGTCAACGACGAGTACTCGCCGAGCGATCCATTCGGTCCCACCCCTCGACAGCCACTGCGGATCAACCAGTCGCAGTGCTCCGCGAATCGGTCGTAGTCCACCGCGAGTCCCGCCGGGGCGCTCGGGTCCTCCTTGAACGCGAGGGCCGTCGCGACAATGACTCCTCGGAAATTGACTTGCTCATCGTTCATCTCTGGCCTTTCACTACGGTCGTTGCTTCGTTGACGTCGTTCGTTCGCCCTGGCGCGCGAGCTCGCCGAGGCGGATCGGGGCGGCGATGGGGCGCCGGTCGGTGGTGCGGGGACCGCTCAAGCGCCCCTGGGGCGTGCGAGCCCCGAGGATCCCCTCCACCGTGCGTCCACACACTCGGCCCTGGCACGCCCCGAGACCCGCGCGCGTGAGCAGCTTCAGTGATCGCAACCCCGACGAGCGAGTCGTCGTCGCGGCCGAGCACAGGCTCGCGAAGCTCACCTCCTCGCACCGACAGACGATGGTCTCGTCGGTGAGCCAGGTGGTCCAGTTCTCCCCAATGGCGTGGGCGCGCGCCAGGCGACGTGCGAACTGACGTAGGACGCCCCGGCGCAGGCGGAGCATCCGGACCGCGGGGTCGTGCAATCGGCCACCGGCGGCCAGGTGCCCGGCCAGCGCCCCTTCGACCAACGCCAGGTCGACCCCGCCGATGCCGGTGATCTCACCGGCGGCGAAGACCGACGCCACGCTCGTGCGCTGCTCGTCGTCGACCTCGACGAATCGCTCGGCGCTCAGGCGGCACCCGGCGGCGATGGCCAGCTCGAGTCGGGGGGTGAACCCGTGGCCGAGGCACACCGCGTCGACGGCGACGGACCGCTCGCTGCCGGCGATCGGCCGCCACGAGCCGTCGACGGCGCTGATCGTCACCGACTCGACGCGGTCGCGTCCCTCGATTGCGGTGACCGCGTGACCGGTCACGTAGGGGATCCGGTGGCCGATGTGCGAGGACGCGTACCCGGCTAACTCGAGCACCTTGTGGGGCGTGGCCAGCAACTCCCAGGGTCGGGCGGTCCAGTGGCGTACCAGTCGCGAGGCGCGGCTGGCCTCGTAGACGCCGACGACCGTGCTACCTGAGCGGACCAACGACGCGGCCACCGGCAGGAGGAACGGTCCGGTCCCGGCGACGACGACGCGCTCGCCGACGCGTACCCGTTCGCCCTTGGCCAGCGCCTGAGCGCCGCCCGCCGTGAACACCCCGGGCAGGTCCCACCCGGGGATCGGCAGCGCACGGTCGAAGGCGCCGGTCGCCAGCACCACCGCGCCGGCGTCGTAGACGCGCGCCTCGCGATCGGTACCGTCGGCCTCGCCCACCATCACGTGGATCCGGCCGTGATCGATCGCCCAGACGTGCGCGCCGGTCACGACCTCGCAGCGCGGGTCGGCCTCGAGTTGTTCGCGCATCGACTGGAATCGCTCCCACCCGTGATGGAGCACCGACTCGCGGCGCGCCGGACGTTCGGGGGGCAGGTGACGCCAGTACTGTCCGCCCAGGTAGTCCGAGGAGTCGAACAAGACGACCGGCCGGCCGACGGCGCGCGCCGACACCGCGGCCGCGAGGCCAGCCGGTCCCGCGCCGATCACGATCAGCTGGTCCATCACCGGTCTCCCGACGGGCCGAGCGGCGCATCACGGTGGAACACCACGGCGTCCCCGGACGCGGCACGACGTTGGCAGGCGCGCACGTCACGTTGACCGTTGACGATGACCAGGCAGTCGAAGCAGACCCCGATGCCGCAGAAGGCGCCGCGCGGGCGGTCCCCGAACGACGTCGAACGCCACGCCAGGATGTCCGAGGCGAGCAGCACCCCGGCCAGCGTCTGGCCGAGCACGCCGTCGACGGGCTCGCCGTTCACGGTGATCGTGATCGGGGTCGCGGCCCGGGGGGCGATCGGGTCGTTGGCCTCGGGAACCAGTCGGGCGGTCATCGCGGCGTCCCCACCAACGACGCTCGACCACTCGAGAAGGGCTCGACTGACATCGCTGGCGTCTCGCCGAGCAGCGACGCCGCCAAGAGCTCGGCGGTCGCCGGCGCGAGGCCGATGCCCGCGCCCTCGTGCCCGGCGGCGTACCAGAGCCCCGCCACGTCCTGGTCGGGCCCGATGACGGGCAGGTGATCGCGCGAGTGCGGACGGAACCCGCCGTAGGCGCGGATGATCGACACCTCGCTCAGGAAGGGCATGAGCCGGATCGCCTTGGCGGCGATCTCGCCCAGGATGGCCACGTCGATCGCGTCGTCGAACCCGACGTTCTGGCGTGACGAGCCGATCAGCACCGTGCCCGAGGCGGTCGACTCGATCACGGTCGACGTCTGCAGGACGTGGTCGTCCGATTGGACCGCCCCGACGTAGCTCGCGTCGTAGACCTTGTGGAAGATTCGCTGGGGCATGCGAGACGTCACCAGCAGCAGACCCTTGCGCGGACCCACGTAGAGGGTGCCCCCGAGCGTGCGCGCGACCTCACCCGACCAGGGCCCCGCGGCCACGACCACGTGATCGGCCATCAGGGGTCCGTTGGACGTCGTGACGCCGGTCAGTCGTCCGTCGGCGTCGCGCACCGGACCGGTGACGACGGTATCGACGAGCACGTGCGCGCCGGCCCCCCGCGCCGATGCCAGGAGGGCCTCGGCGGCGATGGTGGGCTGGACCTGGGCGTCTTGGGGGTAGTAGACGGCCGCGGAGATCGACGGGGACAGTTCGGGTTCCATCGCGAGTGCCTCGTCGACGCCGAGAACTCGCGCGTCGACGCCGGCCCGTCGCTGTTCGTCGGCGAAGCGCGTGAGCCCCTCCGCCTCTCGCGAGCCGATCGCCGCGACGATCCCGCCCTTGGGGTCGAACTCGATCGAGGCGAACTGTGGGCCGACCTCGCGCGCCAGCTCGCGACGCAAGGTCTCCCAGAGCTCCAAGGAGTACAGCGCGAGCGCCAGTTCGGCGCCCGGCGCCTTGTCGCTCACCAGGAGGTTGCCCTCACCCGCGGCCGAGGTGGCGCCAACGGCCGACCCTCGATCGACGACGGTCACGTCGACGCCTCGTCGTGCGAGGGAGCGAGCACAGGCGGCACCGATGATACCAGCGCCAATGATCAGGACTTTCACCCCCACGTGCTCCCCACTTATAACATGTAACATTCTATAGTACTCGAAGTGGCGAGCGACGCGCGCGGGCGCCTAGTGGGGATTGCCCGCGCCGTCGGCCTCGACGATCCCCGCCCACCAGCCGAGCACGTGTCCGACGTGGCGCACCATCAACTGCTCGGCGGCGGCCCCGCGACCGGCGCCGAGCAGGTCCAGCAACTCGTGGTGTTCGAGCGCCGACTTGCGCAGCACCTCGGTATTACGCAGACCGGACAGCCCGACCATGCGCGTCTGCTTGCGCAGCTCCGCGACGATGTCGACGAGTCGTCGATTGCCCGTCAACTCCAACAGCGACAGGTGGAACGCGGTGTCGGCGGCCAGGTACCCCTTGAAGTCGATCTGCTCGACGTTGGCGACGATGCGGTCGGCGAGTGTGCGATAGGTCTCCAACGGCGCGCCCTTGAGGTGGGTGGCGACGATTCGCATCGCGGGGGCCTCCAGCCACGTCCGGATCTCGACGATCTCGTGGAGGTCCTGGGTGCTCACGGTCGTCACTCGGAATCCCTTGTTCTTGACCGACTCGACGAAACCACGCTTCTCCAGGTCCAGCATCGCCTCGCGAACCGGGGTCGCCGACACCGCGAACTGCGCGGCGAGCGCCGGGACCGTCACCAGCTCACCCTGCTCGAGCTCGCCCGAGATGATGGCCGCCGCCAACGAGCTCTCCACCTTCGTGCGAAGGTTCTCCTCGACTCGAATCTCGCGAATGGACGATCGCTTCGCGGACATGGTCACCACGCCCTCCTTCTTGCCGTCGTCGAGTCAATCGTGGTCATCAGCGGACTTTCCGAGGTAGGCGTCCGAGAGGCGCGAGTCGTCGACCAACGACGCCGACGGACCCGACAGCACGACCGAGCCCTGTTGGAGCACGTAGGCCCGCGACGCGATCTCCAAGGCGAGGGACACGTTCTGTTCGACGAGCAGGACAGTAGTGCCCAACTTCGCGACCTCTTCGAGCATGTCGTAGACGATGTCGACCTTCTGGGGGTCCAGGCCGAGCGACGGCTCGTCGATCATGAGTACCCGGGGGTTGGACATCATCGCGCGACCGATGGCGAGCACCTGCTGTTCGCCGCCCGAGAGGGTCCCCGCCAACCGCTGGAAGTGCTGTTGGAGCAGGGGGAAGAGTCCGAGCACCTCGTTGAGGCGACGGGCGCGTTCCGTGCGATTGCGCTGCGTGCCGTAGGCGCCGAGCTCCAGGTTCTCGCCGATCGTCAACGTCGTGAAGATGCGTCGACCCTCAGGGACGTGCACCAACCCCTGGATCACGCGTCGGTGGGCCGACAGCTTGCCGAAGTTGTCCCCGAAGAACGCGATTGAACCGTGGCGTGGGTGGATGATGCCCGAAATGGCCTTGAGCAGGGTGCTCTTGCCCGCCCCGTTCGCCCCTAAGAGCGCCACGATCTCGCCTTCGTCGACGTAGAGGTCGACGTCTTCGACGCCCCGAACGGCGCCGTAGTAGACGCTGACCCCGTTGAGCTCGAGCGCCCTCACTTGCGCTTCCTGCCCATGTAGGCGCGGATGACGTCGGGGTTGTTGCGCACGTCCTGGGGTAGCCCCGACGCGATGATCCGACCGTTGTCGAGCACCGTGACCTCGGTCGCGATCTCCATGACCAGGTCGACGTCGTGCTCGATCATGATCACACACGTCCCCTGCGCGTGGATCCGTTGAATGACGCGCGACAGCTCCTCGCGCTCGACCGAACTCACGCCGGCCGCCGGCTCGTCCAGCAGGACCACGACCGGGTCGGCGATCAGCACCCGGGCGAGCTCCATGCGCTTTCTCATGCCGTAGGGGAGGTCACCGGCGAGGTTGTTCCACTGATCGGCGAGTCCCACGAACTCCAGACTGGACATCGCCTCGCTGCGTAGTTGCCGCTCGTTGCGCCGGAAACCCGGGCTCGCCACCGTGATCGAGAAGAGATTCGCCGTCGCTCGCAGGTGACCGCCGGCCAGTACGTTCTCCAGCACCGACATCTTGGGAAAGACGCGAATGTTCTGGAAGGTGCGCCGGATGCCCAGCCCCGCCACCTTCGCCGCGTCCAGACCCGTGACCTCGGAACCCCGGAAGCGAACGGCCCCGCTGGTCGGCTTGTAGTACCCGGTCAGACAGTTGAAGAACGACGTCTTGCCGGCGCCGTTCGGACCGATGATCGCGTGCAGCGAGCCCGCTTCGATCTGGATCGACAGGTCGCTCAACGCGTTCACGCCGCCGAACTGCAGCGAGAGGTGCTCGGTCTCGAGTACCGCGGTCACGATTCCTCCGTCGGTACCGTCAAGACCACGTGACCGGCCGACGGACCGGGCCCGACCGCCGCGCGTCCGAGGCGGCGGCGCACCCGGGTGGCCATGCCCTGGAACGCCCGCTCCGGGAAGAGTCCCCGCGGGCGAACGACCATCAAGATGACCAGGAGCACCCCGAACACCAACAGTCGCGCCTGGGCGAATGAACGGAAGACCTCGGGGAAGATCTCGACGACCGCCGCGCCGAACATGACGCCCCAGATGCTGCCCAGTCCCCCGATTGCCACGGCCATGACGATCAGCAGCGACTCGCTGAACCCGAAGCTGGCCGGCGAGATTGCCGTCAACGCCGGCGCGTAGAGCGAACCGGTGATCGAGCCGAGCACGGCGCCGAACACGTAGGCGTAGAGCTTGTAGTGGTTGGTATTGATGCCCATGGCCTTGGCGGCGTCCTCGTCCTCGCGGATGCACAGCCACGCGCGGCCCAGCCGCGAGCCGCGCAGCCGCGTCGAGAAGAGGGCGAACACGATGACCAGCACGAAGAACACGTAGTAGTAACCCGTGTTCGAAGTGACCACCACGCTGCCGAGGGTCAGCGCCGGTATCGCGTAGATCCCCGTCGGACCGCCGGTCTGATTCAGGTTGATCGCGATCGTCTGGATGATCTCACCGAAGCCGAGCGTCACGACCGCCAGGTAGTCGCTACGTAGACGAAGCGTGGGAAAGCCGATGATGAGCGCGCACACGACGGCGATCACCACGCCGGGCGCGATTGAGGCGAGAATCGACCAGTGCTCCTTGGTCGACAGGATGCCGGTGGTGTAGGCACCGATGGCGAAGAACGCCGCGAAGCCGAGGTCGAGCATGCCCGCGTAGCCCACGACGATGTTCAGCCCGAGGGCGAGACACATCAGCATCTCGGCCTGGAACGCGACACCCAGGTAGTACTGGTTCTGGGTCATCTGCGGGATCAATGCGCCCAACACGACGACGGCAAGCACGAGCCCCCCGCGCATCGCGCGGAACCCGTCCAACTTCGCCCGTCCCCGGCTGACCGTTTCGACCATCGCCATCGTCGATCACATCCGCCGCGCGACGCGCTCGCCGAGCAGGCCCGTGGGTCGGAACCACAACATGAGTACCAGCGCCCCGAAGGCGACCACGATCGCCCACTCCGCGCCGAAGATGCCGGTGCCGATCGACTGCACGATGCCGAGGATTAACCCCCCGAGCACGGCGCCACCGATGTTGCCGATGCCCCCGAGCACGGCCGCGGTGAAGGCCTCGAGCCCGACGGTGAAGCCCATCAGGTAGTTGATCTGCCCGTAGTACACGCCGGTCATGACCGCCGCCGCCCCGGCCAGGGCGCCGCCGATGAAGAACACGATCGCGATGACGAGGTCGACGTTGATGCCCATCAACACGGCGGCGATACGGTCCTCGGAGACCGCGCGCATCGCCTTACCGAGCAGCGTCCGGCCGACGAGGAAGTAGACGCCGAGGGCGAGCAGGCCCGAGATGAGCACGATGATGAGCTGGCCCCAGGTGTAGTGGTTCGACCCGAGGTTGAACCCGCTCGGGGGCGTGGTCACGGGGTAGACCAGGTAGGTCGCGCCCCACTGGGGGGTGACCAGGACGCCGTTCTCGAGAACCTGGGAGAGTCCGATGGCGGCGATCATCAGGCTGAGGATGGCCGCGCGACGCATCGGACGGTAGACGAACTGATTGGCCAACATGGCGAGCCCGCCGGTGATGACCATGACCACGACGCCGACCCAGAGGACGGTGAACCACTGCCCGTGGCTGTGGCCCACGAGGACGGCGCCGAGGATCGTGTAGCTGACGAATGCCGCGACCATGTAGAAGTCGCCGTGCGCGAAGTTGATCAGGCGCAAAATCCCGTACACCATGCTGTAGCCGAGCGCCACGAGACCGAAGAACGCACCGAGAAAGATGCCGTTGCCTATTTCATTGAGCAGAAGTGACACTGCGTCCCCTTGAACTTGCGCTGAGTGATACCGATCGTGCGAGAGAACTACGGACGATTCCGCCCGTCCTCCCCGGGGTGGTGACCCCTGGGAGGACGGGCGGAATCGTCGACCTCGTTGAGACTACGGCTGTGGATTGGCCAGGGTGTACTTGCCGTTCAACACTTCCAGGAGGTCCATCACGGCGCCGGCGCGGTTGCCGGTCTTGTCGAAGGAGACCTTGCCCGTCAATCCGTTGAAGTGCAGCGTGCGCAGACCAGCTATCACCCGAGCGGGCTTGATCGACTTCACGTGCTTCGCGGCGAGGACCAGCGCGTTGATGGCGTCGTAACCGAAGGCCGAGTACGGGCCGGGCGCCGACTTGAACTGCTTGTGGTACGCCACGTTGAAGGCGCGGTCCGCCTTCGAGTTGAGGACGTTGCCCACTCCCGAGGCCAACGCGGCGATCGTCGCGTAGGTCCCGTTCGCGGCGGCACCCGCCCCCGAGATGTACGTCGCGTCAACGGAACCGTCGGCCACGACCAACTTCGCCGTGCCGCTGGGGCCGATCAAGCCCGCGGCGTTGAGCTGGGTCGCGAACTGCGCGGCCTGGGAGAAGTAGCCCGACCAGTAGATCCCCGTCGCACCCGAACTCTTGATCTGCGAGATCACCGCCGAGAAGTCATTGCTCGTCGCCGGGATCGACTGGACGCCACCGGCGACCACCGTGCCACCGGCCGCGGCCACGTCCTTGGCGGCGGCGTCAGCGATGGCCACCCCGAACGACGACTGGTCGTCGATGATGAAGACCTTGGCGATGTTCTGCTGCTTGAAGAACTTGGCCGCTTCGGCCCCGTCACCCGAGCCGGACGGGTCGATCAAGAAGACGTTGCGGTACCCACCGGTCGTCAGCTCGGGGCTGTTGGCCGCCGGCATGACGTAGGGGATCCCCGCTCGGGCGATGATGGGCTCCACTGGGAGCGTCGCTCCGGAGCAGTACCCGCCGACGATCGCCTGGACACCCTTGGACACGAGCAGGTTCGCCGCGTTGACGGCCGTTCCGGCGTCGCAGGCGTCGTCCTGTTCGATCAGCTTGATCTGGTGCCCGAGGACACCACCGTGCTTGTTGACCAGCGCGGCGGCCATCTTCTCGGCGTTGAAAATCTGCGTTCCCGCCTGGGCTTCGGCGCCGGTCATTGGCATCGGCACGCCGACGACGTACGGCGGTAGCTTCTTGGCCGCCGCCGACGCGGGCCCACCCGTTGCCGCTCCCGTCACGACGGTGAGCATGGTGGCAACTAATAGTCCTGAAGTCAGCACTCGTGCCTTGAATGATGTTCTGTTCACTCTTCCCCCCTGATTGACTTACCCCGATTTGCTGCATCACTTCATGAGTCGAAGTCCGACGTCGCGAGTAACATACCACAGCCACTCTCGCCCGCACGGTCGGGCTGCACTATCTCACATATCACATGTTGGCGGTCCCGGGTGGTCGATTCTCGGCGCGGATAGACCATCTGACCTGCTGTTACGCTGGCCACTTCTCGTGGCGTGTCGATTCACCCACCGCCTCGCCTGCGGGTCCACCGGCGCGATCGCACCGTCGTCGACCGGTCGCGATCGAGATCGTCGGCTCCCCATTCCGTGCGCGTCAGCGACGTCGAACGATGGTCGCTCAACCGAGCGACGGCTTCGCCGCGAGCGCCTTCTGAGCCAACTGGATCTGATCGTTCATCGCGTTCACGTCACTCTGGTACTGGCCGAGGTTGCCCGCCGCCAGCGCGGCCTGGGCCGCGGCCCAGTCCTTGGACGCGCGCTGGAGGTAGTACGACGCGGTCTGACCGACCTTGCTCGTACCCGACGTCGTACCACCGCCGGAGGAGGTTCCCGTCGACGGCGCGACGCCGCCCACCTGATGGCCCAACACCGCGGCGAGCGCCTCGTTCAGGGTCGGCTTGATGCTCACCTGCTGGTTGAAGACCGCGATCACGTACTTCAACTGGGGCATCGAGTTCGACGTGCTCGAAACGTAGAGCGGGCGGATGTAGAGCACGCTCTGGTCGAGCGGCACCATGAGGTTGTTGCCGAGCAACACCTGCGAACCGTGCTGGTCGAGCAACGTGATGGTCGAGCTGACCGTGGAGTTCTGCTGGATCTCGG
The DNA here is from genome assembly GCA_001443545.1 of Acidimicrobiaceae bacterium RAAP-2. Taxonomy (GTDB): domain Bacteria; phylum Actinomycetota; class Acidimicrobiia; order Acidimicrobiales; family RAAP-2; genus RAAP-2. The sequence goes on from LMAD01000001.1 coordinate 222,622, forward strand.
AGTCGGCCTGGACCGGTCCCGTGACGAGCGAACCTCGCGGCGTCTCGTACACGTACAGCTGGCCGTAGTTCGACGGGTTGCTCGTGGCCATCATGAAGGCGCTGAGTCCGAGGACCGTCGAGGAGTTCCCGGCGGGCACGAAGGCCACCGATTCCAAGAGCTGCTGACGAGCGGTGCCGGGCAACGAGCCGACCTGGAAGATCGGACTCATCGGTGAGAGCGACGACGCGACGATGTTGCCCGCCGAGTTGGTCACCGCGGTCTGGGCCAGTGACCGGCTCGGCGTGCCTTCGCCGGTGGTCGGCGACACGGTCCAGCCGTCCGACGCGGTGTAGAAGGCGTTGGCGTTGGTGATGTGGTAGCTCCCGAGGACCGCCGCCTGGACCGAGAAGATGTCCGAGGGGTAGCGCAAGTGGTCGCGGATCTCCGCGGGCATCGACGACATCGGCTGGAACATCGAGGGGAATGCGGCCCGGTAGGCCTGGAGGATCGGGTCCGTCGGGTCGGCGGCGTAGAGCTTCATCGAACCGGTGTAGGCGTTGATGACGACCTTGACCGAGTTGCGCACGTAGTTGAAGCTGGCCGGCAGGCCACCGACGTTCACGTTCAGGCTGGACGCGTTCTGGCTGTAGGGGTACTGGTCGGTGGTGGTGTAGCCGTCGAGCACGTACTGTACGGAGCCGTCGGCGATGACCGCGTAGGGGTGCGAGTCGAAGGTGAGGAACGGGGCCGCCTTCTGAGCCATCTGCAGCACGTCGCGCACGAAGAGCACCCGGCTCTTGGGCGTGATCTGGTTCGAGATGAGCAGGTTGAAGTCGTTCAGTCGCAACGCGAAGGCCGCCCGGCTCAAGAGGCCGCCGACCGCGACGCCACCGGTGCTCGAGTAGTGGGTCTCGACCGGCTGGCCGGCGTTCTTGCCCTGCAACACCTGGTAGTCGACCTCGGGCTGCTTGGTGTTGGCGACGACCCAACCGGGATCGTTGATGCCAAAGTAGATGTCGGGCTTGGTCAGCACCGGCATGCCGCCCGTCGAGGTCGGCGGCACGTTGGCCACGGCCAGGTTCGGATTACCGGTCGAGTAGTCGACCGAGTTCGCGATGACGACCGCCGCGCCGATGCCGTGCGTGTACTGCAGGTGCGAGTTGACCCAACTCGGAGAGGGCAGGTTCGCGGGGTTCAACTGACGGGCCCCGATCAGCACCGGCGTCAGTTTGCCGTTGACGAAGTACCGGTCCACGGCCAACGAGGAGAAGGTGTAGTACGAACGGATCGACTGGCGCTTGCGCACGGTGGCCAGCGCGATGTTCGGCGCCGGGTCCCACAGGCGGATGTTCTCGAGGGTCGGCGTCGCCGCAGCCACCTGGGTGCCGCTGATCGTGGTGGAGCCCGCGAAGGAGCCGTAGTTGACGTGGTCGAGGCCGTAGGCCGACCTCGTCGCCAGGATGTTGCGCTGGATGTAGGGCCCCTCGAGCGAACCCTGGGCGGGACTGACCTTCACCGTCTGGAGGATCGTCGGGTAGAGCACGCCGATGACCAGGGCGACGAACATCCACAGGCCCACCGCCACCACCGGCAGCGACCAGCCGCGCGAGCGGACGTTGGCGAGCAGGATGGCCGTCGCGGCCAGCGAGAGGTAGAACAGGATCGTCAGCGCCGGCATCCGCGCGTGGACGTCGGTGTACCCGGCCCCCGCGACGTAGCCGTTCGACGAGTTGACGAGCTCCCACTTGGCGAAGACGTACCCGACCGCCTTCATGAGCGCGATCGCCGCCCCGATGACCGAGAGGTGGGCCTTGACGCGCGGATCGACGCGCGGCGAGATTCGCACCGCCCGGATACCCCCGTTGAGGTAGTGGAAGGCGGCCGTGACGATCAGCACGACGACGAGCGCCACCAACAGCCAGGTCACGATGAACTCGAGGAACGGCAGGGTGAAGACGTAGAAGCCGATGTCCTTGTGGAAGAGCGGGTCGACGGCGTGGAACGACTGTCGATGCACGAACAGCAGGTACTTCTGCCACTCGCCGGTCGCGTTCAGCCCGGCGATGACGCCCATGACTGCCGCGACGAGCGCGTAGATCCGCGCGGCCCGTGGCCGCACCGCGTTCTGGAACCGCCGGACGATCTCGTCCTCGGGCTCGAAGGTAAGGTCGCGCGCGCCGAAGCGGTCGGCCAGCAGCAGGTTGCCCCAGAGCAGGCCGAAGAAGATGACGCCGAAGACCACGGCGAGACCGACCTTGAGTGCGAACAGGGTCGAGAAGACGCTGCTCAGACCCACCGAGGAGAACCACATCTGGTCGGTCCAGAGCACGGCGACGCTGCGCAGCGAGAGGAATCCGATGAAGAACACCGCGACGATAAGGCCAACCCAGAAGCGCCGTGAGAACCGTCCGAGTCGTCGAGGGCGCGACGGGACGTCAGTGGGGCTACGCACGGTGTGAGCCTAGGCCGAAATCAGACCGGCACCACCGCACAGGCGCAGCCGGCGTGCAACGGCGGGTGCGCCGAGCCGCTCGGGAAGCGCTGGCCGGCGATCCGTTCGCCGGCGGCGGCGTCGAGGGCGCACGCGTCACAGGGTGGGTCGTGGGGCGCCGGGAGGAATCGCACCGAGCGACCGCTCGACGCGGCCAGCACGCCGATGTGGAAGGCCCGACGGGCGGCGTCGGTGCACAGTCGCTCCACGCGTGCGCCGCGCCACTCCTTGTAGGCCATGTTGACCCGGTCCTGTCCATCGCCGCTGCCGTCGGCGAGGATCCGCTTGCGCAGCGCCAGCACGATGGTCACGGCCAGGTCGGCTGACACGTCCTGGAGCTCCTGGCGATCGACCGGACCGCCGTTGGCCCCACTCTCGTCGTAGGCGAACTGGCTCCCCGCCGCGGCCGCGTCGGCCAGCGCGTCGAAGGCGGCCTCGGCGTAGCGGGCCCGCTGGGCGTGCTCGTCTTCCAGCTCGGTCGTGATCGCGCCCTTCACGCTGCGCAACCGGTCGAGCATCACGTTCTGGTCGTCCTGGAGCACCCGTTTGACCTTGCGGGTGAGCACGGTCAGCGACTCCTCGAGGGCACCATCGCGGCGCCGGAACAACTCGTCGGTCGGTGTCGCGGGCTTGCTCGGCGCGGCCCGTCGCGCCACCGGCGCCGGCGCGGTGGCGCCGCGCTCGTCGAGGGTCGCCTTGCGCAGTCGCGCGAAGATCTCGTTGACGACGTCGGTGCCCGACTCGTCGACGGACTGGCCGGTCGATGGTGCCCCCGTGGTCGCGGTCCCGGGGGTCGCGGCCCGGCTGCGCGCCTTGGGGGGCTCCGCCCTCGGCTCGACCGGTTCGACGCTCACCATCGGCACCTCGACCTCGGCGACGACCGCGTCGGGCACCTCGCGCAACGGCGTGCCGGCGAGCAGCTCCTCCTCGGTCGGTTCGGGTAGCACCGGTCGCAACCGCAGCGCTTCGAGGGCCGCGGCGCGCGCGGCCTCGTCGCTCGCGTTGAGACCGCCGAGCATCGCGTCGACCTGGTCGCGCAGTGAACTCACGTGGCCGATCAGCGTGTCGCGGGCCACCCGCAGCTGCTCGATCTGGATATGGAGGGCCTTGCGCTTCACCGCGAGGTCGTTGAGCACCGTCTTGCGCGCGGCGTTGGCCTGCTCCACGATGGCGCGACCCTGCTCGCGGGCCCGGTCCAACAGAGCGCTCCCGTTCACCTTCGCCGATTCGATGAGCCGCTCGGCCCCCAGGCGCGCGTCGTGATCGACGGTCGTCGCGGTCGCCTCAGCCTCACTGATGATCGAGGTCGCGCGCTCCTGGGCTTCGATCAAGTGCGCCGCGCCGCGCTGCTGGGCGTCGGCGAAGATCTGCGCGCTTCGCTCCTGGGCTTCGGCGGTCACCCGTCCGGCCTCTTCGTGCGCGGAGCGCAGGATCGCCGCACTCTGGGTCCCCAGGGCGCTGGCGAGCGTCGCCTCGTCGATCGTCGGATTGGCCGCGCGTCGCAGGGCTTCGGCGAGCTGGTCCTGGAGCTCACGAATCTTGTGCTCGAGGTGGCCCATCTCGCGGGCCACCGCCTCGAGGTGGAGACGAACCTCTTGGGGGTCCAAACCACCCTTGCGAATCGTGGAGAAGTTCGTCCGTGCGATCTCCGTCGACGATTGGCGCGTAGTGGAGAGGATTCGGCGTTCATCCATTCCTCAAAGACTACGACGTGGCGCGACGAATATTGGTCTTAACGGTGCGCGGGGGGCGTCAGCGGCACCGGAGCGGCACCGCCGAGGCGCCGCAAGTCCCCCAGAGCCTGGCCGAGCGTGTTCACCCCGATGACCCGAAGGCCGGGCTGGGCCGCGCCGCGAGCGGTCGCGACCTCCACCATCGGGACGAGGAAGACCGTCGCGCCAGCTCGCTGCACGGCGACCGTTTTCTCGGCCACCCCGCCGACATCCATCACCTGACCCCCCGCGGTGATCGCTCCCGTCGCGGCCACGACGGTTCCCCCGGTCAACGAACCCCGACTGAGCTGGTCGATCAGCGAGAGCGTCATCGCCAGACCGGCCGACGGTCCGCCGATGTAGTTGGTGTCGATCGAGAAGGTGCCGGGTAACGAGTAGTGGACGCTGTCCTCGAGCGCGGCACCGATCTGGGATTTGGCCGGCCCGTGCACGTCGGGACAGTACGACGCTGCCGCGCTCGAGGACGGCGGCACCGTGGTGAGCCGCAACACGGTCGGCCCCGACCAGGTGATGGTGCCCTTGGCGTCGATGTGCGCGCGGTCCACGCCCAGGCGCACCGGCGTTCCCGGGGCCACGTCGTGGAGCGCCCCGATGACCGCGCAGGCCGAGTTCGTCTCGCGCCCGTTCACCGCCACGATCCGGTCGGCGACGCGAAGGTTGGCGCGCCGGGCCGGCGACGAAGCGACGACGGCCACCACGGCCGCGCCGTCCGCTCGGGGCGCGACGTGCCAGCCGAGTGCGCGCAGCGCCGCCACCTCGGCTGCCTGCTTCGAATCGGCCATCTCGAGGTAGCCCTGCGCGGCCAGCTCACCGGTCGGGACCCCCGGCTCCACCAGTTGATTCGCGTTGACGAACTCCACGTGCGCCTGGAAGTGCATGAGCAGCCACTGCCACGCGGTCAGTGACTGGAGGTAGACGTCGGTGAGCAGGATCTTGTCCTTGTGAGTGTCCGTCGCCAGGCCGTGGACCGCGATGAGTGGTCCGACCGCGGTCGCGTCGCCGGGCGTCATGGCGTAGTACGGCACGGTCCAGGCCTGCAGGCCAACGACCACGGCGAGCAGCACCGTGAGGGCGGCGAGCGGGGCCACGACGCGTCGCCGGGGTCGGCGAGATGGTGGAATGGGGTCATGGACCGTGATGACGCCACGCTACCCGAGCGACTTGTCGACTTGGTACGCGCTCGCTTCGCCTCGGACGAGGTCTCCGCGCGCGCCGTGGTCGACTCGCTCGACGCGAGCGCGGTGCGTGAGCGGATCCTCGCGGTGCGAGCGGCGTCTCATCGCGGACTCCTCGATTCGTCGGCCTGGCGCCGCGCGCTGGGCGACCGCGACCCGGCCGTGCGACGCGAGACACTGGTGGGTGTCGCCGACGGTGGCGGCGACGAGGCCGTGCTCGACGCGGTCGTCGGTCTGCTCGACGACGGCGATCCGCTCGTCGTCGAAGCGGCGGCATTCGCCCTGGGCGAACGCGCCTACGCGCCGGGACTCGATCGGCTGATCGAGCTCGCGAGCGAACACGAGGACGCGCGATGCCGCGAGGGGGCCGTGGTCGCGCTCGGAGCCATCGGTGACGAGCGCGCCGTGGCGACGGTGATCGGCGCCCTCGAGGACAAGCCACCGGTTCGTCGACGCGCCGTGGTCGCGCTGGCGAACTTCGAAGGCCCCGACGTTGAGGCCGCCCTCGCGCGCGCGCGCGACGATCACGACTGGCAAGTGCGCTCGGCGGTCGACCGACTCGACGCAGACTAGCGATCCGCGTTTCGAAAGAGCGCGTGAAGCGACGACATCTCGTCGAGACACAGTTGCAGTCCGCGGATGATGACCAGGTCCGCCTGGTCGGCGAGCTGGACGTCGACCCCGGTGCTCGAAGCGATGAGTTCGGCGAAGTCCGACAACTTGGCGTGACCGCCGACCAGGGTGAGCCCGCGCGCACTGACGTCCTGGGAGAGGTCGGGCGGCGCGCCGGCGAGAGAGTCTTGGACCATGGTCACGACGACGTTGGCTACGTCTCGCACCGCGAGGTTGACGAGGTCGGCGCCCACGTCGACCTCGATGAGTTCGCCGGAGTCGACGGTTCGGGCCGAGACGGTCTCCGAGCGACCCTGGGTGCGACCGAGGGCCGAGCCGAGAGCGATCTTGAGGTGCTCGATGGTCGACGGGGCGATGACCACCCCGTAGCGATGGCGCACCATCGAAGCGATCGCCTGATCCACGTCGAGCCCGCCCTGGCGCCTCGTCCCGCTGGTGACGATGCCCCCGAGCGAGAGCAGGGTCGCTTCGGACGCCCCGCCACCCAAGACCGTCACCGCGGAGCCGACCGGGTCCTGGACCGGCAAGCCGAGACCGATCGCCGCGGCGAGTGGCGCTTCGATCAGGCTCACCTCGCGCGCGCCCGCCTGGATCGCAGCCTGGCGCAACGCCCGGCGCTCGATGGCCGTCGCCAGCGACGGCACGCTCATCACGACCCGCGCCCGGCTCATCTTGGAGACCCCCACGCGGTCGAAGAGGCCGGCCACGAGTCGCGCGGTGACGTCGAAGTCGACCGTCGCCCCTTGGGCCAACGGCCGGAAGGCCACGACGTGGCGGCTGGTCCGCGCCACCAGGTCGAGCGCCCCGAAGCCCACCTCGACGACCTCGCCGGTGCGCGTGTCGATCGCGACGATTGTCGGCTCGTTGAAGACGACGCCCTCGCCGATCATGGCCACGCGACTCATCGAGGTGCCGATATCCATTGCCACGTCGAGCGCCATTGAATCGATGTTAGAGCGACCGGTATCAGGGGCCGGTCGGTCACTAGCCTGGTCCGACGTGGAGCGGCGAAACAGGAACCGGCGTCGACGCCTCGGCCGCGGCCGTTCGGCCCCCCCACCCGTCGACGCTCGAAACTGGCTCCACCCCAGTGAACTACCGGATTTCGGCCAACTCCCCGACTATCCCGTCACCCCGGTCGGAGCCCGCGGCGCCCGCTTGGCGGGCGTCGTGCTCGTCCTGGTCGTGGCCGGAGCGGCGGCGGCCCTGACGACGTCGCACGACTCGACGCCGCCGGCCCAGCCGATGACCCAGAACATCTCCTTCTCGGTGACCAAGCTGCCTGCGGTGGTCCGGCCCAGCGCGCAGCGCACCGTCGATCTCACCATCACGACGCCGGGCCACGTCGCCACCGTCGCCGCGATGGCCCTGCCCGGGAGCCTCGCGGTCACGACCACCCCCATCCCCCGCGCCGCACTGTTGACCGGGTGGGTGCCGGGTCACGCGACCTTCCCGGTGACCTGGGTCGGGCGAGACCCGCTGACCGGATTCTCAATCGTGCGTCTCAGCCACTTCGTGAAGCCGCTGAGCCTCGCCCCCCTGCCGGCGAACACGTCGGTGATCGCGGTCTCACCGGTCATCACGGGACCGGCGCAGCGGCCCCGCTTCACCTGGTCCAATACGAACCTCGGCGACCCGACGCTTCGCGCCTACGGCGTCGTCAACTACCTGGCGACCAAGTCGGACCAGAACCTCAACGGCGTGCCCGGCGCGCTGGCGATCGACCTCACCGGCCACGTGGTCGCGGTGCTCGCGACCAACGAGCAGTGGTACTCCGCCGAGTTCGTCGCGCGGGTGGCCACGATCGTCGCCAACGGGCACGGCTGCCACGCCACGCTCAACATCGCGGGCGCGAGCGCCCAGGGTGGCGGCGCCCAGGTGGCCAACGTCCCGCGAACCAGCCAGTCACGAGGCCACCTCCAACAGGGCGACATCATCACCAAGGTCGATCACCACGACATCGACTCCTGGGAGACCCTGCTGACCGTGTTGTACCTGACCCCGGCGGGCACCAACGCCCACCTGACCGTGTTGCGCGGCACCCACACGGTCCATACGGTCGTCCACCTCGCCTGCGCCCTCTAAATTGATGGCGTGAGCGACAACCCCTTCAGCGGCATGTTCGGCGACATCTTCAACATGCTCGGCCAGCAGGGCCCGAATGCCTGGTTCGACACCGCGACCCAGTTGGCGCTGAACATCGCCCGCGGCACCGACGGCGACCCCAACCCTGAACCGATCGAGCGCCAACGCCTCGAGGAGCTGGCCCCCTTGGTCGCGCGCCACCTCGACTCGATCTTCGCGGTGTCCTGCGACAGCGAGGTGACCGCCGTCAACCGCTCGGCCCTCACCGTGGCGGCGCTCGCCCAGTGGCGCCCCCTCATCGAACCGACGTTGCAGTCGCCCAGCGCCGTGATCCCCACCAACGAACTCGACACCGCCAATCCCCTCATGGCCCAACTCGCGGCCACGGTCGGGCCGCTCTTCGCCGGTTTCCAAACGGGCTCGGTCGCCGGCCACTTCTCGGAGCGCGCCTGGTCCCTCGCGGTGCTGGCCCTGCCGAGGGTCGACGAGCACCGGCTGATCGTCGTGAACAATCTGAAGGCCTTCGCCGACGAATGGTCCCTTGAGCGCGACGAGGTCTACGTCTTCGCCCTGGCCCAGGAGTTCGTGGCCTCGCTCGTCCTCACTCGCGAGGGCACCGGCGACGCCCTTCGGGCACTCTTGCTCGACTCGGTCCACGAGGCGGCGTCGATTCAGGGCGACCTCTTCGGTCGACTGCAGTCGATGATGGGCGACGGCGATATCAACGCCTTGATGGCCGACCCCGAACGCCTGCTCGACGGCATCGAGATGCCCGGCGAGACCGACGCGACTCGAGCGATCAACGCCGCGACCGGCGTGCTGCTCGCCTTCTTCGAGGTCGTGGCCCACGAGATCACCACGGCCATGCTCGGCCCCCGGCCCCAACTGGTCGAGGCCTACCGCCGTCACCGGCGCAGCGACGCCCGCGGCGAGGACGCGGCCGCGGCGCTCTTCGGCATCGCGACCCAGGGGCCCCACCACGACGCGGCGCACGACTTCGTCGAGCACCTGCGCGACGCGCACGGACTACGCGCCCTGGACGCGCTACTGCGCGTCGACGGACTCCCGTCGGATCAGGAGTTGACCGACCCCGAGGCCTGGCTGGCCCGGGTCAACGCGTCACCCCTGGCCTAGGCCGAGGGCTCTTCGTCGTAGCCGAGGTTCCACTCGACGAGCAGGTTCTCACGCTCGGCGTCCCGATTGACCCGGTCGCGGTTGCGACGGAACTGGGGGTCGTGGGGCGGCAGGAAGCGCAACCGCGCGTCGATGCGGTCGACGAAGGCTTGGATCTGCTCCTCGTCGCCGAAGACCATCCGGCACTCCCAGTGCGGCGCCACGGGACCGAGGTAGATGACCTGGACGTGACCGACCGGGTCGGTGACCTCGGTGGATTCAGTGGTCGGGACCTGGCTCACGGTACTCCTTCGGCTCGTCGCGTCCAGTCTACCGGGGCCGGCTCAGAGCGACGGGCCCGAGCCGGCCACCCCGGACCATCGGACCTGGTCCACCGGGCCGGCACGAATTACCACGGACTTGTAACAAAACCATCGGCCCCGGTCGCTACGCTGAACAACGAAGGGGGAGGTGGCGGTGACGACGGAGTGGATGGCCGACGGCAAGTGTCGCGAGTACCCGGCCGCGGTGTTCTTCCCGCGCGACGGTTTGGGTGTCATCAAGGCCCAGCGAATCTGCGCGACCTGCCCGGTAGCGAGTCGATGCTTGATCTACGCGCTCGACAACCACGTCGACCACGGCGTCTGGGGTGGCAAGAGTGAGCGCGAACGTCGACGCCTCCAGCGCGTGCGTCGACGCCTCTCGAGCGACCTGCCCTAAGCCCGGTGTTCGAGTGCGTCGTCAACGTCTCGGAGGGACGCGACCTCGCCGTACTCGATGAGCTCTCCCTCGCCAGCGGACCCTCGTTGCGCGACCGCCACCACGACCCGTTCCACCACCGCGCCGTCTACACGCTCATCAACGACCGAGACCGACTGCTCGTCGACGTTCGTCGGCTGGTCGCGACCGGACTCGAGGTCCTCGACCTGCGCCGCCACCACGGGGTCCACCCACGCTTCGGGGCCGTCGACGTCGTACCCTTCGTCGCCCTCGATCCCGAGTCCCCCGCCGACGCCTGCGCGTTGCGCGACGAGACCGCCCACTGGATCGCGTCGGAACTGGCTACGCCGGTCTACCGCTACGGACCGCTCGCGAACGGCGCGGTCCGCTCGCTACCCGAGGTCCGACGTCGCGCGCGTGACGGGCTCGCCCCCGACGAGGGCCCTCCCGCCACCGAGACGCGCGGGGCGGTCGCGGTGGGCTGTCGTGCGATCCTCGTCGCCTGGAACCTCTGGCTGTCGGGGGTCTCGATGGATGAGGCGCGCGAACTCGCTCGTTTCGTGCGCGGGCCCGCGGTGCGAGCCCTCGCCTTCGACCTCGGCGACCGGGTCCAGGTGAGCTGCAACCTCATCGACCCGCTCAGCGTGGGTCCCTCGAGCGTCTACGACGCGGTGGCGGCCACGATGGGTGCTGGACGCATCGAGCGCGCCGAACTCGTCGGGCTCATCCCTGCGGCGCTGCTCAAGCGCGAAGCGCCTGAGCGCTGGGGGCAACTGGGGATCGGACCAGCGCTCACGATCGAGTCGCGGACCGCGCGGGCCTAACCGGCCTGCGCGCGACGCTCGACGGCGCGGGCCCGACGCAGCCGACGGCGCTCGCGCTCGCTCATGCCGCCCCAGATGCCGAACTTCTCACCGTTCTCCAACGCGTACTCCAAGCAGTCGTCGCGCACCACGCAGCCGCGGCAGACGTCCTTGGCCTCGCGGGTCGACGCGCCGCGTTCGGGAAAGAAGAGGTCCGGGTCGACGCCCATGCAGTTGGAGCGGGCCTGCCAGCCCCGGTCCTCCATGCCACTCAGCAACTCGATGATCTCCATGTCGCGTCCTCCCCGTCGGCAACCATCACCGATGTAATTACAACGGTGTCATTGTGCCGGGAATCGGGCAAAAAAGCAAATGGAATCTGCGACGGGCTGGGAAGGCGCTCAACCGACTCGCCGTGAGCGAACGAAATCGTCCAGCACGTAGCGGCCGAGCTCGTCGACCGACGTGTAGAAGGTCCGCCCGCGGTTCACCCGCCCGATCTGCTCGACGAAGGGGAATTGGCTGCGCTCGATGTCCAGCGCGAAGGTGTTGATCACGATGCCGGCCTTCGTGCAGCGCAGGACCTCGGCCATCGTGCGCTCGAGTGTCTCGCGCACCGGCGGCCAGGCGAAGTAGGGCTGCCCGTCGTCCATGAGGTGGGCCGTCGGCTCGCCGTCGGTCACCACGACGATCTGGCGCTCGCCCCGCTCGGCGCGCATCAGGTGTCGACCGAGCGCGAGGGCGTGCTGGAGGTTGGTGCCGTAGGCGTAGTCGATCGTCAGGGCCGGTACGTCCTCGATGCGCAGCTCCTGGGCGGTCTCGGCGAAGCCCACCACCGCCACGAAGTCCCGGGGGAACTTCGTGCGGATCAGCTGGGTGAGGGCCAGCACCATCTTCTTGGCCGGGACGAGGTTGCCGCGCATCGCCATCGACAGGGAGAGGTCGATGGCGAAGACCGTCGCGGACCGACGGGTCGCCTCGTACTCCTCGACCTCGAAGTCCTCGGGGTGCAGCCGGATCGGTGTGCCCGGACCCGAGCGGGCGATGGCGTTGCGCAGTGTGCGCGAGAGGTGCAGGTTGAGCGGCTGGCCCGGCTCCCAGGCCGTGGCCGTCTCCTCGCGGTCGCCGCCGCGGGCAATCGTCGCGTCGCGGTGCGCGCCGGCGACCGGCGCGTGGCGCAGCTCGGCGAAGAGGTCGCGCAGCGCGTGCTGGCCGATCTGGCGCACCCCCTTGGCGCTGAGCGAGAGCCCGTCGCGGGTCCGGTCGACGAAGCCCTGGTCGCGCAGCGAGCGCATCGCGCGCTGGAGGCGCGCCACGTGGGCGGCGGCGTCGGGCCCGAGGTTGCGCCGCACCGATTCGAGGTCGACCTCGGGCAGTCCTTCGGCGGCGTTGGCGCGTCCGAGGAATTCCTCGAGCTCGCGCAACTGGCCCAGTTGCTCGGCGCTCGTCGTCGCGTCGGCGAAGGAGCCGCCCGTCCCGCGCAGGCGCGCCGTGCGGTGCCAGTCGATGTCGGGGGTCGCCTGTCGCAGGTTCGAGACCAACCGGTGCATCGACAGGTCCAGGTCCATGTCGCCGAGCATCGACTCGACCAGACCACGCAGTTCGGCCTGTTGGGCCGAGGAGAGGCCGTTGAACATCGCCTCGGCGGCCGCGGCGCGTTCGGCCATGGCGCGCACCACGTCCTCGAGGCTCGTCGCCCCGGGGAAGTACTCTCCGAAGCGCTCCATGAACGAGTCGAAGCTGGGGTCGAGCGGCTCGCCCCGTCGGTCCTGCTCGATCATCGTCGACAGGGCGTCCATCATCTCGCGCATCCGGGCCAGCGCCGCGGGGTCGGGGTTCTCGAGGAACTGTTTGCTCTGCTCGAAGTAGGTGTTGAGCACGTCGGCGCGCAGCTCGTCGACGAGGGCCTCGAAGGACTCGCGCGCCTGGCTCGAGGTGAACTCGTAGGACTGGAGGCTCTCGACGCGATCGGCCAGCGACGTGCCCGACAGCGATCGGCGCAGCCGTTGGCCGCGCACGTACTCCTCGGTCACCTCGCGCCGTCGCTCGTCGCCGCTGTCGGTCGCCTCGGCCTCGAGCTGGTCGAGCGCCTCGTCCTCGACGCGCTCGATCTCGTCGAGCCGCTCGCGGTAGCGCGACAGCTCGTCGGCCGGATCGACCTGGTCCTCGATCTCGCGCCGGCGCGCACGGGCGCGCTCGAGCAGTTCGGCCAACCCCTCGACCCGTTGGCCGTCGCTCGTGGTGAAGCCGTCGCGCACGAGGCGGTCCATCGCCGCTTCCAGGTCCCCGTGCTCGAGCAGGTCGTCGCTGAGCAGCGCCAGCAACTCGTCGGGGTCGAGGTCCTCGAAATCGTCGTCGTCCCCCGGCCGGCGAAAGCCGTAGCGGATGGGCACTACCGGTTCCTCGCGCGATAGAGCGCCCGCGGTCCGGCCGCGTCCTTGGCCAGGCGCTTGGTGAGGTAGAGCCCCTCGAGGATGAACTCGACCGCGGCCGCCAACTCGCCGTCGCTCGCCGCGGGGCCGGCGACCCGGCGAACGGGCTCGTCGAGGGCCGGCATCGCCGCGAGCACCGCCAGGTAGTCCCGGTCGGGCAGGTCGTCGCCGGTGTGCACGACGACCTCGGCGCGGAAGGCCTCGACGATCGCCGGCGCCTCTTCGAGCAGCACGTGCTCGCTGAAGCACTGGCGCACGGCCAGGGCGACCAGGGCGGCGATGACCTGGTCCGAGTCGTTGTCGTCCATCGTGTCGAACTCGATCTTGCCCTGGGTCGACTGGACCATGGCGGCCAGGTCGCTCACCCGGGGCACAACGGTCTCGTCGTGGGTGCGCATCGTTCGCCGCAGCGCGTTGGCGACGACGGTCTCGTAGTTGGCGATCGACAGGCGCACCGAGACCCCCGAGCGCTGACTGATCACGTGGCTCTTACGCGCGACGTGGCTGACGCGCGCGACGATGTCGTCGATGAACCACGGCACCCGGATCTCGCGCGCCGAGCTCGCGAGGTTCGCTTCTTGGTGGATGATGGCGATCTCGGTGGTCAGTTCGAAGGGGTAGTGGGTGCGGATCTGGGAGCCGAAGCGGTCCTTCAACGGGGTGATCAGCCGACCGCGGTTCGTGTAGTCCTCGGGGTTGGCGGTCGCCACGACCATCACGTCCAGGTCGAGGCGCACCAGGTGGTTGCGAATCTGCACGTCGCGCTCCTCGAGCACGTTGAGCAGGCCTACCTGGATCCGTTCGGCGAGGTCGGGCAGCTCGTTGATGGCGAAGATGCCCCGGTTCGACTTGGGCACGAGGCCGTAGGACAACGCGCGCGGGTCGTCGAGGTAGAGCCCGCCGGCGACCTTGATCGGGTCGACGTCGCCGATGAGGTCGGCCATGGAGGTGTCGGGCGACGCGAGCTTCTCGGCGAAACGCTCGGAGCGGTGCACCCAATCGATCGGCGTCTCGTCGGCACGCTCGGCCACGAGGTCGATCGCGAAGGCCGAGATCGGGGCGAGGGGGTCGTCGCGCACCTCGGAGCCGGCGACCACGGGGAGCCACTCGTCGAGCAGTTCGACCAGCGCGCGGATCATGCGCGACTTGGCCTGACCGCGCTCACCGAGCAAGATGATGTCGTGGCCGGCGAGCAGCGCCGTCTCGAGCTGGGGCAGGACCGAGTCCTCGTAGCCGAGTACGGCCGACGTGATGGGTCGGCCCGCCAGCAGCCTCGCTTCGAGGTTCGCGCGGATCTCCTCGCGCACCGATCGGCGTTGGTAGCCGGCGGCGCGCAGGCCACCGAGGGTCGTGGGTAGGTCCGAGGGGACGACGTTGGCGTTCATCCTCGCACCTTATTGGCCGGGTCCGGCCGGTGGTTACGCGTCCGGGTCGGTGGCGCTAGCCACGTAGGACACCACCGCGTCGCCGAGGCGATAGACCAGGTGCGCGGCCCGCGGGGCGTCCAGGACGAGGAAGTCCGCCCGGGCCCCGACCCCGAGGTGGCCGATGTCCGGCCGGCGCAGCGCCGCCGCGCCGCCGCGGGTGGCGCCGTAGAGCGCCTCGTCGACGCTGAGACCCATCTCGCGCACCGCGAGGGCCATCGCGAGGGGCATGCTCGTCAAGTAGGACGACCCGGGGTTGCAGTCGGTCGCGATCGCGATGCGCACCCCGGCGTCGAGGAACCGACGGCCCGACGGGTAGGGCGAGCGCGTGGCGAACTCGGCTCCGGGCAGCAGCGTGGCGACCGTGGCCGACCCCGCGAGCGCCTCGAGGTCGTCGTCGGTGACGTAGGTGCAGTGGTCGACGCTCGCGGCCCCGAGCTCCACCGCGAGGGCCACACCCCCGGTCGCGCCGAGCTGCTGGCCGTGCAGGCGCAGGTCCAGGCCGGCCGACCGGGCGGACTGGAGGATGACGCGGGCCTCGTCGACGCTGAAGGCCCCGCGATCACAGAAGACGTCGGCCCATTTCGCGAGCGGGGCGCAGCGTTCGAGCATCGCCCCAGCCACCAGCTCGACGTAGCCGTCGCGGTCGTGGGCGAACTCGGGGGCGACCACGTGCGCGCCGAGGTAGGTGACCTCGCTCGTGATCGACGCGGCGACCTCGAGGAGTCGGGCCTCGCCCTCAACGGTGAGCTCGTAGCCCGACTTCACCTCCATCGTGGTGACCCCGCTGCGGCGAAGCGCCGCCGCGCGGGCGTGGCTCGCGGTCGTGAGCTCGGCGCGCGAGGCCGCGCGCGTCGCGCTGACGGTGCGCACGATCCCGCCGCCGTCGTAGGGTGTGCCGGCCATGCGAGCCTCGAACTCGTCGCTGCGCTCGCCGGCGAAGACGAGGTGGGTGTGACTGTCCACGAAGCCCGGAGTGACCGCCGCGCCCGCGACGTCCAGGACCTCGTCGGCCTCGGGCGCGTGGAGGTTCGGGCCTACCCACAGGACGCGCGACTCGTCCACGACCATCGCGGCGTCGCGCAGGCGCCCGAGCGCCGTGCCGTCGCCGATCGACGGGTCGTTGGTCGTCAACTCCCCGATCGCGCGGATGAGCCGAGTGGTCACGATCCTTCGTGCATCGGAATGCGCACGTGGCGTTCCTCGGCCGCCTGTTCGGCGATCTCGTAGCCGGCGTCGACGTGGCGGATGACGCCCATGCCGGGGTCGTTGGTGAGCACGCGTTCGAGCTTCTGGGCCGCGAGCGCCGTGCCGTCGGCGACGCAGACCTGCCCGGCGTGGATCGAACGACCGATCCCGACTCCGCCGCCGTGGTGGATCGAGACCCACGACGCCCCCGAGGCGGTGTTGAGCAGCGCGTTGAGTAGCGGCCAGTCGGCGATTGCGTCGGAGCCGTCGAGCATGGCCTCGGTCTCGCGGTAGGGCGAGGCGACCGAGCCGCTGTCGAGGTGGTCGCGGCCGATCACGATCGGTGCGGCGACCTCGCCGTCGGCCACGAGCCGGTTGAAGGCGAGGCCCGCCTTGTCGCGTTCACCGTAGCCCAACCAGCAGATCCGAGCCGGCAGCCCCTGGAAGCTCACCCGCTCCTCGGCCTTGGTGATCCAGCGACGAAGGCCCTCGTTCTCGGGGAAGAGCTCGAGCACCGCGCGGTCGGTGCGCGCGATGTCCTTCGGATCGCCCGAGAGGGCGGCCCAGCGGAAGGGGCCCTTGCCCTCGCAGAAGAGCGGCCGGATGTAGGCGGGCACGAATCCGGGGAAGGCGAAGGCGCGGCCGTAGCCCCCGAGCGCCGCCTCGCCGCGGATCGAGTTGCCGTAGTCGAAGACCTCGGCCCCCTGGTCCATGAAGCCCACCATCGCCTCGACGTGCTTGGCCATCGACTGGCGGGCGCGGTCGGTGAACTCCTCGGGCTTCTTGTCGGCGTAGTCGTGCCAGTCGCCGAGGTCGATCCCCTCGGGCAGGTAGCTGAGCGGATCGTGGGCCGAGGTCTGGTCGGTGACGATGTCCACTTCGATTCCCCGGCGCAGCAGCTCGGGGAAGATCGTCGCCGCGTTGCCGACGACCCCGACGCTGAGCGGCGTGCGCGCGGCCTTGGCCGCGAGCACCCGGCGCAGCGCCTCGTCGAGGTCGGCCGTCCACTCGTCGAGGTAGCGCAACTCGGTGCGCCGGGCCAGGCGGGTCGGATCGACGTCGACGCACAGACAGACCCCGTCGTTCATCGTGACCGCGAGCGGTTGGGCGCCGCCCATCCCCCCGACGCCGGCGGTCAGCGTGAGGGTGCCGGCGAGCGTGCCGCCGAAACGCTTCACCGCGACCGCGGCGAAGGTTTCGTAGGTGCCCTGGAGGATGCCCTGGGTGCCGATGTAGATCCACGACCCCGCGGTCATCTGGCCGTACATTGTCAGCCCCATCGCCTCGAGGCGACGGAACTCGGGCCACGTCGCCCAGTCGCCGACCAGGTTGGAGTTGGCGATCAGCACCCGCGGGGCCCACTCGTGGGTCTGGAAGACCCCGACCGGTCGCCCCGACTGGACGAGCATCGTCTCGTCGCCCTTCAAGGTCGTCAGCGTGCGCACCAGGGCGTCGAAGCTGCGCCAGTCGCGCGCCACGCGGCCGGTCCCGCCGTAGACGACGAGGTCGTCGGGCCGTTCGGCGACCTCGGGGTCGAGGTTGTTCTGGAGCATGCGCAGGGCGCCCTCTTGCGGCCAACCGAGCGTCGAGAGCGTCGTGCCGCGTGCCGCGCGTACCGGTCGTGCTCCGTCCATGGTTCCTCCTCTAGTGCAACGTGATGTAGTGGGCCACGTCGCCCAGCAACACGTCCTCACGAACCAATCGTCCCACCGCGGCGATCGACGGGGCCAGCCACCGGTCGTGACCGGGCCCGCCCGAGGCTGCGTTGACGCGGTCGCGCACCGCCGCGGTCACCGGGGACGGCTCGAGGGGGGCGCGCAGCGCCAGGGCGCGCGAGGCGGCCAGCAACTCGATGGCCAGGACGTCGCTCAGCGCCTCGATCGCGCGTCGGAGCTTTCGCGCCGCGTGCCAGCCCATCGACACGTGGTCCTCCTGCATCCCCGACGAGGGGATCGAATCGACGCTCGCGGGCACGGCGAGTCGCTTCATCTCGCTCACCAGGGCCGCCTGGGAGTACTGGGCGATCATCAGGCCCGAGTCGACGCCCGCCTGATCGGCGAGGAACGGCGGCAGTCCCCAACTGCGGTCGACGTCCAAGAGCCGGTCGGTGCGCCGCTCCGCGATCGACGCGACGTCGGCGGCGGCGATGGCGAGGAAGTCGAGCACGTAGGCGATCGGCGCGCCGTGGAAGTTCCCGTTGGAGACGAGCGAGCCGTCGGCGAGCACCGAAGGGTTGTCGATCGACGAGGCCAGTTCGATGTCGGCCACCCGGGTGGCGTGGGCGACGGTGTCGCGCGCGGCCCCGTGGACCTGGGGGGCGCAGCGCAACGAGTAGGCGTCTTGGACCTGGCTCGGGTCGTCGAGGTGTGACTGGACGATCGGTGAGTCGGCGAGCAGCTCGCGCAGATTCGCGGCGCTGGTGCGCTGACCCGGGTGGGGACGCAGCGCGTGGATCTCGTCGAGAAAGACGCGGTCGGTGCCGCGCAGCGCCTGGATCGAGAGCGCCGCCGCCAGGTCGGCGTGGTCGAGCAGCGACTCCAGGTCCGCGATGGCCATGATCAACTGACCGAGCATGCCGTCGGTGCCGTTGACCAGCGCGAGCCCCTCCTTCTCGGCGAGGATCACCGGTTCGAGCCCGGCCTCGGCCAAGACCTCGGCCGTCGCGCGGCGCTGTCCGGATGCGTCGCGGACCTCGCCCTCACCCATCAGTGCCAGCGCCACGTGGGCCAGCGGGGCCAGGTCCCCCGAGCAACCGAGCGAGCCGAACTCGTGCACGACCGGGGTGATCCCCGCGTTCAGGAGTGCCGCGTAGGCCAGCGCCGTCGACGCTCGCACACCCGACACCCCACTGCAGAGATTCGTGAGCCGCGACACCATCATGGCGCGCACGACCTCGGTCTCGACCTCGTCACCGACGCCCGCGGCGTGCGAGCGGATCAGGGACCGCTGCAGGTCGCGGCGCTGGTCGGGTGAGATGAAGGTCGTGGCCAGGGCCCCGAAGCCGGTCGAGAGGCCGTAGACCGGCGTGCCGCTCTCGACCATCGCGTCGATCGCCCGGCGCTGGCGCGCGAGGCGCGCCAGGACCGCCTCGGACAGTTCGACCCGCTGCGCTGCTCGCGCGACCGCGAGCACGTCGGCGCGCGTCAATGGCTCGAGGTCCAGTACTACCGTCATCGTCATCGTCTCCCGACGCCCGCGAGGGCCTCTAGGACCAGCACCGCCATCAGGCGAACGGTCCGTTGATCGTCACTGTCTCGTCCCACGTCGACCTCGGTGAGGTCCAGGGCCCGCACGCGCGCATCGGCGCTCAAGCGCGCGACCGCGCGTCGCAGTTCGTGGGCGCTCAGCCCGCCCGGGGCGGCGGCGGGACAGCCCGGGACCTCGGCGCGGTCGGCCACGTCCAGGTCGACGTCGACGTAGACCGGTCGTCCGTTCGCGCCCGCGACGGCGAGCGCGTCGTCGACCACGGCGGCGATCCCCCGTTCGGCGACCACCTCCCGGCTCCACACGGTGATCCCGGCCTCGCGCGCGCGCGCGGCGTAGTGGGGCGAATTCGAGAAGTCGGCGAGGCCAATCTGGACGACGTGACGTCCGTCGAGCCCCTCGGCGAGTAGTTGGCGGACCGGCGACCCGTTGGAGACGCCGTCTCGCAGGTCGAGGTGCGCGTCCAAGGTGATCAGTCCCCAGTTCGCGAGGTCTCCCCCGGCGAGACCGCTCAGCGCGCGCCAGGTCGCCGCGTTGTCGCCCCCGAGCACGAGACGCAGGTCGGCCTCGGGATCGTGGTGCATGGCCGCGGCCACGCGCGCGTTGGCGTCCTCACCGTCGGGGTCGAAGACGTCGCCGCGATCGACGACCGAGACGAGCTCGGCGAGGTCGACTCCGTCGCGGTAGGACCAGGTCGAGTAACGCGTCAGGGCCTCGCGCACCGCTTCGGGCGTGCTGTGCCACGATCGAGGAGTCACCGACGAGAGGTAGGTCGACACCCCGATCAGGCTCACGAGCGCTCGACCGGACACCGGCTGATCGGCGAGCATCGAGGCGGCCGTCGGCCAGTTCGGATCGGGCGTGCTCACGGGACCATGCTACGCACGGCACCCACCCCCGCTAGGACGGATTCGTCGTCGTGGTGGCGCTCGGCGCCGTCGTGGTGGTGCCCGGCGCCACGGTCGTCGTCGGCGTCTGCGTTCGACAGCCCAGCCCCGCGAGGCGCAGCGGTTGGGGCTGAGGCGTACGGGACGACGTGACGCCCGGACCGGTCCAGCGGCACGTCCAGGACGACGGCTCGGCCAGGGCGACGAAGAAGTCGCGCTGCCAACCGGTCTCGTAGATCGTGGGACTGTGCTCGGACATCGGCAGTTGGACCGGCATCGGCCCGGGTCGGTGCAGGGGCGTGAAGGGTGCCCCGAGGATCGGCCAGTACGGGTTGATGTCG
The DNA here is from genome assembly GCA_001443545.1 of Acidimicrobiaceae bacterium RAAP-2. GTDB lineage: Bacteria > Actinomycetota > Acidimicrobiia > Acidimicrobiales > RAAP-2 > RAAP-2. Next base: position 242,833 of record LMAD01000001.1, read on the forward strand.
AGCTCCATGCCCATCACCGCCCCGGCGGCGACGAGGGCGCGAGCGAGCGGACCGGGCAGGGTGGGCTGCATCGTCGCGACGTAGACGAGGTTGCCCCGCGCGTCGACGCCGAGTCCCGAGCGCGCCACGGCGGGCACGCCGCCGAGCGTGTCGCCCCACTGACGCCAGTTAGCCGAGAGGGCGGCGACCGTCGGCCGCGCGTTCCAGACCAGCGCGCCGAGATTCTGGCGCAGGCTCACGACGGCGAAGCCCCGCGGGGGGAAGTTCGCCGAGCCCCACCGGCCCATCGACCACTGCCCGGCGGCGTTCAGCGCGATGGTCATGCGCCCCGCGAGGATCGGCGCCAGAGTGAGCCCGTCGGCGACCGAACCGCCGGCGCCGGCCGCTTGCTTGAAGCCGCCGTTGAAGACGGCCACGACCCCGGGGCGTCCCTCGGTCGCCCAGTCGATCGCCGAACCGGCGTCGCGCGGCGCGCGCGCGGCGAGGTTGGGGTCGGTCGACCCGACGTGCCAGCGCAGGAGCGTCGTGCGTGCGCGCAGCCGGACGGCTCGAAAGGTCGTCGCCCCGACGATCACGTTGCGGTAGTCGACCATGACGCCACGGCGCGATCGACTCGCCACCGTCCAGCCCGGTTGGGCGCGCTCGGGCGCGAGCGTCGTTGTGGTCGTCGACGTCGTCGTCGAACCACTCGCGGCGGTACTCGCGCCCACGCCCAGTGCGCCCAGCGCCGCGAACCCGGCCAAGAGCGACACCGCGACGCCGACGGCCAACGGCCGTGAGACGGGCACGTCCTAGCGGTCGATCGCTCGCACGCCGCTCTCGGGCTCCTCGTCGGGCTGGGAGGTCTCGATGAACTGGGGTACCGGCGTCGGCGCGAGGTCGTGGGCCACGTCATCAGCGTAGGCCGGGGCCGCGGTCGCCACGTACTCGCCCTCCTCGGTGCGGGTCACCACGTTGGCCGTCTTGCGCTTGCCCGAGCCGCGCGTGGCGTGCAGCTCCGAGGTGATCTTGTAGGCGATCGGGTAGGCGACGAAGGGCGAGATCAGCACCAGCACACGCATCGACCAGAGCACGGTGTTGAGCGACACGTGGAAGAAGTTCGCGATGACGTCGGTCGAGCTCGCGATGAAGAGCATCGAGATCGCCGCGAGCACGGCCACGCCGGCCGCGGTGCGCTTGGGCCGGCTGCTGGGCCGGTCGAGCAGGTTGTGCATCGCGACGTCCTTGGTGACGAAGCGCTCGAGGGCCGGCCAGGCGTAGGCGAGGCCGAAGACCAAGCCCGGGAAGATGACCGCCGGGATCGTAACCTCGAGGGGGATCGTGTGGCCGAAGCTGTGGAAGGACCACGCCGGGAAGATGCGCAGCGCCCCGTCCAGGAAGGCCATGTACCAGTCCGGCTGGACGGCGTAGGAGATGCGCGACGCGTCGTAGGGGCCGAACTGCCAGATCGGGTTGATCTGGGCGAAGGCGCCCAGCAGCGCGGTGACCCCGGTGACGATGAGCATGAAGCCCGTGGTCTTGGCCATGAAGACCGGGAACATCGGGGTGCCGACCACGTTGTCTTCGGTGCGCCCCTCGCCGGGGAACTGGGTGTGCTTCTGGCGCACGAGCAGGGCCATGTGGGCGGCGACCAGGGCCAGCATGATGCCCGGCACGACGAGCACGTGCAAGATGAAGAACCGCGGCAGCACCGCGGTACCGGGGAAGTTCCCCCCGAAGACGAAGAAGGCGAGGTAGGTGCCCACGAGCGGTACCGAGAGGATGATCGAGTAGGCGATGCGGATGCCCGTGCCCGACACGAGGTCGTCGGGCAGCGAGTATCCGAGGAAGCCGTTGACGATCGCGAGCGTGAGCAGGGTCACCCCGATCGTCCAGTTGAGCTCGCGCGGCTTGCGGAAGGCGCCCGTGAAGAAGACCCGCGCCATGTGCACGACCATGGCGCCGATGAAGATGTCGGCCGCCCAGTGGTGCATCTGACGCATCAACAGTCCCGCGCGCACGGCGAAGGAGAGGTTGACCGTCGACGCGTAGGCCTCGGTCATCGACTGACCGTCGAGCGGTAGGTAGCTGCCGTGGTACGTGACGATCGCCGAGCTCGGGATGTAGTACAGCGATAGGAAGACCCCGGTCGCGAGCAGCACGACGAACGAGTAGAGCGCGATCTCACCCAGCATGAAGGACCAGTGGTCGGGGAAGATCTTGTCGAGGAAGCTCCGTCCGCCCTTGGCCACGCCCAGCCGGTCGTCGAGCTCGTCGAGCACCTTGCCGATACGACCGTACTTGCCCATGGCCTGCTTCTTTGACCGCTTGGTCACGACGACGTCACTCATGCGCGCTCCCAGAATCCTGGCCCCACGGGCTCGTGGTAGTCGCTCTGTGCGCGGACGTAGCCAGCCGCATCGACGTAGAGCGGCAACTGGGGCAGCGGCCGAGGCGCCGGACCGAAGTTGGGGATGGCGCCGTTGTTCACGTTGAACATCGACTGGTGACAGGGACACACGAGTAGCTGCAGTTGCTGCTCGTAGAGCCCGACCGGACAGCCGAGGTGGGTGCAGAGTTTCGAGTAGGCCACGTAGCCCATCGGCCCCCACGACTCACGGCCCTTCTGGGTGGTGAAGTTCTCGTTGGACAGTCGGATGAGCACCGTCTGGTCGACCGCCTGCCCGCGATCGGTGTTCTGGGTACCTTCGGGATAGACCGTCACGATCGAGCCGACCGCGAGGTCCCCGACCCGCACCCGCCGTCCGGTGATGTCCACGGCGAAGGAGCCGGCGCGCCAGTCGGTGTGAAAGAGGGTGCCCTTGGGCAGCGGCCCGAGGCTGCGCAACAGCGGGAACAGGGCCACGACGCCGAAGGCGCCGAGTCCGCCGCCGACGAGTCCGCCGAGGACCCGGCGCCGCTTCACGACGCCACCGCCGCGCTCGACGATGGCCGCCGCGAAGGCGTCGCGGTCGTCCTGGCTCGTGGCGAGGACGTGACGTTCCTCGACGAAGGGTCCGCGGGCCATGAGATACTTCGCCCACGCGATAAGTCCCACGCCGAGGAAGAACAGGCCGCCACCCATGGTCGCCCCGAGCGTCCATGGTGCGGCGTTCACCCAGTACGCGGCACCGAAGCCGATGATGAGCACCACGCCCACGAGCAGCGTGAGCGCGATGACCCGCTCGACGAGCTGGGGGTTACGGGCCGCCGGTTGCAGGTGCGGGTCGTCCTCGCGCAGCCCTTCGAGGCTGACGGCGGTGCGGTGTTCGTGGTGTTCGCTCACTGGCGTTCTCCTACCCAGAATCCGACGAGGGCGAGCAGCCCGACCCCGAGCAGCAGACCGACGAAGCCCTCGGCCACCGGGCCCAGACCACCGAGTCCGAAGCCGCCCGGGTTTCGCGGGTGCTGGATCTCGGTCGTGACGTACTTGACGATGTCGGCGACCTGGAAGTCGCTCAGGTTCCCCGTGAAGCGGGGCATGTTGCCCGGGCCCGTGCGGATGGCCTCGGCGACCTGGGTGGCGGGGATGTTGCGCAGCGACGGCGCGAAGGTGCTGCGCGCGAGCGCGTCGCCGTCACCTTCGATGGTGTGACAGGCCGCGCAGTTGAGCGCGAACAGCGCCGCCCCGTTGGCCACGTTGGCGGCTTTGACGTTCACCGTCGGGATGTAGGGGTAGCTCGGCGAGAGCGAGTTGATCCACGCCGCGACGGCGAGCGCCTGGTCGTGGGTGAGTCGCGGGACGTGTCGTGGGGCCTGGACCGAGCGCGGGTTGGCCGCGGGCATGCGGCCCGACTCGATCCAGAAGTCGATCGTGGCCGGACCGAGGCCCACCAGGTTCGGGTAGGCCCCCGTCGTCCCGGCGGCGGGGACGCCGTTGGCCTCGGTGCCGTGACAGGACGCGCAGTTTTGCAGGTAGAGGGCCTGACCGAGTGCGGCCAGCGCGGGTGAGGGTGCGTTGTAGGTGATCGCGCCGTCGCCGTAGGAGGTCACGACGCCGTGCTTCTTGACTACGACACTCGAGTTAGGCGTCCCGGCGTTGCGGCGCGCCGTCTGGTAGACGGGCCTCGTCGACGCGTGCGCCGGGGTGAACCAGGCCAGCGGGACGAGCACGACGAAGAGGGCGAGTCCCCCGGCGACGAGGCGGGAACGGAGTGTGGTGGTCACGGACACCTACTTGAGTAGGAACAGGGCCGAGAACAGCCCGACCCAGACGACGTCGACGAAGTGCCAGTAGTAACTGACGCCCTGGAAGGCGGCGAGCTCCCCGGGGTCGCCGTCGCGCCCCCGCATGCGAAAGAGTAGGAAGGCCATGGCCACGAGCCCGAGGAAGACGTGCAGTCCGTGGAGGCCCGTCGTGATGTAGAACACCGACCCGTAGGAGTTGGTGTACCAGCGCGTCGTCAGGTGCACCCACTCGTAGGCCTGGTTCGCGACGAACAGTGTGCCCATGATCATCGTCGTGATGACCCACCGGCGGGCCTCTTCTCGACGTCGGTGCTCGACTAACCACACCGCCCACTGCATCGTGGCCGAGGAGGCAACGAGCACGACGGTGAAGATCCCCGCTTGCACGGTGTCCAGGTGCGTCCCACGCGGCGGCCACGCGGCCAGGTGCGCGCGGATGGTAAACAAGGCGGCGAAGAGCCCTGAGAAGAACATCAACTCGCTTCCGAGCCAGATCATCACGCCGATGGCCAGCATCGGTGGACGATCGTGGACGATCTTCTCCGGCTTCGCCAGGCTTTCGAGGGGAATCGCCTGACTCACGACGACATTTCTAGTTGCTGCCAGCGCCCAGACGCTATCTGGCCACTGAGATGACTCACAGCAAACTCTCCGGCAGGGGTTCGCTCGAGAGCAGGGCGAGTCGTCGAGTGGGGCGGGTCATGCTCACGTAGAGCGTGCGCAGCCCCCGATTGGTCAGTTCGCCACCCGTCGAGCCCCGCCGGGCGATGCGCAGCGGTTCGAGCACCAGGACCGCGTCGAACTCCAGGCCGTTGGCGCTCTCGGCGGCCAGCACGACGAGGTCGGCGGCCAGTCCCCCCGACTCGTCCTGACGGGGGTCCACGGCCGTCACGCCGCCGGCGCGCAGGGTCGACACCACCCGCTCGACCTCGGATTCACTCACGATCACCGCCACCCGACCGGGGTCCACGGCGTCACGTTCCCGTTGGGCGGCGACGACGAGCGCGTCGTCGAAGCGCTCGACGTCGACCAGCTCGAGGATCGGATCCACGCCCACCCGGCGCACGGGCCGTGGGGGTTCGAGGTCCGGCGCGGCGAGGGCCAGTACGGGCGCCGCGAAGCGAAGGACCTCCTCGGGGGTCCGGTAGCTCACCGTCAGGTCGACCCGGGTCGGCGGGCGGCGAGGGTCGAGCACGGCCAGCACCGTGTCCCAGGAGGCGCTCGAGGACGCCGTCGTGGCCTGACCCATATCGCCGACGATGGTCATCGAGCCGGTCAGGTCCCGTCGAGAGAGGATTCGCAGCTCCATCGGCGAGAGGTCCTGGGCCTCGTCGACCACGATGTGCCCGTAGGTCACGAATTCGGCCTCGTCGAACTCGACGGTCGTCGTCACGTTCTGACGGGCCGCCTCGCGCAGGGCCGCCTCGCGCACGTCGCCGCGATAGCTCTCGAGGTCGACACCGTCCAACACCAACGGGTCGGTCGCCTTCACGATCGCGCGGGGGCGCCGGCGCGGTCCGAGCAGCACCCGGGCCTCGTCGATCAGGGCCGCGTCGGCCTTGGTCCAGGCGACCTCATCGGGCGTGGCCGATCGGGGCCGCACCAGCAGGTCGCACTCGGCGTCGCTCAGCACCCCAGCCCCGGCGGCGCGCACCAGGGCCGGCGCACCGAAGAGGTCGTGCAGCAGCTCCGGACCGGACAGTCGTGGCCACATCCGTTGCAGGGCGGCTTGGAACTCGGGCGTCGCACGGATCTGGTCGGCCAGTTCGCCCACGCCGCTCGCGCCCTCGCCCTCGTCGCGGATGAAGCGCTGGAAGTACTGCGAGGCGAGACGGCTCGCCAGCTCGCGCCCGACGGCTGAACGGCGCTGGTTGTGGTTGCCCGGCTTGCGCCGCGCCCGTTCGACGACCTCACGGCTCTCGCGGGCGCGCAGGACCATGATCGCGCGGCCGACCGGGATCTCGACGTCGTTGCGCAGGGAGCGCTCACGGGTGGCCACGGCCCGCGCAATCACCGTGACCATCCGCAGGTCCCCCTTGAGCCGGTCGACCTCGTCGGACTCGCGGGCGCGGACCGTCACGTTGGTCACCAGACCCGAGATCGTCGACAACGTCACCCCGGACTCGCCGAGCGACGGCAGGACGTTCTCGATGTAGTTCAAGAAGAGCGGGTTCGGGCCCACGACGAGGACCCCCTGGCGCTCGAGGGTGGCGCGGTGGGTGAAGAGCAAGTAGGCCGCGCGGTGCAGGGCCACGGCCGTCTTGCCGGTCCCGGGTCCGCCCTGGACGAGCAGGACGCCCGGCAACGGCGTGCGGATGATGCGGTCCTGCTCACCCTGGATGGTCGCCACGATGTCGCCCATCCGACCGGTGCGCGCCTGGCCGAGGGCGGCGAGCAGGGCCCCGGGACCGCCCAGAGCGAGTCCCCCGTCGACCAATCCGTCGGCCGTGGCGCCGCGGACGTCCTCGTCGGGCAGGGCCAGGTCGCCGTTGGCGTCGGCGAAGTACTCGTCCTCCACTCCGCTCACCTCGCGACTACGGATGGCCACGTGGCGTCGGCGCACGAGGTTGAGCGGCTCGACGCCGGTGGCGCGATAGAACGCCTCGGCCACCGGGGCGCGCCAGTCGACGACCAGCGCGTTGAGCTGGTCGTCCGAGACGGCCAGGCGGCCGACGTGATAGACGTCCGAAGCGCCGCGTTCGTCGGGGGCGTAGTCGATCCGACCGAAGAAGAGCGGTTGGTCACCGATGGCCAGTTGGTCGAGCCGGTGCAGCGCGGTGCCCATCACGACGTCGCGTTCGACGAGGTCACCCGCCCCGCGCATGTTGGCGACCGCGGCGCTGTCGCGCAGTGATCGCGCCTCGGCGCGCATGTGATCGAGCGCGTCGAGTGCCCGATCGAGGAAGGCCTGTTCCTCCGCGATCTCGCGCTGGTGTGCCATAGCCACGTCTCCTCATCCCGGAAATGGGGTTCGACAATCTTACTTGGTCCCCCAATGGGTCTCGACCGTCGGTCCCTGGCCACTCGCACCTAGATTGAGAGACGGCAAAGGAGCGTCGTGGAGCCGGTACTACTGAGAGCGTGTCGCGGTGAACCGGTCGACCACGTCCCGGTCTGGTTCATGCGCCAGGCCGGTCGGTCCCTGCCCGAATACCGCTCCCTGCGCGGCTCGGGCTCGATCCTCGAAGCCATCGCCGACCCCGCGCTCGCCCACGAGATCACGATGCAACCCGTTCGTCGCTACGGCGTGGACGCCGCCATCCTCTTCTCGGACATCGTCGTGCCCTACCACGCGATCGGCTTCGGCGTGGACGTCGTGCCCGGGCGCGGACCGGTCATCGCGAACCCCTTCCGCGGCGAGGCCGACCTCGAGCGTTTGGTCGACCTGACCGCGAGCGACGTCGAGCACGTCACGCGCACGGTCGACCTGGTCGTCGCCGACCTCGCGGCCACCGACACCCCCTTGATCGGTTTCGCCGGGGCGCCGTTCACGGTGGCGAGCTACCTCGTCGAGGGCGCGCCGACGCGCGACTTCGCGGTCATCAAGACCCTGATGCACCGCGACCCGGCCCTCTTCGACCGCCTGATCGACCGGCTGGTCGCCATCACCATCACCTTCTTGCGCCTCCAGGTCGCCCACGGCGCGCGCGTCGTCCAGCTCTTTGACTCCTGGGCCGGTTCGCTGACCCGCGACGAGTACCGACGCTTCGCGCTCGAACCGACGAGGCGGGTCCTCGCGGGCCTGGCCGACCTCGAGGTACCGACCATCCTCTTCGGCGTCGGCACCGGCGAGCTGCTCGACTTGATAAGCACGGCCGGGAGCACCGTCGTGGGCGTCGACTGGCACGTCGACCTCGACGAGGGCCGCCGACGCGTCGGGGGACGACCCGTCCAGGGCAACCTCGACCCGGCCCGGTGCCTCGGCGACGTCGCGGCGGGGATCGCCGCCGCGCGCGAGGTGCTCGCGCGCGCCGGGCGCGAGCCCGGACACGTCTTCAACCTCGGACACGGCGTCCTGCCGTCGACCGACCCCGACGTACTCGAAGCGATCGTGCGAGTCGTGCACGAGGAAGGACGAGCGGGCGTATGAACCAACCCATCGGCGTGCTCATCATGGCCTACGGCACCCCATCGACCCGCGAGGGCATCGAGCCCTACTACACCCGGATCCGCCACGGCCACGCGCCGACCCCCGAGCTGCTGGCCGACCTGACCCGGCGCTACGACGCGATCGGCGGCACGTCACCCCTGGCCGCGCGCACGGCCGACCAGGTCAGCGCCATCGCGGCGCGGCTCGAACAGCGCCACCCCGGCCGCTTCGACGTGCGCTTCGGCTCCAAGTACGAGCCGCCGATGCTCGAGTCGGTCGCCGAGTCGCTGCGCGCCGACGGGCGCGAGACCGTCATCGGGCTCGCCCTCGCCCCCCATTCGTCCTCGATGTCGACCGACCAGTACATGAGTCGAGCGCGCGAAGCCCTCGGCGAGCAGGTCGACTTCCGCCCAATCGGCGCGTGGTGGGACGCCCCCGGCTTTCTCGAGTTGATCGCCCGACGGGTCCTCGACGCCCTGGCCCAGGTACCCGAAGTGCGTCGCGCGACCACCGAAGTGCTCTTCTCGGCCCACTCCCTGCCCGAGCGCATCCTCGCCGCTGGCGACACCTACCCCGACCAGCTGCGCGAGAGCGCGCAGCGGGCCGCCGCCCTGGCCGGCCTGCGCGCCTACGACATCGCGTGGCAGTCGGCCGGACGCACCGCCGACCCCTGGATCGGCCCGGACATCCTGACCGTGCTACGCGCCAAGCGCGCCGCCGGGTTGACCGATGTCGTGTCCTGTCCGATCGGGTTCGTCGCCGACCACCTCGAGGTGCTGTTCGACATCGACGTCGAAGCCCAGGCCGTGGCCCACGAGGTCGGCCTCAACCTCGTGCGTACGGCCTCGCTCAACGACGACGACGACTTCATCGACGTCCTGTGCGACGTCATCGTCGCGCGATCGTGAACCGCCCGTCCGTCGTCGTCATCGGCGGCGGCGTCAGCGGCCTGGCCGCCGCCTGGGACCTGAGCGGGGGCGAGTCGGGCCCGAACGAGACCACGCCGCGCGTCGAACTCATCGAATCGCGCGAGCGAGTCGGCGGTTCGCTCGCGACGACCACCTTCGCCGAGCGGACGGTCGACCTCGGCCCCGACGGCTTCCTCGCGCGTCGCCCCGAGGCCACGACCCTGGTGCGCGAGCTCGGCTGGGCCGACCGACTCGAGCCAATCGCCGCGAGCGGGGCGTCGCTCTGGCTGCGTGGAGCGCTCTTCGAGATCCCGAGCGGCCTCGCCCTCGGGGTGCCCACCACGTACGCCGCCGTGGCCGCACTGGGCGGACTCAGCTGGCGCGCGCGACTGGCCGCGCGCCGCGACCTGCTCTGGCCGCGGCACCTCAGTGTCGGCGACGACGCGACGATCGGCGACATCGTGCGCACGAAGCTCGGTTCTGAACTGGCCTACCGATTCGTCGAGCCGATGGTCGGCGGCATCCAGGCCGGCCGAATCGACGACCTCTCGGCGAAGTCCGTCTTCGCACCCCTGCTCGAGGCCGCGCGTCGCGGTGGCTCGCTGATGAAGGCCATGCGCCCGAGCGCCCCGACCGGTGCGCCGCCCGCGTCTTCGAGCGCGAACCCGCCCCTCTTCTACTCCCTGGCCGAGGGGATGGGTTCGCTGCCGATCGAACTGGCTCGACGCCTCGAGGAGCGCGGCGTCGTCATCCGGCGCTCGACCACGGTCACCGCGCTGCGCCGGGTCGACGGCCCCTACGCCTGGGAGGTCGAGACCGACGCCACGACCACCCCGGCTCACGGCATCGTCGTGGCCACGCCGGCCCCGGCCACCGCGCACCTGGTCGGCGCCTTCGACCCCGACCTGGCGGCCCTCGGCGCGATACCGAGCGCCGGGGCCGCGATGGTCACCTTCCGCTTCGCGCGCGCTGCGGTGGTGCTGCCCGAACACGGCACCGGGGTCCTCGTCCCGCTCGCCACGCCGTGGCGCGAGGGCGGGTCGATGCTCGTCACCGCGCTCACCTTCCTGGACCGCAAGTGGGCCCACCTGCGCCGCGACGACGACGTGATCCTGCGCGCGCACGTGGGACGGATCGACGACCTGCGCTGGGACGGGCTCGGCGACGAGGAACTCGTCGCGCGCGTCACCGACGAGGTGCGACTGATCCTCGCGGGCACGGCCGCGCCGATCGAGACCCTGGTCCAGCGCTGGCCCCACGGCCTGCCGCAGTACTACGTGGGCCACGACCGGCTGGTCGACGCGGCCAAGGCCGCGGCGTCGCGCCTGGGGATCGACCTCGCGGGCAGCACCTACGACGGCGTCGGCATTCCGGCCAGCATCGGCTCGGGCCGACGCGCGGCCGCTGCGACACTCGCGCGGCTCGGCGCACGACGCTAGGGCGACTCGGGCCTAGCGGTAGTAGCCCGAGTGGATGTAGATGCACGGCACGCCTTCGCTCACGTACATCGCGTGGTTCTTCGGGTCGTCGTCTAGGGCCAGGCGGATGTCGAAGCCGGCGTCACGCAGGTCGGCCAGCGCCGCGCGCTTGAACTCGTCGACCCCGGTGTAGTCGCCGTACTCGCGCATGATGAGCAGGTCCCAGCGGATCGAGAACCGCTCCAACCACCCGAGGGTGTGCGGCTGGACCCGTCGGGGCCGGCCGGTGAGCAGCACGATCGTCAACCCCTCGTCGAGCAGCTCGAGGAGTCGTTCGATCTCCTCGACCACCGGGTCGTCCCCGCAGGCCTCGAAAAACCGGCGCCAGTCGCCCCATTCGAGGTAGTGCTGGCGTCCGGCCGCGTCGGCCAGGACCCCGTCGATGTCGAAGATGACGGCCGGCCCCGTCGAGGGCTCGGCCCGCCAGTGCCAGTTCTCCCGTGTCGTGGCCATCAGCGTTCCTTCCGGTCGATCCCGTGAACTCTGCGAGACTGGAACGGTGGGAGCGACCGATCGATACACGCTACCAATCCCGTACGGCCAGCACGTCTACGTGGTCAGCGACCTCTCCCTGTCGCCGACGACGAACCCCGCCGCCCGGCCCGTGCGCGAACTGATCGCCCTGCTGGACGACATCGACGACTCGGCGGTGGTCGTGGTCGCGGGCAACCTCTTGTACCTCGAGCCCGACGAGGACGTGGCCGCGTTGCTCGCCGAGACCCTGCGCGCCCTGCCGACCTTCACCGCGGCGCTGCGGGCCTTCACCGAGAAGCCCGGCCACCGACTCTTCGTGCTGCCCGGCGCCGACGACGCGCGGCTCGCCGAGCCCGGCGCGGCGAACGGGCTCGAGGAGCTCGGCGTCGAGCTGGCCCGCGACGTCATGCTCCAGGTGGCCACGGCGAACGACGTGCGCGACCTCGCCGTCGCCGCCGGCCACCACGTCGTAGACGTCACGCGGGCCGACCGCGGCGACCGGGCCGACGCCGACCGACTCGAGGACCCCGACGCGCTCGCGCGCTTCGTCGCCTCGCGGACCCTCTACCGACGGCTCGGGGGCTGGGTCTGGATCCCCGTCGTGATCGTGGCCCTGATCGACCTGTGGAGCACCCTGACCTCGATCGCCAACCGCATCACCGACCGTCACCTCCACCTCGCGCTCGACCTGCGCATCCACACGCACCACCCGACCGGCTTCTGGGGCAACATCGTCACCACCGTGCTGGTGCTCGCGCTCGTCGAGGCGCTGGTCGGCGCGGCGGCCGCGCTCTTGGTGCGACGACGCTTCGACCACGACGCGCGCTCGACCTCGCCCCACCTCTTCGAGCCCTTGGCGCGCACCCACGTCGACGAGGTCGACGCGCTCGAGTTCGCCCGACGCGTCGGCGAACGAGGCGGCGCCGGGGCCGTGGTCGGCGGCGCCTCGCGGCCGGCCCTGGCCTTCCTCGACCGGGGCGTCTGCGCGACGCCCGGGCCGTCGCGCACGGTGATCGTCGAGCGCCACGGGCTACTCGGCCTGCCGCCGGTCTTCACCTCGGTCGACCGCCTCGGCGTCGTCGAGGTCGAGGCGGCGAGCACCGTCCAGGTCCGGCTCTACGCCGGGCAGAGCCCGCGGCGACGGGGCACCCTGCTCGAGCGCGTCGCCGCCGGCTCACCCGTCCAACCCGAACTGTCCACCGACACGTCCCTCGCCGGGGCGTGGCCGACCGGGGACCCCTACCCCGCCAGCGTCGACCGGCTCGGCGCCCAACGCCGCCAGCGCGCGATCCGCCGACTGGTGAGCGGGCTCATCTTCCTCGACGGCCTGGTGAACGTCACGGTGACGTCGCTGCCGCCGTTGCGCAGCCGCCTGCACGCGGTCGAGGCCTACCTGCCCCTCGGCGCCGCGAAGTCGGCCGCGGCCCTGACGGCCCTGGCCGGGGTGATGATGATCATGGTGGCGCGGGGCCTTCGCCGCGGCCAGCGCCGGTCGTGGATCGTCGCGGTCGTGGTCGTCGCGGCCACCTCGATCGGCCACCTCGTGCGCGCCGGCAGCCTGCTCACGCCGCTGCTCGCCGTCGCGATCCTCACCCTGCTGCTGGTGGAGCGACCCCACTTCCAAGCCACCACCGACCGCACCACCGCGCGCGCGGCCCTGCCGCGCCTCGGCCTGATCGGCGTCGTCGTCGTCATCGCCGCCGCGCTGGGCATCGAGGCCTCGTCGGGCCGCCACCACCTCCCCGACTTCTGGACGGTGCTCCTCGCCAGCGTCGAGCGGCTCGTCGGGGTGACGACCATCGGCCTGCCCGACCGCGTCGGGGACTTCGTGAATCCGACCCTCACCACCGTCGGGGTCTCGCTGATCGTCTCGGCGCTCTACCTCGTCACCCGACCCGTCGTCGACCGTCGCCTCTCGAGCACCACCTCGAACGCCGAGCGTCGACTGGCCGAACTGCGCGCGCGCGAGATCGTGCGTCGACACGGGCGCGGGACCCTGGACTATTTCGCGCTGCGCGACGACAAGCAGTTCTTCTTCTTCCGCGACTCGCTCGTCGCCTACGCCGTCTACGGCGGCGTCTCGCTGGTCTCGCCCGACCCGATCGGGCCCGAGGCCGAACGGCCCGAGGCCTTCAGCGCCTTCCGGGCCTTCGCCGAGTCGCGCGGGTGGACGATCGCCGTGATGGGCGCGGGCGCCGACTGGCTCTCCATCTACCACGCCGCCGGCCTGCACTCGCTCTACATCGGCGACGAGGCGATCGTGGACTGCCAGACGTTCAGCCTCGAGGGCGGCAAGATGAAGGGGCTGCGCCAGGCCTGCACCCGGCTGGCCCGCAAGGGCTACACCGTCGAGTTCCTCGACCCGAGCGAGATCGACCCGGCCCGGGTCCCCGCGATCGTGGACCTGATCTCGATGCTGCGCCGCGGCGAAGGCGAGCGCGGCTTCTCGATGATGCTCGGGCGGCTCTTCAACCCCAAGGACAAGGGCCTGCTGCTGACCGTCGTGCACAGCCCCGACGGCCAGCCCGCCGCCGTGTGCCAGTTCGTCCCCTCCCCGGCGATCAACGGCTACTCGCTCGACCTGATGCGCCGCGACCCCGGCGAACACCCCAACGGCCTCATCGACTACGCGCTGTGCTCGACGATCGAGCACCTGCGCTCGCGCGGCGCGCGCGGACTCAGCCTCAACTTCGCCGCCTTTCGCTCGGTGCTCGACGGCGAGCGCGGCGAGGGGACCTTCACGCGCGTCGAGCGCTGGGCCCTCAAGCGGCTCTCGGGCGTGCTGCCCATCGAGAGCCTCTGGCACTTCAACGCCAAGTACTACCCCGCCTGGCTGCCGCGCTACCTCGTCTACCCCGCCGCCGAGAGCTTCGTGCCCGTCGTCGCGGCGACCTTCCGGGCCGAGTCACTCACCGAGATCCCCGTGCTCGGGCGCCTGCTCACCCACGACCCGGCGAACCGACCCGGCACCGTCGTGCCCGACGAGGTCCTCGCCGCGGCCGAACAGGCGCGCCGACGCCAGCCCTGACGCGTCACTCGAAGCGCAAGCCCCGTTCCCTGATCTGGGTCACGCAGGCGGCGACCACCGCGGCGTCGTAGCGCGTCCCGGCGCCGGACTCGAGCTCGGCCATGGCGACCTCCACCCCGAGGCTCTCGCGATAGGGCCGGTGCGACGACATGGCCTCGAGGACGTCGGCGACGGCCACGATGCGCGCTTCGAGGATGATCGCCTCACCGGCCAGCCCCTCGGGGTACCCGCTGCCGTCGAGCCGCTCGTGGTGCTGGAGGGCGACCAGCGCGACGGGCCAGGGAAACGGCACGTCGACGAGCACGTCGTAGCCGGCCCGGGGGTGCAGCTGGATGAGGGACCGCTCCTCGACGCTCAGCCGACCGGGGCGCGTGAGGATCTCCGCGGGGATCGCGATCTTGCCGATGTCGTGCAGCCGCCCCGCCACGCGCAGCCCCTCGAGGCGACCGGGGTCCAGGCCCAGCTCCTCGCCGATGGCGGCCGCGATGTCGCCCACGCGTCGCTGATGGCCGGCGGTGTAGGGGTCGCGCATCTCGCTGAGCGAGGTGGCCACCTCGACGGTCGCGCGCAGCGAGGCCTCGACGGCCTCGACGTGCTCGGCGAGCACGGCCTCGGCCGTGCGCCTCGACCGCTCCACCTCGAAGTGGTCGAGGGCGAAGCCGAGGTCGCCGGCCATCTCGACCAGCAGGTCCTGCATCGCCTCGTCGAAGAAGCCCAGGGTGTCCGAGTACAGGGTCAGCGCCCCGACGGGGACCCCGTGGCGGCGGATCGGCATCGAGGTCGCCGAGCGCCAGCCCCGCTCGTCCATCGCCGCGGCCAACGGCCCCTCGTCGCCCGCCAAGCCGAGCTGGCGGATGACCGGGGCGTCGTGGGCGATCGCCGCCGTCGCCAGGTCGAGCGCCGCGAGGTCCTCGTCGGCCAGGGCGGCGCGCACCGCGAGGAAGCCCGCGCCGTCCTCGCCGGTCACCGCGACCGGCCCGACGTCGCCGTGCTCGTTGGCCATCGCCACCCAGGCCATCGTGGCCGAGCCGATCTCGACGGCGGCCACGCAGACCCGTTCGAATAGCTCGGCCTCGTCCCGGGAGTGCACGATCGCCTGGTTGCACTCGCTCAAGGTCTCGTAGAGCAGCAGGGTGCGCTCGAGGCGCTCTTCGGTCGTCTTGCGCTCGGTCACGTCGATGAGGACCCCGCGAACGATCACCCCGCGGCCCTCGCCGTCGCGCCGGGTCACCCGGCCGCGCACCCAGAGCCATCGGATCGTCCCGTCGGGCCGCACCACGCGGAAGTCGTAGGCGTACTCGTCGGGACCGCCGGGCGCGACGGCGTTTTCGATGACCTCGCCGCTGCGCGCGGTGTCCTCGGGGTGGGTCGTGGCGAGGAAGGTCTCGATGCGCCAGACCTCCTGCCAGGCCAGGCCGTAGAGCGCGTCGTGGTTCGCCGTGCGGCGCATCGCGTCGCGCGCGAAGTCGTACTCCCACACCGCGACCTGGGACATCTCGGCCACCAGGCCCAGCAGCTCGTCGTCGGCGCGCAGCTCGTCGGCGCGCGACCCGCGCGGCTCAGCGACCACGGACCACTCGCCTGCGCCAACTTCGCCGGGCCATCGGTCCTCCGTCTGCGTCCACCGCCACCCTCCGATACCGTCGGGCCCCGTCGCCGTAGGGCGATGCTATCGGTTGGGGTCCCCCGGACACGCTCAGCCCGCCCGGCGCGCGATCCCCGACGCCAGGCGATCGGGCGCCGTGGGCTCGTAGGCGAGGAAGAGGTTCGGCTCGACCAGTTCGAGCTCCATCACCGCCCACCCGGCCGCGCTCGCCACGAGGTCGACGCGCGCGTAGAGCAGGTCGGCGAAGCGCGCCTCGGCGAGCAGGGCCGCCACCGCGGCCAGCGCCGCGGGGTCGGCCTTCGCCAGGCTCATCTGCTCGCGCCGGAACGCGGGCGTGCGCGTCGACTCCTCGACGTTGAGCATGGCGGCCTTGGTCATGGCGTGGCTCACCGCACCGTCGATCACCACCACGGCGAGCTCGCCGCGCTCGTCGACGCTCGACACGTAGGGCTGGATCAGCGCGTCACGGCCCTGGGCGTGCAACGCCGCCACGTGGAGGCGCGCGGCCTCGAGCTCGTCGGGCCGGTAGCGCGCCGCGCCGCCCGACCCGGCGCCGACCGCGGGCTTGACGACGACGTCGCCACGCGTAAAGCGCGGCTCGTCGCCGACGTCACAGAAGTGCGTCTCGACGACCCGGTGGCCGTGGGCCGCGAGGTCGGCGAGGTAGTGCTTGTCCGAGGAGTACTCGACGACCGGGTACGGGTTCTCGAGGTGGGCGATGGAACGGGCCCAGTGCAGGAAGTCGTCGCGTCGCGCCACGTAGTCCCACGTCGAGCGCACGACCACGAGGTCGAAGGTGTCCCACGAGACCGGCGCGTCCCAGGCCACCAGGTCGGCCTCGACCCCGTGGCGCGCGAGCGCGGCGAGCAGGACCGGGGCGTCGGGGTCCTCGATGCCACTGGCCGTCGCGATCGCGACGCGGCTCACGGGGTGAACAGGACGGTGGCGTGCTGGGCGAGGGCCGCGAGCGGTCCGGGCCAGACGCCGAAGAGGATCGTCAGCGCGACGCCCAAGCCGATCACCAGCGCGGTGGCGCGCGGCACCGCGACGCGCGCCGCGTCGAGCTGGTCGTCGGCGTAGAGGGTGAGCACCCAGCGCAGGTAGAAGAAGGCCGCGATGGCCGCGCCGAGCAGGGTGATCAGCGCGAGCGGTCCGCCGCCGGCGTCCACGGTCGCCGCGAGCACGGCGTACTTCGCGTAGAAGCCGGTCGTCAGCGGTGCGCCGAGCTGGCTGAGTAGGAGGATCGCGAGCATGGCGCCCAGGACCGGCTGGCGCCGGGCGAGGCCCCGGTAGTGGTCGATCGAGTGCTGGTCGTCCCCGTCGCCGCCCACGAGGGTCAAGACGGCGAAGCTCGCCACCACGACTGGCGCGTAGGTCGCGAGGTAGAACAGGCTCGCCGCCGAACCGCGCGCCGTGCCGGCCCACACCCCGAGCAGGATGAAGCCCGCGTGGTTGATCGACGAGTAGGCGAGCATCCGCTTCACGTTGCGCTGCACGAGCGCGAGCGACGCGCCCACCAGCGTCGTCAGGACGATGAGCACCCAGATGATGGGCCGCCACGTCGCGAGCTGGGTGCCGAGCGCCGAGATCAGGACCCGGATGAGCGCCGCGAAGGCGCCGACCTTCACCACGGCCGCCATGTAGCCCGTCACCGGGGTCGGCGCGCCCTCGTAGACGTCGGGCGACCAGAGGTGGAAGGGCACCGCGGCGACCTTGAAGGCGAAGCCCACCAGCAGCAGTGCCCCGCCGGCGTAGAGCAGGCCGGGGTGCAACAGGATGTTCGAGCCGAGGAAGTACGAGATCGAGGACAGGTTCGTCGAGCCGGTCGCCCCGTAGACCAGGGCGGCGCCGTAGATGAAGATCGCCGAGGCGAAGCTGCCGAGCAGGAAGTACTTCAGGGCCGCCTCGGCCGAGCGCAGGCGGTGCCGGTCGAAGGCGACCAGCACGTAGAGCCCGATCGAGAGGATCTCGAGTCCGAGGAAGATGACCACCAGGTCGTTGGCCTGGGTCATCAGGACGGCGCCGGCGGCCGTGGCGAGCGCGAGGATGTGGTACTCGGCGCCGGTGACGCCCTGGCGGCGGGCCCAGTCGTGGGCCACCAGCGCGGCCATGGCGAGGCTGACCACGATGACCGCCGACGCGACGACCGAGAAGCCGTCGAGCACGATGGCGTGGGCCACGGTCGTCGAGGCCCCGTGAGCGTCGAGGTAGGACCACTGGAAGAAGGACACGACGAAGGCGGCCACCGAGGCGAGCACGGTGACCCCGGTCGCGACGGCCGAGCTCACCCGGCCGCGCACGAGGGCCGTGGCGAGCAGCAGCGCCAGCGAGGCGCCGAAGAGGATCAGTACCGGCAACAGCACCAGGTAGTGGATCGAGGGAATGGTCAGGTTCACTTGGACACCCCCGCCGGTGCGACGTGCTCGATGAGTTGCTGGACCGACGGCGTGATGCGGTCGAGGACCGGCTTGGGGAAGACCCCGAGGACCACGACGAGCACGATGACCGGCGCGATCACCCAGCGCTCCGGGTGCGTCGCGTCACTGACCTCGGCGTTCGCGCCGGTGGCCACGCCGTGGAAGACCCGTTGGTAGCCCCAGAGCAGGTAGAGCGCGGCGAGCACCACCCCGAAGGTCGCCACCACCGCCCACCACGCGTGGGTCGCGAAGGCGCCGATCAAGATGAGGTACTCACTGACGAAGCCCGACAGGCCCGGCAGGCCGATCGAGGCCAGCATGACCACCGTGAACAGCGCGGCGAGCACCGGCGCCGGGCCCTGCAGGCCGCGCAGGTCCTTGATCGTCGCGCTGCCGCGCCGACGCTCGATGAAGCCGATCAAGAGGAAGAAGCCGGCCGTGATGACCCCGTGGTTGAACATCAACAGCACGGCGCCCACCATGGCGATCTTGGAGCCGGTGACGACCCCGAGGGTGACGAAGCCCATCTGGGCCAGTGACGAGTACGCGACGAGGCGTTTCAGGTCCGGGGTCACCGCGGCCAGCGCCGAGCCGTAGAGGATGCCGATCACCGCGAGGGTGAGCAGCACCGGGCGCATCGACGAGAGCGCCAGGGGCAGCAGGCCGACGGCGAAGCGCAGCAACCCGTACGAGCCGAGCTTGGCCAGCAGGCCCGAGAGCTCCATCGAACCGGCGGTGGGCGCCTCGGCGTAGGCGATCGGTGACCAGGTGTGCAGCGGCCAGATCGGGGACTTGACCGCGAAGGCCACCGCGAAGGCGCAGAAGAGCCACACGGCCGTGCCGTGGCTCATCGACGTCGCGGCGAGCGCCCCGTAGGCGAAGGTCAGCGCCCCGCCGGTCTGGTGCTGGTGCAAGAAGCCGAGGTAGAGCAGTCCGGTGAAGAGGAAGGCCGAGCCCGCGAAGGTGTAGACGAAGAACTTGAGCGCGGCCTTGGCCCGCTCGGCTCCACCCCACTGGGCGACGATGAAGTAGCTCGGCACGAGGGTCAGTTCGAAGAACACGAAGAACTCGAGCAGGTCGTGGGCCACGAAGCTCCCGATGGTGAAGGACGTCAGCAGCAGCAGCCAGCTGACGAAGGCCGGCTCGTGGCGCCGTTCGCGCGCGCCGAAGATCGCGAGCACCAGCACCAGGGCCGCCAGAACGACGAGGAAGAGCGAGATGCCGTCGAGCGCGACGTCGTAGGCGAGGCCGAAGGGTGCCGCGACGACCCAGCGGCCCACGAAGTCGAAGGTCTGGGCGCCGGCGACGTGGTTGTTGTAGAGCACGCTCACCACGAGGGTGAGCACGAGCTCGACCACCGAGGTCACCGCGGCGATGACGAAGGCGGCCCCGTCGCGGCGGCGCACGAGCATGGCGAGGCCCGCGCCCACGATGGGGAGCAGGATGAGCACGGTTAACCAAAGTGACGAATGCATGCTTACCCGACCCTCGCGACGAGATAGACGACGATGACGCTCAGTCCTAGGACCATCGCGAGCGCGTAGTGACGAACGAAACCGGACTGGACCTTGCGCACGCCCTCGGCGCTGCGGCGCACGCCCACGGCCACGCCGGTGACGGCCCCGTCGATGAGCCGTGGCTCGACGACGACGTCACCGAACTGCGCGGCCTGGGTGAGCGGCCGGCCGATGGTCGCGTCGTAGAAGTCGTCCCAATGCCAGACGTGCTCGAGGAACGGACGTTCGTAAACGGACGACGACGAGCGGTCGCGCCAGATCGAGTAGGCGGCCATGAGGCCGAGGACCGCGGCCACGATGTCCACCGCGGCCAGGGTGAACAGCGCGACCGTGGAGGCGTGGCCGAGCGCGGGGATGAAGCCCAACGTCGGGTCGAGGAAGCCGGCGAGCGAGTTGTGGTGGATCCAGGGCAGGTCGATGATCCCGCCGAGCACCGACAGCGTGGCCAGGACCACGAGGGGCAGGGTCATCACCCACGGCGACTCGTGCGGGTCGTGGCCGTGGGTCACCTCGCGGAACCGCTCGGTCCCGCGGAAGGTCAGGACGAAGAGACGGGTCATGTAGTAGGCGGTCAGGAGCGCCGTCAGCACCCCGAGGATCCAGAGGACCTTGGAGTAGGAGTAGACGTTGGTCAAGATATCGCCCTTGGACCAGAACCCGGCGAAGGGCGGGATCCCCGAGATCGTCAACCAGCCGACGAGGAAGGTGGGGAACGTGAGCGGGAGGAACTTGGCCAACGCACCCATCTTGCGCAAGTCCTGCTCGCCGTTGAGCGAGTGGATGACCGAACCCGAGCCGAGGAACAGCAGGGCCTTGAAGAAGGCGTGGCTGATCATGAGGAAGATGGCCGCCGAGTAGGCACCGGCCCCCACGGCCAGCACCATGTAGCCGATCTGGGAGACCGTCGAGAAGGCCAGCACCTTCTTGATGTCCTTCTGGGAGGTCGCGATGGTCGCCGCGACGAAGGCGGTCAGCCCGCCGATGATCGCGATGGTGGCGCGGCCCGAGGGCGAGAGCGCCAGGACCGGGGCCATGCGAACCAGCAGGTAGACGCCGGCGGTGACCATCGTGGCCGCGTGGATGAGCGCCGAGACCGGGGTCGGACCCTCCATCGCGTCGGGCAGCCAGTTGAACAGCGGGATCTGGGCGCTCTTGCCGGTTGCGGCGAGCAGCAGCGCTAGCACCGTCAGCGTCGCCACCGTCGGCGAGAGCGTGCCGGCGCCGGCGAAGACGTGCAGGTAGGTCAGCGTGTGCAGGTGGCTGAAGAGCAGGAACATCGCCACCAGCAGCCCGACGTCGCCGACCCGGTTGTAGATGAAGGCCTTCTTGCCGGCCGAGGCGGCGCTGTCGCGGTCGAAGTAGTAGCTCACCAACCAGTACGAGCAGACCCCGACCCCCTCCCAGCCGACGAACGTCAGCACGAGGTTGTTCGCGAGCACCAGGGTCAGCATCGAGAAGACGAAGAGGTTGAGGTACAAGAAGAACTTGCGGAAGTCCCGCTCCCCGTGCATGTAGCCGATCGAGTAGAGGTGGATGAGGGCCGAGATGCCGGTGACGAACAGCGACATGGTCACCGACAGCGGGTCGACGAGCAGCGCGGCTGGCACGTGCAGCGTGCCCGCGTCGATCCAGGTGAAGAGGTTGACCGTGACCTCGCGCTTGGAGTCGTGCAGCAACGAGAAGAAGGCCCAGACGCTGAAGACGAAGCTCAGCCCGACGGCCGAGGTGCCGATCGTGCCCACGGCCTTCTCCGAGAGGGCCCGCCCGAAGAGCAGCACCACGAGGAAGCCCGCCAGGGGCAGCAGCAGAATCAGTGTGGCGACGTGTGCCATCTCAACCCTTCATCTCGGAGAGTTCGTCGACCGAGGTCGACGACCGCCGGCGGAAGACCGACACCACGATGCCCAGCCCGACGGTGACCTCGGCGGCGGCGACCACCATGACGAAGAAGACCGCCGCCTGGCCGCCGATGTCGTTGAGGGTGCGCGAGAAGGTGACGAAGGTCAGGTTCACCGCGTTCAGCATCAGCTCGAGGCACATGAACATGATCAGCGCGCTGCGTC
Organism: Acidimicrobiaceae bacterium RAAP-2; assembly: GCA_001443545.1. Taxonomy (GTDB): domain Bacteria; phylum Actinomycetota; class Acidimicrobiia; order Acidimicrobiales; family RAAP-2; genus RAAP-2. Next base: position 264,581 of record LMAD01000001.1, read on the forward strand.
GGGTCAGCACGCCGAAGGCTCCGATCCCAAAGAGCAGGGCCGCGAGGACGAGGTACCACGCCGCGGGGACGTTCATGACTGGCTCCCTTCGGCGTCGACCGCCCGTTCGCGACGGGCGAGCAGGACCGCACCGACCACGGCGACGATCAGCAACGCGGCCGTGGCTTCGAAGGCGAAGAGGTAGGTCGTGAAGACGGCCGTGCCGAGCTGGGTGACGTTGGCCGAGCCGGTCGAGAGGGGCTGGCCGGAGGACGAGACCGCGATCGCCCCGGTGACCCAGTGCGAACGCGCGAAGAGCGTAATGAGCCCCGCGACCGTGACGAGCACCCCGGCGCCCGCGAAGACCCGCTGGCCGACCAGTGGCTCGACGCGCACCGTCTCGGTGCGGTCGACCCCGAGGAACATGATCACGAAGAGGAAGAGCACGACGATCGCGCCGGCGTAGACGATGATCTGCACCGCGGCCAGGAAGTCGGCCGACTGGGCCACGAAGGCGACGGCCACACCGAAGAGGGCCATGATGAGGCTCAGCGCCGAGTGGACGGGGTTGCGCATCGCCAAGACCCCCACGGCCCCCACGAGGATGAGCAGCGCCGACGTGAGAAAGACCAGCACGTCGGGGATGGCGTAGGCGGTGGCGATCACTTCGATCCCTCCTTGCGACGCGAGGTCTTGGCCCGCGTGGCGTCGAGGCGCGCCTTGAGCCCGCGCAGGTTGGTCGGGATGTCCTCGGGCTGGAGGTGGCGGAAGAAGGCGGTGCGCAACTGCTTGGAACCGGTCGCCTCGTCGTCCCGGTTGTCCGACTGGCCGGCCTCGGGGGCTCGCACGCCGGCGCCGAGGTCGCCCGTCCACTGGACGACGCCCTCGAAGTCCGCGGCCCCGGACGGGGACGTCGCGCGCATCCAGCCGCCGGTCATCGCCGCCTCACCCTCGCGCCAGTCCTCCCACGGCAGGCGCTGGGGGAAGCCCTGGTCGTCGACGACCAGTTCGGCCTTGGTATAGATGGCGTCGGCCCGGTTGGTGAAGGAGAACTCGAAGAGCTTGGACTCGGTGATCGCCTGGGTCGGGCAGGCTTCGACGCACAGGTCGCAGTGGATACAGCGCAGGTAGTTGATCTCGTAGACGTAGCCGTAGCGCTCGCCCGGGCTGACCGGGTGGTCCGGCGGGTTGTCGAGTCCGCGCACGAAGATGCAGTCGACCGGGCAGACGCCGGCGCACAGCTCGCAGCCGATGCACTTCTCCATGCCGTCCTCGTAGCGGTTCAGCACGTGGCGACCGTGTTGGCGGGGCTGTTTGGGCCGCTTGGCCTGGGGGTAGCTGGTGGTCACGCGCGTGCGCCCGATGTGGCGCAACGTCAGCTTGAAGCCACCGAAGAAATCGAGGGGGCTGGCCATCAGTCCTTCTCCCTATCTGTCCACGCCCGGAGCACGCGTCCGGGCAGTGGTCGTTCGCCGACGGTCGGCAGGATCGAGTCGATGCTCTCCTCGCGCCCCTGGCCGAGCGTGTAGGCGCGCGTCAGCACGGTCCAGGCGAGGATGACCAGCGCCGCCATCAAGAAGCCCCACGACGGGCGGATGAGGAAGCCGGCGACGATGAGCATCCACCCCAGGCTGAGCGGGATTAGCCGCTTCCAGCCCAGGTTCATCAGCTGGTCGTAGCGCAACCGGGGCAGCGCGGCGCGGAACCAGATGTAGCCAAAGGCGAAGCCCACGGTCTTGATCAGGAACCACAGGATCGGGAAGACCCAGCGCACGTGGGGGATGTTCGGCACCCAGCCGGCCGGTCCGCCGAGGAAGAGGGTCACGATGATCGCCGACATCGTGATCGTGTTCATGAACTCGGCGAGGAAGAACAGGGCGAAGCGTAGCGACGCGTACTCGGTGTGGAAGCCGCCGACCAGCTCGCTCTCGGCCTCGACGACGTCGAAGGGCGGACGGTTGAGTTCCGCGGTGATCGCGATCAGGAAGACGACGAAGGGGACGATCCCGAGTCGGATCAGGTTCCAGTGCCAGATCCCGTGCGACTGGGCCATGACGATGTCGTGGGTCGACAGCGAACCGGTCGCCAACACGACCGTCACGATCGTCATGCCGAGGGCCGCCTCGTAGCTGATCATCTGGGCGCTGGCGCGCACCGCGGACATCAGGGGGTACTTCGAACCCGACGACCAGCCCGCGAGGATCACGCCGTAGACCGAGATCCCCGACATCGCCAGCATCAACAAGATGCCGATCGGCGGGTTCGCGACCTGGAGCAGGACCGGGTGACCCGCGATGACGACCGTGCCGCCGATCGGGACGATCGAGAAGGTGATCAACGCCGGGATCAAGACGAGGTACGGCGCGAGCTTGAAGGTGAACCGATCGGCCTCGGCGGGTAGCAGGTCCTCCTTGAAGAAGAGCTTGACGCCGTCGGCGAGAGTCTGCAAGATGCCGAAGGGGCCCCACCGCTGTGGCCCGATGCGGCTCTGCATGTCCGAGATCGCCTTGCGCTCGAACCAGATCATCAGCATGACCGACACCATCAGCGCGGCGAAACCAACGAAGACCTTCGCGATCACGATGATCACCACCGCCCAGGTCACCCCGTGGGCGAAGAGCGGGTCCACCGAAGCTAGCCAGGAGGTCATCGCGTCTCCAATCGAACTTGCGTGATCACCGCGTCGCGCTCGAAGAGTGGCGCCAGGGCGTCCTCGCCCTGTGCGGTGCGCGTCCCCACGGGAACGCCGGCCACCCCGCGGGCCAGTTGGTCGTCCAGGGCGACCGGTAGCGCGACCGATCCGTGTTCGGTACGCACCGTCACCACGTCACCGGGTACGCAACCCAACCGGTCGAGGTCGAAGTGGTTCAGCGCGATCGTGGTCGTCGCAACGAGGTTGTCCAGGTCCGACGAGCCACGCACCGCGACCCCGCGGTCGTAGAGGCGGCGTCCGGCGAAGACGCGCAGCGCGTAGGCGTCAGTCGGTGGCACCGTGGGCGTCGAGCCCGTCACGTCGGTCAGCGTGGCCGACACGGTCAACACCGTGTTGGTCGCCTCCAGGGTCACCGTGTCGCCACCGTGGGAGGCGAGGCCCGCGGTCTCGGTCGAGCGCAGTCCGGGGATGGCCATCGGGTCGAGGGGGTGGCGCATCGAGCGCTCGGTCCGACCGACGACGACCCCGTCGGTCGTCGCGTCGTTCAGCACCGAGAGGGCCGGGTACCCGGTCGTCTCCTCGATGGCCTTGGCCGTGACCTCGATCGAGGTGAGTCCGAGGTTCTGACCGAACTCCTCGGCCAACTCGGCCACGATCGCGACGTCGGACCACGCCGAACCCGGGGCGCCGATCTTGGCGGTGACGGCGCTGACGCGTCCTTCGATGTTGGTCACCGTGCCGCTTCGTTCGTGCTGGACCGTCGCGGGCAGCACGACGTCGGCGTAGGCGAGCGTTGCCCCCCCGTGTCCGGTGACCGCGACGACCGCGGCCCGTTCGAGGGCGGCCGTGGCGTGGGCGACGTCGGTGACGTTGCCGAGCAGGCAGCCACCGAGCAGCAGCAGCGCGCGCTGGTCCCCGCTGGCGAGGGCGTCGAGTTGGGCGAGCGCGTCGCGACCGCGCGCTGCGGCGTCAAAGCCCCGGCCGGGCCGCAGGCGCGGGGCGAGCCCCATGTCGAGCGCGCCCATGACGTTGGCGCGGCGCAGGGCGGGCAGGAACGTCGCTTCGGGGTAGCGCGCCGCGAGGCGACGGATGGCCGCTTCGACGACGCCGGGGTGTTCGGCGACGTTGGCGCGCCCGACGACGAAGACGACCCCGCGGCCGCCCTCGCCGAGCAGGTCACGGGCCGTGGCGAGTTCGAACTCGTCGATCCCCAGGCCGTGCGGTGCCGTCCCGTTCGCCAACGCCTCGGCGACCTGGTCGGCCTCGCCCGGGCGGACGCTGAGCGCGACGCGAGCCAGCCGGCGCAACGCGCTCGGTCCGGCCGCGAACTCGATGAGGTTGGCCTGACCCGACGCGATCCGGGCCCGCAGGCGCAAGAAGAGCACGGGCAGTTCCTCGCGCAGGTCGCCCGTGATGGTCACGACCGTCGCGGCGTTGGCGGCCTCGTCGATGGTCGCCTTGGGCAGCGCCTGGATCAGGGTCGCGTCCAGGCCGTCGCCGTACTGGGCGTCGAGGTGCTCGCTGGCGAGCACGCCGCGCACGAAGCGCTCCCAGGCGAAGGCGCCCTCGTTGGTCAACGCGGCGCCGCCGATCGCCCCGACGCCGCCGGGGCTCGTCGCCGCGTCGCGCAGGATCGTGGCGGCGGCGCGCAAGGCGTCGCTCCACGACGTCGCCACCAACTCGCCGTCACGGCGCACGAGGGGCTCGGTGATGCGACTGCGCGGGTCGAGCGGGTCACGCAGTTCGGCGTGACCGTCGACCGCGTCGAGGGTGAAGCGGCCCTTGTCGCAGAGCCAGCCCCGGTTGACCGGGTCGCTGTCCACGCCGAGCACGCGCGTCAGGCGGTTGCCCGAGGACTGCACGGCGATCCGACAGCCGACCGAGCAGGCCGTGCAGGTGCTCTCGACCTGCTCGAGGTCCCAGGGCCGGGCGGTGAATCGGTAGGGCTTGGCGGTGAGCGCCCCGACGGGACAGATTTGGACCGTGTTGCCCGAGAAGATCGAGTCGAAGGGCACCGTCGGCGACGGTGCGACCTCGATGAGGTCGCCGCGACCGGCGAAGTCGATCTGGGCGTCGCCGGCCACCTCGGCGGCGAATCGGGTGCAGCGTGAGCACTGGATGCAGCGCTCGCGGTCCAAGAGGACGAGCTCGCCGATCTCGATCGGCTTGACGAAGTGGCGCTTCTCCTCGACGAACCGGGTCTCGCCCGAGCCGTGGGCCAGCGTCTGGTCCTGGAGGGGGCACTCGCCGCCCTTGTCGCAGACCGGACAGTCGAGGGGGTGGTTGGCGAGCAGGAACTCGAGCACGCCGTCCTGGGCCTTCTTGACCTTGTCGGACTCGGTGTTGACCGACATGCCGTCGTTGACGCGGATGTAGCAGGCCGGCTGGAGTGTCGCGCCGCGCGGGCCCTCCACCTCGACCAGGCACATGCGACAGACCCCGACGGGCTCCATGCGCGGGTGGTAGCAGAAGCGCGGGATGTAGACGCCCGCGTGCTCGGCCGCCTCGATCAGCAGCTCGCCCGGCTGGGCCTCGACGGCCCGTCCGTTCAGGGTGATGGACACGGTGGTTCGCGTCTGGTCAGTCATGCGGGCAGCCCCCGTGTTGTACGTGCGCGTAGAAGTCGTCGCGGAACATCGAGATGGCCGCGTTGATCGATGAGGGCATCGAGGGGCCGAGCACGCAGATCGTCGTCTGCTGGGGCGGCCAGGTCAGGCCGGGCGCGATGTTGTCGCAGAGGTCGAGCAGCAGGTCGACGTCCTCGATTCGTCCGCCGCCGTTCTCGATCCGGTAGAGGATGCGCTCGAGCCAGCCCGAGCCCTCGCGACAGGGCGTGCACTGTCCGCAGGACTCGCGCGAGAAGAACTTGATGATGCGCCAGGTCGCGCGCACGACGCACGTGGTCTCGTCCATGACCACGATGGACCCCGAACCGAGCATCGAGCCCTTCTCGGCGACCTCGTCCTGTCCGAGGGGGACGTCGAGCAGTTCGGGACCGAACCACGGCGCCGAGACCCCACCGGGGATGATGGCCTTGATGGCGCGGTCGTCGATGACCCCGCCGCCGAGCTGGGGGTCGTAGATCAGGTCGCGGAAGGTGTTCTTGACCATCTCGATCTCGAAGACCCCCGGATTGCGCACCCGGCCCGAAAGCGCGAAGAGACGAGTGCCCGCCGAGCGGCCGGCGCCGAGGGCGGCGAAGGCCGCGCCGCCGTGCAGCACGATCCAGGGCATGTTGGACATCGTCTCGACGTTGTTGACGACCGTCGGCTCGCCGTAGAGGCCGGTGACCGCGGGGAAGAACGGGGGCTTGATCCGCGGGAAGCCGCGCTTGCCTTCGAGGGCCTCGATCAGCGCGGTCTCCTCGCCACAGATGTAGGCCCCGGCGCCGGGGTGCACGACCAGGTCCAGCGAGAAGGACGAGCCGAAGATCTTGCGACCGAGCGCGCCGTGCTCGTAGGCCTCGTTGATCGCCTGCTGGACCCGTTCGAGGCCGAGGGCGAACTCGCCGCGCAAGTAGATGAAGGCCTGGGTGACCTGCAGGGCGTAGGCGGCGATGATGACGCCCTCGACCAGCTGGTGGGGGTCGCGCTCGACCAGGTAGTGGTCCTTGAACGTGGCCGGCTCGGACTCGTCGCCATTGACCACCAGGTACGAGACGGGCGCCTTGCGCAGCATCGACCACTTGCGACCGGCCGGGAACCCGGCCCCGCCGCGACCGAGCAGGGACGCGGCGTCCACTTCGGCCGCCACCTGTTCGGGGAACATCGTGAGGGCCTTACGCAGTCCCTCGTAGCCGCCGGTCTCGAGGTAGCGCGACAGCGTGAAGGAGTCGGCGAACTTCGAACGTGACGAGACGATCTGGGGGGCGTCGAGGGAGGCCACTACTTCGCCTCCGCCGCGGCGCGGGCCTCGCGGGCCGCGCGGGCCTCGGCCCGTTCGGCGGCCAGCTCGTCGCGCTCGACGCGCAGACCGCCCGAGCGACGGATGCGGATCAGCGTGCCGTGGGGCGGCACGTCGTGGTCGAGTCGGCCGTTGCGCAGGTCGTCGACGAGGGCGTCGAAGGTCTCGGGCGTGGTCGTGCGGACGTAGCGGTGGTTCACCTGGACGACCGGCGCGATGTTGCAGTCGGCCAGGCACTCGGTCTCTTCGAGCGTGAACAGTCCGTCGGGCGAGGTGCCCCCGACCGAGCACCCGAGCGTGGCGCTCGCGTGCGCGAGCAGGTCCTCGCCACCGGCGAGCAGACAGGCGATGTTGGTGCAGACCCCGACGACGTACTTGCCAACGGGCTCGAGGTGGAACATATCGTAGAAGGCCGCGGTGCCGCGGACCTCGGCCGGCGTGGTGCCGGTCAACTCGGCGACCTCGGCCATGGCCTCGTCGCTCAGGTAGCCGTCCTGCTCCTGAGCCAGGTGCAACAGGGGCAGCATCGCCGAGCGCGCTCGCGGGTAGAGCGACACCAACTCCTCGGCGCGCTGGCGTAGGTCAGTGCGAAAATGGGTCATCGATCTACCTCTCCCATGATGGGGTCGACCGTCGAGATCACGGTGATGGCGTCGGACATCGAGCCACCACGCATCAAGAGCGGGACCGCCTGCAAGTTCACGAAACTGGGGGCCCGTACGTGGATCCGGTACGGCTTGGGCCCGCCGTCGGACACGAGGTAGCACCCGATCTCCCCGCGCGGCGACTCGATGGCCGAGTAGACCTCGCCCTGGGGGACGTGGAAGCCCTCCGTGAAGAGCTTGAAGTGGTGGATCAGCGCCTCCATCGACTCGCCGATGCGCGCGCGCGGCGGCGGGGTCACCTTGGGGTCCTGGCTGCGGTAGTCGCCGCGCGGCATCATCGCCACGCACTGGCGGATGATCCGGATCGACTCACGCATCTCGTTGAGGCGGATCGCGTACCGGTCGAAGTTGTCCCCGTAGGTGCCGACGATGACGTCGAAGTCGACCTGGTCGTAGGCGAGGTAGGGCATCGTGCGCCGCAGGTCCCACGGCACGCCGGTCGAGCGCAGCAGGGGCCCGGTCAGTGAGAGTGCCAGCGCCTCCTCGGCCGTGATCGGCGCGACACCGACCATGCGGTCGCGGAAGATCGGCTGGCCGGTGAGCAACTGGTCGTACTCGTAGGTCCGCTCGTCGATCGTGTCGCAGATCACCGTGACGTCGTCCTCCCACCCGTCGGGCAGGTCGGCCGCGACGCCGCCGGGGCGCACGTAGTTCAGGTTCAGTCGCAGGCCCGCGGTCTTCTCGAAGAAGGCGAGGATCAACTCGCGCTCGCGGAAGCCGTAGATCATCATCGAGGTCGAACCGAGGTCCATCCCGTTGGTCGCCATCCAGACCAAGTGCGAGGAGATGCGGTTCAGTTCGGACATCATCATGCGGATCCAGGTGGCTCGCGCGGGCACCTCGATGCCCAGCAGCGACTCGACGGCCATCGAGTACGACAGCTCGTTGGTCGCCGGACTCAGGTAGTCCATCCGCGTGACGTTCGTGCCGCCCTGGACGTAGCTCAGCTGCTCACCGGTCTTCTCCATCCCGGTGTGCAGGTAACCGATGACGGGCTTGGCGCGCAGCACGAACTCGCCGTCGAGCTCGAGCATGATGCGCAGCACCCCGTGGGTCGACGGGTGCGACGGACCCATGTTGATGATCATCGTCTCGTCGTCGCTGCGTTCGTAGTCGATCGAGGACGGGTCGAAGGCGTGGCCGTCGACGCGCAGCACCGAGCCGACCTCGCGGCCCAGTTCGCTGCCGGGGGTGGCGCCGCGGCGCTGGAGTCCCTGGGGGCCCTCGGAGGTCTCGACGATCAGTGGTTCGATCCGCTCGGCGGCGCGTACGGTGGGTTCGCTCATCGTGGTCCCGGGGCTTCCTTGAATTGCACCGGGACCCGTCCGGCGCCGTAGTCCTTGCGCAGGGGGTGACCCTCCCAGTCCTCGGGCATGAGGATGCGGGTCAGGTCGGGGTGCCCGTTAAAGATGATGCCGAACATGTCGAAGGCCTCGCGCTCCATCGCCTCGCTGCCGGGGTAGAGCGAGAACAGCGAGTCGACGGCCGGCTCGTCGCCGCCAGCCTGGACGCGGATGCGCACCCGCTGACGCTTGGACATGCTGAGCAGGTTGACCACGACCTCGAAACGGGTGGCGACGACGCCCTCGGGCAGGGCCCGGTCGGCGTGCTCGAGGTAGTCCACGCCGCACAGGTCAGCGCAGAGCTCGAAGCCGTCGGCCTTGAACGCGCCGACGAGCCCGTAGTACTGCTCGCGGGTGGGGAAGCAACCGAGGTCGGACTTGCGCACGTCGGCCGTGATGACCCCGGCCGGGGCGGAGGATGGAAGTTCGATCACTTCGGGGTCCCCAGTCGCACGGTCACGGGCACCTCGGGGGTCCAGGGGCTCTCCTGGTGCTCGATGTGCGTCGGCTCACCGCTCGAGCGACGCTTCAAGATCTCGCCCGTGCGGATCTGCTCGTGCAGGGTCAGAATCGCGTGCATCAGGGTCTCGGGGCTCGGCGGGCAGCCCGGCGCGTAGACGTCCACGGGCACGATCTGGTCGACACCCTGGACGATGGCGTAGTTGTTGAACAGTCCTCCGGTCGACGCGCACACGCCCATCGAGATGACCCACTTGGGCTCCATCATCTGGTCGTAGACCTGGCGCAAGACTGGGGCCATCTTCTGGGAGACCCGACCGGCGACGATCATGAGGTCGGCCTGACGCGGCGAGTTGCGAAAGACCTCCATGCCGTAGCGCGCGAGGTCGAAGTCGGCGCCACCGGCGGCCATCATCTCGATCGCGCAGCAGGCCAGGCCGAAGGTCGCCGGCCAAACCGACGCTCGACGGGCCCAACGGACGAGGTCCTCGATACGGCCGGTGAGGAAGTTGTGTTGCAGGTCTTCGAGGGCCACGCGCTACGCCGCCGTTTCCGACTCGACACCGATGCGCACGATGGTGGATGAACTGGTGCGCGCCGGCAGGCCGGTCGTGAGGTGCTTGACGGGACCCCAGGAGAGCGCACCCTCGCTGACCAGGAAGAGCAGTGCGCCAAAGACCGTCACCGAGAACGTCAGGACCTCGATCAGCCCGAAGGTGCCGAGCTGGCGGAAGACGACCGCGAAGGGGTACATGAAGACGACCTCGATGTCGAAGATCACGAAGATCATCGCGACGAGGTAGAAGCGGACGGGGAACCGCTGGGGCGGTTCTACTTCGGGGACGATCCCGCACTCGTAGGGTGCGAGTTTCGCGTCAGAGGGTCGTTTGTGCGGGGCCAGCAACGCCGACGCCACGAACGATCCCGACGCGAACAACACCCCGAGTAGCAGGAGTCCAAGTATTGGGAGGTACTGGTCCACGTCCATCATTTCTACCAGACGGCGCACCCCCCTCCGACCCGTCTTCAATCAGGTCCAAGGTCCTAGGCTGTCGCCGTGCCTCAGCTCGCTGAACTCTCATCAACCACGTCCCGCTTCGACGTCGTCGTCGTCGGCGCCGGTCCGAGCGGCAGTGCGACCGCGTACTGGCTCGCCGAGGCGGGCTGGTCCGTCTGCCTCGTCGAGAAGAAGGTATTCCCGCGCGAGAAGACCTGCGGTGACGGTCTCACGCCTCGATCGGTCTACCAACTCGCCGAGATGGGCCTCGAGCCCGCCGTCGCCGCGCACGGCCACCGCTACCACGGACTGCGGGCCTTCGGCTTCGGGGCCTCGCTCGAGATGAACTGGCCCGACCACGCGGTCTTTCCGAACTACGGCTACACCATCACGCGCTTCAACCTCGACGGCCTGGTCGCCGAGGCGACCGCGGCCCGCGGCGCGACGGTGCTGACCGGCGTCGAGGCCGTCGGCCTGCTCGAACCCACCGAGGCTCCCGCGGGACACCTGCGCGGCGCGGCCGGCGTGGTGCTCTACGAGAAGGCGACCGGCACGCGCGCCGAGGTGCGCGCGCGCTACGTCGTGGTCGCCGACGGGCAGAACTCGCGGCTGGGCCGTGAGCTCGGGGTGACCCGCAACCGACAGTGGCCGATGGGCATGGCGCTGCGCGGCTACTACACCAGCGATCGCCACGCCGAGCCGTGGATCGAGTCGCACCTCGACATCCGCGACCCCAACGGCGAGGTCGTGCCGGGCTACGGGTGGATCTTCCCGCTCGGCGACGGCCGGGTGAACGTTGGCGTGGGCCTGCTCTCCACGGACGGGGCGTGGAAGGGCGTGAACACGACCAAGCTCCAGGAGTACTTCGTCAACCAGACGGCCGACGCGTGGGGGCTCAACGAGTCGACGCGGCTCAGCGAGCCCACCGGTGGCCGCCTGCCGATGGGGCTGGCTCGCGGGCCGCACACTGGCGCGAACACGCTCGTCGTCGGTGATGCCGGCGGCTCGATCAACCCCTTCAACGGTGAGGGGATCGCCTACGGCTACGAGACCGGCCGCCTCGCGGCCGGGGTCGTCGCCGAGGCCCTGCTGGCGGGCGAAGCGCACCACCTGGTCGCCTACGACGAGCGACTGGAGAACGCCTACGGCGAGTACTTCAAGGTCGCGCGGGCCTTCGTGCGCCTGATCTCGGAGCCCAAGATCCTCGCCGCCTGCGTCGGCGTGGGCATGCGGATCGAACCGGTCATGCGCGAGGTGCTCACGGTCATGGCGAACCTCATGCGCAATGACGAGCGCGGTCCGGGCGAGTTCGCCTACCGCGCCCTCGCCCGTCTCGCCGACGTGGTCCCCGAACGCGCTTACGCGATGCTGCTCGGCGACCGCGCTCACGAGGGCTAGACGCCGTGTCCCTGACCAAGACTGTCGTGCTCGGCTTCATCGCCGGCGCCACGATCGTCGCCGGTCTGCCCATCGGACGGCTGCGCGCGCCGGCCGAGCGGGTCCGGGCCCTGCTCAACGCGATCGCCATCGGGGTGCTGCTCTTCCTCGTGGTCGACGTCTTCTCCAACGCCTACGCGCCGATCAAGGATCAACTCCTCGCGCTCCACGACCACCACCGCGGCTCGGTCGCCACGACGGTCACCGACGTGGCGCTCCTGCTCGGCGGGGCGGCCGTGGGGCTGCTCAGCCTCGCGCTCTACCAGCGCTGGACCCGGCGCGGACGCGCCGCGGCCATCCCCTCGACGCCGACCTCGATGAGCCTCATGATCGCCACCGGCATCGGGCTGCACAACTTCGGCGAGGGACTGGCCATCGGTACGGCTTCGCACCTCGGGGCCATCGGACTCTCGACGGTGCTGGTGATCGGCTTCGCGCTGCACAACGCGACCGAGGGGTTCGGCATCGTGAGCCCACTGGTGGGCGCGGCGAACCGGCCGTCGTGGGCCTACCTCGGACTCGTCGCCCTGATCGGCGGCGGACCGACGACGATCGGCACCCTGGTCGGCTGGTGGTGGTCCTCGCCCACGCTCGGCATCGTCTTCCTGTCGCTCGCCGGCGGATCGATCATCTTCGTCATCAGCCAGCTGCTCTACGTGGCCGGTCGCAGCCGACACCAGACGACGGTCTTCGTCGGGATCACGCTGGGACTGCTGGCGGGCTTCCTCACCGACATCGTCGTCGCCATCGCCGGCGGCTGAACTACGCGACGGCGCCGCCGACCCCGTCGACGCGGGTCTTGACGATGCCGACCAGTTGATTCAAGAGCTGTCGGTTCGCCCGCCACGACGGCACGAGCGCGCTGAGGGTCACCTCGTAGTGGCCGCCGGCGATCACCGCGACGACCAAGGAGTAGGCGGCGCTGACCCCGGGCAGGTCGACCGAGACGACCCCACCGCGCGCCCAGCCCTTGGCGAAGGTCAGCGGCGTCCAGTTGGTTCCGGGGTCGCTCGGCGTCAGCTGGCTCGCGTACTCCGACAGCAGGATCGTCGCGTTGGCGGCCACGAAGCACGAGCCGAAGTTGGGCCGCGACATCTCGGCGACGTCGCGGCGCACCATGCCCGTGGAGCGGTAGTACTGGGTGGTCGTGGCGACCTCGGTCTCGATCGGGGTGGCCTGGTGGAAGATCGGCGAGGAGATCTGCACGTCCGGCGACTGGCCCGCGGCGCCGAAGATCCGGTCCGTCGCCCCCGAGACGCCGAGGCACCGCTGGAACTGCGCGGCCACCACCGGGGTCACGACGTCCACCGCCGGCGCCGTCGTCGGGGTCGACGTAATGACCCGGCCGCTGGCCGGCACGAGGTAGGAGAGGTAGCCCGTGGCGATACTCGACCACCCCACGGGCAGGTCGGCGACCGAGAGGTTCACGGCACGCGCGCCGAGCGTCTCGACGTCGGTGTTCGGGGCGCCCGAGAGCAGCGACGCGATCAGGCCGCCCATCGAGGCGACCACCACCGCCAGCGCGATCGCCACGACGCCGGCGCGACGCCGGCGGCGCCGGACCGATCCACCGCGGGCGAGCACGATGGCGCGCAGCTCCTCGAACTCGTCGAGGCCCCGCCGACGCCACTCGTAGCGCACGCCGGCGACGCTCGCGCCGAGGGTCTCGCTCGAACCGACCCGCGTGAGGGTGAGCTCGTCCAGCTCGCACCAGGGGGTCTGCCAGGCGACGGGGTAGACGCCCGCCAGCTGGGTGAGCCCCTCTTCGTCGAAGAGCAGTGCCACCGGCGAGGTCGGGCCGTGGGGTACGAAGCTCGGTCGTACGGTCCAGCCCTGCGTGCGCAGGGGTTCGCTCACGTGGCCGCGACCACCGCGGCGGCCTCGGCGGCCGCCTCGACCGCGCGGGCCAGTTCGGCCTCGCCGTGGGCCATCGAGACGAAGAGGATCTCGTAGGCCCCCGGGGCCAGCGCGACCCCTCGGTCGAGCATCGCGTGGAAGAAGCCCGCGTAGAGCCCGTTGTCACAGATCGCCTTGGCCGACGCGAAGTCGTTCGGCGCCGCCACGGGTTCGCGCGAGAGGTAGAGCCCGAGCAGGGGCCCGACCCGCGGCGTCAGGGCGTAGAGACCGGCACTCGCGATGGCTTCGCCCAGGGCCGTCGCGAACCCGTCGACGCGGGCGCTGAGGGCCTCGTAGTGCGACGGCGTGACGAGCTCGAGCACCGTCGAACCGGCCGCCGTCGCGAGCGGATTGCCCGAGAGGGTCCCCGCCTGGTAGACCGGTCCCGAGGGCGCGAGGGACGCGAGTAGGGCGGCCGATCCCCCGAAGGCCCCCACGGGCAGTCCCCCACCGATGACCTTGCCGAAGCACCACAGGTCGGGAACCACGCCGTAGAAGGCCGAGGCGCCGGAGGGGTCGAGGCGGAACCCGGTGATCACCTCGTCGAAGATCAGCAGGGCACCCACCCGGTCACAGGCCGCGCGCAGGTCGGCGAGGAACCCGGCCCCGGGCGCGACGAGGTTCATGTTGGCCGCGACCGGCTCGACCAGCACGGCCGCGACCGTCTCGTCGAGATCGGGCACCACGTTGTAGGGCGCCACGGTCGTGTCGGCGACGGCGCCGGCCGTCACGCCCGCCGATCCCGGCAGGCCCAGCTGGGCCACGCCGCTGCCCCCGGCGACGAGCAACGCGTCGGAGTGGCCGTGGTAGCAGCCGTCGAACTTCACGATGCGGCTGCGCCCGGTGGCCCCGCGCGCGAGGCGCACCGCGCTCATCGCGGCCTCGGTGCCCGAGGAGACGAAGCGGACCTGCTCGAGCCCCGGCACCCGCGCGGTCATCAGCTCGGCCAGGCGCACCTCACCGGTCGTCGGGGCGCCGAAGGTCGTGCCCAGGGCGACCGCCTCGCGCAACGCCGCCACGACGGCCGGGTGGGCGTGGCCGAGCAGCGACGCCCCGTAGGACTGGACGAAGTCGAGGTAACGCCGGCCCTCGACGTCCACCACGTAGGCGCCCTCGCCGCGCACGACGGTGTAGGGCGTGCCCCCCACGGAGCGGAAGCTGCGCACCGGCGAGTCGACCCCGCCGGGGATGACCCGCAGCGCCCGCTGGAACCACGCCTCGTTGGTCTCGCTCATCGCTGGAGCACCCGGGCGACCTCGTGGGCGAAGTAGGTCAAGACGAAGTCGGCCCCGGCGCGGCGCACGGCGGTGAGCTGCTCGAGCGCGACGGCCGGTCCGTCGACCCACCCGTTGGCGGCGGCCGCCTTGACCATCGCGTACTCGCCGCTCACGTGGTAGGCCGACAGGGGCACGTCGAGCTCGCGGCGCAGGTCGCTCAGGACGTCCAGGTAGGTCATCGCCGGTTTGACCATGACGATGTCGGCGCCCTCGGCGACGTCGGCGCGGGCCTCGCGCAGCGCCTCGCGGCGGTTGCGCCAGTCCTGCTGGTAGCCGCGCCGGTCGCCCCCGTCAGCGATCTCGACGTCGACGGCGTCGCGGAAGGGTCCGTAGAGCCCACTCGCGTACTTCGCGGCGTAGGCGAGGATGACGGTATCGGCGAAGCCCCCGTCGTCGAGGGCGCGTCGGATCGCGCCGACCTGGCCGTCCATCATGCCGCTCGGGGCGACCACCGCCGCGCCGGCGCGCGCCTGCTCGACGGCCGTTCGCGCGTAGAGCGCCAGCGTCGAGTCGTTGTCCACGGTGCCGTCCTCGCGCACGATCCCGCAGTGGCCGTGCGAGGTGTACTCGTCGAGGCACAGATCGGCCATCACCACCAGGTCGTCGCCCACCTCGTCGCGCACCGCGCGCAGGGCCACCTGGACGATCCCGTCGGGGTCGTAGGCGCCGCTGCCGACCTCGTCCTTGGTCGCGGGCACCCCGAAGAGGATGACGCCGCCCACGCCGAGCTCGCGCAGCACGCCGACCTCGCGCACCAGCGACTCGACGGTGTGCTGGAGCTGACCGGCCAGCGAGGCGATCGGTCGGGGCTCGTCGAGCCCTTCGACGACGAAGAGCGGGGCGACGAGGTCGTCGGGGGCGAGGGTCGTCTCGGCCACGAGCTGGCGCAGCGCCGGGGTGCGCCGGAGCCGACGGGGGCGATCAGTGGGAAACACGTCGCAAGCCTATTCCCGACCCCTCGCGGCGCGTTCGTCGGCGACCAGTTCGCCGAGCCGGCGTCCGACGTCGGCGCGCCAACCGACCAGCACGCGATCGTGCTCGGCGCGCACCACCGCAGCCGTGGTCGGCCCCGGCACGACGACCCACGTCGAGGGCGAGACCGCGTCGCGCGCGACGCGCCACGCCGAGGGCGCGCCCACCACGACCGCGTCGGCGCGCGCCAGGGTCGCGCGGGCCGACCCGTCCAGGGTGCGCGCCACCGTCTCGTAACAGGTGACCGTCGAGACCGCGATCGCGCGCGCGGCGAGGGCCGCCGTGAGCTCCTCGCGCATGACGCGGGCCCCGAGTACCAACACCGGTCCGCGCGAGATCCGTGCGCCCAGCTCGCCCGCGCTCGGCGCCTCGGCGACGACGCGCGACCCCGCGGCCTCGACCGCGGCGCGGGTGGTGGGACCGACCGTCCAGACCTCGACGTCGTCGGTGCAGACCCGTCGGGCCGCGGCCACGTAGTCGCGCGAACGCGCACTGGTGAGGGCGAGCACGGGGAAGCGACCCGTCGCGCTCGCGGCGACGAGGTCGCGCTCGACCTCGTCGAGGGCTCGGTAGATCGTTTCGGTCAGCGGCACCTCGGCGACCGTCGCCCCGTTCGGCAACCACTCGCGCAGCTCGTCGTTGCGCCCCGCCTCACGGGTCACCACGACGAGCACTCAGCGCTCCCAGCCGGGCAGGTCGGCCCCGTGGCGCTCGTCGCGCAGGTGGGCCGCGAGTGCCGCGCCGACCTCGACGGGGTCGAGCCCCTCGCGCGAGGCGCGCACGCTCGTCGCGCCGTCGACGCCGATCATCACGCCCGAGATCCGAACCCGGCCGTCGCGCACCTCGGCGAACGCCCCGGCGGGGATCGAACAGCCCGTGCCGAGCTCGGCGAGGAACGCGCGCTCGGCCGACACGGCGACGAAGGCGTCACGGTCGTTCAGCGACGAGAGCAGACCCGCGGTCTCGTCGTCGCCGTCGCGCGCCTCGATCGCCAACGCACCCTGACCGACCTGGGGGACGAACCACGCCGGATCGAGGCGCTGGGCCACGAGGTCGGTCGCGCCCAGCCGTTCGAGGGCGGCTACCGCGGCGACGATCGCGTCGACCCCGTCGCGGCCGACGGCGGCCAGTCGCGTCGACATGTTGCCCCGCAGCCCGACGACGTGCAGGTCCGGACGACGCTCGAGCAGCAGGGCCCGGCGCCTCGGCGAGCCGGTGGCGACCGTGGCGCCGGGACCGAGGCCGGCGAGGGAACGGCCGACGAGGGCGTCGGCGGGGTCGCGCCGTTCGCTCACGCAGGCCAGGGTGAGTCCGGCGGGCACGACGGAGGGAAGGTCCTTGGCGCTGTGCACGGCGACGTCGGCCTCACCGGCGAGGACGGCGCGCTGGATCTCACCGGCGAAGACGCCCTGACCGCCCATGCTCGCCAGGGGCACGTCGTGGCGTTGGTCACCCACCGTCTCGAAGGTCACCAAGCGGCTCGCCACCCCGACGGCGGCCAGGCGGTCGCGCACCGACTCAGCCTGATGCAGCGCGAGCGGCGAGCGGCGCGTCGCGATGCGCACCTCGGTCATAGGTCGAACAAGGCGCGGGTCGCGTCGGCGAGCCGCACCCCCTGGTCGGTCCCGGCCGACTCCTTCAGGGCGACCGTCGGCCGATGGGCCAACTTGGCCACGACCGACCGCACGATCGACTCGACGAGCGCGCGACCTTCCTCGTCGAAGGTCGCCAGATCCGGCGCCCGGCGGCGCAGCTCGGACTCGACGAGTTCGTCGTAGTGCTCGCGCAGGTCTCGCACGATGCCGGCCGCGCCGCGGGCGCGGCGGTCGGCGAGGAACTTCTCGACGTCGGCCTCGACGACGAGCCGGGCCTCGTCGATGGCCCCTCGCCGATCGTCGACGGCCCGGTCGATGCGCACGCGCAGTTCTTCGATGTCGAGCCGGCGCACCGCCGCGAGCTCCGCGACGTCGGACCCGACCGCCCGGGGGATGCCGAGGTCGATCACCAGCAGGGGCCCCGGCGCGCGCGCGAGATCGACGCGGGTGAGGATCGGCGCGGGTGCCTCGGCGGCGACGATCGTGAGTCGCGACGCGGCCACGAGCTCGACGAGCTCGACGTAGTCGTGCGCGACGACCCGCGGATCGGCGAGCGCGCGAACGAGCTCGTCGGCGCGAGCGCGCGTGCGATTCACCACCGCGACGCGTCCCAGGTCGGTGACGGAGTCGACGAGCGACCTCACGACGCCGGTGGCCAGCTGGCCGGCGCCGACGACGACGACCTCGGCCCCGGCGAAGGCCGGACCGAGCTCGTCAATCGCCATGGCGACTGCGGCGAAGGCGAAGCTGGTCGTGCCCCGGGCGATCGCGGTGTCGGTGCGTACGCGCCGGCCTGTGGCGATCGCGCGGTGAAAGAGTTCGCGCAGCTCCTGACCGGTGGTGTGCTCCTCCTCGGCCAGTTCGAGGGCGCGACGAAGTTGACCCAGGATTTCGAACTCCCCCGGGACGATCGAACGCAGACCGGCCGCCACGCTCATCAAGTGCGAGACCACGCCGCGGTCGAAGTGCACGCTCAGGCGATCGTGGAACTCGGCCACGTCGATGCCGGTCGCCTCGGCCAGGGTCACCGTGACGTCCTCGATCGCGCCGTGGAAGAAGTCGATGTCGGCGATCACCTCGGTGCGCAGGCAGGTCGACAGGAAGACGGCCTCGTGGAGGTTGCGGTGGCTCACCAGCGCGCGCAGGACCTTGGCCCACTCGTGTTCGGGCACGGTCGCGCGCTCGAGGAAGTCGAGCGAGGCGTGCTCGTGGTTGATGCCGATTGCGATCAGTGCCACGAGCCCTCCACCATGGGCGGCAGTGTAGGGGGCGCTCCGTTGCGCGCCAGCGCGTGCAGCAGCCCGCCCCCGAGCGGACCGGTCCCGTTGTGCAGGTGGTAGAGCAGGACCTGCAGCTCGATCGACAGGTCGACGTCGTGCACCGCGGTCCCGAGCGGCACGGTGAGCACCTGGGGGGCGAAGTTGAGCAGGGCGTGGATGCCCACCTCGACGCACCGGTCGGCGACGGCCTGGGCCGCGGCGGCCGGCACGCAGATCACCGCGACGCTGGCCGCGACGAGCGGCTCATCGATCCGGCGCACGACGAGGCCGGCGACTTCGGTGCCCACGACCTCGGGGTCCGCGTCGTAGAGCCCGACGAGGCGCGCCCCGCGGGTGAGAAAGCTCGAGGAGTTGACGAGCGCCCGGCCGAGGTTGCCCAGGCCGATCACCACCACGTCGCAGTGCTGGTCGTGGCCGAGGGCCTCACCGATGCAGGTCTGGAGCACCGCGACGTCGTAGCCGGCGCCGCGCGTGCCCAGGGTGCCGAGTCCGGCCAGGTCTCGGCGCACCGTCGTCGCGGTCACGCCCGCGAGCTCGCCGAGCTGGCCCGAGTCGATGCGCGCGCGGCCGAGTCCGATCCACTCCTCGACGATGCGCTCGTAGACCGGTAGCCGCGCAATCGTCGGCTCGGAGAGTTTGCGACGACGCAACCGAGATGACGTCATCACCCCACGCTACAAGAGGGGTCAGCGACCGAGCTGACGGCTGCGCTCGGCCGCGGCCGAGACCGCGTCGATGAGGGCCGCGCGCACGGCGTGGTTCTCCAGGGCCCGCAGCCCCGCGGCCGTGGTCCCGCCCGGCGAGGTGACCTGGTGGCGCAGCTCCTCGGGTGACGCGCCGGTCGCCTTGAGTAGGGCCGCGCTCCCCTCCAGGCTGTCCACGACCAGCTGGCGCGCCACGGCGCGGGGCAGGCCCTGGTAGACCCCGGCCTCGATGAGCGCCTCGACGATGAGGTAGAGGTAGGCCGGCATCGGGCCCGAGAGTCCGGTCACGGCGTCGATGTTGCGCTCGGTGACCCGCACGACGGTGCCCACGGCCCCGAGGATCGACTCGGCCCAGGCGAGGTCGTCAGCGCTGACGTGGGCGCCACCGGCGATCGCCGAGACGCCCTTGCCGACGAGCACCGGCGTGTTGGGCATCGAGCGCACGACCGCGACGGGCTGGACCATGACCGATTCGATGCGCGCCGTGGTCAACCCAGCGACCACCGAGAGCAGCCGGCGCACCCCGAGGGCGCCGATCGTGCGCGCGACCGACTCAGCGTGGTCGGGCTTGACGCACAGCAGCGCGCCGGTGTGCTCGTCGACGTCGCCGAGCTCGAGGGCAGCGAGGACCGCGACGCCCGCCAGTCGTTGGGCCAGCGCCTCGCGGGTCGCCACCGTGTGGTCGACGACCGCCAGCCGATCGGGGGGGCACCACGCGCTGGCCAACAGCCCCTCAGCCAGGGCCGAGCCCATCTTGCCGCCGCCGACGATTACCAGGTCATAGGACATGGCCTCAGGTTACCGGCGGGCCTCGACTCCAGTCAGCGCCGGCGCCGGCGGTACCACGCGAAGCCCATGGTCATCATCGTCGGGTAGAGCTCGTCGACGTAGGTCGCGACCGCGGCCATCACCTCGTCGAGTCGCTCCTCGGTCAGCTCGGCCTCGGGCACCGTGGCGACCAGGTAGAGCGCGGCCTCGGGTCCGATGGCCAGGTGCACCCCGCGCAACTCGGCGTTGCGCACCAGCGCGTACCGGTAGAGCGCCTCGTGACCGATCTCGGGCGCCGGCACGACCTCGGTCTCGACGTGGACCGAGCGCTGGCGCAGCGAGATCCAGACGGTGATGACGTCCTTCTCCTCGCCGCGCAGTCGCACGAGCCAGTGCACGTGCCCGCGGGAGTCGGGGCCGTCGTGGTGGTCGATCTCGACGGCCTGGCCCTCAGCCGTCCAGGCACCGGCCCACTGGCTCAGGCGATCGTTGAGCCGCGCGGCGGCGTCGGCGTCGGCGATCGGGAACCGGTCCACTAACAGTGGACGAGGCCCGAGCTAGCGAGCGCGTCGGCGAGCGAGGCCAGCGACTCGGCCGCGGCCCGCCAGGTGTAGCGCTTGGCCAACAGCACGGCCGCCGTGGACATCGTGGTCGCGTGGTCCTCGTCGAGCACCGTCGCCACGGCGTCGGCCCACGCGACCGGGGCGCGACTGTCGACCAGGAGCCCGTTCACCCCCGGCTCGACCAGGTTCGACAACCCGCCGACCTCGCTGGCCACGACCGGCGTGCCGCAGGCCGACGACTCGAGGGCCACCAGGCCGAAACTCTCCGAGCGCGAGGGCACGAGCGTCGCGTCGGCCGCGCGCATCCACGACGAGAGCAGCTGGTGGCTCTGGGGCGCGACGAAGTTGACGTGGTCGATGACCCCGGCGTCGGCGACGCGCTGGTGCAGGTAGGCGAGCGTCGAGCGGCCGTCGGGTCCCGAGGGCCCGCCGACGATCGCGAGCGTGGCGTCGCGTCCGCGCAGGCGCGTCTCGATCAGGGTCTCCAAGGCGAGGTCGACGCCCTTGAGCGCCTGGAGCCGCCCCACGTAGAGCAGGAGCGTGCGTTCGGGGTCGAGCCCGAGGGCCCGGCGGGCCTGGGGCCGGTGGCCGGGCGCGAAGAAGGCGTGTTGGACCCCGAGGGGCACGATGTGCACGCGCGAGGGCGAGGCGTCGTAGTAGTGGACGAACTGGTCCGCCTCGACCTCACAGCTGGCGAGGACCGCGTCGGCGCAGGCGACGATCGCCGCCTCCTGCTGGGAGCGCACCTCGGACTCGGCCTCGAAGACGTCGGCCTTGACGCGCTCGAGGGTGTGGAAGGTCACCACGAGCGGCACGTTGAGTTCGTGCTTCAACCGGTGGCCGGCCAGGGCGCTCAGCCAGTAGTTCGCGTGGATCGCGTCGGGCGCCCCGGTGCAGCGGAACGAGGCCGAGACGCCGTCGGCGAACTCGTCGACGTAGCGCGCGAAGTCGTCGCGCTCGAGCGGCGTCGGCGGTCCCGCGGTGACGTGGTGGACGCGGAAGCCCGGCTCGACGAGCAGGGTGTCGCGCTGGTGCGGGTCGTCGCGACGGGTGTAGACGTCGACCTCGTGGCCGAGGCGCGCCAGCGCGCTCGAGAGCTCGCGCACGTAGACGTTCATCCCGCCGCCGTCGCCGGTGCCGGGTTGGGCCAGTGGCGAGGTGTGGTACGAGAGAACCGCGAGTCGGGCCATGGGCTTTAGCCTAACGGTGGCCCTGGTTCGAGACCTGCGACTGAGAACGGGGCACCAACCAGCGCACGCCGCGCGCCTCGACCAGTCCGAAGTCCCGCGAGTCGGTCGAGGCCGCGGCGTTGTCCCCGCGCAGGTCGAGCCGGCGCCCCTCACGCGCGACGCAGCGCTTGAGCAGGGGGCGCGTCGGGTCGCGGGGATCGGCCACCACGACCACGTCGCCCACGCGCACCGGGCGCCACCGGCGCACGGCGGTCAGACGGTCCCCATCGTGGTAGGTGGGCGCCATCGAACTGCCCACGACGGTGATCCGTTGCAGCAGGGTCGACAGGAGCCAGGTCATCAGCGCACGATATCGGAGGGAACTGACTAACCTGCCTTGCAGTATCAGCGAAACGCACCGCCCGCGGTGCCAGCACTCGAAAGGCCCACCATGCCGATTGTCTCTCGCCTCAACGCCCTGCTCGATGCCCGAACGACCCCGCTGTCGGTCTTCGCCCACTGCGACCTGCCCTGCGGCGTCTACGACCCCGCGCAGGCGCGCATCGAAGCCCAGTCGGTGAAGGCCACCATGGAGAAGTACAACGCGTCGAGCGACCCTGACTTCAAGGTCCGCGCGACGATCATCAAAGAGGAGCGCTGCGAGCTCGTCAAGCACCACCTGTGGGTGCTGTGGACCGACTACTTCAAGGCCGAGCACCTCAAGCAGTACCCGAACCTCCACGACCTCTTCTGGACGGCCACCAAGTCGGCCGGTGAGGCGAAGAAGACCAACGACGTCGCCGTGGCCGACCGACTGCTCAGCGAGATCGACGCCATCGCCGAGATTTTCTGGGCGACCAAGAAGTAGTCGCCGACGCCCCTCGCGGGGTGGCTTAACCCAGTTCGGGGTGCTCTGGACAGTGACTCAGCAGCGGGTCGGCGATGAGGTCGGCCTCGTCGATTTCGCGACCGCAGACCTGACACTGTCGGTACGTGCCGGCGCGCAGCCGCTCGAGGGCACGGTCGACGTTGGCGAGCGTCGCCTCGATCGCCGTCACGGTCTCGTTGGTGATTTCAGACACGGGGTGAATCTACTCGGCGCCGGTTGGCCGCGGACGACGACATCTCACGAGTGCCACTGGAGGGTCGCGCGGCCCGACGGATCGAGCCGGACGATCGAGCTGACCGACGAGAAGCCGTTGTTCGCCGTGTTGTCGAGGTAGATCGCCCCGTCGGGGGCGACGGCGACGCCGTCACCGACGGTGAAGTGGTTCGGGCTCGCCAGCACCGTCGCGAGCGCCCCCGCCGCGATCGGCGTGATCCGCCCCGTCGGGGAGAAGCGAGCGAGACCGCGCGCGCCGCCCGCCAGCACGACCGATCCGTCGGGCGCGCGGGCCATCGCGGCGTAGTAGCCACCCGGGGCGCGGTCCCCCTGGACGAAGCGCAGCGCGCCCGACGCCGTGCGCTCGTAGAGGCTCCACGTGTTCCCGCCTCCGACCAGCAGGTCGCCGCGGCCGTCGACGCAGAGCGTGTCGGCGGGAACGAAGTCTTGTTGGCGCGCGGGGTTTCTCCCGTACCCGCGAAACCCTGCGTTTAGCGACGTCGCGGTCGATCCGACGATCCAGGTCAACACCCCGTGGGCCAACCGGTAGACCCCGTTCGCCCCGAGCAAGAGTTGACCGCGCGGACCGATGGCGAGTCCCTTCACCTGGGCGATGCCCGCGAAGCGGGCCCGCGCGGCCCGGATCGGTGTGACGCCGGGCACGCTCGCGCCACCGCCGGCGACCGTCGTGATGACGCCGTCGGGCGCCACGGCGCGCACCCGGCCGTTGCCGGTGTCGGCGAAGTAGATCGTCCCGTTCGCGGCGACCGCGAGACCACTGCCCTCGTCGAGGGCGATCTCGGCGTCGACCCCCGGGCCCCCGTCACCGGTGAATCCCCGCCGCGACGTGCCCGCGACGACCCGGAATCGGCCGCTCGGCACGCGACGCAGGATCTGGTCCCGCCCGAGGTCCAGCACGTAGAGCTGCCCGCCGCGCGATACCGCGAGGGCGCCCGGCAGTTTCGCCTCGACGACCGCGCCGGTCGTCCGTGTCGACGCGACCGCCCCCGATGGACCACCGGCACCGAGCGCCAGCGCCAGCACCAGTAGGGCGCCTGCCACCGACGAGAACGTCACGGGCCGAACGTACCATCGTCGAGCCGCCGTCGGGGTCGCAGCGATCGAGGGCCGCTACGGGCTGCCCACCGACGTGGCGTACTCCACGGAGTTCTTCTGGACCGTGTCGTGGTACCAGTCGAAGCTCGCCTTGGTGAGTCGATCCCCCGTGGGGAAGTCGACCCATACGATGCCGAATCGCCGCGAGTAGCCGAACGACCACTCGAAGTTGTCGAGCAGACTCCAGACGAAGTAGCCCTGCACGTTCACGCCGGCGTCGATGGCGTCGTGCACGGCCGAGATGTGCTCTTGGAGGTAGGCGATCCGATTGAGGTCCAGCACCTGGCCGTTGGGGTCGACGTAGTCGTCGAAGGCCGCGCCGTTTTCCGTGATGTAGATCGGCAGCGAGTGGTACTCGTCTCGGATCCGCATCAGCAGCGACGTCAGACCCGAGGCGTGGATCTCCCAGTCCATCGCGGTCTTGTCGCGCCCGGGGGTCTCGAGGGACCGGACTTTGAGGTCGGGGAACGGGTCTTCGGGGGCCACGACGTAACCGGCCAGTCGCGCTTCGGTCGCGCGCGACTCGTCGATCACCGTCGAGGGGAAGTAGTAGTTGACCCCGAGGAAGTCGATCGGTTGGGCGATCAACGCGAGGTCGCCGTCTTGGATGACCGAGAAGCCGGGTTGGGCCGACGCGTAGTGGTCGAGCATGTCCTGGGGATACTCGCCGTGGAAGATCGGATCGAGGAAGAGCCGGTTGAGGTTGCCGTCGACCCGTCGCGCGGCCGCGACGTCCAGCGGGTGGTCGGACCCGGGGCGGTGGTCGCCGAGGTTCAGCGTGATGCCGACCTTGGCCGAGTCCACGGCCGAACGCAGGATCGGGATCGCCTTGCCGTGGGCGAGCAGCAGGTGGTGATTCGCGGCGGCGGCCTTGCCGATGTCGCGGATCCCGGGGGCGTGGTAACCGGCGCCGTAGCCGAGCCACGACGAACACCACGGTTCGTTCAAGGTGATCCACCGTTCGACGTCACCGCCGAGCGAGCGCGCCACGAGGTCGACGTAGTCGGCGAAGCGATCGGTGGTGTCGCGCTCGCACCAGCCGCCCCGGTCCTCGAGCGGCTGGGGCAGGTCCCAGTGGTAGAGGGTGAGCGTCGGCTCGATGTTTCGCTCACGCAGCCCGTCGACGAGTCGGCGGTAGAAGTCGAGGCCCCGTTGGTTGGCCGGGCCCGACCCGCTCGGCTGCACGCGCGGCCAGGCCACCGAGAAACGGTACGCGCCCACGCCGAGCCGCTCGAGGAGGTCGAGGTCCTGGTTCATCCGGTGGTAGTGGTCGCAGGCGACATCGCCGGTGTCGCCGTGGAGCACGGCGCCCGGTCGGCGGCTGAAGGTGTCCCAGATGGAGACGCCGCGGCCGTCTTCGGTGGCGGCGCCTTCGATCTGGTACGACGCGGTCGCCGTACCCCACAGGAAGCCGGGGGGGAACGGACGGGTCAGGTCAAGTGGGGAGGTTCGGGTGGTGCTCACGGTGTGAGGTGCTCCTAGCGGTTCGTTCGTTCGATAAGTGGGGGGACCTGACGAGGGGCGCACCGGGATTGGAACGGTGGCCCCTCGTCAGGAATCGCGTTACGCCTTCTTGAGTCGCATCAAGATCAGCGGCAACTGCGGGTCACCCGGTGACGGGTCCGCGTAGGGGTTCTGCGGCGTGACGAAACCAGTGAAGTGGGCCGTCGAGTACTCGTCCCAGTCCGCGCCGTACATCAACGGGGCCACCGGTACCTGGGTCGAGACCAGGTTCTCCAGGGTCGCGGTCGCGGCCTGGAGGGCCTTGGCGTTCGACGGGTTGATGGTCGAGAGCCGCTTCAACGCGGCCTGGGCCGCCGGGGAGTTGTAGCGACCGTAGTCCGCGTTGGCCGACGAGCCGATCGGGGCCGACTGGGTGTAGTCGAGCCAGTTGGCGTACTGGACGTAGGGACTCACGCCACCGTTACCCCAGTGGATGATCGACTGGAAGTTCCCGCTCGCCGAGTCCGAATACCACTGGGACGCCTGGACACCGTTCACCGTGGCGTCGATGCCCTCGGCCTGCAGCTCGTTGGAGATCAGCTGGTCGTCCGCGTAGTAGTCCGAGTAGGCGGTCGGGTCCTCGATCGAGAACTTGATCTCCTGGCCGTTCTTCGCGTAGAACCCGCTCGAGTCCTTGGCGTAGCCGTCCGCGGTGAGGATCGAAGCGACCTTGGCCGGGTCGGAGTGCGCCGAGAGGTCGTTCTTCAACGAGGGGATGAGGTACGACGCCTGGTTGGGCAGGATCAGTGCACTCGAGGACGTCGCCGGCTTCTCGTAGCCCGTCTCACCCTTGACCGAGAGCGCCGTGCGGTCGATGCCGGCGCTGATGGCCTGACGAACGGCGGGGTCGCTCAACGGACCGGTGCCGGTGACGTTGAACTCCAGGGTCACCGTCGAACCCGGTGCGAAGAACGTGTGGTTCGTGCGCGGGTTCTTGTTGACGAAGATCTGGTTGACGTTGGCGATGTCGTTGCCCGCCCACGTCAGCTGACCGTCGGCCAGGGCCGTCGCCGCCGCCGTGTTCGAGGAGTACGACGGCACGAGGATCTCACTCGCGACCGGCTTGCCACCCCAGTACTTGGGGTTGACCTTGTACTTGACCGCCTGGGTCGAGAAGCTCTGCAGCTCGTACGGCCCCGTGCCGACGGGCTTGGTTACGGTCGCGGTCGCCGGGTTGTGGATCTTGCCCCAAACGTGCTGGGGCACGATCAAGACGTTGCCCGCGATGGCCGTGATGTTGAGGTACTGGGGCGTCGCGTAGTGCAGCGTGACCGAGTAGGCACCGCGGACCGTCGCGTTGCTCGACATCGAGGGCACGCCGTACACGTTGGCCGCGGGAACGCGGTTCAACAGGTCGAACGTGTAGGCGACGTCGGCCGCGGTGAACGGCTTGCCGTCGCTCCACTTAACGCCCTTGCGCAACGTGAAGGTCAACGTCTTGCCGCCGTTGGCCCACTGGTACTTGGTGGCGAGCCACGGGTACTGCGTGTTGGCCTTCAACAGGTCGAACTCGAACAGCGGTTCGTTGACCAGTGAGCGAACGCTCAACTGCGCGGCGAACGAACTCGAGTCGAACGGGTTGAAGTTGTTCGTGAATGTGACCCCGGTATTGCCCTCGAGCGAGACCACCGAACTGGTGCTCGCGTTGGCCGCGCCGGAATTCAGTCCGACGAGCCCGAGGGACAAGCAGGACATTGCGAGTACTGCGACTCCTGACTTTCTAAACATACGCATCCTTTATATTGGTATCGTCCAGCCGGCTCTCGCCGACGTCTTTATGAACCGTGTGGGTCCGTACTGCCTGACGCGGGGCCGGTTGGACCCGCGTCCTTGCCAAGGCGCGATCACCGGCGGGGTGATCGGCGCCCGACTGGATGGTCGTCGTCACGTCGTCGTCGGTTCCCCCTTTCGTCGCGTCGTCGGCGCCACCAAGGTCGCCACACGATTTCCCTCGTGCAGCCAGCAGCGCGAGAGGTGACTGGGGCCGACCTCGAAGGCCGGCGGACTCTCGGCGGCGCAGCGCGCCGTCGCGTGGGGACACCGCGGCGCGAACCGGCAGCCCACCGAAGCGGTCGCGAACGTGCCGGCCGAGGGGCTCCGCGGGGCGATCGTCGTCGGGTCCGAGGGATCGGGCACCGAGGCGATCAGGAGCTGGGTGTAGGGGTGGGTCGGCTCGTCGACCAGGGCCGTCCCGTGGGACTGCTCGACGACCTGGCCGGCGTACATCACGATTGTCTCGTCGGCGAGGTACCGCGCCGAGGCGATGTCGTGGGTGATGTAGAGCACCGCGAGGTGCTCGTCGTCGCACAGGCCCTTCAGCAGGTTCAAGATCCCCAGGCGCACCGAGACGTCGAGCATCGAGATCGGCTCGTCGGCGAGCAGGACCTTGGGCTGGACGCACAGGGCGCGCGCGATCGAGACCCGCTGGAGCTGGCCCCCCGAGAGTTCGTGGGGGTAGCGGTCGAGGAAGCGGTCCGACGGGTCGAGCGAGACGCGCGCGAGCACGGCCTTGGCGAGCTCTGCGACCCGGGCGCGCTCGGCGCCGTGGATCAGCAGCGGCCGCTCGAGGCTGTGGCGGATCCGGTGCACGGGGTTGATCGACGCGAAGGGGTCCTGGAGCACCAGCTGGACCATCGAGGCGTAGGCGAGGTCGCGCTTCGCCTTGGCGGGGATCGGGGTGCCGCGCAGCTCGAGCCCGCCCGACGTCGGCGTGACGATACGCGCGAGCATGCGCGCGAGGACCGACTTACCCGAGCCGCTCTCGCCCACCACCGCGACGACCCGGCCGGCCGCGAGGTCGAGACTCACGTCTTCGACCGCGTGCGTGACCCGCTTGGCGCTGAAGAGGCGTCCGGGCACGCGCGACGTGAAGTCGCGCGACAGGTGGCTCGCGCGCAGCTGGACCGCGTCCCGCTCGACCTGGACCTCGCTCACGTTTCCCCCTTCGTGGTCGCAGCGCGCGACGGGACCCGCGAGAGCGCCACGGGCACGCGCGACCCGCTCGCGTCGTCGAACAGCCAGCAGGCCACGCTGCGCCCGGTGTCGCCGACCTCGACCAGCGACGGCTTGTCGTTCGCGCACCGGTCCATGGCGAAGGCGCACCGCGGCGCGAAGCTGCAACCCGTCGGCGGGTCCGCGAGGTCGGGCGGCGTGCCGGGTATCCCGGTCAGTTCGCGGCGCTCGCCGTGCAGCGGCGGGAACGAGTGGAGCAGGCCCAGGGTGTAGGGGTGGCGGGGTGCCTCGTAGAGCTCGCGCGCACCGGCGCGCTCGACGATCGAGCCGGCGTACATCACGGCGATCTCGTCGGCCAGCTCGACCAGCAGCGAGAGGTCGTGGGTGATGAAGATCATGGCGAAGCCGAACTGCGCGCGCAACGCGCCCAGCTCGCTGATGATCTCGCGTTGGGTGACGACGTCGAGTGCGGTCGTGGGCTCGTCCATGATCACGAGCTCGGGGTCGAGGGCGAGCGCCACGGCGATCATCACGCGCTGGCGCTGCCCACCCGAGAGCTCGTGGGGGTAGCGGTCGAGCCGGTCCTCGTTGAGCCCCACCATGCGCAAGAGCTCGACGGCCCGCGCGCGCCGCTGCGCCTTGGTCAGGTGGCGCCGGTGGGTCTTGAGCACTTCGTCGAACTCCCGGCCGATGCGCAGCACCGGGTTGAGGGCGCTGAGCGCACTTTGGAGCACGATCGACACGTGGGACCAGCGGACCTTGCGCAGTTCGGACTCGGTCGCGCTGACCAGGTTCACCGGGGTCACGGTGCCCGCTTCGTCGGTGACGTGGAGAGTCACCTCGCCGCCGCTGATCAGACCGGGCGAGCGCAGGAGCCGGGTCATCGCGTAGACCAGGGTCGACTTGCCCGAGCCGCTCTCGCCGGCGATGCCGAGCACCCGCGAACGCTCCAGGCGCAGCGTGACGTCCGAGACCGCGCGCACCATATTCTCGCCGACGCCGTAGTCGACACTGAAGTGGTCGATCTCGAGCACCGGTTCACGTCGCGCGACGCCTCGAGCCGCGCCCGTCGAGGCGGTGACGCCGTCGTCGAGCGCGGTGGGCTCGTGCTCGCGCGGGATCGTCGCGCTCACTTGGCCACCGCGTTGGTCGGTCGCGGGCGTGGCGCGGGAGTGGCGGACAGGACCGGCGTGAGACCCAGACGCGCGCGGCGCGGCAGGTGCAGCTGACGCCGTTGGCGCGCGGTGAGTCCGGCGGCGCGCAGGCGGGGGTTGATGAACTCGTCGATCCCGAAGTTCACCAGCGCGAGACCGGTCCCCACGAGGGCGATGCAGATGCCCGGCGGGACGAACCAGTACCACTCGTTGGACAACGGTGCGTTGTTCGCCTGGGCCCAGTAGAGCATCGTGCCCCAGTTCCACGTGGCGGTGCTCGTGAGCCCGATGTAGGCGAGGGTCACGTAGGCACCGATGGAGTACAGCACGGTGAAGAGCAGCGAGGACGCGAGCACGGGCAGGAGGTTCGGCGCAATCTCGCTGAACATGATCCGCCGGCGCGACTCGCCGATGATCCGCGCCGCCTCGACGAAGTCGCGGTTGCGTAGCGACATCGTCTGGGCGCGCAGGACCCGAGCCCCCCACGCCCAGCCGGTGAGGCTGATAATGAGCCCGATCACGAACTCGTTCGATCGACTGTTCACCGGTAGGTAGCTGTCGATCACGATGAGTAGCGGCACGCCCGGGATGGCGAGGAAGACGTTGGAGAGCAGCGTGAGCCCGTCGTCGGGCACGCCGCCGAGGTAGCCGGCCGAGATGCCGATGATCATCGAAAGCAGCGTCGCCACCAAACCGGCGACGAGGGCGACGACCATCGTCGCGCGGGCGCCGACCAGGAGCTGGGAGAAGATGTCCTGACCGAGACTGGTCGTACCGAGCCAGTGGTGCGACGACGGCGTGAGCAGGGCCGTGAAGGCGGTCGAGCTCGGGTCGTAGGGCGCGAGCCACGGACCGATCACCGTCATGACGATGAAGAAGCCGAGGATGCCGAGCCCGAGGATCACCTTGGGCGAGCGGGGCAGCGCGAGCCCTCTCATACCGCCGCCTCGCTACGGGTCCGCGGGTCGAGCACCAGGTAGACGACGTCGGCGATGAGGTTCGCGGCGAGCACGGTCAGGGTGATCACCAAGAAGATGCCCTGGATGAGCGGGTAGTCCTCGTTCAAAACCGCCTGGAGCAGCAGGTCGCCCACGCCGGGGTAGTTGAAGACGAGCTCGACCAAGAGCGCTCCCGAGACCACGAGGCCGATGGCGAGCGACAGGTTCGCGATACTGGGCAGGACCGCGTTGCGCGCGGCGTGCATGATCACCTTGCGTCGCGGCAGTCCCTTGGCGACGGCCATGAGGACGAAGTCCTCCCCGACCATCGTGATCATCATGTTGCGCATCCCGAGCATCCAACCCGCGACCGAACTCAAGATGATCGATATGACCGGTAGCTCGCCGTAGCGGATCACGCTGGCGACGAAGGACCAGTTCCACCCCGGCGTCGCGCCCTGGCTGTAGGCGCCGAGCACCGGGAACCAGTGCAGGTTGCTCCCAAAGACGAGCAGCATCACCGTGCCGAGGAAGAAGTACGGGACGGCCTGGAAGAACGTCGCGGTCGGGATGAGCGAGTCGAATCGCGAACCGCGGGTCCAGCCGAGCATCGCCCCCGCGACCGTGCCCACGACGAAGCTGACGACGGTGGAGATCCCGATCAGGCCGATCGTCCACGGCACCGATTCGCGCAGGATGGAGCTCACCGGCGCGCCGAGGGTGATCGAGACGCCGAGGTTGCCGTGGAAGAGCTGGCCGAGGTACGTGAAGTACTGGGCGACGAGGCCCTCCTTGAAACCCAGCCCGAAGGAGAGCCGGATCGCGCGGATCTCGGCCGGCGTCACCTGGCTGGTGATCTTGCCGATCAGGGTCTGGACGGGGTTACCCGGCATGAGCCGGGGCAGGATGAAGTTGGCCGTCACGGCGACCCAGGCGGTGAGCAGGTAGAGCCCCAGTCGGCGCGCGACGATCCTCACGACGAGACCCTCGCGCGACGGTCGCCGACGCTGACCGCGAGGTCCTCGTCGACCGCTTCGGTGCAGCCGCAGCTCGCACGCACGATCAACTGCGTCGGCAGCACGATCGTCGGCTTGACACCGTCGGGGTCGTCGAGCAGCGCGACGAGAGCGTCGACGGCGACCTCGCCGAGGATGCTCCCCGACTGACGGATCGTGGTGAGCGAGGGATTGAAGTATCGGGTCAGCGAGATGTCGTCGAAGCCCGTGACGATGACGTCGTCGGGCACGCGGATCCCGCGCTCCCCGAGCGCGTAGATGACGCCGACCGCGGTCTGGTCGTTCGCGCAGGCAAAGGCCTTTGGGAGGGGCCGGTCGAGCTTCAACCGCTCCTGCATGGCGGCCTCGCCGCCCGCAGAGGTCCAGTCGGACTCGAGGATGTCGTGGGCCTGCGCGCTACCACCTAATTCCGTGATGGCGTCGAGGAAGGCGCTGGTGCGCGCAACGCTGTCGGGGCTGTCCTTGGAGCCGGTGACGAAACCGACGCTCGTGACGCCGTGCGCCGTGACGAGGTGCGCAGCCAGGTCGCGCATCGCCTGCTCGTTGTCGACTCGGACCGTGGCGGCGGTCGGAAAGTCACCGCGGCCCGACAGGAGCACGATGGGGATCTTCTTGGAGAGGTAGGCGACGTCCTCGTCCTTCAAGACCCGATCGAGCAGGATCAGCCCGTCGACCGTCCCGGTGAGATTCAATAGCGAGGACATGTTCGACGGGTGGCTGTCGTCCGAACTGCTCAAGAGCAGCGAGAAGCCGTGCTGGGCGGCGCGGGTCTCGGCGCCGCGGATGACGATGTCGGTGTAGAGCAGGCTCGCCTCTTCCACACCTAGGACCCCGCTGTCGACGCCCGCGCGCATGAAGACCAGACCCAGGATCCATCGCTTGCCGCTCGACAGGCCGCGCGCGACGGAGTTGGGGACGAACTCGAGCTCCTCCATCGCGGCCAACACCCGGTCGCGGGTCTCGGGACGGACCGAGTCGAGAGCGTTGATCGCGCGGCTCACGGTGGCGATGGAAACACCGGCGCGAGCGGCGACGTCATAGATCGTCGCAGGCGAATCGACCACGTGTTCCCCTCCCCAGGACTCGCACATTCACTACGTTTGTAACCGCTTACAACGATGTAACCGCTTACAAAATAACGACGTCGATTGGCGCTGTCAAGTCACCGCTTGTCGAATTTTTCACGAGCCCCAGATCCAGCGGCGACCCGCCGCGCAGCCTGCTCGGTCCATCGGTACGGCCACCGCGGAAGCGTCTCAATCGGGACGCATCGTGCCCGCGCGCAGGTAGCGCGCGTGCCACGAGAGGGCCTCGTCGATCAGGTGCGGGGTGTGCTGGCCGGCGCTCGACGCGCGGGCGCGGTCGAAGTAGTCCTGGAGCATCGGCCGATAGTCCGGGTGCGCGCAGTGGTCGATGATCGTCTGGGCGCGACGTCGCGGCGCGAGCCCGCGCAGATCGGCGACGCCCTGCTCGGTGATGATGACGTGCACGTCGTGTTCGGTGTGGTCGACGTGGCTGACCATGGGCACGATCGAGGAGATCGCGCCGTCCTTCGCCGTCGAGGGCGTGAGGAACATCGCGAGGTAGGCGTTGCGAGCGAAGTCGCCCGAGCCCCCGATCCCGTTCATGATGCTCGAGCCCATCACGTGGGTCGAGTTGACGTTGCCGTAGATGTCGGCCTCGATGGCGCCGTTCATCGCCAGGCAACCGAGGCGGCGGATCACCTCGGGGTGGTTGCTGATCTCCTGGGGTCGCAGCACGATCCGGTCGTGGTACTCGGCGATGTTGGCGTGCAGGTCCGCCGCGCCCTCTTCGCTCAGCGAGAAGGCCGTCGCCGAGATGGTGTCCATCGTGCCCGAGCGAAGCAGCGCGAGCATGCCGTCCTGGATGACCTCGGTGTAGGCGGTGAGCGGGCGAAACGGTCCCCCGTCGAGACCGCGCAGGACCGCGTTGGCGATGTTGCCGACCCCCGACTGCAGCGGCAGGAGCGAGGCCGGCAGACGATCGCGCTTGACCTCGTAGGCGAGGAACTCCAAGAGGTGTTGGGCGATCTGCTGCGAGGTGTCGTCGACCGGCTTGAACACCGTGTTGCGGTCGGGCGTATTCGTCTCGACGACGGCGACGATCTTCTCGGGCACACAGTGCAAGTAGGGCACGCCGATGCGGTCCGACGCCGAGAGGATCTGCACGGGCTTACGCAACGGGGGCAGCGCGGTGCCGTAGTAGACGTCGTGCATCCCCTCGAAGGCGGCGGGCTGCCACGAGTTGACCTCCAGGATGACCCGGTCGGCTTGGTCGATCCACGTCTTGTTGTTGCCCACCGAGGACGACGGGATGAGCTCGCCGTCGGCCGTGACGCCGGTCACCTCCACGACGGCGACGTCCAGGTGCCCGAAGGCCCCCTCCCAGACCATCTGCGCGACGTGCGAGAGGTGCAGGTCCAGGTAGTCCACGAGTCCGGCGTTGATCTTGGCGCGGCTCACGGGGTCCGATTGATACGGCATGCGCAGGTCGATCGCGTCCACGGCGGCGAGCGCCCCGTCGAGCTCGGGCGCGGTCGACGCGCCCGTCCACACGCTCACCGCGAACCGGTCGCCGCGCGCCGAGGCCTCCTCGACGCGTCGCACGAGTGCCCCGGGCACCGCCTTGGGGTAGCCCGCCCCGGTGAAGCCGCTCATCCCGACGTTGTCGCCCGGTCCGATGAACTGCGCGGCCTCCTCGGCTGACATCACCCGCCCCGCGATCGCCGGGTGGTGGATTCGAGACTGGTCCGCTGGGGTCACCTCGGAAGCCTAATCCTGGAGATTTTTCGAAGGTTTTGGCCACGGACCCGGCGACTAGCGACCTCTTCGCGCGATCGGCGCTCCGCCGAACGATCGGACGTGCACCAGTGCACCGGCCAGTGATGCAAAGAAACCTCTCAATTTTCGTCGGGACGTCCTCTCTATGGTTGACCGATAGATGGGGGCATGCTCGACTCGGCCTTGGTCGAGGAGAGAAAACACAATCCATAAGGGGGGCACTATGACTGTGACGTACGAGGACGCGAAGATCTTCATCGATCTGGTTCGCTGGAGTACCGAGATGGGTCTCAATGAAGCACTGACCGAGATCTACGCCGACGACTTCGACGCCACCGACGGTTCGATCGACAGTCCGGCCGCGCGCACGGTGCTGGCGTTCGGTGAGACGGCGGGCGCACTGGTCAAGCACAACGTGCTCGCCTTTGAACTGTTGAGCGATCTCTTCTGGATCGAGGGCATGTGGGCCAAGGTGGGTGCTCGCGCTCGATTCGTGCGCGAGCACCAAGGCGAACCTCGTCTCTACGAACACTTCGAGGCCCTCGCCGCCATGGCCGCGAGTTGATGGTCGCACGAGCCCGGTGGGGCGAGATGGCCGGGGTGACGAGCACCATGCGGATGGACCCGTTGGTCTACGGGGACGGAGTCTCCGCGGTGACGGTACGACCCGGGGTCGATGAATGAGTCTCGTTCGAGAGGAACTCCACTCCTCCAAGACCGCGATGGCGAACGTCTTCGCCAACCCAGCGCTTCGTCGGATCTTCCTCGCGTTCGGGGGGTCGCTCATCGGCGACGGCGTCTTCTCGCTCAGCGCGGTGGTATTCGTCTACCGCAACGGCGGGGCGACCGCGGTGGGCGTGCTCGCCGTCGTGCGATACGTCGCCATCGCGTCGGTGGCGCCGTTCACTTCGACGCTGGCCGACCAGTACGACCGCAAGGTCATCATGGTGGTCTCGGACGTCGTTCGCCTCGTGCTCGTCGCCGTGGCGGCGGGACTCGTGGCCGTGGACGCCTCGCGGTGGTTGATCTACTCGCTCATCGTGCTCGTCGGGTTGGCGGGCACGGCCTTTCGCCCGTCCCAGGCCTCGATACTGCCGATGCTCGCCCGCAACCACGACGAGATCGCCGGGGCCAACGTCGTCTCGAGCACCATCGAGAGCGTCGGGTTCTTCGCCGGACCGGCGTTGGCGGGGTTCCTACTCGCCGTCACCAACGTGTCGACGGCCTTCGCCTTCGACGCGGTCACCTTCGTGTGGTCCGCGCTGCTCGTCTGGTCGATACGCCCGCCGAGCGAGGCGGAGCGCTCGCCCGAGGTCCTCGCGCTGCTCGCCCACTCCCCCGACGGGGCCCCGTTGTTCGCCCAGAGCTTCCTCAATCGCGCGATTCAGGGCTTTCGCCTCATCGGACACGACCGCAACGTGCTCACCCTCGTCGTCTTGTACGTCCTGCAGTGCGTCGTCGCGGGGGCCTCGGCCGTCTTCACGGTCGCGATCGCCCTCAAGCTCTTGCATATCGGTAGTTCCGGACTGGGCCTGATGGAATCGTTGCTCGGCGTCGGCGGTCTCTTCGGGGGCTTCCTCGCCCTGATGTTGATGGAGCGCGCCCGACTGGCCACCGACTTCGCGCTCGGGGTCATCGTCTGGGCGGCGCCGTTGATTCTCATCGCCGTCGTGCCGACGCTCGGGGCGGCCTTGGTGTCGATGTGGTTGATTGGCGCGGCCAACTCGGTCGTGGACGTCAACGCGATCACGATCTTGCAGCACATCGTGCCCAACGACAAGCTCGGGCGCGTGCTCGGCGCCCTCGAGGGCGGCGAGGTCGCCGGGATGGCCGTCGGCTCCTTGGCGATGACCGTGCTGATCCACTGGACCGGGCTGCGCGTCGGGCTGGCGCTCATCGGCGTGCTGGTGACCCTGGCGGTGCTGCCCGGTCTACCCACCATGAGACGGATCGATCAAATGGCCTTCCCCGACGGCGTCACCCATCGGCCACCAAGCGTTCGTCACCTCCACCACCTCCGGTGGCGCCACTCGCGCTAGGTCCGACTATCCGGCGACGGTCAACCGAGGCGGGTCAGTACTGCACGGTGATGCGCCGGGCCGGTCCGTCGACGCGCATCCGACCGCCGTAGGGGAGGATCCACTGCGGGTCCGTGTGGCCAAAGTCCGGTCCGTAGACGAACAGGGCCTCGGGGTTGTAGTGGCGCAGCACCGCGACGACGGCCGCCTCCTGTTCTTCGCGAAAGTGCGCGCGGGCCGACTCGTCGAGTGGCGCCCCGGGGTGCCACGCTTTGGCCTTGGCGAACACCACCGCCGGGAACTGGGCGAGCAGGCCCCGCTCGCCGATATTGCGCAGTATCCGCGACACCTCTTCGGCCGGGGGCATCTCTTCGGAGGTCTCGACCATCAGCACGCAGCCGGCGTAGGCGTCATTGGGCAAGATCCACCGATTGGCCGCCAGGTTCCAATGAAGGATCTCGAGGTTGCCGCCCCACGTCGGCCCCGTCACCACCCGGTCGGCGTTGTGCCAGTGCCAACCGGTCTCGCGCGTCGTCGGCAGCGGACGAACGAGCGTCGAGGGGTCGTCCCATCTCGGCTGGAGATCGGTGAAGGCGTCCACGGGCGTCACCTCGACCTCGATCTGGTCGAAGAGCGCGTGGCGCAGCGATTCGAGAAAGACCGGGTGGACCCCGCCGGGGCGCGCCAGGTGAACGAGCGTCGACCCACCGTGATAGCTGACGAGGCCGAGGCGCCAAAGGTAGTTCAAGAGGTTCGTGTTGTCGGAGTAGCCAAAGAATGGTTTGGGGTTCTCGGTGATGACCTGGGGATCGAGATACGGCAGGACCTCGATCTGATCGGATCCACCGATGACGGCCATGACGGCGCTGACGCCGGGGTCGGCGAACGCGGCGTTGATGTCCTTCGCGCGCGCCTCGGGGGTGGCCCCGACGTGGCGCGTCGTGGGAAACTCGACGGGCACCAGTCCGAGTTCGTCGCGAAGTACCCGAAGGCCCAACTCGTGGACGTCGGGGAACACCCCCGCACCGGCCCACGAGGGTGAGACGATCGCCACCCGATCACCGGGGACCAACTTGGCCGGCGTGCGAAACCTTGGTGTGGTCGCCATCGGATGATTTTACAGTTCGACGCGAGCTCGTCGACCCCGGGCAGCACTGGCGCCCCTGGTCACCCATGCCGAACTCGACCATCCACTTTCCCGCTCCCCCGGTGGCGTTGCGCTCGTAGACTGTATTGACCTGATACATGCACCGGTGTCCACTGGCGCGGATTGATTAGCGCAGGGTTGGTGATGGTTGGCTCGAGCCACCAGCGTCGTCTTGCTCCACGGCGAACGCACGCTCGCGACGACCTCTCGATGGAACGCGAAGAGAGGGTCCCACGATGCTCGAAGACACGAATCCCGTAGTGGTCCGTAAGTGCCCGGACTGCGGTCGGCTGACCGACGAGCACGGCGAGCAGTGCTCGCTGTGCGTTCAGTACCTGGTGACCCATCGGCCCGAGTTCGAATCGGAGTTGGCCCTCCTGGCGCGTAACAACGCGGCCCACCTGAAGGAAACGGCGAGGACCGTCGCGTGGACGTTGGAGTCGACCGCAGCGATTGCGGCCAACGTCCTGCTCCGAGACGTCGCCAAGACCTCGTCGCCGGCACAGGTTGACGCCGCCGCCGCCGCCGCGAGCGCGATGAAGGTACTGGCGAGCGTCGCCGCGAGAGGACTGCGCGCGACCGCCGACAGCACCGCGATCATTCTCGAAGCCGCTTCGACCTCGCTCTCCACCGACGTCCTGGACGATGCGGCCAAGATGATCGCCGACGCCCTCGAACAGACCGCTGAGGCGACCAAGTCGGCCCTCGCCGCCACGGCGACCGCGGCGGCGATGCGATTGTCCGACGCGACATGAATGACGCCGTCTGGCCCCGAGCTGAGAACCCCCGCACCGATCGAACGGACGCGATGTTGCGCAATTCCAACACAGGGACGACGCTCTCGTCGGACGTCATACTGCACCGGGATTCGCAGTTCGCCGGGGTCATCGGGCACGAGGAGAACCCCCGGTGACGGAGGATCGTTCACCGACGGAGCCCTACACGGCGCTGCGTGCGCAACTCCACACCTCTGAGTTCCTCGACCATGTCCGCACCGGGGTCGTGCTGATAAACGTCCAGGGCACCGTCGTCGACAGTAACCAGACCGCCCCGCAGATGCTTGGTCGCACGTGTGAACAGTTGAGAAGCGATGGACCATTCGGTACGTCCATCGCGCCCGTGGACAACGACGGCGTGCTACTGCGCCGCGATCAGTTCCCGTGGGCGACGACGCTACGGACGGGAGAGCCGTGCATCGGCGTGACCATTGGCGTTGATATCCCCGAACGCCCGCGCCGCTGGCTGCTGGTTGACAGTCACCCACTCGTCATCGACGGCGAGTTCGTGGGCGTGACCATCTACCTCGTTGACGTCTCCGCCCTGCGACACGAATATCGCTCGCTGCAACTGCTCAACGAGGTGAACCGGTTCGTCATGACGCCGACGAAGGACACTGACCCCCTGCAAAGTGTCTGCGACGTCCTGGTCGCCGACGGTTCGTACTGCTTAGCCTGGATCGGCATCGCGTCGCGAGACGTGCCGGGAAAGATCGACATCCACGACGCCGCCGGGACCACCGAATACCTCTACGACGGCATGGTCTCCTCAACTGCGACAGAGGCCATCGGGCGAGGGCCGAGTGGCCTCGCGCTGCGCACCGGCGTCACCCACGTCGTCGACGACATCGCGCGTGATCCCACGTTCGAACCCTGGCGAGAGCGCGCCGCCCAATTCCACCTCCGCTCGATGCTGGCGATTCCCTTTGCGCCGTGGGGTCAGCGGGCGATCCTGTGCATCTTCTCCACGAACCCGTACGCCTTCGACGATTCAGACGTCAGGAGCAAGGAGTCGATAGCGCGCGAGGTCGAGTTCGCCGCCGATCAAGTGCGCGCCAAGCGCCGCCTCGAGGAAGCCCTGGACGGGACGCTCCTCTCTTTGGGCATTCTCACCGAGACTCGCGACCCGTACACCGCCGGACACCAGACCCGCGTTGGCGCCCTGGGTGCCGCGATCGCGGTACACCTGGGTCTCGAGATCAAGATGGTCAATCTGGTTCGACAGGCGGGCGACGTCCACGACGTCGGCAAGATCGCCATTCCAGCAGAGATCCTCACCCGTCCCGGTCGGCTCAGCGCGCTCGAGTTCACAATGATCAAGGGCCACACGACAATCGGCCACAGAATTCTCTCGAACGCGTCGCTGCCCTGGCCAATCGCGGAAGTCGCCTTGTCGCACCACGAACGCCTCGACGGTTCTGGCTATCCCGCGGGTCTTCTCGACCGCGACATCATCCTGCCCGCGCGGATAGTGGCGGTGGCCGACGTCGTGGAGGCGATGGCTCACTTCCGTCCCTACCGTGCAGCCCTCGGAATTGACGTGGCGCTTGCCGAAGTCGCCAAGGGAGCGGGAACACTGTACGACCGCGACGCGGTCGAGAGCTGTCGCGCCGTCTTCGACATGGGCTTCACCTTCGAATCGATTCCAACGACCGACGCCCAGGTCGTTGGCTGACGCAAGGACTAGCCCGAGCGACCACGATGCGATGGTTGGCGTTCGAACGAGTACGGCCCTAGAAATCACGACGCACCCATACATCGCGGTCCCGGGGCCGGCGTACGTGAGCCGCCTCCGATGCATCTGCACTACATCGTCGTGTTGACGAGAAAGAATATTCCGAGGAGATTCGATCATCTCCGAATTGAGACCCCCTGAGCCTTCGACGGCGCCGGTGTATCCGTATGGTCACGGCGCCGGCCACGCGAGCCAAGCAACAAGACTCGATCGCCCGAGTTGAGTCAAGCCCCTTCGCTCTCGTCAAGGCGGTGACCAAACTTCTAATGCGACGCGAAGTCTCGCAATCGATGGCAGCGGCGACGCCTTCGTCAAACTCGGGAGAAGAATGGGCGAATCGCTTGGACTAACCTATGGAGTCCGGGGGTCGAGCATTTCTTAATGCAAATCTCCATCCACCGGGCCGCTAGCTCATCGGGAAGAGCAGGGGACTTTTAATCCCAAGGTGCCGGGATCGAGACCCGGGCGGCCCACTGAAGTCCTGGTCAAGGGCTCCTTATTATCATTGGCTCGACGATGTCTAGCCATTTGTCTAGCCACGGGACGGGAATGCGATGGCGTCACGGGCACGAAATCCTTGTACAGAAGCTCCTCCATCGCCTTGGCCGCCTTGGCTCTCGATCCCGGCAGCAGGTGCACGTAGACGCCCTTGGTGACCCCAATCGAGGCGTGCCCGAGTTGGTCCGCGACCGCTTCCAAGGGCACGTCCATGGAGAACATCAGCGAGGCGCACGAGTGGCGAAGTTCGTGAATCGACCAGTGTCCGAGTCCGACCTTCTCGGTGATCCGAGGGACGCCTTTGCCGAAATCGCCCGGGTCCAGTGGCCGTCCGTAGGTCGAGGTGAACATGAGGTTCTCATCGTTGCCCCACGCGTCCCCGCGAAGCAGGGCCTCCTCCTCTTGGTCGCGACGATGACCTTCGAGCAGTTCGACCAGCGGCGGCGACAGGTGCAGCGTACGCCGACTCCCCTTGGTCTTCAGGTCACTCAGGTGCACGCCGGAATTATCACGGACGAGCTGACGACGGACCGTTACCACCACCGCGTCGCCGGTGAGCTCAATGTCTGACCACGCGAGACCAATGATCTCGCCGCGGCGCAACCCGAGCAAGAGAGCCAACGTGTACGCGGCTCCGAGGCGATGCTCCTTACAAGCGGCCAAGAAGATCTGCGCCTGCTCGGGGGTCATGGTGCG
Source organism: Acidimicrobiaceae bacterium RAAP-2 (assembly GCA_001443545.1). GTDB lineage: Bacteria > Actinomycetota > Acidimicrobiia > Acidimicrobiales > RAAP-2 > RAAP-2. The sequence continues at coordinate 305,693 of LMAD01000001.1, forward strand.
ACCCTCACGGTGGGGCAATTTTGGACCCTCAGCAATCGCCGCCACGTTGCGCGTCACCAAGCCGTCCTGCTCGGCCATGCGCAGTGCCCGGCGCAGAGTCGCGCGCGCCATTCGCTTAGTGGACGGCGAGAAGCCACTCTCACCAAGTGCGATCATCATGGCGTTCACGTCAGTGGGCGTCAAC
>LMAD01000002.1 GCA_001443545.1 Acidimicrobiaceae bacterium RAAP-2
GTGTGCCAGTCACAGCCGAGTTCCTCGGCGACGCTGCGTCCGTACTTGCCGATCTGGGCGGTCAGCCAACGTCCGGCGCGGTCGGTGACGAGGTGGCGGGGAAAGGCGATGCGCGTGTCGACTTCGCTCCACGAACCCATCGGACAGTCGGGGTCGGGACAGAAGAAGCGTCGCTTGTGCCACACCACTCGCGTCGGTCGGCCGTTCATCGGCAGGTCCACCAGTGACACCCGGTCTCGATCCTTCACCCGGGCGAGCACGCCGCATTCGGGACAGCCGACGTCGACTCGCCGGCACTCGAAGTGGACGGTCACCGCCTGTCGATGCGATCCTTCGATGCCCTTGATGTCCACGTCGAGCAAGTCGACCAGGATCTCGCACATGCGGGTAGGGTCTGTTTCCACGGGGGTTCTTCCAATCTGTCGGTGTCGTAACCACCAGATTTGCAGAGCCCCCGTCTTGCTTCAGCCCCTTGTCACCAGTTCGTACTCACCGCCAGACCCCGCGCATTTCCGAAGCGCCGCATAACTCGTAGTCATTGAATAGTCCTGCCGCGCAAAGGAGTAGCCCCGGTTCAGGCGCGACGCCCACTCGCCGTAGCGAAGGAGGGCGTCGTTCACGGTATGCCAATCCACAACCCACCTCGGTTCGATTTCGCACGTGAGGCGCACGATTGGCAGGCCATCGCTCAGGCGCTGTCGCAACTTCGACATCACGTCGCCAGTATCGGGTGCTAACTCAGTACCTTGGTTCAGCCGTAGGATGCGCCTTCGACTGGTCTTTGATTAGTGCTTTTCAGACGGCTCCTCAGCCTTGACTTCAGCGCTGGGCAGACCGAAGAACTGCGCGGCAACGTCAGTTTGAGCGCGGAATCCCTCGATGGGTCCAGTAAACCCATTGCGTCCGCCGTGCAGGATGGCAACTTCATTGGCAAGGTCGAGGACCTTGACATTTTGTTCGGCGAGCAAGATCGTCACTTGATGCCGATCACGGATTGCAGCAAGAATGCCAACCATTTCCTTGACCAAAATTGGCGAGAGACCAGACGAAGGCTCATCCATCAAAATGAGGCGCGGTTGGCGAATGAGCGCCTTGGCAAGACCTAGTTGTTTGCGCTGTCCTCCAGAGAGGCTGCCTGCCGGCGCATGACGCCGCTGCGCGAGCATAGGAAACTCTTCCCACGTCTCCTTGAGGGCGGCTCTCAAGTCCCGCGATGAGAGACCGGTGCCCCCCACACGCAAATTATCCTCAACATTGAGTTGGGAGAACACCCCCATTTCACTCATGTAGGAAATCGAAGCACCGATTCGATCATTCGGGTCCCAGCGATCAATGCGCTTGCCGTCGAAGTGGATTTCCCCACCCCATAAAGGAAGCAGCCCCACGACGACCCTCAGTAGCGTGCTCTTGCCAGCTCCGTTGGTTCCAAGCAGCGCCACCGTAGAACCTTCTCCGACTTCCAAATGTACGTCCCAGAGAACCTGAGTGGTCCCGTAGCCAGCATCGACGTTGCGCAGTTCGAGAAGGGGCGTGGTCATTGTTACTTCCCGAGGTAGACGTCGATGACTCGACGGTCGGCGATCGCGGCACGAAGCGTCCCGCGAAAGATTGGTGAACCAGCATCCATGACGACGACGGTGTCGACGATTTGCTCCAAGAAGTCCATCAGATGCTCGACGATAACAAGTGCGAGACCCGCGTCTTTCAACTGGCGCAACAATCCCGCGACATGCTCAAGTTCACGTGTACTGAGACCAGCACCCAATTCGTCGATGAAGAGAACGTCCGGCCGCGTGGCGAGTGCACGCGCCAGGTCGAGCAACTTCTGTTCGCTACTCGTGAGAAAGGATGCCTGAATATTTGCGACACTTTCCAGTCCGACAAATTGTAACGGGTCAGCATCAAAGTTCACCTGGCTGCTTCGACTGCTCGCGTGGGCGACGGCGATATTGTCCTGGACGCTCAGGTCACCGAGAGGGTGGGGAATCTGGAATGTACGATTGATCCCGAGACGGCAGAGGCGGTGCGATGGCATCCCCGAAATATCGCGTCCCTTGAACGTCACCGAGCCGCCGCTCGGTCGATAGACGCCGGTGACCACATTGATCAATGTCGTCTTGCCCGATCCGTTGGGCCCAACGAGTCCGACAGCCTGGCCCGCGACGGCATCGAGGCTGACGGCGGAGACAGCCTTAAATCCACCGAATGCTTTCGTGAGACCACGAACTTGCAACGGGGCATCCGATTCACCAAGGTCCCACGATTCGTTGGCGCGATTCTCATCTTCGAAACTGCTCGACGTGAGCGGCAGTTCACTGTCAGCCGTCTCGTGAGACACCTTCGAAGCGCGTGCGAATAACCTTGGGCTAGAGCGCATCAGTAACCATCTCTTCCGTTTTCCCGGCCGCCGAGATCCTGGTTTGAAGCGCGCGGGTGTGGGATTGGTTGGCCAGTCCCGCTCAGCAACTCCGGCGCTCTATTCACGCGGGACGTTACGAATCGCAACCATCTAGGCCGGTTGCCCGAATGACCAATTAGTGAACTGAGACCACCCGGAAGGAACAAGACGAGCAGGATGATCAGGACACCATAGACAAGTTCGAAATATTGGGGATTCGAGATTCCGATGTACTGGTAGAGCGTGTACAGCACGACGGCTCCCACGACGGGTCCAAGCACCGTTCGTACACCACCAAATAGCGCGAAGACGATGGCGTACACGCTGATCGTCAGGTCGAAAGGACTCTCCGCGTAGAACGCTGCGGTCATGATGGCCCATATGGCTCCCGCCAGACCGGCCAATGCCGCGCTAATGAACCAAGCGAGGGTTCGGGCCTTCACGACATTAATACCGGCCATGGCAGCGCTGACTGGATCAGAACGAATTGCCCGAAGCGAAAGCCCGAAGTGCGATTCCCGTATGAATACCGTGACGGCAATGGCAAGCGTCATAATGCCGAGAGCGACGAAATAGGCCTGATTCGCGTTGAAGATTTCGGGCAACGATGTGCCACTCTCGCCGTAGGTCCACGGTTCGTTCGCGACAATGTAGTAAATCACCTGCGAGGCGGCGAGCGTTGCCAAGGCGAAGTACGCGCCAGAAAGGCGCAGCAAAGGTGACAGTACCAATCCGATCAGCGCCGCGGCCAGTCCGCCAATTGCGAGCGCGGCAAAACCAGAAACGTGCCAGTACGAGATGGAAAGCGCCGCACCGTAGGCGCCGGCTCCGAAGAAACCGACGTAGCCGAAGGGCAGATAACCGGTGTAGCCGTAGAGCACGTTTACCCCCTCGGCGAGCACCACGTAGACCACCATTGTCGTGAGAAACGACAAGTTGTTGTACAGGTGTGGTGCGAATCCGAGCAGCGTTGGCGCCAAGACAATCGGCGCGAGGCGCCGGATCCAACGGCCCCATCGAGATGGGAGTCCCCACACTCGAGTTGGTCCTCTCGCGATTCGAGTGTGGGGGCCAACCTTGTTCTCGTGGTTGAACCGCTCCTCGGTAGGTGAAGTTGGTTGGTCAGGCACGGCGAACCTTTCCTCCAAATAGTCCGCTCGGCTTGAGGAGCACGACGAGAAGTAACAACACGTAGGGCACCATGCCCGTCCATTCAGTGGCGTAGGCCTGGGTCAAACTCGAGGCGAGGCCGACGAGTAGTCCACCGACGGCAGTGCCGAGAGGATTACCGAGAGAGCCGATGATAATGACCGTGAACGCTGTCACGGTGAGTGCACTACCCGTGGTCGGATTGATGCCGCCAAGCATGTACACGCTCAGCGTGCCCGCAATGGCTGCGAAGGCGATGCCGATCATGAATGCGGTGGTCGCTACGAATCGCACTCGCACGCCCGAGGCGATGGCCTCGTGCTCGTCGGCCATCACTGCGCGCGTGGATAGCCCAAGTCGTGTCTTATACAGGTATGCGTACAGTACGCCGAGAGCAGGTATCGAAAGTCCGGCCGAGAGAACCACGCTTGACGGGTACAACTGGCCGAACAAGTCGATAGGACCACCGAGCGAGGGCAGCGTCACTTGATTCGCTCCGTACATCATGGTCGCCGCAGCTTCGAGCACCTGGGAGACGCCGAAGAAGACAATCAGTGACGCCGTCTCCGTGTCCGCCGCCCTCTTGAGCCGGGGAACGGTTACTTGATACAACAGGAATCCGAGCACCAGCGCCAAGGGGATCGACAGTGGAATCGCCCACAGCGGATTGATGTGCGCAATTGTTGAGAGTGAATACGCCAGGTAACCGCCCAAGACAATCAAATCGCCATGGGCCAAGTTAACGAGGCGCATCACTCCGAACAATAGGTTGAGGCCAATCCCGATGAGCCCGAAAAACAGCCCAAACAGGATCCCGTTGATCACCGCGTATTGGAAAAGCTGCACGGTGACTTCTCCGTACTTACTTAGTAGGGGCCGGGTAAATCGGCGTCGCGTTTACCATGGTCTTCTGACTAGGCGTTGCGGGATACACGATCTTGAGCACGTAGCCGTTTCCATGGGGGACGGCTTGGGCGACTGGCAAGAGTTCGCCGACCTGCTCACCCGTCTTGTCCACCTTGAAGGTTCCTTCCAGCGTCTGGAGCTTCCCGTTGACTGCCGTGATGCCCGCCCGGATGCCGAGTTGACTCATCGACGTGGCGTGAGCGAAAGCCGCCTGCACCGCGAGTCCCGCGTTGTAGCCGGCCACATCGAGGAAGTTCACCGTGCTCGCCTTGCCGGGTGCGAAATGGTGCACGAACGCGGTGAGTCCGAGGCCCAGGTTCACCTTGTTGATGACCAGGGTGGGCGGCACCGCGTAAGTGTAGGTGTTGGCCACGGTCGACGCACCAACGTCTTGGCTGAAAAGGGTCGGCAATTGCCCCAGGAATGGTGTCAGCACGAACTTGAAGTGAGTACCAGTCGCCTTGAGCTCGTTGAGGAACGCGATGTCGTTGTTCGGGTAGCCCAACTCTAGGACTGCATCAGGATTAGTGGCCTTGATCGACTGGACCAGGGTGCTGTAGTCACTCTGGGTCGTCGGAACTCCCTGGAAGTAGACGGGCGTTATCCCTTTTTGCTTCAAGAATCCTTGGATCGCCGTGGCCTGTGCCTGGTCAAAGTCGTTTTGGCAGTAGAGGATGGCAACTCGCTTCGTCTTCAGACTCTCCAACAACTTGGCGACCGGCTTCGGCCATACGGCCGAAACGGGCAAGGAAGTGAGGACCACGTAGGGATTGGCCCCATTGGAGAAGAATGACGTGCCCGACCCGGTCACGTCAAAGAGCAACTGTTTCTGGTCTTTGGCAATGGTGATCGCCGGCGCGGTCAATACCGAGCCGAAGTCCGCGACCATCACGTTGACGTGGTTCTGGGTGAGCAACTGGTTGTAGAGCGTCGTCGCCGTTGCTGGGTCACTCTGGTCGTTATAGGCGACGATCTTGACCTTCTCTTTCTTCTTAAGCGGGGCGACGTACATGCCACCATGAGCGTTGACGCTCTTCGCCCAGAATTGCAGTCCGGCGTACTCCGGTAGCGACGACGTCGCGAAGGAACCGGTGCTGGCGTAAAGCGTGCCAACCGAGATCGTGTTGCTCGAACTCTTTGGTGACGCCCCCATCGCGCTACCCGTGCTCAGCGCGGCAAGACCCGCAAAAGCCATACTTGATGCGACAAGTCCTATACTTGTTCGCTTGGCAAAGTCGTTCATATATTCCCCTCCTGGATGTTCCCAAATTCCTGGTGTGAACATAACAGGGCGATACCAGGCGTAGTTGTGTCACTTTGGGACAGTCGACGTCATAAAAGTGGTGGCTACCACGCGCAATGCGCATAGCAGTTTCGAAGTTGCAGACGCCCGAGAATCACATCATTCCCTTCGGCGCAAGCGAATCATCGTGTGGATTCGAGCATCTCGCGTGGCGGATTACGATTCCAACTGATTGCGCACGGTGCGATTGGCCACGTGTTGGGTTTGGCCCACCGTGCATACGTTCTGACCCCCGATTGTCGATATATTTCACGTAGCGTCCGACAGGCGTCGAAACCTAGTTCGTTGGGTCCTAGTTCGGGATTATTTGGCGGATAGTTCTTGGTCATTCTTAGCTAATCGACGTTGATCAGGGGGTATTACATGTGCGATTGCGAAGGTAACCGAGTGGACCGTCAACCCCCCCGGGCTCACGATGATACGGATAAGTATTGGGATGGACGAGCCTCACAAGGTCTCACCCGTGCGTGACGTGATTAGTGAATCGTGGGACCGTTGTCGGCTGAATGGTGTGCGAACAGAACTGCGAAATCCCCCGTACACGCCTCATACTGAAGATGACGGCATTTTTCTCAGCGTTGTGCGACCGATACTTCAACACCTGAGCGATCAACTCGTAGGCTGCCAGGCTGCAGTGTTCGCGTCTGACAGCGAAGCCAGAGTGATAGACCGATGGGTTACCGAAGCACAATTGGCACGTCGACTTGACAAGTTGACGCTCGCCGTCGGGTTCTCACGAGCTGAACGCGATGTGGGCACCAATGCAATTGGCACCTCACTGGTGCTCGGAGAGTTGACCGAAGTCGTCGCCGGCGAGCATTACGCCCAATCTCTCCAGTGCCTCTCATGCGTTGCTGCCCCAATTCGCGATCCACACGATGGTCGAATGCTCGGTGCCGTGAGTGTCACCGTGATGAAAGAGGACTACAGCCCGTTCATCGTGCCCCTCGTTCGGCGAGCGACTGAAACAATTCACGAGTCTCTCGTCAATGGCGCAACGTCAGATGAGCGCATGCTCTTAGAACGATTCCTCGAAGCCACGCGACACTCGCACCGTCCCGTCCTGTCCATGAATGAACAAGTGCTGATTGCCAACCGTGCCGCATCGGAACTGCTGGGGGACACGGACCACGACCGACTGTGGACTGAAGTTAATCACGCCCATTCGATGCCTCGGCCAACGCCGGCGGTCAAGCTGCAAATCGGCAACGGAAGGCCAATCACCGCGCTCTTTCATCCGGTCAACGACGGCTTGAGGACCGTTGGCGACCTAGTCATGCTCAGAGCCGACACCGCTACTCCGGTTCCGAAGCGAAAAAGGAACGCCCCGCGTTTTTCTCGAAACGAGACGCTCCACCTGCCGTTGCTCGCGGGACGAAGCGTTGCGTGGAGCGAGGTGGTAGAGAAGGCGGTCCATTACTCCCAGACTCGCCAGCGGTTGATCATCAGCGGTGAAGCCGGCGTGGGGAAGTTCTCCGTTGCATTGGCCATCGACCAATTGCGCGCCTTCGGCGAACAATTTATTCTGCGCGACGCCGCCAATCAGAACGTCGAAGGAGCGACCCGATGGATACGTCGCACGGCCGCCGCCCTGAACGGCCCGCCGGCGACTGTGATCATTCGTCACCTAGAACTGCTCGACGAGGCCAGCGCACAAAGCGTGGCTCAACTCATTGATGCCTTTGACGAAACGGGCGGAGTGTGGCTTGCCGCAACGGTGACTGCCCCATCGCTCGACGGGCATGCTCCTCTACTCGACCGATTCCCGATCGCCATCCACATTCCGCCACTGCGCCAGCGAACCTACGACATTCCCGTGCTCGTCGAGCACTGGTTTGGCAAGGGCAGTATGACGTCGGAAGCGGTATCGGCCCTTTCAATGCACCGCTGGCCGGGCAACGTCCGCGAACTCCACGAACTACTCACCGCACTGTTCGCCGAGAGCGGTCGACGTGCTCCCCTGTCGCTCGGCGACTTGCCAGCGCAGTACCGAATGCGCCGTCCGCGGGGATTGACACTCATCGAGCAGACGCAGTACGAGCTCATAATCGGTGCCCTAGCCGCGTGTCACGGTAACCGAGCGCACGCCGCCGAACGGGTCGGCATCTCGCGATCGAGTCTTTACCGCAAACTCGAATCATTTGGCATCGACGCCAACGCATTTCTCGACTAGTTGTCCGCCGTTAGAAAAATACCACAGGGACCCGGAGTTGGCTCAGGGTCCACATGTTTCCGGATCTCTACTGTCGATGACCGAGCACGATCGTGTGCAATGGAGAAAGGCGAGACGTCGCTTCGGGGTATCGACCGTGCCGTGTACTCGCGCATTGTGGCTCGCAGGTCGGGGTATGGCCAACGAGGAGGTTGACCTGCAGCGGATTTTGGTAGCTAATTCGGCGTCCGTGGACATTCGTAGTGTGCTAGCAACCGTGGTCGTCCTCCGTGGCGAGGTAACGGTGACGGCTCAGTCTCGTAACGAGACGACACTTTACGAGGGAGTCCAGAGTAGCCGTGACCTTCCTCAGGTTGTTGTCGCGCTTAGCCGTGATGAGCCTGATCAGGATCTCGGAGGGAGTGAGTACCTTCGGCCGAACATAAGACTGTAAGGAAGGCTCAATTCATGCCAGCGTCCTATCCCGCGGAGTTCCGACGGCGAGCGATCGCGCTCGTGAGATCGGGGTGGTCGGTCACTAAGACTGCCCACGATCTCGACGTTACGCCCGCCACCATCTACAACTGGATCAAACAGGACCGGATCGACCACGGCGAGATCCCTGGCGTGTCGACCAAGGAGTCCAAGGACTTGGTGAGGGCACGCCGACGCATCCGCGAGCTCGAGGCCGAGGTCGAGATCCTGCGCCGCGCCAACGAACTACTCGGAAAGGACATCCGCCCAAAAGGGTCTACCCGGTGATCGACACCCTCGTCGGCGCCGGGTTCGCCGTGAAGAAGTGTTGTGAAGTGCTGGGTGTCTCGAGCGCCGGTTACTACCTCGCCAAGACCCGTCCGATGTCGCCCACGAAGATCCGTCGTGAGTGGCTGACCGGGCTCATCAGAGAGGTCCACGCCGACAGCCGCGGCACCTACGGAGCTCGGCGCGTGCACGCCGAACTCACCAAGGGTCGTGGCGTCCACGTCAGTCGGGGGCTGGTGACGATTCTCATGCACAACGCAGGAATCGCCGGGATTCCGGGACCTCGCAAGGTCAAGCGCGTGAAGGGCACCCCGACGTCGGACGATCTGGTCCAGCGCAAGTTCGAGCGGTCGTCCCTCGACGAGCTCTGGGTCACGGACATAACGGAACACCCGACGCGTGAAGGCAAGGTCTATTGCTGCTGTGTGCTCGACACCTGCAGTCGACGCATCGTGGGCTGGTCAATCGACTCAGTTCAAGACACCAATCTCGTGGTCAACGCGCTCGACATGGCCATCAAGCAGCGTCGTGTGAAGAAGGGTTCCGTGGTCCACGCCGACCACGGCGTTCAGTTCACGTCCTGGTCCTTCACCGAGCGGATCCGCGACGCCGGCCTGATGCCGTCCTTCGGGTCGGTCGGCGACGCATTCGATAACGCCATGATAGAGTCGTTCTGGTCGAGCATGCAGAACGAGCTACTCAACCGCAAGAAGTGGATGACGCGTCTCGAACTCACCAATGCCATGTTCGATTACATCGAGGTGTTCTACAATCGCCAGCGTCGGCACTCGTCCCTCGATTACGTCTCACCGGTCGAGTTCGAACTGTCAATGAAGGAAGAGAAGACCGCCTGATTTCAAGACCGAAATGGGTAACAAAACTCGATGCAGATCAGAGTCTCCGGAATACCTGGACCGAATCAAGGTGGCGAAATTGACGTCTAAAACTCCCCAAGAGCCCATCCAGGTAGTGTTGCCCAAAGGCGACCACCAAGACGTTGACATCTACGACGTTTCGTTGATGCTTTGTCTCCAATGTGTTGAAGACGCTCACGTGGACGTCGCAGGTGTGATGTTACACACCTCGGAAGGACTACTGCAGTGGGTGGCCTCATCCAATGAATCTCCTCGAATGCTGGAACTGTTTGAGCTTCAGTTAGAAGAGGGTCCCAGCGCCGAGTGCTTCAAAAGTGGACCCATTTCGAATCATCTGTTTGAGGTGGGCAATACTCAGTGGCCCAAGTTGAGCGCACGAGCAATTGAACAGGGATTTTCAACGATGCACTGCATCCCCATGCGACTCGAAGAAAAGACTATCGGCGTTCTCAATTGCTTCGCCTCGAACGAACGCTGGCTTGGCGATCACGACTTGGCTCTCGTGCAAGATATGGCTGATATCGCGACGATCGCTATCTTCGAATCCCAACTTGCATTTGATGCCACAAAATTGAACGAGCACCTCGCGACCGCTCTCGAGAGCCGAATCGTTATTGAGCAAGCAAAAGGCATTATGAGCCAGTCTCTCGAGGGCGACATTGAAGCGGCTTTTCAACAAATTCGCGCGTACTCTCGTAACAACAATCTTGGTCTCTCCAAGGTGGCTCGCGACGTGTGCGACGGCACGCTTCTTCCGGCCAGCCTCATCGAAGCAAATGCCAAGAAGTCGAAGCCGACGTCCAAGCGCTGAAGACGCGCGTGCCCGGTGACGACACGCGGTTCCGGCACGATCACGCACGCAAATCGCAGTGCTGAATTGGTAAGGATATTGGGGACTCGTCGGGTTCTCGAGGGTAACTTGTTTGAATGGTAGGGAACAGTCGAGAAATGCGGTGAAGTTCGATTGGAATGTTGTGCTGAGGTTGTGCTGGGTACACAGTTCCTTGGTTTGAGACGATGAAAACCCATATTTGCTCCCGTAGCTCAGGGGATAGAGCATCGGTTTCCTAAACCGTGTGCGCAGGTTCGAATCCTGCCGGGGGCACTGCCGGGGGCACCGATTAATTTGATTCTTGACGAGCGTTGACTGGTTTCTGGGCAACGGCGTCGATTGGTCGTCCGAGGCGTAGGGTGGATCATGAGTGCAACCGAAATCGATCGGTACCTAAAGAATATTCCCGCTGGTCAGCGTGCCGTTCTAGAGCGACTCCGCACGACGATCCTCACCATTATTCCTGAAGCTGAGCAGTGCATTTCCTACCGGGTTCCCGCATTTCGCGTCGCCGGCGGAGTCGTCGGTGGCTTTGCGTCCTTCAAGAACCACATGAGCTATCTCCCCTTCAGCGGATCAGTCCTTGATCAACTCGCGGGACAACTTGACGCATACTCTCGGTCCAAGAGCGCCCTTCGCTTCACCAGGGAGGTTCCATTAACGGACGAACTGGTCGAGCAACTTCTTCGTGTGCGGTTGGCCGAAATCCGAGCCAGGAAGCATTAGCTGCGATACTTTCTGCGCCGTTAGCAGCGCCATCGTGTTCGTGGGGCCGCGGCGATGCCCGACCTGGACAATTGTCTGACCAGGAGTTCGTAGGCGGTACGGTCTACGGATTGAGGGGATCCCGGGGTCGGCGACGTCCAGATAGAGTGGCGATTCGCCCAATCGTGGTTTGAATCGATGAGCACCTCGGGTGCGTAAAGGAGCTGGCGTGACGAACGAAGCGTTGCTGGTCATGGACATGCAGGTCGGAATCGTTGAACGTTTAGGGGAGCGGGCCGAAGCCATTCTGTCCAGCGCTGCGGCCGCAGTCACCGCTGCGCGTCGCCATGACCGACCAGTACTCTTCGTTCGCGTGGCGTTTCGTGATGGTGCGCCCGAAGTCAGCGCAAACAACAAATCGTTCTCGACGTTGGCGACGTCGCATTCGCTCGGAGAGGCGCACGCGTCGACCCAGATACATCCGGACCTCGAACCGCTGGACGGCGAGGTGATCGTGACGAAGCGACGGGTCAGCGCCTTCGCGGGCAGCGACCTCGATGTTGTGCTGCGGTCGTTATCGATCGATTCCTTGGTCCTGGCCGGTATCGCTACGAGCGGCGTCGTGTTGTCCACGACGCGCCAGGCCGCGGACCTTGATTTTCGTTTGACCATCTTGCGCGACGCGTGCGCCGACGCCGACGACGAGGTGCATCGCGTCTTGATGGACAAAGTGTTCCCACGTCAGGCGACGGTACTCAGCAGCAACGAGTGGATCGCGCAGCTCGACGCGTGAACTATCGGATCCGACGGTGCGCGAAGACGAACGACGAGAAATAGGTGTTGGTTCTCTGACTCCCAACGCGTTAGCGAACGACGTCGAAGGCGGAGCTTGCCCAAATGCGTTGAGGATGGCTGCTCTTCGGTGGTGCACCGGCATCGTGAACGACACCCAGTCGCGCTTCGATGCTCCTCGGATGCTTCAGGGACTATTCGAGGCTCGCCGCGTCGAACAGCACCACGGGGTCGTCGAGCGAAACCACCATCGATGGATGAAGCAGTCGATGGGATTCTCCCGCCAGTCGAACGACCGTTCCCCAAACGGCGAAGCCGACGGCGTGCGCCGCGAACGCCATCGGGCCTTCCACGATCTTTACCTCGACGACACCGGTCCCGTGTCGAGCGATGGCGGAGCTTTGCATTCGTTCCATGGCCATTTCACGGGCCGAATAGATCGCCTCGGTGAAGTTGGTGAGCTCCACGTTCTGAGACTGCTGTTGGAGAACGGTGCCCATGGACCGGCGCGGCGCGTAGACGAAACTGGCCCCGACGGCGAGGCCTAGCGGTTCCCAGCCCGCGAGGATGAGCCGGGAGAAATCCCGTGCGGAGAGATCCGAGGCGAAGACCAGTGAGGGATCGACCTTTTTGGCTCCAATCGGACGAACTGCCGTGCCGATCAGCGAGACCTCGGTGTGGGTGGAGTAGATCGACCGCTCGACGTGGACCCCGACGACGCCGTGCGCCCCCGCAGTGCTGGCTTCGTTGCAGAGACGGTTCGTGGCGTTTCGAAAGGCGTTGGCGTGCGCTTCGCCAGCCGCCACGATCTCACCCTGGCCCCAACTCCACAGTCCGATCGGGGTCGAGAAGACCGAATACCCGCTGACCAGTTCGACCGCTTCCCACCCGATTGCGTGGAGGTTCAACTCCTCGTCGATTGAGAGATCCGATGTCGTCGACGTGGTGGCTGCGCTACTACCGTGCGCGGACAGGGCCTCACGCACGAGCGAGGTCAGGTCGATTCCCGTTGTCTCTCCTGAACTGGTCACGAGAGCCGCACCGTTGGTTCGGGGGACAGCAGCGGCTGATAGTCACGGAAACGTCGTACGCGGTTACCGCGGAGGATCGATTGGATCTCGATGTCGCCCCGCTCGTACTCGCGTTGCGAAACGCCGAGCTGCACGCCTTGGAGAACGTCACCGTGCAGTTGGGAGCGCGCGCTCGAACGGACGATCGACCGCGACTGGCTCTGAGCGCGCACGATCTGGTCGATCTCCACCGATGACGTGTTGGACGACCAGACGCCGACCCCACTACCACCCATCAGGTACTCGGTGATGCAGTAGGCCCATACGCGGACTGAAGCGACGGCGGCCACCACGGAGACCGGCGTGAACCCGGCCTCGAAGACCTTGACCAGGCGTTGCCCGGCGAGGTAGGTCGACCACGGAGTCGCCGACTCGGTAGTCAAACCCGTGAGCCGGACTGCGGTACCGCGCAGGTGGAACTCGATGACCCCCGCACCGACGAGCGTGCTCTGGGTGTCGATTACCCCCACCACGCCGACGGCTCCGAGACTCGTCGCCTCCTCGAGCATGCGGGTGTAGGCCGAGGAGAATCCTTGGCTCCAGGTCTGTTCGATCCAGTACTGCTCGTAGTTCTGACCCCACATGCGGTGCTCCCCGGCGACCATCCCGTGGGGGCACTGATAGTTCTCGACGTAACCGCTCTGTCCTTGATACGGCGACAGCCCCCGCTGCATGGCGCCGACCCCGTAGGCGTTGGACTGCATGGCGCAAAACCCTTGGACCAAGCCGACCGGCTCGAGACCCATCGAGAGGCAGGCGGCGAAGTCCGAGACGCTGAGACCCGACGTGAATGAACTCGTCGGCGTGACGTTGGTGGCGTCGTGGTCGGTCGCGGTCATTAGTTGTCGAGCGAGATGATCGTCGTCGGTTTGGCGAGCGTGATGGCTTCGGCGGTCTTGGTGACCGCCGTGCCCAGTGCGAGAAATTCAATGGTGTGCGAGCCCCACTGGTGGGACTTCTCTTCGAGACGGACCCCGACCACGCCCGACGCGCCGAGCCGGGTCGACTCGTCCTGCATGCGGGTCATCGCCAGCTCGCGGGCCTCGTAGAGGGCCTGGGTGAAGTTGGGTAGCTCCACGTTCTGTCCCGTCGAGCTCAGTGTTTGGCCGAGACCACGATGGGCGATGTGGTAGACGCACGTGCCCATGACGAGGCCCTGCGGCGCGTAGCCCGTCTGCGAGAGCGTCCAGAAATCCTGGCCCGAGAGGTCCGAGGTGAAGGGCTTGCCGAGCTTGTTCCGACGAGAGACGCCGTCCTCGGCCTTGACCGCGGTGCCGACCGCGATGAACTCGGCTGCGTCCTTACCCCACTCGTAGTAGTTCACGTCGAGACGCACGCCGACGACGCCGTCGGCGCCGAGTTCGGTGGCCTCTTGCTCCATGCGGGTCATCGCCAGTTCGCGGGCGTTGTACATCGCCTCGGTGAGCTTGGTCAGTTCCTGGCTCTGGCTCCACTTCCGGGTCTGGATTCCGGTGTGGTAAATCGACGATCCCATCACGAGACCGACTGGGTGGAAGCCCGCCTCTTTAACGAGGAGGAATTCATTCACCGACAGGTCGGAGGTGAAGAGTCCGTGCTCGAGCTCCTCGAGGCGATGCTCCGTGGCTTCGGGGAGGTCGTTCACGTGGTCACTCATTGGTTTCCTCCGATGACGAGGTGTTCGAGGGCCCGGCGGGCCGATTCACTTTGTGCGGCTTCGTTGGCGAGCGAGCTCACGAGTCGAGTGATCCACGCGTCGGTGTCGAGAGTTTCGCTACGGATCCGGATGCCGCCCGATAGGTGCGACACCGAACATCGAAGTTGCGCACCGTCCACCATCGCCTCGAAGTGTTCATCGCCGACCATGATCCGAACCGACGCGATGTCGTGGGACTTGCGAAATCGTCCACCGGCGAAGACAGTCTCGATCCGGTCGCCGAGGGCGTCGGCTAAGCCGACCACCAGCGCGCCGAGCAGCGCTTGGACGTCGGTACCGTTCGCTCGCAACGTCGACGCGGCGAGGGCGAGGTCGTACGAATCGTCAGCGGAAGCCACGCGGTGACCTTATCGCTCTCGGCGGTGACGTCATCGGTCGCCCCGTGTGGAGAGACAGAACGGTCTAGAGGGGGCGAATGGCCGCACGACGGCGTCCAAAACGTGGACCACGACGTGGGCGATGTCGTTGGCGACCGGCGACGGCGTTAGGAGTCCAGCGCTGGCTGACCCAAACGAGTTTCTCCAGCTGGGGTCCACGTCGAGTCGAGAAATCCGTTGCCGTCCGCCGCGCCGACGCCGATCGCCTTCGACTCGGCTATCGAGCACCGCCGCGAGTGGAACTCTATCGGTATCATCGGGACTGGTTGTTCTGGTCCGCCAAGAGACGCTCATCAAGGTGCAAGTGGCCACTGACCGCTGCATCCACCCTCGGCGACTTAACCGACGCCGAGTACTGTTCGGAGTGACCGTGCTCATAGTCCGCCGTCTCGGCGATGAATCGACGTCGTGCGGTCGTACGATTTGTCGAGTTGAGGCTTACTGGTGTAGCGCAACGTGTTTTGACCGAATCAAACGAAGAACGGCTTCACGTGACGCGCACGGATCGTGACGACGTGCCCGGCGCCTATTCGGCGCCGGGCACTCGCGACTCAGGCGGAAATGACTTTGCGCTCACCCTTCGAGGTGACTTCAACTCGTCGGGGCTTTGCGTGTTCGGCGATTGGAATCGCAATCGTCAGGACGCCAGATTCGTAGTCAGCGTCGATCTTCTCGGAGTCCAAACTGGTGCCGAGGAAGACCTGGCGCGTGAATGACCCGTACGGGCGTTCCGACATCAGGCGCTCAACGCCTTCGGCTGAGGTCGGCGCCGTGCGCTCCGCCCGGATTGTGAGCACGTTGTTCTCAACGGTGAGCGAAATCTCCTTCGGGTCGACTCCGGGGAGGTCGACGAAGATGAGGAACGAGTCGCCGTTTCGGTACGCGTCCATTGGAACCGAGTGGGTTCGAGCCACGTCCGGGCTCGCCCAGAATTGCTGCAGGAACCGATCGATGTCCCTAAATGCGTCAGTTCGAACAAGAGCCATGTGAAAACCTCCTGTTAGATCGTGCTGCTCTTGACCACCGAATCACTTCGGCGGACTCATTTTAGCACTCTCATGTTGCGAGTGCCAACGCAGCCCGAGCGATTGTTACCCTCATGATCAGCACTGTTGCACGATCGAGCGTCGATGGCGACGTAGGTGCAGCGGTCCGCGTGGTACCCGCCTAGCCATCGGCACGGGGGTGGTGGATCCCGCTACGGTCAGCGACGAAGGTGATCCGTGAAGGGGGCGTTATGACCACTCTCAAGAACCGTCCAGGCAGTGCCTTGCTCGTGATCGATGTCCAACAGGGCGTTGTTGCGAGCGCGTACGAACGTGACGCCGTCGTTAACAACATCGGTCGTGTCGTCGACCGGGCACGTCTTGAGGGGGTGCCGGTGGTGTGGGTCCAGCACCACGACGAAGGCCTCGTTCGCGGGAGCGAGGAGTGGCAACTCGTCCCCGAGCTACAGCGTGACGACACCGAGGTCCTCGTGGAGAAGAGCTACGGCGACTCCTTCGAGGACACCACACTCGAGGATGTCCTGTCGGGACTCAGCGTTGGGCGACTCGTCGTCGTGGGCGCACAGACTGACGCGTGCATTCGCTCGACACTGCACGGAGCGTTCGTACGAGGCTACGACGCGGTGTTGGTCAGCGACGCGCACACGACCGAGGACCTCACGCAGTGGGGCGCACCACCCCCGGCCGCGGTCATCGCGCACACGAATCTCTACTGGAGCGATCAGTCAGCACCCGGTCGTACGGCCGGCACCGTGGAGGCCAAGGACGTGACGTTCGGCCCGCCAGTGTGACGTCGGCGTCGTACCCGGCAGGCGGGCCGTCGCGAGGGCTCACGGCTAGGGGGTCATCGCCGGGCAGCCCACTCGACCGGCCTCGATGCTGAGGATGGTCGATCGCGGGCCCGGTGGCGGTCCACTCGGAGCCAGGAACCCGTAGTAGCGGCCGGTCGGGATGCGGGCGAACCACGCGCCACCCTGGTTGCCACTGAGGCGAAGCCGGCGCCCAAAGATCCGGCGCGCCTGGGCCACGGTGTCACCAATGGCGAGCCCGTTGTCGGCACGAAGCGGGGTTCGCGCATTGGCGGTGACCGAGTAACCGACGAAGACCCCGCGGTCCACAAAGACGATCACGCCACGCCAGGCCGCGGCGGCATCGACCCCGCATCGCACCGTGCCGGGCGCTGACGCGAGGGGGCTCGTCGGGCGCCCGAGCGTGGCGCCGAGGGTTCGTACGACCAGTGTCGCGCGCGTACCGAATCGAAGGTTGGCGAGTCCGTCACCGTGCAGGACAAGTGTCGGTGTACCGGCGGACGCGGCAATCGGACCGCACCCGATGAGCATCGCGACAACGAGATAGTGCCATCGTCGAGCCACGGGGCCTCCCAAGCACCACAACTTATCGGTACGTCGGGACCTACTCGTCGGCGTGGGCGCGCGCGACCTTGCCGACTGCGTCCGCGACGGCCTTGGCGACGCTGGCGTTGAACACGGTGGGCACGATGTAATTGGCCGAGAGGTCGTCGGAACTGACCGCGTCGGCAATCGCGCGGCCGGCTGCGATCTCGACCTCTTCGGTGATGCGAGTCGCGCCCGCGTCGAGCAGGCCACGGAAGATGCCCGGGAAGGCGAGGACGTTGTTGATCTGGTTGGGTTCGTCGCTGCGACCGGTTGCCACGATCGCGGCGTGCCGACGGGCGATCTGTGGGTCGATCTCGGGGTCGGGGTTGGCCAGGGCGAAGACGATGGAGTTGGGCGCCATGACGGTGAGCTGCGCTTCGGTGACGAGGTTCGGCCCGGAGACGCCGACGAAGACGTCCGCCCCGCGCATCGCCTCGGTCAGGTCGCCGCGGCGCTTCTCGACGTTCGTGTGGGCCGCTAGCCAGCGACGGTCCTCGTCGAGGTTCGGGTCGTCCGCGTCCAAGATCCCGTGACGGTTCACCCCGATGATGTCACCGACACCCTCGGCCATCAGCAGCTTGGAGATCGCGACGCCGGCGGCCCCGACGCCGAGCATGACGACCCGCACGTCCTTCATCTCCTTGCCGACCACGCGTAGCGCGTTTCGTAGCGCGGCGTAGACGACGACCGCGGTGCCGTGCTGGTCATCGTGGAAGACCGGGATGTCGAGCAGGTCGCGCAGCCGTCGCTCGATTTCGAAGCACCGGGGCGCTGCGATGTCCTCGAGGTTGATGCCGCCGTACACCGGGGCGATGCACTGCACGATGCGTACGATCTCGTCGACGTCCTGGGTGTCGAGGCAGACCGGCCAGGCGTCGATGTCGGCGAATCGCTTGAAGAGCAGGGCCTTGCCCTCCATCACCGGCAGGGCCGCCTCGGGCCCGATATTGCCTAGGCCGAGCACCGCCGACCCGTCGGTCACGACGGCCACGGTGTTGCGCTTGATCGTCAGCTTGCGCGCCAGACCCTTGTCCTTTGCGATGGCGTTCGATATGCGTGCGACGCCGGGGGTGTAGGCCATGGACAGGTCGTCGCGGGTTTTAAGGGCGATCTTGGGCTTGACCTCGATCGTCCCGCCGAGGTGCATGAGGAACGTCCGGTCGCTGATGGCGTGCACCGAGGCACCGGCTACCGCTTCGACGACCTCGCCGAGCGCCGTTGCGTGCTCCTCGTTGCTGGCGTTGCAGGTCACGTCGACGACCATGTGCCCGTCGATTGGCTCGACGACGTCGAGGGCGGTCACGAGGCCACCGGCGTCGGCGACCGCGG
Organism: Acidimicrobiaceae bacterium RAAP-2; assembly: GCA_001443545.1. Lineage (GTDB taxonomy): Bacteria > Actinomycetota > Acidimicrobiia > Acidimicrobiales > RAAP-2 > RAAP-2. The sequence goes on from LMAD01000002.1 coordinate 18,751, forward strand.
TGGCGATGCTCGGAATCGTCGAGGCGACGTCAAGGATGACGCGCATAGTGATGGAGTAGGAGGCGCTGGGCATGCTCATGGGGGGTTCACGGCTTTCTCGCAGGATGTACACGTACGGTGCCGTCGAATGCGCCCGATGGCACCGCGCTCCATGCTAGGTCGCGCGCTGTGGCGTCTCGGAGTGACGGAAGACCGTTACTCCGGGGTAACGCTACGCCCCGACGACCCGTACCGGCCGCCGATACAACGCGGGCCGGCGGAATCGCATCACGGCGATCTGCGCCCGTCGGCGTGACACCTCGTCGAGGTCGAGGGTGGCGGTGATGACCTGGGGCTCGTCGCCCGACGACTCGGCGAGGATGACGCCCCACGGATCGACGATGAGGGCGTGGCCGAAGGTCGCGATGCCGTCGCTCGTCACCCCGGCCTGGGTCGCCGCCACGACGAAGGCGTGGTTCTCGATGGCCCGTGAACGAACGAGTACGTGCCAGTGACTCCGACCCGTCACCGCGTTGAAGGCGGCCGGTATCGCGAGTACGTCGGCCCCGTTGGCGGTCAACTCTCGGTACAACTCGGGAAATCGGACGTCGAAGCAGACCGAGAGGCCCACGGTGAAACGTTTGAGTCGAGCGACCACCAACTCCTCGCCCGCACTGAGGTCGTCGGATTCGCGGTGGGTGACGGCGCCGGGCACGTCCACGTCGAAGAGGTGCGTCTTGCGGTACGTCGCGAGGATCGACCCCGTCGAACCGAGGAGCACGCTGGTGTTGGATGGTCGCTCGTCGTCGCGGCGCTCGAGCATGCTGCCGAGATGGAGGTGGATCCGTCGGCGTTTGGCGACCGCCGCCATGCGAGTCGTCGTGGGTCCGGGAATCGGCTCGGCCACGTCGTTGAAACTCCGAGCCGGTCCGAGGTAGTTGAAGTACTCGGGAACCTGGACGTAGGTGGCGCCTTCGTCGGCCGCCAACTCGATCAGGGCGATCGCCGATTCGAGGTTCTGGTCGCGGTCCGGACCCGAGTTCATCTGAATCGCGGCGACGGTGAGCATCCTTGGCTTCACGGGTCCTCCTGTCCTACAGGCAATCTAACGGCCCTCAGGGGGAACTACTCGGGCTCCGTCGCCGCGGCCGGTGGGGCGGTGTTGACGAGGGCGAGCCAGTCCCGTACCTCGTGCTTGCGGGTCTTGCCGGTGGCGGTCTTGGGGAGCTGGTCGGCGACGACAACCCGCTTGGGCACCTGAAACCCGGCGAGGTTCGCCTTCGCGTGGGCGATGACGAGGTCGGGCAGCGCCGTCGGATCGACCGAGCCGTCGGGCACGACGACGGCGCAGACCGCCTCACCCCAGTACTCGTCGGCCACGCCGACGATGACACTCTCGGCGACCCCGGGGGCCGAACTCACGATCCGCTCGACGTCGACGGACGATACGTTCTCACCGCCGGTCTTGATGATGTCCTTCAGCCGGTCGGTGAACCAGACGACACCGTCGGCGTCGACGCGACCGATGTCGCCGCTGTGGAACCAGCCGTGGGCGTAGGCCATCGTGTTGGCGTCTCGGTTGTTCCAGTAGCCACTGGCGACGTGCGGACCGCGATAGGCGATCTCACCGACTTCTCCGACGGCCACGACTCGCCCGTCGAGGTCGAGGCATTCGGTGCGAACGGTCGGGACCGACGGCCCCCACGATTCCGGGGCGCTCACCCGATGCTCGGGCCACTGCAGCACCGTGGCCGGCACTACCTCGGTCTGTCCGGAACCCAAGATGACCGCGGCGTTCGTGAAGACCTCGTCGACGCGATCGAGCAGGTCGCGGCTCATCGGGGCCATCGCGTACACGGCGCGGCGCACCGTACTCACGTCGCGCGGAGCGTGTTCGTGCTCTCGCACGACGCCGGCCCACATCATCGGCAACAGCATCATGTGGGTCACCCCGTGCGATTCCACGGCGTCGAGGACGTCACCGGCGTCGAAGGGACCCGGCAGGACGACCGTTCCGCCGGTAACGAGTACGGGGAGGCAGAGCGTGTTGAGCGCCGTCGTGTGGAAGAGCGGCAGGACGTTGAGCAGCACTGACGGGTCCGACCCCCAGTGGTGCTCCATCATCAGCGCGTTGGTCAGACTGGCGATGAGCACGCTCACGTGACTCACCAGCACGCCCTTGGGTCGTGAGGTCGTACCCGAGGTGTAGAGGCACTGCAAGGTATCGCGGTCCTCGACGAGCACGTCGACGTCTGGGTCAGGACCCTCGGCGGTCAACTCGTCCCAGGTGGTGACCGTGACCCCAGTGTTCGAGAACGTCGCGTCGCCGATCACCACCACCGTGGTGACCGATGGGAGGTTCGCCAGTAAGGGGTCGAGGATCGGTGCAAAGGCGGCGTCCACGACGACGACGGGGGAGGCGGCATCGGCGATGATCCACTCGATGTCCGACGGTGACAGCGTTACGTTGACCGGCATCGCCACGAGCGAGACCTTTGCGCAGGCGAAGTAGGTCGCGAGGAACCGCCACGAGTTGCCCATCAGCATCGTGACCGGCAACTGGCGTTGACCGACCAGCCTCACCAGCGATGCGGCCAAGGATTCAGCGGTCTCGTTCAGGCGACGGTAGGAGATCCGTTCGGGGCGATCGATGATCGCGGCGCGTTCGGGGAACATCGCGGCGCAACGCCCGATGGCGTCGCCGACGCAGACGCGCGTCGCGAGGTTCACGTCCATCGGGTCGAGTCCGGAGAGATCTGGTTTCACGCGACGTCCTTTCGGGACCGGGCTTGGTTGGCTACACCGGGTAGCCGTCGAGCCGGGCGAGCACCTTTAACATCACCTCGTCGGCCCCACCGCCGATCGACGAGAGGCGCATGTCCCGGAAGAACCTCGCCGTCCAGTTCTCCTCCATGTAGCCCACGCCGCCGTGGAACTGTAGACAGAGGTCCGCGACGTCGCGGGCGAGGCGTCCCGCGGTCAGTTTGGCGACCGTCGCCATCCGGGTCACGTCCTCGCCGGCCATCAGGTCGGTCGCGCACTGGAGGTTGTGGCTACGCAGAAGGTCAACGCGCGCCGACAGCTCGGTCAGGCGAAAGGCGACGTACTGCTTCGTGGCCAACGGCTCACCGAACACCTCGCGGCTGAGTAGGTAGTCGCGAGTACGGTCGAGCGCGTAGCGACACTGGCCGACGATCGAGTAGGCCGCACTCATACGCTCCACGACGAACTGGCGCATCTGCTGTTCGAATCCTCGGCCGGGCGTCCCGATCGTGTTCTCGACCGGCACGTGCACGTCGTCGAGGACGAGTTCGGCGGTGTCGGACGAACGATTGCCCAACTTGTCGAGTTTGCGAGAGACGCTGAAACCGGGCGTCGTCGTCGGCACGATGATCTGCGACATGCCGCGATAGCCACCCTCGTCGGAGGTACGAGCGAGCAGACAGACCCAATCGGCCTGGACCCCGTTCGTGATGTAGAGCTTGCGGCCGGTGATGACCCAGTCGTCACCGTCACGAACGGCCCGCGTGGTGATGGCCGCCACGTCACTACCGGCGTCGGGTTCGGTGACCGCGATCGCCGCGACGGCGGTACCCGCGATCGCGGGTGCGAGGAAGCGCTCCTTGAGCTCGGCTGAGCCGAACTGGGCGAGGGCGGGGGTGGCCATGCTCGTCTGGACGCCGATGGCCATCGCGACTCCGGCCGCACCGATGCGACCGTACTCCTCACCGGCAATCAGTGAGAAGAGGTGGCTCGCTCCCTCGCCGCCGTAGGCCGGTTCGTACTCGAGTCCCAACAGTCCATAGGCCGCGAGCTGGGGGAACAGTTCGTGGGCGGGGAAGGTGCCCGCCCGCTCCCACTCGTCAACGTGAGGATTGATGACGTGGTCGACGAGTGACCGGACGGTCGATCGAAAGGCTTCGTGCTCGTCGGAGAAGCGCACGGCCGCAGCGTATCAGCGACTCGATTCTTCGTGCGAGACCGTCGAAGTCGAAAACCCTTGCACGGTTCGTCAACGTAGTAGTCCGAAAACACGTCAACTTACGGGGCCAAAATCCTGACTTCGACGCGTTCACGGTCCTGGATTCGATAACGACGTGGTGCGCGTTGGTTGGACTCGAGCACTTGGTTTGAACCGTTCAAACGCCGAACGACGATGTTACAATCGCTCGATTCCCGCCGGGAACGATCCGCGGATAGAGAGACCGGTCTAAGTGCGTTCGGTGAGTTTGCCCCTTCGGGATCGACGGTTCTGGGTTGTCCAGGCGATGGTCGCTGGCGTACTGCTCGTACACGTGTGGGGTGATATTGCCCGTGACCATGGTTCAATTCCCATCCCGGGCAACGTGTGGACATTGCTGCTCTTCATACCGGTGGTGTATGGCGGGACCAACTTTGGTTTCGTGGGTTCGCTCGGCGCAGCAGTTAGCGGTGTGGCCGTGCTGGTTCCAGAAGCGTTATTCACTGACCACACCGGAACAGGGTTATGGCAAGTTTGGGGCGTCCTCACCATCTTGACGATCTCCGCGTTGATCCTCGGTGACGGCTATGAACACGCTATCTCGCTCGCGCGTCAATCAGCCGAGGTCGCAGCGCTGCGCGATTCCGAGGAGCGATTTCGTTTGATGTTCGACGCAGCGCCTACCGGCATGGCGCTGGTTGACCTCGATATGAACTTTCTGCGAGTCAACCCGGCGCTGTGTCAGATGGTCGGACGATCGGAGACCGAGGTTCTGCGTCTTGGTGTGATCGGGCTGACAGTCGAAGAGGATCGAGAGATTTCGGTGGAGGGCTCTGCGAGCCGAAACGAATGTCTCGCAGTACACGAAGCGGTACCGACACGCTGATGGACGAGACATCACGGTACAGGTCACCTCGAACATGTTTCGAGACTCCGACGGCACTCCTCGCTATTACATCTCGCAGTTCCAAGACGTAACGGCGGCGCGTCGCGCAACAGACGAACTTACCTATCAGGCGTCGCACGACCCGTTGACGGGCCTCGCGAATCGGTCATTGTTCGATGAGCGACTCGCCCGGGCTATTTCGCGAGTTGGTGACGGTGACCATGGTTGGAATGCCGTGCTGATGCTTGACCTCGATGACTTCAAGGCCGTCAATGACACCTTCGGCCACCCCGCGGGTGACGAACTACTGGTTCAGATTGCTCGACGCTTCGAACGGGTGACTCGTTCGTCGGACACGCTGTGTCGTCTCGGTGGAGATGAGTTCGTGTACTTGGTGGAGGGTATGACCTCTCCGCAGACCGCCAATGAGGTGGCTGAGCGTCTACTTCACCAATTCGACGAGCCATTCGATATTTTTGGCACCTCGCTCGTGCAGCGAGCCAGCGTCGGAGTCGCGACCGGCCCCGGCGACCTGGACGGCGAAGCACTCCTGCGAAACGCTGACGTGGCACTCTACGATGCGAAGCGTCGTGGTAAGGGTCGCCACGAAACGTTCGACGAGGCAACCCACGGTGATGTCGTGGTTAAATCCAGGATCGCCACGGACTTTTCGGTCGACGAGGCGTAATCACCGTTTGGCACGACCGCAAGATTGGCGAGTTGCAACATCGTGCCTCGGCTCTTTTCAAAAACGAGGGTTGCGATTCACTGCGCCGAGTGATGATCTCCTACCTCGATGGGCGCGAGCGCGGCCATCTCGTCGTCGGTGAAGACCGTGGAGCGGATGAGGAAGCGAACGCCCTCAGGCGCTTCAACCGAGAATCCGCCCCCGCGTCCGGGCACGACGTCGACCAAGAGATGCGTGTGGGACCAGTACTCGAACTGGTCGGCCCCCATGTAGAAGGGCGTGTCGGCGACGACGCCGAGGTAGACGTCGCGCTGGCCGATACGGAATTCGCCGCGGGGGTAGCACATGGGGCTCGAACCGTCACAGCAGCCGCCCGACTGGTGGAACAGCAACGGTCCGTGCTGTTCCACCAGTCGGGCGACGAGTGCCGCCGCCTCGTCGGTGATGTCGACGCGACGAAGTTCATCCATGATTAGAAGAACCCTAACTTGTGTGGCGAGTAACTGACCAGCAGGTTCTTGGTCTGCTGGTAGTGGTCGAGCATCATCAGGTGCGTCTCACGTCCGATACCGGAGCCCTTGTAGCCACCGAAGGCGGCGTGGGCGGGGTAGAGGTGGTAGCAGTTGGTCCAGACGCGGCCCGCTTGGATCGCCCGCCCCACGGTGTAGGCGGTGTTGGTGTCCCGGGTCCACAGACCCGCGCCCAGCCCGTAGAGGGTGTCGTTGGCGATAGCGATGGCGTCCTCGGTAGTCGAGAACGTCGTCGCCGAGAGCACCGGTCCGAAGATCTCCTCTTGGAAGATGCGCATCTTGTTGTGACCCTTGAAAATCGTCGGTTCGACGTAGTACCCACCCTCGCAGCCCGCGACCTGTCGCTGACTACCACCGACGAGAACCTCGGCACCCTCGCTGCGTCCGATCTCGAGGTAGGAGAGGATCTTCTCGAGTTGGTCGTTGGACGCCTGGGCGCCGACCATCGTGTCGGTGTCCAACGGGTTGCCGAGCTTGATCGCCTTCACGCGGTCGAGGCAGCGCGCCATGAACTCGTCGTAGATCGACTCCTGGATGAGCGCGCGCGACGGGCAGGTGCAGACCTCGCCCTGGTTGAGCGCGAACAGCACCAGGCCTTCGATCGCCTTGTCGAGGAAGTCGTCGTCCGCGGCCATGACGTCGGCGAAGAAGATGTTCGGGCTCTTGCCGCCCAGTTCGAGGGTGACCGGGATGATGTTCTCCGATGCATACTGCATGATCAGCCGACCCGTCGTCGTTTCACCGGTGAAGGCGACCTTGCCGATTCGCGGCGATGAGGCCAGGGGCTTGCCGGCCTCGACGCCGAAGCCGTTGACGACGTTCAGCACGCCGGCCGGTAGGAGGTCCTCGATGAGTTCGATCACCTTGAGGATCGACCAGGGGGTCTGCTCGGCTGGCTTGAGCACCACGCAGTTACCGGCGGCGAGCGCCGGGGCGATCTTCCACGTGGCCATCAAGATCGGGAAGTTCCACGGGATGATCTGACCGACCACGCCGAGCGGCTCGTGGAAGTGGTACGCCACCGTCGTGTCATCGATGATCCCGATGGAGCCCTCCTGGGCGCGCAGGGCCCCGGCGAAGTACCGGAAGTGGTCGATCGCGAGCGGGATGTCGGCGGCGAGGGTCTCTCGAATCGGCTTGCCATTCTCGTAGCACTCGGCGATGGCGATTGCCTCGAGGTTCGCTTCGATACGGTCGGCGATTCGTAACAGCATCAGTGAGCGTTCGGCCGGACTGGTGCGACCCCACGCGTCCTTCGCGGCGTGAGCGGCGTCCAAGGCTAATTCGATGTCCTTGGCGTTTGAGCGAGCGATCTTCGTGAAGGCCTCACCGGTGATGGGTGTGATGTTGTCGAAATACTTACCGTCGACGGGCGGCACCCACTGGCCGCCGATGAAGTTGTCGTACGTGGGCTTTACGGTGACTGGACTGCCAGCCGAACCGGGAACGTCGTAGAGCATGATCCCCCCAATTTCTTCCTGGCGCCGGGGCGCCGAACTTCGGTTGCGTCTCTCGCAACCAGCGCATGGTACGGCCGACCAGGTTGGGAAAAGGTTGGGGGTTCGCGCTCTCGCCAGACGCCTCGCCTCGCGGTATGGTTCGCTCGGGTGGCCGGGTGATTGGTCACTGGGTCTGGGGGGCGATGAACCGAGAGCTGAAGGAGCGTCGAGGCGACGTCGAGGCGATTTGGCGCGAAGCCGTCCAAGCGCACGGGTCGACTAGCGCCGCGCGCCCGGAGGTCTTCGCCTCGTGGCAACGGTCTTCCCAGACCGTGCCGGTCGACCTCGCGCTCGCGCCGATGAGCGAGCCCACCACGGTAGCGGCGCACTTCGCGGATTCCCGATTGGGGCGTGCGAGTCGGGTGATTCTCGACGATTTGCGTGACGTGACCGCCGACGGGGACCTCGTCGCGGCACTGACCGACGAGACCGTGACCATCACGTGGCTGGCTGGCGGGCGTCGAATGCGTCGCCACGCCGAAGAGGTCAACTTCACGCTCGGTGGCTGTTGGAGTGAGGGGTCGGTGGGGACCAACGCCCTCGCCCTCGCGCACCGGCTGATTCGACCGGCCACGGTATTTTCGGCCGAACACTACGCACCGATGGTCCACGATTGGGTCTGCTACTCGGCGCCGATCATCGATCCGACGGACGGCCGATCGCTCGGCGTGATCGACGTGTCGTCACTGTGGAGCAAGTACAACCCGTCGTTGCTCACCATGGTTCGTGCGCTCGCGCGCAACGTCGAGTACGAACTCGCCCGTGACCCGACGGCGCTGGACGTGGTGGTCTCGCCCGAGTCCCGCGGCGAGGTCGTCTTGCGGGTGCTGGGGTCGGCCTCGGTGCGCGTGAACGGTGCGGCGGTCCGGGTCAGCCCCCGACAGTTGGAGTTGCTCACGATCCTCGCCATGCACGACGAGGGGCTCTCGCTGGACGAGTTGACGGCGCTGGTCTACGGCGATCAGCCGATCAGCGTGACGACGGTCAAGGCCGAACTGTCGCACCTGCGCCAGGTGGTGGGCGGCGTGATCGCGTCGAGGCCCTACCGACTCAGTGGACGCGTCGACGCCGACCACGTCCGGGTACTGCGGGCCCTGACGAGCGGTGATCTCAACGCCGCCCTCGACCTCTACCGTGGCTCGTTGTTGCCCGGTTCGGAGAGCCCCGAAATTACCTCGTGGCGCAACCAGATCGACGTGGCCGTTCGCAATGCGGTGCTGCGTTCCAAGAGCCCCGAGTTGCTCTACCGACTCAGCGAGTGCTGCCCCGACGACGGCGACGTCGGGGAACTGGCGCTCGCCTTGATGGCGTCCGACGACGTACGCCGGGGGTTGGTCGCTGGACGTCGTGCTCGCTATTGATCAGGTCCAATCGCCGATCCGACCTTGACTAGCCTACGTTCGAGGGTGGCCTCGTCGACGAAGGGTGGTAACGGTGCCGTACGCATTTTCCGATCGAGGGCTCGAGGTCCAAGAGTCCGTCCATCGATTCATCGAACACGTCATCGAACCGAACGAGCAGACGTACTACGACCAGTTGGACGAGCTCGGGATCGACGGCTACCCCCCGATCCTCGATCGTCTCAAGTCCCAGGCGCTCGAGCGAGGGCTGTGGAATCTCTTCCTGCCGCACCTCAACGCCGATAGCCCCGGCACGCCGTTGTCGAACCTCGACTACGCGCCGATCTCAGAACAGCTCGGTCGGTACTCGTTCGCGTCCGAGGCGATGAACTGCAACGCTCCCGACACGGGCAACATGGAGATCCTGAACCTCTACGGCTCCGATCGGGTGAAGGCGGAGTGGTTGGCGCCACTGCTCGCCGGAGAGATTCGCAGCGCCTTCTCGATGACCGAGCCCGACGTGGCGTCCTCGGACGCGACGAACATCGGACTCTCCATCGAACGAGACGGCGACGAGTACGTCTTGAACGGGCGCAAGTGGTTTTCCAGCGGGGCCCGGTCGCCGCGGTGCAAGGTATTGATCGTCATGGGTAAGACCGACCCGACCGGTCCTCGCCACCGTCAACAGTCGATGATCGTGGTGCCGCGCGACAGCCCGGGAGTTGAGATCGGCGTCGAACCGCACGTCTTCGGTTACGACGAACGCGGTGGGCACCCCGAGGTCATCTATCGAAACGTTCGCGTGCCGGTCGACTACTTGCTCGGTGAGGAGGGCGGCGGATTCGCGATCGCCCAGGCGCGGCTCGGGCCGGGCCGGATCCACCACTGCATGCGCACCATCGGCGTCGCCGAACGAGCGCTCGAGTTGATGGTGACCCGTTCCCTGGAACGCAAGACCTTCGGATCGAGTCTCGCTCACAAGGGGCTGATCCAGGACTGGATCGCCGAGTCCCGGATTGAGATTGACATGGCGCGCGAGTACGTCCTGCATACGGCCCACCTCATGGACACGGTCGGCAACAAGGGCGCCGCCGCGGAGATCGCGGGCATCAAGGTCGCGGTGCCGAACATGGCGCTCAAGGTCATCGACCGCGCGATTCAGACTCACGGGGCCGCGGGCGTTACGCAGTTCACCCCGCTCGCGCACATGTACGCCGGTATTCGCACCTTGCGCATCGCCGACGGACCCGATGAGGTCCACAAGATGACGATCGCCCGACGCGAAATTCGAAAGCACAGCCGGGACTTCCACATCGGCGGTACCCCGTGACCCGTCGCTAGATCGCCGCGAGGACCTCACCGATCGCGCCGGGCAGGTCCGACGAGCGCGCGTAGCGCGCGAGTCGAGAGCCCGCCGCGCCGTGAACGTACGCGGCGAGGGCTGCGGCGTCCAACGGGTCGTGGCCGCGGGCGATGCTCGCGCCAATGAGCCCCGCCAGGACGTCACCGGTTCCGGCGGTCGCGAGCGCGCTGGTGCCGGACTGGACGACCCGTACGTGACCATCGGGATTAGCGATCACGGTGGTGGGGCCCTTCAACAACACCACGCACCCACTGGAGCGGGCCAGGGTCCGCGCGGCGTCGAGACGATCCGCCGCTGGCGTCGAGCCCACGAGCCGTTCGTACTCGCCGTCGTGGGGAGTGAGGACCCAGAGGTCACGTCGCCGAACGGCGATCACTGACTCGTTCAGGCCATCGGCGTCCAGCACCACGGGCACGCGGACCCCAGAGAGGCGTTCGGCGAGCCAACTGACCGCGTCGCGGCCGAGACCCGGTCCGGCGACGACGGCTCGGCTTCGCGGGTCGGGTGGACCGTCGGTGCGCACCACCTCGCTGGCGATGGCGACGTGGTGGCCTAGTTCGCCTCGACTGGCGAGCCGGATCATCGAGGCCCCCCCGGCCAGGGCGCCACGGGTGACGAGGTCGGCCGCGCCCGGCATGGCCGTGGAGCCGGCGATGACGTCGACGGCGTGGTGCCACTTGTGGTCGGTACGGCTCCAGCGGACGAACTCCGCGAGGTCACTGGCATCCACCAACCCGTCGGTGGCGTCGCACTCGATGCCGAGCGGGAAGACCCGCAACTCCCCGACGTACGCGGCCGCGTGTCCCGTCACGTGCGCGGGCTTCAGCGCACCGAGCGCCACGGTCACGTGAGCCTTCATCGGCTGACCGAGCACCTCCCCGGAGTCCGCGTCGACGCCCGAGGGGAGATCGGCCGCTACCACCACGGTGGTCGGCGGGACGTGCGGTGCCCGGTAGGGCCGCGAGCACCCGAGCCCGAAGGCGGCGTCAATGACGAGGTCGTAGCCCCGAAGCGCTGAGGGTTGCTGGGCGACCTCGATGACCTCCACCGCGGCGCCGCGTCGACGAAGTTGCTCGGCCGCCACCCGCCCGTCGGCGCCGTTGAGTCCCGGTCCGACCACGACCGCGACGCGCGCACCGTAGGTGGAAGGCAAGTGGTCGCACGCCACCAGCGCGATGGCCAGTCCCGCGTCGCGCACGAGCGACTCCACGCCCCGGCGCGCAACGGCGCGGCCGTCGGCGCGGCGCATCGCGGCAGTGGGCAGGATGGGAATCATGGACGGGTCAGGCGACGGGTTCGACGACGACCGCGGTCCCGTACGCCAAGATCTCTTGGTACGTGTTCGCGAGCTCATTCGAGTCGTAGCGCATGGCGACGACCGCGTTTGCGCCGAGGGCCTGCGCAGCCTCGGTCATACGGTCCAGGGCTTCGCCGCGCGACTGTTGGAGCTGTTGGGTGAGACCCCTGAGCTCGCCGCCGCCGATGGCCTTCAACGCGGCCCCGAGCTGGGCGCCGACGTTGCGGGTTCGCACCGTCAGCCCGTTCACCTCGCCGATCACCTTGGTGATCCGGTAACCGGGCAAGTCGTTCGTCGTGGCGATGAGCATGATGGTCTCCTTTGCTCGTAACTGTACGTCGAAGCGACGGCGTCGTCATCCTCGCCCTATCGTGATGACAGCGAACGAGTTGGAGGTGGAAATGGACACGTTGAGTGAAGAATTGCGTGGCGCCGGCCGGGTCGGCGCGCCGGGGACGCTGACGTGGTTGGGGCACGCGACGGTGCTGCTCACGACCACGACCGGCACGCGGTTGATTTTCGACCCGTGGCTGGAGAATCCGAAGAGCCCGGTGTCGCTCGACGGGGTCGGTCCCGTTGACGTCATCGCGGTCACCCACGGACACTTCGATCACATGGGTTCCGTGGTGCCCCTCGCCCTGGCGACCGGAGCGACGGTGGTCTGCGTTCCCGAGATGGCGGCGTACTTCGCGACCCAGGGACTGACCAACATCGTCGAGATGAATAAAGGTGGCACCGTACGGGTCGCCGACATCGACCTGACGATGGTCTCGGCGGACCACTCCTGTGGCGTCGCGGCCGGCGAGGGCCAGGCCAACATCTACGGCGGGAATCCGGTCGGGTTCATCGCCCACCTGCCCGAGGGGAGCGGCGGACCGGTGTACCACTCGGGGGACACGAACGTCTTCGGCGACATGGCGCTCATCCGCGAGCTCTACGCACCCGAAATCGCGCTGATGCCCATCGACGGCCACTACAACATGGGTCCGCGCGAAGCGGCCTACGCCGTGATGCTGCTGGGCGTCTCGCGGTTCACCCCGATCCACTTCGGCACGTTCCCGTTACTCGCGGGGACTCCCGACGAGGTCGCTCGTCACCTACGCGAACGCGACGCCGCGGCGCGCGTCGTGGCCGTCGAACCCGGCGGTTCGGTGCCGCTCACTCGCTCGTAGGTCAGCCGAAGAAGGCGGCGCGCCAGTTCGCGGCGTAGGGCAGGATTGCGATGGCGGCGACCACCCCGAGCGCCAGGGCGGCCGCGAGCGTCCACTGGCGAGTCGTGGCCCCCTTCACCTGACGGCGCGTGTAGGGAAGCCAATCGCGCGGCGCGAACTTCGCCGTCTCGACGAGATGACCCAGGACGTGGATGGCCATCGCCGCGAACCAGAGGACGAACGACACCCGATGGATCGTGAAGAGCTGCGGGCGCCACGACGTCGGCGCGCCCACTACCAGCGCGACTCCCGAGCCCAGCAGGACCACCGTGAGCACGACGACGACGGGGCCGAGAAATCGAAGCAAGGGGGCCGGCGGCCCCTTGTGACGGTACTCACGGTTCCCTAGGTAGTACTTGGCCATCCGCCAGGACGTCGAGCCGATCTTCAGCAGTACCGGTGGAATCAGTAGCACGCCGACGAAGATGTGAGGGGTGAGCAGCGAACCAATGCTGACAATCGTTAGCCCCTCGACGAAGAGCAGCGCGAAGAGGATCGCGCCGAAGGAGCTCGTCAATCGGGTATTGCCCTCGACCCCACCCGAACGCGACCGTTCGCGCGGTCGGGCGTGTAAGGGGGTTCGTCGTGCCATGGTGGACCGGTGCCTCAAGTGTCGTCGAGCATCGAAAACGTGCAACGCAACGCTACCAATCGAGTGGCGCGACTCCAGTCGCGCAACATAATGTCTCAGTAAAAATCACCCGAATCATCGATTCATCACCCTTGGAACGGTTGTGTAAGGTCGCCACATGATCTTGGATCCTTCGCGCACCGGGACCGTGGCCTTCGGCCCCTTCGAGACGTGGTATCGGGTGACGGGCGATCTCGACGGCGGCTCGATTCCCCTCATCGTGCTGCACGGCGGTCCCGGGGCCGCGCACAACTACCTCCTGCGGATCGCCGATCTCGCCGCGACGGGACGGCCGGTGATCCACTACGACCAACTGGGCTGTGGTCGTTCCACGCACCTGCGCGATCGAGGGGTCGACTTCTGGACCGTCGAGCTGTTTCTGGACGAGTTGGACAACCTGATCGACGCCCTCGGGATCGAGCGCTATCACGTGCTCGGCCAGTCGTGGGGCGGGATGCTCGCCGCCGAATTCGCCACGCGACGGCTCCCGGGTCTCCAGTCCCTCGTTCTGAGCAATTCACCGGCGTCGATGGACCTCTGGGTCGCCGAGGCTGATCGACTCCGCCAGGACCTGCCACCCGCGGTTCGCGACGCGCTCGATCGTCACGAGGCGAACGGCACGACCGACGACGCGGAGTATCTCGCGGCGACCCAGGTCTTCTACGACCGACACGTCTGTCGAGTGGTGCCCAATCCGCCGGAGGTCGTCGCGACGATGGAGCAGACCAATGACGACCCCACCGTGTATCACACGATGAACGGTCCGAATGAGTTCTACTGCATCGGGAGTCTGCGAACGTGGTCGATCGTTGACCGGTTGGGAGAAATCGACGCGCCGACGCTGCTCATCTCGGGTCGCTACGACGAAGCGACCCCCGCGACGGTCCAGCCCTACTTTGATCACATCGCCGACGTGCGCTGGGAGATCTTCGACGAGTCGAGTCACATGCCCTTCGTCGAAGAGCCGCAGCGCTACCTGGACGTCGTAGGCGCATTCCTCGCTGGTCACGAGTAGGTCGACGTGCGACTCGTGGTGCTCGACAGCGTGCTCATCGACCTGACGCTGCGCGTCGACGCACTACCGGATCGGGGCGGTGACGTGCGCAGCGAAGGTTCGTCGCTTTCCGTGGGGGGTGGTTTCAACGTGCTCGCTGCCGTCCGCCGCCAGGGTGTCGAGGCCCTGTACGCCGGTCACTTGGGGGACGGGCCATTCGCCGAACTCGCCCGCGCCGCCCTCGCGGCCGAAGGGGTGGGGGTGCTCGACCGGGCCGAAGGTGGTCCCGACCTCGGCGTCTGCGTCGTCGTCGTCGACGGCGGCGGTGAGCGAACGTTCATCACGGCGCCCGGCGCGGAACTCGCGCTCGACCCGTCGTCGTTGGCCACCCTGGAACTGGTGGCGGACGACTATCTCTACCTGTCGGGCTACAACCTCGCCCACCCCGAGCTGGCGAGGGTCATCAGCCCGTGGTTCGAATCGGTGCCCGAGTACGTCACCGTCGCCTTCGACCTCGGCGCTCGCTTCGCCGACGCGGATCCGAGCGTCCTCGCGAAAGTCCTGACGCGCACCGACTGGTTGCTCGCGAACACGAACGAAAGTAGGGCGCTGACGGGGCTCGACGACTTGGGGGCGGTGGCGCGCGATCTTCGTGGTCGAGTCCGCCGCGGCGTCGTCATCCACGACGGAGCCGCCGGCTGCGTGGTCGCCTCGGGGGGAGTCGTCAACCGAGTCACCGGCTACCCGGCCCGAGTCGTTGACAGCAACGGCGCCGGGGACGCACACAACGGCGTCTTCTTGGCGGGGCTGGCCAATGGACTGACGGCGGTCGAGGCCGCGGACCGAGCCAACGGTGCTGCTGCGATGGCGATCGAGGCTCACGGTCCGGCGACGGCGCCTACGGCGGCGAGCCTCGACGCGTGGTTCGAATCGGTGAGGGCGTGACCGCGATGCCGGCTGCGTGGATCGTGCAGTGGTACGAGACGCGCCGGCCCGACGCGAACGACCCCCACCCCGAAAAGAGAGGTGCGTGATGAAGGCGTTTCAGGACTACTACCCAGAACACCTGGCCCACTGCTACGGCTGTGGGCGACTGAACGAGCACGGGTACCGGATTCAGACCGTGTGGGACGGTGACGAGAGCGTGACGAGATTCACGCCGATGCCGTATCACACCGCGATTCCGGGCTTCGTGTACGGCGGGCTCTTGGCGTCACTGATCGACTGCCACAGCACCGGGACCGCGGCTGCGGCCATGTACCGCGATGACGGGCGCGACATGGATACGCTGCCGGCCTTCCGGTTCGTGACCGGCTCGCTGTTCGTGCGCTACGCCCGGGCGACGCCGCTCGGTCCGGAGATGGAGATCCGGGGTCACGTGATGGAGATCAAGGGCCGCAAGGTGACCGTCGCGTCAACGGTCTGGGTTGCGGGGGAACCGACCGTCACCGGCGAGGTCGTCGCGTTGCAGATGCCCGAAGACTTCGGCGGCTGAGCCCAATCGGTTGTCACCAGGGGTAACCCCGTGATAAGACGGTGAACGTTACACAGTGTCGTAATTGTGAGGGGGCTCCCGGTGGCGCGCGGCGAGGTGTTCGAAGGGGTCATCGGTAGGACGGTCGCTGAGT
Organism: Acidimicrobiaceae bacterium RAAP-2; assembly: GCA_001443545.1. GTDB lineage: Bacteria > Actinomycetota > Acidimicrobiia > Acidimicrobiales > RAAP-2 > RAAP-2. Next base: position 34,758 of record LMAD01000002.1, read on the forward strand.
CGCAGCCCTGGTGGCCCGAACCGCCGCACCCGCGCGACGGCGCGCCCGACGTGGTGCTCGTCTTGCTCGACGACCTCGGCTTCTCACACCTCGGCTGCTTCGGTTCGACGCTGCCGACGCCCACGATTGACGCGCTCGCCCTCGGTGGTCTGCGCTTCACCAACTTTCACGTCACGCCGCTGTGTTCCCCAACCCGGGCGGCGTTGCTCAGCGGACGGAATCATCACGAGGTGGGGATGCGCGGGATCGCGAACTGGTCGTCTGGCTTCCCCCACATGCGTGGCCATATCTCACCGCACGCCGCGACGATGGCCGAGGTGCTCCGCGACTCGGGCTACGCCACCTTCGCGCTCGGAAAGTGGCACCTGGTCGCCCCGGAGGACGCGTCCTCGGCGGGGCCGTTCGACCAGTGGCCGCTCCAACGGGGCTTCGACCGGTTCTACGGTTTCCTCGACGGCGAGACGGACCAGTTCGCCCCCGACCTCGTGTACGACAACCATCGAGTCAATCCACCTTCTACCCCCGACGAGGGGTACCACCTCAGCGAGGACCTTGTCGACCACGCGATCGAGTTCATCCACGACTCGGTATCCATCCGCCCCGACCGCCCGTTCTTCGCCTACGTCGCGTTCGGGGCGACCCACGCCCCCCATCAGGCACCGGCCGACTATCGGGATCGTCACCGCGGTCGATACGACGACGGCTGGGACGCGGCCCGCGACGAGTGGTTCGCGAGGCAGCGGGCGCTCGGCGTCGTTGACGCGCGATCCGAGTTGGCCCCGCGTAACCCCGGGGTGGAGCCCTGGGACTCGCTGAGCGACGGGGCCCGCCAGCTGGCCGCTCGGATGCAGGAGGCCTTCGCCGCGTACCTCGAGCACACCGACACCCAACTCGGGCGACTGGTCGATGAGCTCGAACGGCTCGGTCGCTTGGAGAACACCGTCGTAATCGTGATGAGTGACAACGGGGCCAGCCAGGAGGGTGGACCACTCGGGATTTTGCACGAAATGAAGTACTTCAACTTCGTCGCCGAGGACCTCGACGACGCGCTCACTCGTCTCGACGAGATCGGCGGACCGCGCAGTCACGTGAACTACCCCTGGGGCTGGGCCCAGGCCGGTAACACCCCGTTCAAGTGGTACAAACAGAACACCCACGAGGGCGGAGTGCACGTTCCCTTCATCGTGCACTGGCCGAGTGGGATATCCGACCGCGGCGGTCTGCGTCGGCAGTTCCACTACGTGACCGACGTCGCGGCGACGATCTACGACGTCGTGGGCGTCGACGCGCCTTCGACGTACCGCGGCGTCGACCAGCTGCCGCTGGCCGGGGCGTCCATGGCCTACGCCTTCGATGACCCCGACGCGGTGGACCGTCATACGACCCAGTACTTCGAGATGGTGGGCCATCGCGCGATGTACCACGAGGGGTGGAAGGCGGTCACTCGTCACGCCCCGGGCACGGCGTTCGACGATGACCGTTGGGAGCTCTACCACGTCGCGGTGGACCCGTCGGAGTGCCACGACCTCGCCGATCACGAGCCCGAACGACTCGCCGAGCTCATCGAACGATGGTGGGCCGAAGCCGACGCGCACCACGTTCTACCGCTCGATGATCGGGGGATCGAACTATTCCGCTCGAGGTCGCGCGACCACTCGCCCCACCCCACGAGTCGCCGCTACACCTACTGGCCGCCGCTCAGTCCGATCCCACCGCAGGCCGCCGCACCCGTCGGTGGTCGAAGTTGGGATCTGGAGGTCGCCCTCGATCGATGCGCCGGTGACCGGGGCGTGCTGCTCGCCATGGGCACGGCCAACGCCGGGCTCAGCGTCTTCGTCGACGACGTGCGACTGTGGTTCGATTACAACATCTTCGGCGACCACCACGTAACGAGTCATCCCGGGGCGCTGCCGGTCGGGCGTACCCACGTCGGCGTGGAGTTTCGGCGTACCGGCGACGGGGGCCACGCCCGACTGATCGTCGACGGTGAGCCCGCCGGGGCGATGAGCGTGCCGTTCGTCATGCGCATCATCTCGAGCATTGGCGTGACCATCGGTCACGATGGACCGTCGTCGGTCTCGCTCGCGTACGCCGGTCCCTTCGCCTATTCGGGCGTCATCGAGCGCGTTGACATTCGTCTCGTCTCGCCCGAGCGCGCCGACGCGGTCGACGCCGCCGCGAGGGCGGGGATGACCCGACAGTGAGCCGGCAGTTTCGGTAACGAGGAGGAATCATGGAACGGCTGCGAACCCCCGACGAACGATTCGATTCGATCGGCGACTTCCCGTATCGGGCGCACTACGGCGAGGTGACGGACCCCACCGGTGGTCCCCCGTTACGGGTCGCCTACCGTGACGAAGGGCCCCGCGACGGTTCGGTCGTGCTCTTGCTGCACGGTGAACCGAGTTGGTCGTACCTGTATCGATCGATCATCACCGGGTTGCGCGAGACCGGACATCGCGTGATCGCTCCGGATCTGGTGGGATTCGGTCAGTCCGATAAACCGTCGTCGCGACGCGACTACACCTACGCCCGCCACGTCGAGTGGATGCGCGAACTGCTCGTGGATGTGCTCGATCTTCGGGACATCACCCTCTTCGCCCAGGACTGGGGAAGCCTGATCGGACTCCGTCTCGTCGCGCAGCATCCCGAGCGATTCGCGCGGGTCGCGATTGGCAATGGTGGTCTGCCGACGGGGGAGGAGCGCGTGAGCGAGGCCTTCACCGCGTGGCAGGAGTTCAGCCAGAGTGCACCGACACTGCCCATTGGTCGGATCGTCGCCGGCGGTTGCCTGCGAACGTTGAGCGACGCGGAGATCGCTGCCTACGACGCACCGTTCCCCGACGAGACCTACAAGGAAGGCGCCCGAGAGTTCCCCCTCCTCGTGCCGACTTCACCCGCCGACCCCGCTCACGACGCCAACGTCGCGGCGTGGGCCGTGCTCACCCAGTGGACCAAGCCGTTCCTCTGCTGTTTCTCCGATGGTGACGCGATCACCCGCGGCGCGCAGCGGCCATTTCTCGAACTCATCCCGGGAACGAGTGGACAGCCTCACGCGACGATCGAGGGTGGCGGGCACTTCCTCCAGGAGGACCGAGGAGCCGAGATTGCCCAACTGCTGGCCGACTTCGTGGCGAGGGGCTGAACTACCGGTAGTGCTCGCCGAGCTCATCGCTCCACGTCGGGGTGGCGAGCGCGCCGCGCGGGACGCTCCACTGGAAGACGGGTTTGATGTCGAGCACGGGCGTGCCGTCGATCCCGTCCAGGCCCCGCACGGTGAAGGACCGTTCGCTCAGGTTCTCGATGGCCAGCGTCGTGAGGAGCAAGCGGTTCGGGCGGTCCTTGTTGCGTTGGGCGAAGACGCCCACGTCGGGCCAGTCGGGATTACCACGGGGTCGTCGATGCCACGGGGCCGGGGGAACGTCGTCGGCCCAGTCCGCGAAGAAGATCAGCTCGACGTGCGAGAAGTCCGAGAGTCCGCGTAGCGCTTCGCTCGGCACGTCGGCGGCGAGCTCCACCGTGCTCAGCACGTCGTCCCAGTTGTCATCCAGCGCCTCGCTCCGGTCGTTGCGGATGTAGGCGATCGCTCGTACGGAGTAGTCCATCGCCACAATCTAGCCAGCCCTTCGGCGGCCGGTCGTGCGCGTTGTAGGGTGATTGCCCGGAATGGGGAACGATGGCTGAGCTGACCTTTACCTACGGAACGATGGCGGCGGGTAAGTCGACGCTCGCCTTGCAGTTGTGCTGGCAACTCCGCGAGGGCCGCAGCGACGTGGCCCTGTGGACGTTCGGGGACCGTAGTTCGACGGGCATGGTGACGAGCCGGATCGGCATCGAGGCCGAGGCCGAGGCCGTGATTCCCGGTGCCGACCTGGCTGAGCACGCGCGGCGGCTGCTCGAGCGCGACGTGCGGATCTTGGTCATCGATGAGGTCCAGTTCGCCAGCGCCGAACAGGTCGACGCGCTCGCGCGACTGGTCGATGATCACGACGTCGACGTGCACGCATTCGGTCTCTCGGCGGACTTCCTCTTGAACATCTTCCCGGGGTCGGCCCGACTGTTCGCCATCGCCGATTGGGCTCACGAGTTACCCCTCACGTCATCGTGCTGGTGCGGTCGCCGGGGGCGTTGCAACGCGCGAGTGGTCCAGGGAGTGGTCGCGCGAACCGGTAGCCAATTCTTCTACGGCGATATTGCCGCCGGCGATGTGCACTATCAAGTGCTCTGTCGTACTCACTACCGGCTGGGGCAACTCTCCGACGAGCGGTGACTAGAAAAAAGCGGCGCAGAGGTCGTAGAGCTCGCGCGGCACTCGGCGCTGACCCTCGGCGACCACGGTGAGGGGCTGGAGCTCGATACGACCACCTCGGACGAGTGGAATCTTGCCGAACTCTCCCTCGACGACGGCGTCGTAGGCGGCCGCGCCGACCCGCGTGGCCCAAATCCGGTCGTAGGCGGTCGGGCTGCCGCCGCGCTGCAGGTGACCGAGCACCGTCGTGCGGACCTCGAAGCCGCCGTGCTCGTCGATCCGTGACGCGACGAACTGACCGACCCCGCGCGTCGCCAGCCGCACGCCGCGGACGCCTTCGGTGGAGAGTTCACCCGATTCGGTACCGCCCAGGGTTCGCAGGTTGACGCCTTCGGCTACCACGACGATGGAGAACGCGTTACCCGCACTTCGCCGTCTGACCAGGTGGGCCACGATGTCGTCCATCGTCATCGGGAACTCGGGGATGACGATCAGGTCCGCACCTCCGGCGAGGCCGCCCATCGCCGCGACCCAGCCCGTCGCTCGGCCCATGGTCTCAACGACCATCACGCGGTGGTGTGACGCGGCCGTCGTGTACAGGCGGTCGAGCGACTCGGCGACCAGGCTGATCGCGGTGTCAAAACCGATGCAGTAGTCGGTGCCGAGCAGGTCGTTGTCGAGGGTTTTGGGTACGCCGACGACCGGGGCGCCCCGATCGGCCAACCAGTGCGAAATCCGCTGGGTCCCGTCGCCACCGATGGCCACCAACGCGTCGAGCCGCTCGCCGATGGTGGCGAGCACGCGGTCGCGCCCGCCGGCGGGGTTGTCGAGGTCGTAGCGTGCGGTCCCGAGCAGCGTGCCCCCGAGCCCGACGATCCCACGAAAATCATCGGTGGTCAGGGTACGTCCGGTGTAGTTCGCGGCCAGACCCGACCAACCGTTGGCGATACCGATCACCTCGTGACCGTCACGTAGCGCCATCAGTCCAATGGCGCGAATCGCCGCGTTCAACCCCGGCGCGTCGCCTCCGGCCGTCAGGACTCCAATGCGCATGCGTCGCCTCAATCGCTCGTGGTCCCCGTAACTTTACGCGACGGAGGTGCCGCTCCTCGCGGTCGTCACGATGCGCCGAGAAATGGTCGGGGCGTTACGACTCGTTCACCTTGCGTTCATTTGGGCTGCTTACCATCTCTTTTATTCGTGAAGTGAGGACGCGCATGGAAGAAGCAGTCAAGCCCGACGTTGACCCGAAGCGGATCGCTTCCGTTCTCAACGAGCTCGACCCCGACGCCAATCGACCAGCCAACGTCATCGAGACCACGGGCCTGAATCTCCACTTCGGGGCGAAGACGATTCTGTCGGGCGTGAATATGGCGTTCGCCCGTGGAACCACTACCGCGCTGATCGGTCCGACCGGTTCGGGTAAGTCGACGTTTCTGCGAACGCTCAATCGCATGAACGACCGCGTCGCCGGTTTCCGGCACGAGGGCGACGTCCGACTCGACGACCAAAGTATCTGGGCGCCATCCCAGGACCTGTTGGCGATTCGACGACGAGTCGGCATGTTGTTCCAGCGACCCAATCCGTTCCCGATGTCCATTAAGGACAACGTGGTCGCCGGTGTGCGAGCTCACGGGATCGCCAAGGGTAAGCAGCTCGACGTGGTCGCCGAGATTCGGTTGCGCGAGGTCGGGCTGTGGGATGCGGTCAAGGACCGTTTGCACGAATCGCCGTATCGCCTGTCGGGCGGCCAACAACAGTTACTTTGCCTCGCTCGAGCGCTCGCGGTCGGTCCCGAGGTACTCTTGCTCGACGAGCCGACGTCCGCGCTCGACCCGCTCTCTACGGAATCCGTCGAGAAACTGATGCGCACGTTGACGCCCGCGTTGACCTTGATCGTGGTGACGCACAACCTCGGCCAGGCCCGTCGGGTCTCGGACCACACGATGTTCTTCTACGAGGGACGCCTAATCGAGCACGGGCCCACCGCGCAGGTCTTCGAACATTCGCGCGAGTCGGACACCGCTCGCTACGTGAACGGACTGATGGGATAGTCAAGGTCTTCGGGGCCGACGTCTCGTCGGCGACCCGGACAGGCGGCGGTGGGCCGAGCGGGCCCGAGGGGGGTTGTCGACCCTTGCGGTTCGCCACGCCGCTAGCGAACGACGCGAGCGATCCTCGCTCGGACCGGTGGCGATCCAGCGCACCCGCATCGTCGCTCGGATCCGTGTTGAAACTTCGTGAAGTTACCGCTTCGAGTTTGCCGAAGATGAACCGAGAAATCAGTTTGCTATCACCGCGGGGTCACGTTCGGTTCACTTGGGCTGCGTACTGTGACTGCGATGCCTACTAGGAGGAACGTTGTGAACTGGAATATACGTACGAGTGTTCGACTGGCGTCGACGCTCGCGCTCGCTGGGTCGATCTCGATGGCGGGGCTGTCGAGTGCGGCGTCGGCGAGCACGAAGCACAAGGCCACGCACAAGGCCAAGCCCGCCGTGACGCTGAGTGTGGAGAAGCCGGCGCCGGCCAACCTCTCCGAAACGGGGAGCACCTTGCTCTACCCGCTCTGGAACCTCTGGACCCCCGACTATCAGGCGGCCTACCCGAAGGTGACCATCAGCACCGCGGGTACCGGGTCCGGCACGGGAATCGCCGACGCGGCGAGCGGCACGGTGAACATCGGCTCCTCGGACGCCTACCTCTCGCCGTCGACGGTGGCCGCGACCCCGTCACTCTTGAACATCCCCTTGGCGATCTCCTACCAAGTGATCATGTACAACATCCCTGGTTTGACGGCGCACCTCAAGTTGAACGGAACCGTGCTGGCGCAGATCTACCTCGGCAAGATCACGAACTGGAATGACCCGGCGATTACCGCACTGAACCCGGGTGTCACCATCCCGTCGCTGCCAATCGTGGCGCTGCACCGTTCCGACGGCAGTGGTGACACGTTCCTCTTCTCGCAGTACCTGGCTCGCCAGGACGCTAAGGATTGGGGTGCGACGAACTACGGAACCACGGTCACCTGGCCGGCGATTAAGAACTCGCTGGCGGAAGTCGGCAACGGCGGCATGGTTTCGGGTTGCAACGCCACTCCTGGTTGCGTCGCCTACGTCGGCGTGAGCTTCCTCACCCAGGGTCTCGGCGACGGGCTCGGCTACGCCCAGGTGAAGAACGGGATGGGTCAGTACGAGATGCCGACCGCGAAGGCGGTGGCCCTCGAGGCCGCGGGGTACACCAAGATCACCCCGGCTAACGGGACGATCTCGATGATCAACGGCCGCGTCAAGGGTGGCTACCCGATCATCAACTACGAGTACGCCATCGTGAACGCCCACCAGTCGAGCACATCGACTGCCCAGTCCGTGCGGTCGTTGCTCGAGTGGGCCATCAATCCGAAATTCGGTAACAGTGGCCAGTACCTGAGCCAGGTGCGCTTCCAGGCGTTGCCGATGAAAGTGGCGCTGCAGTCCTACAAGCAGATCAAGAAAATCAAGTAGTTGGGTTGGGGTTGCGAGGATCGATGACTATCAGCCCCACGTCCGTCGACCCGACCCGCCGCGGCTCTGCGCCGCGGCGGGTCGGGCATTTCGTTCGCCGTCACGAGGAACGCGTATGGCGAACGAGCGGGCGCATCGCTTCGCTCATCCCCGTCGCGGCGCTGCTCTTCGTCGTCGTCGTACTGGCGGTCAAGGCGTGGCCCGCGATCAAGGTCAACGGTTTCGGGTTCTTGACGAGTACGGCGTGGCTGCCGGGTAACACCTACGGTGGCGTCGAACACGTCCACGGCGTGATGATCCCCGCCGGCGCTCGCTACGGTGCCTGGCCCCTCATCGCCGGTACCTTGCAAACGTCGGCCATCGCCATCGTCATCGCGCTACCGATCTCGATTGGCACCGCCTTCGCCCTGACCGAGCGGCTGCCGAGGTGGATCGCCCAGCCAGTGGGCTTCTTCGTGGAGATCCTGGCCGGTATCCCGAGCGTGTTAATCGGTCTGTGGGGCGTTTTGGTGCTCGGCCCGTTTCTCGCTCACGACGTCTATCCGATCGTCGCCACGCACGTGCCGAATATCCCGGTGCTTCGCTACTTCGCCGGCTCGGTCGGATACGGCGAAGGTCTGCTGACTTCAGGTTTGGTGCTCGGACTGATGATCGTACCGATTATCGCCTCGACGACACGAGACCTGTTCCTCCAGGTGCCACCGCTGCCCAAGGAAGGTGCCGAAGCCTTGGGTATGACCGACGCCGAGGTCGCTCGACGGGTGACCATTCCGTGGGTGCGTTCGGGCATCATCGGTGCGACCGTGTTGGGGCTGGGCCGGGCTCTCGGTGAGACGATCGCCGTGGCGATGGTTTCGGGATCGGTACTCGGCACGGTCTCTCCGAACATCTACGGGACGATGACCACCATCGCCGCGACCATCGTGAGTCAATTGGACTCGGCGGCGACTGACGGCACGGGCTTCGCCGTGGCGACGCTCGCCGAGGCCGGTCTCTTGCTCGCGGTGATCTCGATCGCTGTCAATCTCTTCGCTCGAGCCATCATCCGGCGGACGTCGCGCATGTCGGCGCCGGTGGGACGGGCCTAGCCATGACCGTTCTCCCGATGGGCCACCCGAGCACGGGGTGGCGACGAATCAAGTCGATGGGCTTTCGCTTCTTCACGTGGGGCTCACTGTTGTTCGTGGTGGGACCCGCCTTGTGGCTGATCGTTGGCGTGGTGGTGCGCGCCGTACCGAACTGGCGCTGGAGCGTGCTGACGACGCTCTCCCAGGGAACGAGTGGGGGACTCGAGAACGCGATCATCGGTACCGTGGTGCTGATGTTCGGCGTGCTCGTGATCGCGGGCACGATCGGCGTGTTGACGGGAATCCACCTCTCGGAGTTCGCCGTCAGTCGTCGCGGCCGACCGAATGGCGGCACGATGCGCGTCGCGGTCGATGTGCTGTCAGGATTCCCGTCCATCGTGCTCGGCTACGTCGGCTACGTCGCGCTTTGCGTGGGGCTGCACTGGGGTTTCTCGCTCCTGCCCGCCCTGTTGATCTTGTCGATGATGGTCGTGCCCTACATCGCCAAGTCCACTGAGTCAGCGCTTCGTCAGGTGCCGACCAACTATCGCGAGGGCGCCGAAGCGCTGGGTATGTCAACCGGTTACGCGCTTCGCAAGGTCGTGGTCAAGTCCGCGCTCCCGGGAATCGTGACCGGGCTGCTGATCGCGATCTCCATCGCCGGTGGCGAGACGGCGCCGCTGCTCTACACCGCCGGTGTCACGAACAACCTGCCGACCTGGTCGCTCCTCCACCATCCGATCTCGTACCTCACCTACTACGTGTGGACCGACTGGAACCAACCCTCGACCGAGGCGCACATCGTGTCGTTCGACGCGGGTCTCATTCTGGTGGTCATGATCCTGGCCCTGCTCGTCGTCTCACGTGTCATCGTGGCGCGCACTCAGCGACACGCCGAAGGCGCCCGCTAGGACGAAGGGCGTCCAACGGACTACCCTCTGACTTGATTGAGACACGGGGGTGGACATGACGCGAGAACTGTGGCAGGAGTCGGCGGGCTCGCTCGCTCGAATGATTCGAAGTGGCGAGACGACGTCGCGCGCGGTCGCCGAATCGCACCTGGCTCGAATTGAAGCGGTGAACGGCGAGATCAATGCGGTGGTCGAGGTGCGCCCCGAGGAGGTGCTGGCGGCCGCCGACGCCGCCGACGCCGCCGTGGTCGCCGGTCGTGCGCTCGGTCCGCTGCACGGCGTCCCGTTCAGCGTGAAGACGAATATCGACGTGGTGGGGTACGCCACCACCGAGGGTACGGCGGCGCTGGCCGACCGACTCGCCCCGAGCGACGCGCCAGCCGTCGAGCGTATGCGCGCGGCTGGCGCGGTCGTGCTGGCGCGAACCAACATGCCAGACCTGGGACTTCGCATAAACACCGAGTCGTCGCTCTACGGTCCCGCGCACAATCCGTGGCGGCGAGGCCGTACCACGGGTGGATCGTCGGGCGGTGAAGCAGCGTCGATTGCCTCCGGCATGAGTCCCATCGGACTCGGCAACGACATCGGCGGCTCACTGCGCAATCCGGCCTACGCCTGTGGCATCACGTCGATCAAGCCATCGCGCGGACGAGTACCGATGGCCAATGCGACCGACCCCGTGGATCGGCCGATCAACAGTCAACTGATGCTGGCCGAAGGGGTGCTCGCCCGGCACGTCGCCGACGTGCGACTCGGGTTGTCCGTGGTGATGGGCTCGCACCCCCGAGACCCACAGGCCGTCGACGTCCCACTCGGTGGTCGCCCGGTCGCCCGTCGCGTCGCTCTGGTCGCCGAACCGACGGGGGGCGCCACGCACCCCGATGTAGCCGAAGGGGTGCGCGCCGCCGGGCGAGCCCTCGAGGCTGCGGGCTACCAGGTCGACGAAGTTGAGCCGCCGAAGCTCTTTGACGCGTACTTGGCGTGGACGGAGTTGATGATGACCAGCCTCAAGGTCGCCACACCTTTCATCGTCCCGTTCATCGGTGACGACGGAAGGCGTTTTCTCGAACTCACGACCGTGGAGTTCCCGATGACCGACGAAGCCCTGTACGTCATGCACCAGACGCGCTTCGCCGTCGAGCGGGCGTGGCGCGAGTTCATGGAGTCGTACCCGTTGATCGTCGGGCCGACCTGGACCCAGCCACCGTTCGAACACGGCTTCGACATCGCCGACTTCGATTCGGCGATGGCCGTCTCCGAACTGTTCCGTTTCGTCCTTCCGGCGAACCTGATGGGTCTCCCGGCGGTCTGCGTGCCGACCGGGGTTGCCAACGGGCTGCCGACCGGCGCCCAGATCATCGGAACGATGTTCCGCGACGATCTCTGCTTGGACGCCGCCGAGGCGGTCGAGCGAGCGCTCGGCGTCCTGACGCCCATTGATCCGCGCCCGTGAGCGTTGTCGTACGGGCGATCGAACACGATGAGGTGCCCGCGGCGATTTCCCTGATCGTCGAGGGTTCACTCGCCCCGGGGGGCGAGCGGCCCGATGACGTCGACGCCTACTGGCGAGCCGTGCTCGCCACGCGCGAGCGCGAGGGTGAGGTGCTCGTTGCGAGCGACGGAGCCGAAGTGGTCGGCGTCTGCCAGGTGATGATCTTCACCCACTTCCAGCACGCCGGTGGTCGGTGCTGCGAAGTCGAGAGCGTCTACGTTCGCGCAGACCGACGCGGACGCGGTATCGGTTCGTTGTTGCTCGCCGCGGCCGAGGCCATGGCTCGGGCCGCCGGCTGCTATCGGCTGCAATTGACGAGTCGCAATCCACGGCTCGTCGCCCACCGCTTCTACCGCTCCCTCGGTTTCGAGCAGAACAGCCAGGGGTTCAAGAAGTCGCTGTCGTGACCTCGCGCAGTGATCCGTCGTCGACGTCGAAGACGAATCCGCGAACGTCGGTGTCGTCGACGAACGGGCTCGAACGGAGAGTGGCCACGGTCTCGCGGACGTCGGCGACGACGTCGCGGTAGGCGCCGAGACGGAAGGGCGGGCGAACACCCGTTTCGGCCTCGATGCGCTCGACGAGCTCATCCTCGACGAAGGACTCGAGGCCGCAGCGGCTGTGGTGAATCACCATGATGGCGCGCGTTCCCAGCAGACGTTGACTGAGCAGGAGCGAGCGGATGGCGTCGTCGGTGGCGATGCCGCCGGCGTTGCGAATGAGGTGGGCCTCACCGAGTTCGAGCCCGAGTGCACCGAACAGGTCGAGACGAGAATCCATACACGTCAAGACGGCGAGGTGGCGCTGGGGTTCGGTCGGGAGCACCCGGTGACCGTGGCGCGCCACGTACTCACGGTTATGGTCGAGTAACTCGTTCATAATCATCTGGTCAGTGTAGGCAGAGTCGCTACGCTCGACTCGGAGGTGCATATGGAACACAACGACGAGGTGCGGGCCGAACTTCGCCAGCCGGCGCTTGACCTACGCGCGATGATCCCCGACGTGCTCAAGGGTTACTCGGCCCTCTCGCACGCGGCGATGGCCGAAGGGGAGTTATCGGCGGCGATCAAGGAGCTCCTGGCGTTGATGGTCGCCATCACGCGTCAATGCGATGGGTGCGTTGTCTCCCACACCCGCGGTGCCGCGCGGGCCGGTGTGACACGCCAGCAAGTCGCCGAGGCGATCGGGGTCGCGATCATGATGAACGGTGGCCCGGGAACGGTGTGGGGACCCCGGGCCCTGCGGTCCTTCGACGAGGCGGTCGCGGCGCTGCGGGCCGATTAGTCGAGCGAGTACGCCAGATGCTTGATGCCGTTGACGAAATTTGAGGCGAGGGCGACGGGCGCTGCCGTGGCGTGGATCGACGGGTGAAGCTCGAAGAGACGCCGCCACATCACCGTGATCTCCCGTCGCGCGAGATGGGCGCCGAGACAGAAGTGCGGCCCCGCCGCACCGAAGCCGAGGTGGGGGTTCGGCGATCGCCCGACGTCGAAGACCTCGGGTGACTCGAAGACGGCTTCGTCTCGGTTGGCCGAGTTGTAGTACAAGAGAACTTTGTCGCCGGCCCGTAGTTCGACGCCCGAGAGCGTGAAGTCCTTGGCCAGTGTGCGCCGCATCCAGATCACCGGTGAGGCCCAGCGCACAATCTCGTCGGTGGCCGTCGCGGCGAGGGACTCGTAGTCGTCGACGAGGCGATCCCGCTGGTCCGGGAACTGGGTGAAGGCGTGTAGCGCGTGCGCGATCGCGGTGCGGGTGGTCTCGTTGCCCGCCGTGACCAGGAGCACGAAGAACGACGCCAGCTCTTGCTGGGTCAAGCGTTCGGACTCGATCTCGGCGTTGACCAGAGAACTGGTGATGTCGTCGACGGGGTGTTCGCGGCGGAAGGCACCGAGCTCTTGCATGAGGCCGGTCAACGTCGCGCCGGCCTCGAGGAAGGCCACGACGGGATCGGTGCCCGCCGGGACGAACTCGGGGTCGCCCGCCGAGAGGATGATGTTCGAGCAGCGCAATACCGTGGGGTACTCGCTCGCCGGCACACCCATCATCGTCCCGATGATCTCCAGGGGGAATGGCGCCGCGATATCCGTGACGAAGTCGCCGGTACCGTGACGGCGGGCGTCGTCGATGACCCGTTCGGCGACCCGCTCGATGGCGTCTTCGATCGCGCGAACGGTTCGTGGGTTGAAGGCGTTGGCCACGATGCGACGGAGTCGGGCGTGCTGCGGGCTATCCGTTGAGATCATGCCCGAGAAGTACTCGACCATCTCGGGCGGCAGATCGAGCTGGGACACGGCGCCGGGGCCCGATAGAAAGAGCTCGGGGTGACGCGAGGCCGTGACGATGTCGTGGTGTCGGGTCAGTGCGAAGTATCCCGGGCCCGGTGGAAACTCGATGGCCGTACCCTCGATGACCGGTTCATCGAAGTGGGCGATTGGTCGAGTGGCTCGCAACGTCGCGAACGCGGCGTCGCGCTCGCTCCACGGCCGACGCCAGAAGTCCATGTCCGAGAGGTTGATGTCGTTGACCGGAACGTGGGGACTCATCGCCAAATGGTACCCAGACGCTCGCGGTCACGCCGGCTGCGCCACCCGGCAGACTGGTGAGGTGGAAGAACTAACCGACCAGGTCCGCCAAAGCCGCCTCAAGGCGCTCAACGCCCTCATCGAACTGATGCGCCCGGCGGTGCAAGCCGACGGCGGGGACCTCGTCTTGGTGCGCGCCGACGTCGAGAGCGGCGTGGTCGAGGTGCAACTCCAGGGTGCCTGTTCGAGCTGTGCGATCTCGTCGGACACCCTCCAGGGCGGCGTCACGCGAATCTTGACCGATCGGTTGGACTGGGTCACCGAGGTCCGCGGCGGCGTGGACGACGTCATAGATCCCGAGGACTCCATGTCGTTGGGCACGGGCGGCTACGTTCCGCGTTATCGCGCGCTTTAGGTCTGGATTGCGGCTGCGTGCGGCGCTACGCTCGGGCTACGGGTACCAGGGGGTGACCATGGGACTGATGGACAAGGTGAAGGAACAGGCGGCGGCGGCGGCGTCGGCGGCCAAGGACGTCGCGCAGAAGGGCCAGGCGAAGGTCGACGAGATGCAGGCACGACGCGGGGCCGACGGTGTCCTGCGCGAGCTGGGGCTGGTGGTGTACCTCTCGCGAGTGGACCGCCCGCCCGAGAACGCCGAAAGCGATATCGCCGCCCACGTCGAGACGCTGCGCGCGTACGAAGCCGAGCACGGGCCCCTGCAGCCAGAGTAACGAACGTGGCGTGGGCACGACTCTGGTTCGTCGCAGTAATATTTAGTTAGGTGAACTAATGAATACGACGACGAATGAGACCGCGGCTCGACTGCGCCACGCAATTACCCGGATGAATCGACGACTGCGCCAATCGGCGTTGGGAGGGGTGACCCCCGCCCAGGCCTCGATGCTCGCGGCGGTGAACCGACTGAAACGTCCCTCGCTCGGCGACCTCGCGGCCGCCGAACAGATCCAACCGCCTTCGGTGACGCGGCTGGTGCGCGACATGGAGCGTCTCGGCCTGATCGAGCGAGTCGTCGACGACGCCGATCGCCGTTGCACCCGCGTCACGATGACCGCGCTGGGCCGGCGTGAACTCGCCGAGATCCGCCAGCGCAAGGACGAGTTCCTCGATCGAGCCCTGCGAGCTCTCCCCGAGGAAGATCGACGTCGGGCCGACGAACTGACCGCCCTGCTCGAGACCATCTTGGAGCAGTCGTGAGCGCGGTCGCGAAGTTCTCCTCGAAGACCTTCGCCGCCCTGCGCGTGCGCAACTTCCGCCTGTACTTCATCGGCCAGTTGATCTCGACGTCGGGGACGTGGATGCAGTCCGTAGCCCAGGGGTGGCTCTTGCTGCAACTCACTGGTTCATCGGTGGACCTCGGGTTCGCGGTGGCGTTGCAGTACGTCCCGATGCTCGTGCTCGGCTCGTACGGCGGCTTGATAGCCGACCGCCACGAGAAACGGCGAATCCTCTACGCCACGCAGGCGGGGGCCGGCATCCTCGCTCTCGCCCTCGGGGTCTTGGTGACCACCGGACACGTGACCGTCGCGGCGATCTACGCCATGGCCGCACTGCTCGGGGTCGTGAACCTCTTCGACCTTCCCGCGCGACAGTCCTTCGTCCAAGAGATGGTCGGTCGCGACCTCATCGCCAACGCGGTGAGTCTCAACAGCGTGTTGATGAACGCCGGGCGTCTCATCGGCCCGTCGGTCGCCGCGACCGTGATCGTTCTGGTCGGTACGGCCGCGTGTTTCTACACCAACGCCATCTCCTACATCGCGGTCATCGTGGCACTGGCGATGATGAACCGCGCGGAGTTCAAACCAATGCAGACCGTCGAACGCGAGAAGGGTCAACTTCGACGGGGACTGCGCTACATCCTCGACACGCCACGGTTGCGCAACGTGATCGTGGCCGTCGCGGTGGTCGGCACCTTCGCCTTCAACTTCACGGTCACCCTGCCGGTCTTCGCCCACGTTACCTTCCACCAGCGAAGCGCGACCAACTATGGGCTGCTGCTCGGCGCGATGGGTCTGGGCGCGGTGATCGGTGGCCTCGTGATCGCACACCGCTCTCACCCGACACCGCAGCTCCTCGCCGGGCTCGCGCTCGGCTTCGGGGTGTTCATGACACTGACGGCCTTCGCGCCGTCGATGCGCCTGGCCGAAATGGCACTGGTGCCAACGGGGGCCTTCTCCATCGCCTTCATGGCCACGGCGAACTCGACGCTTCAGCTGAACTCCAGTCAGTCCATGCGCGGGCGGGTCATGAGCTTGTACGGCGTCGCCTTCATGGGCACGACACCCATCGGCGCTCCGCTCATCGGACTGATCATCGCCCACAGCAATCCGCGACTCGGCCTCTTCGTCGGGGCGGGGTTGACCCTGGTGACGGCCGTCGGACTCCTGGTGTCGCTGCGCACCAGCGTCGTTCGAAGACGCCCACTCGAGGCGATGGGTTAGGGGCGAGGCTCCTTGGGCAGACCGAGCGCGCGTTCGCCGATGATGTTGCGCTGGATCTCCGCGGTGCCGCCCCAGATCGTCTCGGATCGCGAGAAGAAGAACGAGGCCTGAAGATCCGAGACCGGGTAGTCCGCTCGCCCCCGACGTGCGCCACTCGATTCGTCCACCGTGCCTTGGTTACCGGTGAGCACCTGACCTTGCATGCCCATCACGTCGATGGCGAGTTCCATCGTCTCGCGGTGGGTCTCGGACCAGAACATCTTGTTACAGGCCCCCAACAACGCCGCGTCGTGGGTCCCGTTCAGCGCGTCGGTCAAGGACCGGTAGCCGTTTATCTCCATGATCTTCACCTTGGACCACGCGCGAACCAATCGGTCGCGGGTCAGTCGGTCGGTCGGGCGCGGCCGACGGTGCGCCTCGTCGACGATGGTCTCCCACTCCTTGAGAAACCGTCGATACCCGGTCGTGGACGACGAACCGCGTTCGAAACCGAGCGTGGTCATCGCAACCTTCCACCCGTTGTTGACGCCGCCGACGACGTTGTCTCGGGGGCAACGGGCGTTCGTGAAGAACACTTCGTTGAACTCGGCGGTGCCGTCCACCTGCGTGATCGGCCGGATGTCGACACCCTCCTGGTCCATCGGGACCAGGAGGTAGCTGATGCCCGCGTGCTGGGGCGCGTTAGCGTCCGTGCGGGCGAGCAAGAAGACGTAGTCCGCGTGTTGGGCTTGGGTCGTCCAGACCTTTTGACCGTTGATGATCCATTCGTCACCGTCGAGGACGGCACTCGTCTTCAGACTCGCCAGGTCCGAGCCGGAATTCGGCTCGGAGAAGCCCTGACACCACCCGATGGAACCACGAAGGATGCCGGGGATGAACTCACGCTTCTGCTCCTCGGTGCCCCACTGCAAGATCGTGGGTCCCACGAGCGTGTCCCCGAAGAAATCGGCGCGCATCGGCGCGCCGGCCTTGGCGAACTCCTCGTTGAGCACGACCTGTTCCAGGAGCGAGAGGCCCTTACCGCCGTATTCGGTCGGCCACCCGGCGCAGATCCACCCGCCCTCGAAGAGCTTCTCGGTCCACGTTTCGTTGAACGCGGCCCGTTCGGAGGCGGACTGGGAGAAATCTGGCTCGAACCAGCCGGTGGGGAGGTTACTCTCGAGCCAATCACGGATTTCGGCGCGAAATGCTTCGGCCTCGGCGGGGTAGGTCAGGTCCATACCGGAAGCGTAGCCACGACGCAACGGGGCGCGCACGGGCCATTTGTGCTGATGGTGGAATTGGGCGAGAATTGGACCTCTTCGAGACCGAAAGTTGGCCCGTGCCCCGATCGATTCGTCAGACCGTCGCCGAGACCAAGGCGTCCTGGGCCCGATCTCGGGCTATCACGATGCCGCCCGCCATTCCCGCCCGACCGGCGCAACCGGGCAAGCATCGCATCGCCTTCCTCGTCTACCGGGGCAATCCGCGGTGCGGTGGCCAGGGCGTCTACACCCGACACCTGACCCGCGAGCTGGTGGCCCTGGGCCACAGTGTCGAGGTCTTCGCCGGCGCGCCGTGGCCCGAGCTCGACGACGGGGTGGGTTTTACGCCGGTTCGGGGATTAGACCTCTATCGCGACCCCGACCCCTTCCGCATACCGGCCCCCTCGGAGTTCACGTCACTGGCCGACGTGACCGAGTTCGCCGTGATGCTCAGTGCTGGGTTCGGTGAGCCGCTCGCGTTCTCGCGACGGATTCGACGAATCCTCAACGCTCGACGCGAGGACTTCGACCTCGTCCACGACGACCAGTGCCTCGGGAGCGGGATCCTCGGTCTGCACCGCGACGGTTGGCCGTTGCTCGAGACCCTGCACCACCCGATCACCGTCGATCGTTCCATCGCCCTCGACCACGCCGAGACTCCGCTGAAGCGGTTCACGACGCGGCGCTGGTTCGGTTTCTTGCGTATGCAGGTGCGCGTTGCGCGGCGCCTGCCCGCAGTGCTGACCGTGTCGCACAACTCCAAGGTCGACATCAACGCCCAGATGCACGTGCCCCTGGAGCGGATGACCGTCGTACCCGTCGGCGTCGATCACACCGTCTTTCGACCCTACGACGACGTGGTCAAACGTCCGGGCCGGTTGATGGTCACCTCGAGCAGCGACGTCCCGATGAAGGGGCTGGTCCCGCTGCTCGAAGCGATCGCGAAACTTCGCGTCGAACGCGACATCGATCTGGTCGTGATTGGCCAACCCCGACCGAAGGGTCGCGTCGCGTTGGCGTTGGAGCGACTGGGCCTGTCCGATATCGTGACGACCATTTCGGGCGTCAGCGACGAGGAGTTGGCCCGGCTCTACGGTGAGGCCGAAGTGGCCATCGTGCCCAGTCTCTACGAGGGTTTTTCGCTACCGGCGATCGAGGCGATGAGCTGCGGCGTGCCGGTCGTGGCGACCACGGGTG
This sequence comes from Acidimicrobiaceae bacterium RAAP-2, assembly GCA_001443545.1. GTDB lineage: Bacteria > Actinomycetota > Acidimicrobiia > Acidimicrobiales > RAAP-2 > RAAP-2. The sequence goes on from LMAD01000002.1 coordinate 53,402, forward strand.
GCGCGCTGCCCGAGGTGGTCGGGGTGAGTGGGGAGACGGGGCTGCTCGTCGAGCCCAACGACTCCGAGGCGCTCCTCGTGGCCATTCGATCACTCCTCGAGAACCGGGACCTTCGCGAACGCCTGGGCGCTCGTGGCCGAGAACGGGTCATGGAGCGCTTCACGTGGCAGGTGACCGCGCGGGGGACCGCCGCCTGTTACGACGCGATCCTGGCCCATCGCCCCCTGCCCGACTCGATGCAGTTCGACTGATGCTGACCGCCGACTACGACCGACTCGGACTGGTGTCCGGCGACCGACTCCTCGACCTGGGCTGTGGTTTCGGGCGTCACGCCTTCGAAGCGGCGCGCCGCGGTGCGCACGTGGTGGCCCTCGACGCTGGTCGCGACGAAGTTGAAGGAGTCGTGGCGACGTTCGTCGCCATGGTGGACGCCGGCGAGCTCACCGCCGACGTCGTGCGGGCGGCCGCGGTCCAGGGCGACGCCCTGCACCTACCGTTCCCCGACGGGTCCTTCGACCGCGTCATCTGCTCCGAGGTGCTCGAACACATCCCCGACGACGTGGCCGCGATGGCCGAACTCGCACGCGTACTGCGTCCCGGGGGGACGATGGCGGTGACGGTGCCACGATTCTTCCCCGAGCTCGTGAACTGGGCGCTGTCCGACGAGTACCACACGGTGCCCGGTGGTCACGTACGGATCTACCGTCGCTCGGTCATGGAGTCCCGGTTGGGTGGGGTCGGTCTGCGGGTGACCGGTCACGGGTTCGCCCACGGACTGCACAGTCCGTACTGGTGGCTGAAGTGTCTCGTCGGCACGACCAACGAGGAGAACCGCTATGTTCGCGCCTACCATCGACTGCTCGTCTGGGACATCGTCAAGCGACCGCTGATCACTCGCGTCGCGGAGCGCGTGCTCGCCCCCGTGATGGGTAAGTCGGTCGTCTACTACCTCACGAAGAGCGCCGCGTGACGGTCGTGGCCAGCGAACTGGGCGGAGTCCCCGGGCTACTGAGCGCCGAACAGGTCGCCCAGAGCGCGGCCTTCCTCGCGCGTCTGCAGCGTCCGAGCGGCCAGGTGCCGTGGTTCGACGGCGGCCACTGCGATCCGTGGAACCACGTCGAGGTGGCGATGGCGCTGACGGTGACCGGCCACGGGGACCAAGCTCGCGCCGCCTACCGTTGGCTCGCCGCCACCCAGTTGGGCGACGGGAGCTGGTTCAACTACTACCGCGGTGACGAGGTCACCGATACGCGTCTGGACACCAACGTTTGCGCCTACGTCGCTACGGGCCTGTTCCACTACCTCCTCGCCACCGGCGACGTGGACTTCGTCGCGGCGAACTTCGAGGTGGTGGAGCGCGCCATCGAATTCGTCCTGCGGAGCCAGTTCGACGACGGCACGATCCGATGGTCAATCGACGCCGCGGGACGTCCCGAAAACTACGCGCTGCTCACCGGATCGTCGTCGATCTATCACGCGCTGCGCTGCGCGCTCGCGCTCGCCGAGCGGCTCGACCGGCCCCGACCGAACTGGCTCGGGGCGGCGGGCCGACTCGGTCACGCGGTCGCCCACCACCCGGGCGCGTTCGCCCCGAAGAACGAGTTCGCGATGGACTGGTACTACCCGATCATCAGCGGAGCGCTGGGCGGGCCGGCCGGAGAACGTCGAATGCGCGATGGGTGGGAGCGGCACGTCATGTCGGGGTACGGGGTGCGCTGCGTCTCGACCAACGACTGGGTGACCGCCGCGGAGACCGCGGAGTGCGTCGTGGCCCTCGATGCGCTGGGACTGACCGCCGAGGCCCTGGACCTCTTCGAGTTGACGAATCGTCACCGTCGGGTCGACGGGGCCTACTGGACGGGCCTCGCGTACCCCGAGCACGTGACCTTCCCCAACGAGGAGGTCACGAGCTACACCGGGGCCGCCGTGGTGCTCGCGGTGGACGCCCTGACCTCGTCGTCGGGGGCGTCGGGGTTGTTTCGCCACGACGCACGGGTGCTGCCCAACGTGGCCGAACTCGCCGAGCCCGGCTGTCCCCTGTCAGCGAGCGCGTAGGACCCGTAGGGAGCCGACGGCGTCGACCTCGTCGAAGCGGCCAGCGAGCGCGGCGCAGTAGATCTCGTACGGCGGCCGACCGCCGTCGGCCGGGTCGGGGAAGACGTCGTGGATCAGCAGCGTGCCGCCCGAGACCACCTTGGGCGTCCACGCCTCGTAGTCGGCCCAGGCCACGTCGTGACCGTGGCCACCGTCGATGAAGAGCAGATCGAGGCGCTGGTCGAAGTGGGCCGCCACGACACTCGACGCCCCGACCAGGCCGATGACGGTGTCCTCGAGGCCGGCGGCGGCGATCGTTCGCTGCCACGAGGGCAAGGTGTTCAAACGACCATCGAAGGGATCGACGAGATCGGGGTCGAAGTATTCCCAGCCGGCCTGGTTCTCCTCGCTGCCGTGGTGGTGGTCGAGCGAGTAGAGCACGCTCGCGCCCTCAGCGGCCGCCGCGCCGAGGTAGACGGCCGACTTGCCGCACCACGCGCCCACTTCCAACCAGGTGCCCCCGGGGGACTCGCTGGTTCGCGCGAGGCCGTGGCGGGCCAGGGCCTCTCCCTCGGCGACCGGCATGAAGCCCTTCACGGTCTCGGCGAATCCCAGACGTTGCTCGAAGGTCATCCGCGCACGGCCTGGACCACCGTGTACACGCCTAACCCGGCGAAGATGACACCACCACCCAGGCGGATCAGGCGCAGGGGCACGATTCGCTGCAGGGCGCGGCCGCCGTAGGCCCCCAGGAAGGAGACGGCGATCATGGCCAGGGACGAAGCGAGGAAGACCTCGACGGGCTGGTGGGTCTTGGCGCTGAAGTTCGCCGCCTGGATCTGGGTGAGGTCACCGAACTCGCCGAGGAAGATGACGGTGAAGGCCGTCGAGACCTCGCGCCAGCGGGTGCCGACCCGCTCGCGCTCACCCTCGCGCTCACCCTCGACCTCCTCCTGCTTCTCGGGCACGAGCAACAGGTAGGCCGCGCCACCGAGGAAGAGCGCCGCGACGACGAAGTCCTTGGGCCGCGTCGGCAACAGGGTCAGGACACTGCCCGCGGCGACGGCGATCCCCATCTGGACGACGAAGCCAGCCGAGGCTCCCAGCACGATCGACGACGGACGGGCCCGCGTCGACATCACGATGGTGGCGATCATCGTCTTGTCGGGTAGTTCCAAGAGGAACATGATGACGATCACCCCGACGAAGGCCCCCGGCGACATGGTCGTTAGAACTGGTTGCGGATCGCCGCAGCGAACGTCTGGCCCACGCGCATCCGTTCGAGCTGCTGTTCGACCGTCGCGGGGTAGCCGCCGACCACCGGGTTCGCCCGATGGAAGGCGTCGACCTCGTCGGCGAGGGCCGCGTCGTTGATGAAGGTGGGCACACCGGAGGTCAGACGAGCGTGGTGGCTCGTCGAGAAACGCGCCTGCGCCTCGTCCCATCGACTGGCGACGTAGCGCCACACGGCGGGACCGGTGGTCTCGTTGCGCATGTACAGCGGGAGGACGATCGGCGCATCCTGGCTACGGAACTCGCTGAAACTCTTCTCGGCGGCGTCCAGGGCGATCGATTCGTCGCTGAAGCCGCCGATGGCGACCAGGTAGCGCATCGCGTCCTGGGGCGTCGGTGCGGTGCGGTATCGCTCGAGGAAGGTGTCGTAGTCACCGGGTCGGTTCTGGTCGGCCACGATGCGCAGAATCACCGGCGCGAGGTCGCCGTCCATCGTGCCGGCTTCGAATCGCCGCCGGGCTTCGTCCCGGACGTCACGGTCGTGACAGACGCCGCCGAGGAGCCCGATCACGATGGCCCGCAACTGACCGGTGAGTTCGCCCTCGTCCTCGCCGCGGTCCCACCCCAGGCGCTTGAACTGCGGTTCGGCGAGCCGTCGGACCTCGAGGACCAGGACCTCGCGCGCGGGCTCGTCGAGGGCGCGGCGCACCATGTCGACGGCCGTCGCGACGAAGCCCCACGGGGTGGGCTCGTTCTCGTCGCCCAATCCCGACGCCACAGCGTAGAAGTCGCGCCAGGTGATCTGGCTGGCGAAGAGCGCAGCCCACGAATCGGCCAGCAGGGTCGCTCGTTCCAGCTCGTCGAGCTCGTCGATCCTCGGCGCCAGCGCGGCGAGTTCGGCGGCACCGTAACGCGTGCGAAAGAATCCTGATCCCCCCGCGTTGACGACCACCGGTGCCGCGTCCGTCACGGCGACCGGTTCACTTCGCAAGAGGTGGTGCGTGGCTTCGTCACCCTCGAGCGAGCGGGTCAGCACGGGCACCAACCAGTGGTCGCCGATGGCGCCCCGCTCGGTCGGTCCGGCGAAGACGAAGGGCCGCTGGGTCAGCTTCCCGTCGGTGAAGGTGACCATGGGGTGTCCGCCTTGGAGGATCCAACTGTCCATCATCGCGCGCACCGGCTGGCCGGAGACCTCTTCGAGGGCGTCCCATAGATCTCCGGTCACCGTGTTGGCGTAGCTGTGTTTGCGCAGGTAGTGGCGGATGCCGTCACGGAAGACCGTCTCGCCGAGGTACTGCTCGAGCATGCGAAGGACCGAACCACCCTTCTCGTACGTCAGCACGTCGAACATGCCCTGGGTGTCGTCGGGCGAGATGACCTCGTACTCGATCGGCCTGGTCGTGGTGAGCCCGTCGATGTGCATCGCCAGATCGCGCAGGACGGCCTGATCGGTCCAGATGTGCCACTGCGGGCGGAACGCGTTGGTGCAGACCAGTTGCATGAACGTCGCGAACGCCTCGTTCAGCCAGATTCCCTCCCACCACTCCATGGTGACGAGGTCGCCGAACCACATGTGCGCGATCTCGTGGTGGACGACCTCGGCGACGCGTTGGACCTCGGCGTTGGACGCGGTGGACGGGTCCACGAGCAGGGCGGTCTCACGGTAGGTGACGCACCCGAGGTTCTCCATCGCGCCGAAAGCGAAGTCGGGAATCGCGACCATGTCGAGCTTCTCGCCCGGGTAGGCGATGTCGAAGTACGAGGCGAAGAAGCGCAGGGCGAAAGCTCCGGCCTCCAGGGCGAGATCGGTGAGGTGGGCCTTGCCGATGGGGTAGACGACCCGCAGTGGTACGCCGTCGACATCGATCGTGTCGGTGAATTCGAATGGCCCCACGACGAAGGCGACGAGGTAGGTGGACATGATCATCGTCGGCGCGAAGCTGACCGAGCGCTGTCCGTTGCCCAGGTCGGTGTTGGAGGTTTCGGGCGAGTTCGATATCGCGGCGAGGTGACTCGGCACGGTGAGGTTCACCTGGTAGGTCGCCTTGAAGGACGGCTCGTCCCAGCAGGGGAAGGCCTGACGGGCGTCGGAGTGCTCGAACTGCGTGGTCGCGATCGTGTGGGCCACCCCAGCGTCGTCGGTGTAGGTCGAACGGTAGAAACCGGCGAGCTGGTCGTTGAGTACGCCGGTGAAGGCGATTTCGACGGTCGCCACACCGACCGGCAGCGTCTCGTGGAACGGGAACGTCACCGTCTCGTAGGTCTCGTCGAAGACGGGGGCGTCGGAGCGATGACTGCTGCCGGCGCCGGTGACGACCGCGGCGCCGAGTTCGAGGTTCTTGGAGTTCATCGTGATCTGGGGCACCGGTTCGGTCACCTCGACGTCGATTTCGACGCGTCCGACGAAGGTCGCCCCGTCCAGGTCCGGGGTGAGGAAGATTCGATAGGCACGGGGGACGACGGCACGTGACAGGCGGTAGGGGTTTGAGGATGTCATAGTTGGAAACACTAGGGCGAAATCTTCTACGCTCGCTAAGTGACAACTCCTCCGACGCCCGTGTCGCTCCGTGTCAAGCCGGGGCCGACCAGACTCGCCGTCACCGGCATCGGCAACGCCCTGCTCGACATCATCGCTCGCGACTCGGCCGAGGTGTACCGCGACCTCGGCCTGATCAAGGCGTCGATGACGTTGATCGACGAGGGCCAACTCGACACTTTCTACGAGGCCATGGGTCCGACCGTGCAGATGTCGGGCGGTTCGGTCGCCAACTCCATCGCCGGAATCGCCGCGCTGGGGGGGACCTGTGGCTACATCGGCAAGGTGGCCGACGACGAGTTCGGCGAACGCTTCACCCACGACCTGCGAACCCTGGGCGTCGAACTGGACCTCGCGATCGCCTCGCCGCAGGAGGGTGCCACGGGGCGGTGCCACGTGTTCATCTCTGACGACGCGCAACGAACGATGGCGACGTACCTGGGTGCCTCCAACCGGCTCCACGTCGCCGACATCAACGAACGGTTGATCGCCCGATCGGAGATCACCTACATCGAGGGCTACCTCTACGACTTACCACCGGCCAAGACGGCCATCCAAAAAGTGGTCGACTTCGCGCACCAGCACGATTCGATGGTGGCGCTGTCGCTGTCGGACATGTTCTGCGTCGAACGGCATCGTCGCGATTTCTTGGACCTCGTGACGAACCACGTCGACGTCCTGCTGTCCAACGAGGCCGAGATCCTCGCCCTTTTCGAGGTGGATCGACTCGAACTCGCCTTCGAGGCACTCGACGAACTCGGCGTGCTCGCGGTGGTGACGCGCGGTCCACTCGGAGCCGACATCTTGAGCGCGAGTGGGGTCGTTTCGGTGCCGGCGAGCGAGGTGGACGAAGTCGTCGACCAGAACGGCGCGGGCGACATGTTCGCCGCCGGTTTCCTCTACGGTCTCGCGCTCGGCGCCGATCCCGTGGAGGCCGCCGAACTGGGTTCGCTGTGCGCCGGTGAGATCATCAAGCACTTGGGTGCGCGTCCCGAGACCGATCTCGAAGCCCTGGCCATCGAGGCCGGCCTGCTCTGAAGACTTCGACGGCGAGCGGGGCTACCGCCCTTCGGCGTCCAGACGCGCGTCGAGTTCGACGGTTCGGCGAGTCTCCCAGCGCACCCACGCCACCGCGATCGGGATGCACGCGACCAACATGAGCGCGTCGCCGCCGATCCACATGATGGCGCCACCGAGCTGAACGTTGGCGAGGATGGTGTGCGGCGTCGAGCCGATTGGGGCGAGCGTCCGGTACGCCCAGAACGGGTTGTGGGAGGACATCGCGAGCGCGAGTCCGGTGAAGGTGTCCACCGGCACCGCGGCCATCACGAAGACCAGTCGCAGCCCGGGGTGAATGGTGCGCCCCCGCTCGAGACCGAAGGCGACGCGGAAGAACAGGTACCCGACGACGAGGAAGCCGAGGTGCTCGAACTGGTGGATCCACTCGTGGAGCAGCATCTCATTGAACAGGCTGGTCAGGTGGGAGAGCGGGATGAAGACGAAGTAGAGCGTGAAGGCGACGATGGGTTCGGTGACGAGGGCGACGAGGCGACCGTCGAGCACCCGCCGCACCCCGGGCGACCCGGCACCGTAGGCGAGGTCGAGCGGGGTGGCCAGTGCGAAGAGCGGAGCGGCGACCATGATGAGCAAGAGGTGCTGGATCATGTGGTCACTGAAGTAGGCGCGGTCGTAGCGACCGATGAACGATTCCGTGGCTATGAAGGTCACCAGCAGTCCCAGGGCGAAGTAGGCGCTGCGGCTCCGTGGCCACTCGCGCACCCGGTGCTGGCCCCAGGCGTAGAGCACGGCGGCGACCACCATGAGCGCAATGGCCCCCGGTTCGAGCGCGAACTGCGTCGCGTCGTGCCAACGAAACGGCGCAATGGTCGACAGCACCCGTCCATCCTAGGGTCGCAGGGTGATGATGCTCGGTAGGATGGCCCCGTGAAGTCGAAGTGGTTGAGCACGAAGGCCCTGGTGCTGCACCTGTCGCTCATCGCGTGGCTCGCCATGAGCGCGACCGCTGCGTGGTGGCAGGTGGGACGGGCCGTCCAGGGGAACTCCCTCAGTTTCCTCTACTCGATCGAGTGGCCGGTCTTCGGTGTGCTCGGCGTGCTCGGCTGGTACGCGTTGTTGAACATCGAGCGCGTCAGCGAGCAAGACGAGCGCGAGCGGGCCGCCTACGAGGAGAAGATGCGGGTCGAAGCGCGAGAAGCGCGACAGCGCGAAGCGCAGGAAGATCCAACCCTCGCGGCCTACAACGATCACCTGGCGCAGTTGGCGGAGCGATCGAAGAAGAAACTCTGGGGACATTAGTGGAAGCAGCGTTCCGGCGATATCGGACGATGTCGTTCGTCACCGGCACGACGCTGATCGTGCTGGTGCTCTTCCTAATCCTGCACACCGTGGACCTGACGCTCTGGACGCACCTCAAGCCGCTCGTCACGGTCGTCGGAATCGGTCACGGCGTGGTGCTGTACCCCATCTACCTGGTGTTGTGTTTTCAGTTCACGTTGAAGGCGCGACTGCACTTCGGGCTCCTGGTACTGATGTTGCTCGCGGGATTCGTCCCGGGCCTCGCCTTCTACATGGAGCACCGCGTCGCCGTGCAAACCGCGTCGGCGCGAGCCAATTCGATGTGAGCGACTGGCTCGACCGACGGGTCATCGCCTTTGCTCACCAGGGTGGATCGTTCGAGGGACCGTCCTCCACGATCTACGCGATCGAACGGGCGATCGCCAACGGCGCCACCGCGATCGAACTCGACGTGCACGCAACGTCGGATCAATCCCTCGTCGTCTGCCACGACGCCACCGTCGATCGGACGACGAACGGACGGGGCGCCATCGCGGCAACGTCGCTCGCGCAGTTGCGCGAGCTCGACAACGCGTACTGGTTCGTCCCGGGCGAGACGGTGTCGCCGGGACGAGTGGACGAGGATTACCCCTGGCGAGGTCGGGCTCCCGGCGACCGACGGTTCGCGATCGCCACGTTAGAAGAGGTGGTGACGGCCTTTCCTGGCGTGCTACTTAACCTGGATATCAAACAGTCCGCGCCCGAGGTCCCCGCCTACGAGGCGTTGCTCGCACGCGAGATCGAACGGCTCGAATGTCGTAGTTCGGTCATCGTCGCGTCCTTCATCGACTCGGCGATCGAGGCATTCCGTCGGGTGGCACCGACGGTGGCCACGTCGGCGGCGACCGAGGAGACGGCCAGGTTCTACTTCTCTCAGCTCGAGGGCCACGCGGTCGTCCCCCCGGTAGCGGCCCTCCAGGTCCCGGCGACCTACGGCGACGTGACCGTGGTGGACGAGGGGTTCGTCACCGCGGCCCATCGAGCGGGCGTGGCCGTGCACGTCTGGACGATCAACGACCAGTCAGAGATGAATCGACTGCTCGACCTGGGGGTCGACGGCTTGGTGAGTGACCGTCCGTCGACGCTCGCCGAGACCATTGCTCGACGGGGATTGACGTGGGACGGTACGGGCTAACCGCGGCCGCAGTTCGGCTTCTTGCCGTGGTTGGCCTTCTTCTTGGCGCGTAACTTGCGCTTCACGGTCCGCTTCGACATAGGGGACAATCGTAGTACGGCGAGTGGTCCGGTAGCCAAACGGAGGCGAATCGATGCGAGAACGAACAGGCGGTCCGGGCGAATTCGTGGTGGTCGCGACGCCGATCGGGAACCTCGGGGACCTGAGCCCGCGGGCCCGCTCGGTACTCGAGAGCGCCAACGTCGTCTACTGCGAGGACACCCGGCGCACGCGGGTCCTCTTCAGCGCGTGTGGACTCAGTGCCCGCGGACGGCTGCGCTCGTTGCGCGAACACAACGAGGCGGCCGAGAGTGTCGAGGTCGTTGAACGGGTCGCGAACGGGGAGGTCGTGGCCCTGGTAAGCGACGCGGGGACCCCGGGAATCAGCGATCCGGGTCGCCGCGTCGTGGCGGCGGTCGCCGAGGCGGGTCTGCGGGTCACGACGACGCCGGGGCCGAGCGCCGTGGTGGCGGCCCTCTCGGTCAGCGGCCTCGACACGGACCGTTTCGTGATGGAGGGGTTCGTCCCTCGACGGAGCGGCGATCGCCGGGCCCGGTACGCGCAGTGGTCGCTCGAACCACGAACGATCGTCTTCTACGAATCGCCCCAGCGCCTGGTGGCCACGTTGGGCGAGCTCGCCGCGTTGTGGCCCGATCGGCGGGTGAGCGTGGTTCGCGAACTGACCAAACTGCACGAAGAGGTGGTGCGCGGCGACTTGGCGCAGGTCGCCACGCATTGGGCCGAGGGCGCGGTCCGAGGCGAGATCGTCGTGGTGCTCGAGGGGGCGGCGCCGGTACCGACCGGTGCCCCGGTGATTCGAGCGGAGCTCGAACGCCGTCTCGGCGCCGGTGAGAGCGTTCGCGACGCCGCGAACGCCGTTGCCGAAGAGTTCAACGTCGCCCACCGCGTCGCCTACGACGTCGCCCTGGCCATTCGATCCGAGCGGGGCGTCTGACTCGTTACGCTGGTCGGATGGGTCGTTTCTACATCACCACGCCGATTTACTACGTGAATGACGCCCCGCACGTCGGTCACGCCTACACGACCCTCAACGCCGACGCCTTGGCGCGTTGGCACCGTCTGAACGGCGACGAGACCTTGTTTTTGACCGGCACGGACGAGCACGGCCAGAAGGTCGCCGACGCCGCGGCCAGACACGAGATGACCCCCCAGGCGTGGACCGACCGAACATCGGCGAGGTTCCGCGAAGCCTGGGATGCCCTCGACGTGAGCTACGACGACTTCATTCGAACGACCGAGCCGCGCCACTACCAGAGCGTGCAGCGGTTCCTGGGGGCCATCTACGAGAACGGCTACATCTACAAGGACTTCTACCAGGGCCTCTACTGCGTGAGCTGTGAGGACTACTACACCGTGGAGGCGAGCGACCACGGCAACTGTCCGATTCACGGCCGTCCCTTAACCGAGATGGAAGAGGAGAACTGGTTCTTCCGACTCTCGGCCTTCGAGGATCGCTTACTCGAGTACTACGACGCGCACCCCGAGTTCGTCACCCCCGAGACCAAACGCAACGAGGCGTACTCCTTCATCAAGGGGGGACTGCGCGACATCTCGATCACCCGCACGTCGATCTCGTGGGGTGTCCCGGTGCCCTGGGACGATCGGCACGTCTTCTACGTGTGGTACGACGCCTTGATCAACTACCTCACGGCGATTGGCTACGGCCGAGACGACGACCAGGTCGCGACGTGGTGGCCATCGTCGCACCACCTCATCGGCAAGGAGATCATCCGGTTCCACTGCGTCTGGTGGCCGGCGATGTGCATGGCGGCGGGCCTCGAACCACCCAGCCACGTCCAAGTTCATGGATGGCTCCTGGTCGGCGGGCAGAAACTCTCCAAGACGATGGCTGCGGAGGGCGCCGTCAAACTGACCGACATCGCTCCGGTCACCTTGACCGAGGAGTTCGGCGTCGACCCGTTGCGGTACTACTTGCTGCGAGAGACGGCCCTCGGTAACGACGGCGAGTTCTCCTACGAAGGCATCACCCATCGCTACAACACCGATCTCGCGAACAACCTCGGTAACCTCGTGGCGCGCGTCGCGACGGTGATCGGTTCCAAATGCGCCGGCGTCGCGCCGGCGCCGGACCCGGACTCCGAACTGCGCGCCGTGGCCGAGACGACGATCGACGTCGCGAGTGCGGCGTGGGACCGTTTCGCGCCCCACGGTGCGTTGGAGGCGACCTGGGGGCTGATTGCCGCGACCAACTCCTACCTCGAGCGTCACTCCCCGTGGAAGATGGAGTCGGGCGAGCCGGTCGAGCGCGTGCTCGGTGACGCCGTCGAGGTGATCCGACTCGTCGCGGTCCTCGTCTCGCCCGCGATGCCGGGGGTCGCGCGCGAACTCTGGCGCCGACTGGGCCTCGAGGGATCGCCGACCGATGAACCGGCCAGCGTGAGCTTGCGATGGGGGCGTTACCCCGGAGGCATCGCGATCGAGAAGGGCGCGCCGCTCTTCCCGCGCATCAACGAGTCACGATGACCTACTGGACCGACGCGCACTGCCACCTCCAGGAACAGTTCTTCGGGGACGAGCACGACCCGGGCACGCTCACCGCGACGCTGCGTCGGGCTCACGATGGGGGAGTGAACCGGGTCGTCGTCATCGGCACCGACGCGACTAACTCGGCCCAGGCATTGGCAATGACGGCTCTGGAAGGCCCCGTGGCGGTCTACGCCGTCGTTGGACTGCACCCCCACGACGCGAGTCAGGACCTGGCGCCGGTGGCGGCGCTGGCCCGGTCGGGTCACCCGAAGCTCGTCGGGATCGGTGAGACGGGGCTCGACTACTACTACGAGCACGCCCCCCGCGCCGATCAGCGTCGAGCCTTCGCGGCCCAGATCGCTCTCGCCCACGAACTCGATCTGGCGTTGGTGATCCACGCCCGTGACGCCTTCGATGATCTCTTCGAGATCTTGGGTCGTGAGGGGGTGCCACCGCGCACGGTAATCCACTGCTTCACCGGGACGGTCGACGACGCGGCCGGCTGTCTCGCACTCGGTTGCGACATCTCGATCGCCGGTGTGGTGACGTTCAAGAACGCCGAACTCCTGCGTGAGGCGGTGCGCACGATCCCCTTGGACCGACTCCACGTCGAGACCGACAGCCCGTTCCTCGCCCCCGTGCCGCATCGTGGCCGGCCTAACGAGCCGTCGCTCGTGGCGGTCGTCGGTGAGTTCGTGGCTGCACTGCGCGGTGAAGAAAGTTCAGTGGTGCGCGCAGCTACGGCCGCCAACACGGCGAGGCTCTTTCGGCTGCCTGCCGAAAAATGACCGTCTCATTAGGTAATATAGTCGTTACGCCCCGTCGGTTTGCCTTTCGCGTTCCGGGTGCCTAGCGTTAGGGGTGGGAGCAACGACGGCCCGCAGTCCTGGCGGAGGGTGAAGAACTGAGGACATCGAAACGCCGAGTGCATCTGCGCTCGACGCTGCTGATGACCGTGGTCGGCCTACTGGGCCTGCTGCCGGTCTTGTTCGCGCATCCGGTCGCCGGTGCGGCAACGAGTCACGCGCCGGTTCGAATGCCCAACGTCATCCACTTCGACCGTACGACGACCTTCGCGGCCATGTCCCGGGCCGGTCTCTACTTCCGGGTCAACGGTCCCGCCAACTGGAACGAAGTCGTGGCCGAGAACCCGTCGCCGGGGACCCTGGTGCCGTGGAACTCGACCGTCGTGCTCGCCACCGCAATCACCACGGCGCCCGTGTCGGGCACCACGGTCATGCCCGACGTGCTCTATCGAACCCGGAGCGAAGTCTTCGCCGCTATGGCGCACGCCGGGCTGTACTTCACGACGCGCGGGCCGGCGAACTGGACCATCGTCATCGCCCAGCACCCGCGTCCCGGTTCGACGATCCCGGTTCATTCGTCGGTCGTCGTGGTCACGGCGCACGTGGCGACCTCGTCACCGACCGGCACCACGGTTATGCCCAACGTGGTGCACCGACCTCGTGCGGCCGCCTTTACGGCGATGGCCAAGGCCGGGCTGTACTTCACCGTCTCGGGCCCGGCGAACTGGAACGTCGTCACGGCCGAGAGCCCGTCACCCGGTACGCGCGTCGCCTGGCACTCGACAGTGGTCTTGAGCGTCGCGCGCGTGGTCGCACCAACCACCTCGACCGTGGCGCCCAAGCCACCCGAGGTCCGGGTCCCGTCGCTCGTCGGCCTGACTCGCGCCGCGGTGTCGGCGTCGCTCAGTCGTCTCGGTCTGCGTCTGCACGCCCAGGGCCCCGGTAGCGCCGACGGGACGTGGACCAAGGTCGTGGCCCAGAACCCCCCGCGCGGCACCATGGTGCCTCGCGGGAGCGTGATCGTCGTGGACACGACGCGTCCGACGTCGCTGCCGACCACGACGACCGTGCTCGGCGCCGCGACGACGACCACCACGACGCGTCCCCCACCCACGACGACCGTCGAGGCGACCCCCGCGCGAACGCGTATCGGCGTGGCGACCTGGTACGCGTACATCCCCGGACAGTGCGCGACGTGGTACCTGCCGCGGGGCACCCGGATCACCGTGGAGGACCTCGCGACGGGGCGGACCATTACCTGCCTCGTGACCGATCGGCAGGACTACTCGCCCGGCCGGGTGGTCGACCTCTCCGAGACCCAGTTCGCGGAACTGACCCCGCTCTGGCGCGGTGTGGTTCGCGTCAAAGTCTCCTGGTGACCCACTCGCGTACGACCATCCAAGCGTTGCTCGCCGAGCACGGACTCGCCCCGTCACGGGCCCTGGGACAGAACTTCGTCGCCGATCCCAACACCGTGCGACGGATCGCCCGGCTCGCGCGGGTCGGTCCGGGAGACCTCGTGGTCGAGATCGGCGCTGGACTCGGTTCGCTCACGCTGGCCCTGGTCGAGACGGGGGCGGAGGTGATCGCCATCGAAGTCGACCGGTACTTGATCGAGCCACTGCGGGCCGTCGTCGAGCCGCACGGGGTCGTCGTCCATCATCGAGATGCACTCGACACCGATTTCTCGGCGATCACGGGCGGTCGCCGGGCGGTCGTGGTCGCCAATCTGCCCTACAACGTGGCGACGCCACTGGTGCTGCGCATCCTGGAATCGCAGTCCACCATCGAGCGATTGCTGGTGATGATCCAGCGTGAAGTCGGCGAACGGATGGCCGCCGGCGCCGGTGACGAGGCGTACGGCGCGGTCTCACTGCGCGTGCAGTACTTCGCGGACGCGACGGTCGTGGGGCGCGTGAGCCCGAACGTCTTCGTACCGCGGCCCAAGGTGGATTCCGCGTTGGTCTCCATCGTTCGACGCGACGTCGTTCGCATCGATCCGAACGTCGTGGGCGAGGCCGACCTCTTCGCGGTGATTCGCACCGCCTTCGGTCAACGGCGCAAGATGCTCCGTCGTTCACTGGCCGATTGGACGACCGAAGGGGTCTTCGAACGCGCGGGGGTCGAGCCCACGCGCCGACCCGAGGAGCTCACCCTCGAGGAGTTCGCGCGACTGGTGGCCGCGCGATGATCGTCCTACGCGCGCCGGCGAAGTTGACCCGGTACCTGGAGATAACGGGTCGGCGGGCCAACGGCTACCACGAGCTACGAAGCGAGATGACGTCCCTGGCCCTCGCCGACGAACTCACCGTGGACGAATCGGGCGACTACGTTCGGGTGCGCAACCACTTCGAGCGTCCGGTCCCCGAGGGGGGCGAGAACCTCGTCGCGCGCGCGTTGGCGCTCGTCGAGCGCCGCGCGGGGGTCGTGATCGACAAGCTGATCCCCGCGGGCGGCGGTCTCGGCGGGGGCAGCGCGGACGCCGCGGCGATTCTGCGCTGGGCCGGCGGTGTCGACCCGCTCGACGCCGTGCGACTCGGGGGCGACGTGCCGTTTTGCCAGGTGGGGGGTCGGGCGTTGGTCGAAGGCGTCGGTGAACGAGTGAGTCCACTGGCCTTCGACGATCGACCGGTGACGCTGTTCATCCCGGACTTCGGGATTTCGACCCGGGACTGCTACGAGGCCTACGACGAGCTCTACGACGCGGGCTGGCGACCCTCGGGTTCGAACCATCTCGAAGAGCCGGCGTGCGCGGTGGAGCCCCGACTCGCCCTCGTCCTGGTCCAGCTACGTGAACGCTTCGGTGATGTGCGCGTGGCCGGGTCGGGCTCGACCATGTTCGTCGAGGGCGTAATCAGCGACTTCGGGGACGTGACCGGTCCCGCGATGCGACTACGCGTTGTTTCGACCACCACGACGCCCGCGGGCGCGTAATCGGATCACTTACCCGCGGCGCGACGCTGGAAGCGGGTCCGCTTCAGCATCTTCTTGTGCTTCTTCTTGCGCATGCGCTTGCGGCGCTTCTTAATCAGAGATCCCATGGCTCGTAGAACACTACTAGGTTTGGCGACACCCGTTCCACGCCCCTAGGGGTGGTCGCTCACCCGTTCGATGCGAAGTGCCTGACGAGGACAGCCCCGCACGGCGTAGCGGGCCGATTCCAGGGCCGCCAGATTAGCGAGGGGAACGGGTTCGGTCGTGATGATTGGGTAGCCCCATTCGTCCATTCGCACCAGATCCGGTGCCAACTCGGCGCAGTGACCGAATCCGTCACAGAGGATTGGGTTGACCAGGAGGACGAATCCACCGGTGCGTCGCCTCACTCCCATATGAGCTCCTCTTCGCGTTCGAGCGTCGGCACCGAGGTGTAGTGGTGCGTGGATCGACTGGCGACGCAGGACTGACCGCGCACGTGGTCTTCGACGTGCGCGGCGAAGACCCGTAGCGCCGAACGCACGAGTCGAACGACGCCGTCGGGGTGCCGGCAGGCGCCGCGACCTTCGATGGCGCCGCAGCGGTCGAGGAGTCGCTCGTAGGCCGCGGCGGCGTCGCGGGCGTCGAAGGCGAGGTGCGCCAGGTCCTCGGCGATCGCCGGGAGACCGAACGCGCACGGTCCGCATTGGCGGGCGCTCTCGTTGGCCATCCATCGTGCGATGCGCTGGGTCTCGACGATTCCACAGCCCGAGCGCGGCAGGACGATGATGACCCCGGCGCCGACCGTCGACTCCAGGGGCCCGAGGGCGTCGTTGGTGTAGGGGGCGTCGAGGTGGCGCGCGTCGAGCCACGCACCTCCGTACCCGCCCATCAACAACGCTTGGGGGTCGAGGTCGGCCCCGGCCCGCTCCAGGATCGAGTGCAGGGGGGTGCCGAGCGCGACCTCGAGCACCGTGGGGCGCGCGACCGCGCCGGTTACCGAGACCAGGGTGCTACCGGGGCTCGACGGGGTGCCGAGGCGTCGGAACCAGTCGCCGCCGTAGCGCCCGATGAGCCCGACGTGCGCGCACGTCTCGGCGTTGTCCAAGAGGACCGGCGCGTGACCGATCCGCAGGATGTGGGGCCGCCGGGGCCGGTATTGGGGGAGCGACTCGTTGTCGTCGAGCCAGTGCACGAGGGCCGACTCCTCACCCGCGACGTAGCGCCACGGCGGCGTGTGCAGTTCGAAGGTGGCTCCGCGCATCGATCGCCGATCACGTTCGTGGATCGCGCGTTGGAGGTGGTTCACCATGACCGGGTTGTCTCGTGACACGCACACCGCGATATGTTTTGCGCCGACGATCCCGGCCAGGTGCTCGGCGCCGTCGAGCACGAGATGCGGGTTCGCGCTGATCAGGGTTCGGTCCTTGTGCGCCGCGGGCTCGCCTTCCATGGCGTTGACGATGACGAACTTGTTATGACCACGGAGTTCGCGAATCAACTTGGCCTTGCGCCACGTCGGAAAACCGGCACCGCCGCGGCCCGTGAGCCCCGACGCCTCGAGTTGCTCGAGTGAGGGCGCCGAGGGGGGCATCGGGCCGAAGGCCTCCTCGTGCTGGGCGAGGGTCAGTGGTCGGTCAGCGGCCTGGTGCAGGACCCGGGGGAGTTGGTCGGGGGAGATCATCGTGGTCGTCGCTTCTGGGGTCGATGGGGCGCGGGAGCGGCGGGGGGCGATGGACGCGTGGTCGCGTCACCGCGCCGGTCGGGGAGGTCCTGGTCGAAGGGGCGTGTGGGCGCCGCGACGTGGTTTGATCGGCGCGGTTCGGGATCGACCACCGCACCGAGCGGGGAGAGGGCGGTGCGTCCCGCGGCGCGCGTCGGGCGTGCGAAGTATCGCCACGAGGCCGCCCCGGCGACGACCGCGAGACAGAGCACGACGACGACGAGGCCCACGCCCTTTCGGGCGTCCGTGCCGGTCGTCAAGGCGTGCACGATGGAGATCGCGAAGGCGAGCCAGCTAAACCAGTGGATGAATCGCCAGCTCTGATTCGCGATGCGAACCTTGAGCAGGCTCGAGACCCAGACGGCGATCATCAGGTCGAAGGCGATGGTGCCCAGGGCGACGGGGAGCCGCTTGTAGGAAGAGATGAAGGGCACGACGGTGGCGAGCGGCCCCGTCGAGACGTAACTGTCCACGACGGTGGTGAGGATGTGGACGGCGAGGAAGGCCATGGCGACGGCCGAGATGGTGCGGTGCAACTCGTTGAGCTCGAAGCGGCCGACCGTCGTGCCGCCGATGCGGTTCGCGACCAACGTCCCGAGCGACACCACGAGCGTGAACAGCACCAAGGTGACCAGACCGGTGGCCCGAGTCGTGTACCACAAGTAGGGCGAGGTTAAGGCGATCACGTTGTTGCCTCCACTGGCCAGCCGCCGACGAACTCCACCGTACCGTCGCGCCGAACCAGTCGCGCCGACCAACCGGCTTGGGCGACGTGATAGGGCGCGTCTTCACCCCAGAGCAGTGCGGCGGTGGCGAACGCGTTGGCGTGGAGGCAACTATCGGCGGCGACGGTGACGGTCGCGTAGGGACCGTCGGCCACCGCACCGGTGCGCGGATCGATGATGTGATTGACCAGACGACCTTCGACCCGCCAGGTCCGCGTCGTGAGCGACGACGTGGCGACCCCGCCACCGGCGATCCGCACGCGCGGCTCCTCTCCGGTGATCGCGAGGCGGTCGGCGATGCCGACCACCCACGGCCCGCTCGGTCCGGCGCCGCGCACCGCCACGTCACCACCGATCTCGACGACGATCCCGCCGCGTTCGGCCACCTCGTCGGCGACGAGGTCGGCCACGAGCGCCTTAGCGCTCGCTCCGAGGTCGAGCTGACAGCCCGGGTCGAGTCGAACGGTGCGTTCGACGCGATCGATGGCGATCGCGCCGACCCCGGGAGGCGCGACGACCGGGGGCTCGTTCAGGTCGACGCGATCGCGAACCTCGTCGTAGTCTCGGTCGTACCCCCACGCCAGCAGAGCGGGCAGCACGGTCGGATCGCAGAGCCCGTCGGTCAACGTCGAGGCCGTCACCGCAGCGTCGATGGCTCGCAGCAGGGTTGGCGACACCGTCGTGGTCTGACCCGCGCTGGCGTTCAGTCGCGACAACTCGCTATCGCGACTGAACCGATTGCACGCCTCGTCCATCGACTCGATCCAGTACCAGAGCCGTGTCGTGGCGTACGCCATCGTCTCGGGGTGCTCGGTGACGAGCGTGCCCGTCAGACCCCACGTTGAGAAGTTCATGGGTCAGTAGCAGACCGTGGAGCCCGATGGCGTCGTGTAGCAGGTCGGCGTCGTGGTCACCGGGGCCGTGACCGGTGGCGTGTAAACGGTCGTCGGGGTCACGGCGGTGGCCGGCGTTCCGGTCGGGCGGGGCGCGGTCGTCGGGGTGACGGCCACCGTCGACGGGGTCGTCGCGGTGCCGGTACCGGTGACGGGGGGGTGGAAGGTCGTCACGGGCTTGGCGGTGCTCGCGGCGTATCCGACGAAGACCCCCGAGGCGAGGCCCGAGCCGATGAGGACCGACTGGGTCAACCGGCGGACGCGAGCGAATCGACGGTCTCGCTGCTGGGGGGTACGGGAGTAGGTGCGCATTTCAAATTCCTCTGCTAGAAGTCTGACACCCCTGGCTAAGCGTTGGCTGGGTGAAAGTTAAGAAAGTGGTGAGCGTTCAGTCGACGATGTCGTCGGTGGTGGGCAGGACCATCGTGAATCGAGCCCCCCCGAGCTGGGGATCCTGATCGACGCGAACGGTGCCGTGGAACTCGTCCACGACCTGGGCCACGATGGAGAGGCCGAGGCCCGACCCCGGCAGCGAACGAGCCGACGCGGAACGCCAGAACCGGTCGAAGACCTGGTGGCGTTCGTCGGCCGCGATGCCGGGTCCCGAGTCGGACACGGTGACGACGCCGTCGTTCGAGCGCACGAGGATTCGACCGTTGGCGGGGGTGAACTTGATGGCGTTGGTCAACAGGTTGCTGATGGCGCGCACCAGGCGGTCTCGTCGGCCGGTGACCGACGACGGAGCGACGTCGACCTCGATGTCGATGTCCTTGATCCGGGCGTAGGTACGCGCAGTGTCCACGCACTCGTCCACGCACTCGTCGAGTCGCAGCACCTCCACGAGTCCCTCGCTGCGATCGCCCCGAGAGAGTTCGCCGAGGTCGGTCACCAGTGCGGCCAGTTCGTCGACTTGGGTGACCATGTCATTGGTCAATTGACGAAGGTCGTCGGCGGGCAGTTCGCTGGCTCGAGAGAGTACTTGGGCGTTGGTTCGCAGACTCGTCAACGGGGTTCGCAACTCGTGGCTGGCGTCGGCGACGAGCTGACGTTGGAGGCTCTCGCTCGACTGGACCGAGTTCATCAACCGGTTGAAGACCCGTCGGAGCCGGCCGAGCTCGTCCTGGCCGCCTTCGTCGATGCGCCGTGAGGTGTCGCTGGTCTCGGCGACCTCCTCAATCTCGTTGGTGACCGCCTCCAGTGGACGAAGCGCGGCGCGCGCGATGAGCAGTCCGAGCACGAGGGCGAGCAGGAGACCGCCGGCCGCCACGGCGAGCAACGTGCTCGCCAGGTGGCGCAACTCGCCGACCTGACCGTTGATGTTGACCACGAAGAGTTCGGCCGAGGTGGAAGCAACGGTGCACAGGCCGGTCTGGCACGCGACCACCGATTTGGCGGGCAGCGGCACGATGAGTTCACGGTAGGCCTCACCACCGAAGGTGACGGTGCGCAGGGTCTGCGCCGCGTGGCCCCGAGCGACCGCGCGCACGACCGAATCGATTGGCACGTTCGACGTCGGGATCGTGGTGCCACTGGCCAGGACGAGCTCGAAGTAGGCGCCCGTCACCCGACTCTCGTCGCCGACGGGGTGGGACGTCGGCGACTGGGCCGCTTGTATCAACGAGATGTCAACGGAGCGCAGCAGCGCGTTGCGGGTCGTCCAGAACGACGCCAGGCTCGCCAGCAGGACCGCCACGGCCGCGACGCCGACGGTGGCACTGATGACGCGAAATCGGAAGGTCACGAGGTGCGTAGGGCGTAGCCCACCCCGCGAATCGTTTGAATGAGTCGCGGTTCGAGGCCTTCTTCGAGCTTGCGACGGAGGTACCCGATGTAGACGGCGAGCGAATTGGTCCCCGAGTCGAAGTTGTAGCCCCAGACGAGGTCGAGGATCTGGTCTCGGGTGAGTACCTGGCGCGGGTGCTGGAGGAACAGCTCCAGCAGGTCGAACTCGATCTTGGTCAGTTCGATGCGACGTTCACCTCGGTGGACTTCGCGGGTATGGGGGCTCAGCGTGAGATCCTCGAAGCGCAGGACCGACTCCTCGCCGTCACCGACGTTGTGGCGACGCAGTAACGCGCGCAGGCGCGCCAGCAATTCGGCGAGGTCGAACGGTTTGACCAGGTAGTCATCGGCGCCGACGTCGAGGCCGGCGACGCGGTCGTTGACCGCGTCGCGCGCGGTCAACATGAGGATCGGGGTGATGTCGCCCGCGCGTCGAATGCGCCGACAGACCTCGAGCCCGTCGATGTCGGGCAACTGGAGGTCGAGCACGATCGCGTCGGGGGCCCGCAGCTGGATGGATTTCAGCGCGGAGCCGCCGTCCTCGAAGAGTCCGACCTCGTAATTCTCCATGCGCAGCGCCCGTCCGAGTGCGGTCCGAATGGCGCCGTCGTCATCGACAATCGCGATGTACGAACTAGGACTGGGGGCCATCGTCACGTCGCCTTCTTTCACCGGTGGGGCCAGGCTCTAGTGTGGCTGATTGGTATTAACCGTCTTCGTTGATTCGTTAAGAATTAGCGAAGACTCGTTTTACTGTAGTGGCGGGTAGTTCAATCGGCAGAACAGCGGACTTTGAATCCGAAGGTTGGAGGTTCGAGCCCTCCCCCGCCAGCCACTACTCCCGGGCTTCGGCGTCCCGAGGGCAGAGCCGCCCGAGGAGGGCGGCCAGTTCGAGGGGGGCGTCGCCCTGGATCGAGTGGCCCGCGTTGGCCACGTGCACGATGGTCGCGTCGGGACGGCGTCGCGCGAACTCGGCTTCGTCGTCGTCATCGACGACCGAACCGGGCGCCATCCCACGGATCAGGGTCAGCGGGACGGGAATCGATCCGATGAGATCCCAGAGATCGCCGAAGTCGGGCTGGGACGTCTCGGCGACGGGGTGTTGTTGGTGGCGCCAGACCCAGGAGCCGTCAGGGCGCTGGATCGCGTTGTGCAAGATCCCTCGTCGCAGGGACGAGACTGACCGGGTGGGGTTGAAGCGAATCGTCCGGTCGAGCAGCGCGTCGAAGTCGTTGAAGGTTTTGGGACCGTTCACGAACTCGGTGATGTGACCGGCCTTCTTCGCGTCGACGCCGGGCGTGATGTCGATCAGAATGAGCGAGGAAACGAGGTCGGGACGCTGGGCGCTCAGGACGATCGACGTGAGGCCGCCGAGTGACATGCCCACGAGCGGGCGAGGGGGGGTGATCAGCTGGCCGAGCGCCATCGCGAGGTCACTCGCGTGGCTGGCGATGGCGGCCGACCCGTTCGGGCTGGCGTCGGAGTGGCCGTGCCCCGGAAGGTCAAGTGCCAGCAGCGGACGTTGCATCGCGAGGGCCACGGTGTCGAACGTGTGGGCGTTCTGCGCCCCGCCGTGGACGAGCACGAGTTCGGGGGATTCCTCACCCCAACGCAGCCCACTCACCTGGCGCAGCCCATCGACGGCCACGAAGAATCGACGCACCGGCGGGATAGGCGAGGTCAGCCCCCACTCCGCGAGATTCTCGTGGAAGTACGCGAATTCGTTGTAGTCGTTTACACCCACTGAGGGCATCGTAGAAGATGCCAGCGCGGGTCGATTACACCTCGGCGGTCTCCGCTGCGTCAGTGGTCTCTTCCGCTTGCGCGGCGCGCTGCTCTTCGACTTGGCGATGGACGTCGGCCATGTCGACCTCCATGACCTTGCCGATCAGTTCGTCGAGGGCCCGCTCGGGCAACGCGCCCGCTTCGGCGTAGAGCACGACCTGTTCGCGGATGATCATCAGCGTCGGGATCGAGTAGATGTTGAAGGCGGCCGCCAACTGCTGTTCGACCTCGGTGTCGACCTTGGCGAAGACGAGGTCGGGGTAGGTCTCGGACGCCTTTTCGAAGATGGGCGCGAAGGTCCGACACGGTCCACACCAGGCGGCCCAGAAGTCGATCAGCACGACGTCATTGGACGAGACGACCTCGTCGAATCGATCGGCGGTGAGTTGTACGGTCGCCATAGTGCTCCTTCTGCGTCTCGGCTACGAGAACCAGTATACCCCCTGGGGTATAAAGTCATGACGGTCATCTCGGGGACCACGGCCGGCGCGTCGCGCGGAGTCGTTGGTGCTAGAGAGTAGGGCATGAATCGGCCCACCTGCATCGTCGTCCTGGCCGCGGGGGAAGGCACGCGGATGCGGTCCGATCGGCCCAAGCCGCTGCACGTCGTTGGCGGGCGACCGCTGGTCTACTACGTCCTAGACGCCATCGAGATCGAGGGGGTGCTCGCTACCGTCGTCGTCGTGGGCCACCAGGCGGCGTGGGTGGAGAAGGTGTTACGCGAACGCTCCAGCCGTATCCCGACTCGGTTCGTAGAGCAGTTCGAGCAGTTGGGCACCGGCCACGCGGTGTCGGTCGCGTTGGCCGCGGTGTCCGAGGTCATGGGTGACGACGACGGTGACGTGGTAATCGTGCCGAGTGACACGCCGCTGTTGCGCCGCGTCACCATGGCCGAGCTGGTGCAACGACATCGCGCGAGCGACTCGGCGATCTCGGTGCTGACCGCGCACCTCGCCGATCCCACCGGGTACGGGCGCATCGTTCGCGCCCGGGACGGGTCGATTGAGCGGATCGTCGAGCAGCGAGACGCGACGGCGCTCGAGCGCGAGATCACTGAGGTCAACACGTCCATCATGGTCGTTCGCGCGAGCCTGCTCGGTCCGGCCCTTCGGCGCGTCGATCGTCGCAACGCTCAACGGGAGTACTACCTCACCGACGTGGTCGCCGTCCTGCACGACGCCGGTCACCTCGTCCAGGCCGTGGTGCTCGAAGACCCCGCGGAGGCCACCGGCGTCAACGATCGCGAACAGCTCGCCGTGGCCGAGGCGGTGATGCGTGGCCGGATTAATCGAGGCTGGCTGCAGCGGGGGGTGACCATCTGGGACCCCTCGACGACCTACGTCGACGCGGACGTCGAGCTGGCCCCGGGCGCGTCGCTCCTGCCCGGCACGGTGCTGCGCGGACGAACAGTGGTCGAAACGGGCGCGTCGATCGGTCCGAACGCGCACCTGGTTGACTCTCGCGTCGGTCAAAACGCCAGAATCGGTGCGGTCGAGGCCGACCGTTCGGTCATCGGCGCCGCGGCGTCGGTCGGGTCGTATTGCGTCCTCGGACCGGGTTCGCAGGTGGCGCCGGGCGAGGTGGTGGCGCCGGGAACCCACCGGCCATCCTGAACTCGCCGAGCGCACCTTGTACGCTGGCGCCGTGGAATCCCTCGCGAAACGTCGTCTCGTCATCGTGACGGGGCGGTGCCACCCGGCGCTAGCCAAGGACATTGCCGACCGACTGGGCGTCGAGCTCACCGAGGCGAACGTCCGTGAGTTCGCCAACGGTGAGATCCACTGTCGGTTCGACGAGTCGATCCGCGGTGCCCACGTGTTCATCGTCCAAACGCACTCGTCACCGGTGAACGACGCGGTGATGGAGCAGTTGATCATGATCGACGCGGCCAAGCGCGCGTCGGCCAAGAGCATCACCGCCGTGATCCCGAACTACGGCTACGCCCGCCAGGACCGTAAGTCGGCGGGACGCGAGCCGATCACGGCCAAGTTGATCGCGGACATGCTCCAGACGGCCGGGGCCAACCGCGTCTTGTCCGTCGACTTCCACTCCGGTCAGATTCAGGGATTCTTCGACATTCCCGTGGACCACCTCGTTGCGGCGCCGGTGCTCGAGGGGTACCTCAACGCCCACGCCAATCCGCACGACATCGTCGTGGTCGCCCCTGACGCCGGGCGCGTGAAGGTCGCCGAGCGGTACGCCCAACACCTCGGCTGCGACCTCGCACTCGTGCACAAGACGCGGCCCCGCGGGCAGGCCAACGTGGCCGAGGCCCGTCACATCGTCGGTGACGTCCGGGGCCGACACTGCGTCTTGATCGACGACATGATCGACACCGCGGGCACCATCGTCGCGGCGTGCGACCTACTCAAATCGCACGGGGCGGACGAGATCTGGGTCATGGCGACGCACGCCGTCTTCTCGCCGCCGGCGATCGAGCGGCTCTTCAACGCGCCGGTCAGCCGCGTCATCGTGACCGACACCCTGCCCCTCGGCCCCGAGCGGCGATTCGAGAAGCTCGAGATCCTGTCCGTCGCGACGATCGTCGCCAACGCGATATCGGCGATTTTCGAGGATTCATCGGTCTCGGACATCTTCGGCGGCGAAAACCTGCTGTAGGGTCGGTTCGCCCCTTCGCCACGGACGGACTAGACTCTTCGTCCTGTGTGCCGCCCTCTTTCGGGCCGCAATCGGTAAGGAGTTCTCATGTCGCAGGTCACGTTGAACGCGTCGACGAGTCGGACGCCTGGTTCGCGCACGTCGCGACGCCTGCGCACCGCCGGTTCGATCCCCGGAGTCGTCTACGGAGTCGGTTCTGCGCCACTCGCGGTCGCGGTTGACGCGAAGGCGTTTCGCACGGCCGTCTCGGGCGAACAGGGTTTGAACACGCTGCTCGAGTTGGACGCCGACGGTCGCCGGTTCATGGTGATGGCCCGCGAGATCCAGCGTCACCCGGTTCGCGGCACCGTCGCGCACATCGACTTCCAGATCGTGGACCCCACCAAGCCGGTCGTCGCCGACGTTCCGCTGCACATCATCGGCGACGCCGTCGAGGTTCGCCACGCGGACTGGGAAGTCGACCAGCAGCTGTTCAGTCTCGAACTTCGCACTCGGCCCGACCAGATTCCCACCCACATTGACGTGGACATCTCTGACCTGCGAGTCGGTGGGACGATCCGCATCGCCGACGTGGTGCTGCCGGCCGGTGTCGAGCCGATCGGTGACCCGGCGGTCGCGGTCGTCGCGACCCACGCTGGTCGATCCGCGAAGGCCGGCGCCGTCGCGACGGAGTAGTCCCGTGTCGCTGCGGCGCTCGTCAGCCGCGACGCGTCATGGCAGTACGAGTTCCTGGCTCATTGTGGGTTTGGCCAACCCCGGCGACGAGTACGCGGGCAGCCGGCACAACGTGGGCGGCGACGCCGTGCGAGTCGTTGTCCAGCGTCGATCCGGTCGATTGACCCTCGAGCGACGTCAGCGAGCGCTCACGGCCACGGTTGACACGACCCAGGGCATCGTCACGTTGGCGGTGCCGACGACCTTCATGAACGAATCCGGTGCGGCCTTGCCGCCCCTGATCCGTCGGACCTCGCTCGGGGACCTCTCCCGACTGCTCGTCGTGCACGACGAACTCGATCTCGAGCCCGGTCGACTGCAGATGAAGTGCGGTGGAGGGTTGGCCGGTCACAACGGACTACGTTCGATCGCCCAGGCCCTCAACTCGCAGGACTTCTGCCGGTTGCGCATCGGCGTGGGCAAGCCCGTACGCAAGGAGCAGGGCGCCGACCACGTGTTGCGCCGTCCGACCGGTGCCCGGCGAGCCGCCCTCGAGGCCGACGTCGAACGGGCCGCGGACGCCATCGAGGTGCTGCTCGACGAAGGGTTCGACGAGGCCCAGCGCCGCGCCAATCGATCGTGAGCGCCGCCGCGGGACTGCGCCGGGTCCTCGAACTCGCCACCCCGCACCTGAACGAGACCCTGCTCGCGGGGACCCTCGCCCCGAGCGGCTCCGCCACGCCCCTGGCAGTCGCGGCCCACGCCAGCACGACGCCCCTGACCGTGGCGGTCGTCGCGACGTCGACCGAGGCTGAACTGCTGCACGACGCGCTGGTCGCGCTGTTCGAAGACCCGTCCGCGGTGACGCTGTGGCCGGCCTGGGACACCCACCCCCTCGAACGGGTGAGCCCGGACTCCTCGGTGATGGCCGCACGGGCCTTCGCCCGTTGGCGACTCTCCCAGGCGGCGCCTCCCCGCGTCGTCGTCGCCCCGATCCGGGCCCTGGCCCAAGTACTGGCTCCCGAAGCGGCGCCCGCACCCGAAGCCGTACGCCGCGGTGAGGCTCGCGACCGCGACGAGCTGCTCGAGACCCTCGCACGATTCGGCTATCGGCGCGAGGCCATCGTCGAGCACCGCGCCGAGTTCGCCGTTCGGGGTGGCATCGTCGACCTCTGGTCGCCCCACGCCGAACTGCCCGTTCGACTGGACTTCTTCGGTGACGAGATCGAGCGGGTGACCAACTTCGACGTCGCGAGTCAGCGATCGATCGGTGACGTGGACGAGGCGCTGCTCGTCACGGCACGCGAGTGGCTACCTGACGACGCCACCCGGGACCGGGCGCACCGTTTGGTGACCGAGCAGCCGTGGGGCGGCGCCGTCTTCGAGCGGATCGCCGCGGGCGACTTCTTTGACGGCATGGAGGGGTGGATGCCCCTGTTCATCGAAGACAGTCGAACGTTGCTCGACGAGTTGGACGACGCGTCGGTCTTCGTAGTCGAGCCCAGCCGCGTCGCTCATCGACTCGCCGAGCTGCTCGAAGAGGAGCGGGAGTTGACCGACACGGTGGCCACCACGTGGCGGGCGACCGAGACCGTGCCGCTCCTGCACCACGAATGGATGAACCTCATGGATCGTCCATTCGTGGGCTTCGGGGATAACCCCGGTGGCGCCGAGCTGATCGTGAGTTCGCCGCCCGCAGTCCAGGGGGACCCCGCACGGATCGCCGCCCACGTGCGTGGTTGGTCGTCGCGCCGTCGCGGGGTGGTGTTGACCGCCAACGTCGCGGCCGTCGAGCGAATGGCCGATCAGCTACGCGGCGAGGGTCTCGAGGTGACCACCGACCCCGAACGGGTCCTCGACGTTCGAATCACGGTGTTGCACAGCGTCCTGCCCGCCGGGTTCGTATTGGACAACCCCGAAGTGGTGGTGTGGAGCGAGACCGACCTCACGGGGCGGCGCACGGTCCACCGCGCGGCTCGAACGAGGGCGCGCACCGTCGACGGCTTCTTCGACGACCTGGCCGTCGGGAGCTACGTCGTGCACCGACACCACGGCGTCGCCCGGTTCTCGGGCACGACGACGCGCGCGATCAACGGGACCGTGCGCGACTACTTGATCCTCGAGTTCAAGGACGGTCGCAGTTACTGGCCGACCGAGCAAATCGACGTGCTGACGCCCTACACCGGTGGCGACTCGCCGTCGCTGTCGCGCATGGGCGGGGTCGAGTGGCAAAAGACGCGGGCGAAGGCCCGAGCCGCGGCCTACTTGGTCGCCCAAGAGCTCGTCGACCTCTACCGGCAACGTTCCGTCGCGGTCGGACACGCCTTCGCGCCCGACAGCGCGTGGCAACGCGAGGTCGAGGACCTCTTCCCCTTCACCCTCACGACCGACCAGGCCCAAGCGATCGAAGACGTCAAGGCCGATATGGAACGGGAGCGCCCGATGGACCGGCTCGTGTGCGCCGACGTCGGATTCGGTAAGACCGAGATTGCGGTGCGCGCCATCTTCAAGGCCGTTCAGGACAATCGCCAAGCCGCCGTGCTCGTACCGACGACGCTGCTCGCGAGTCAGCACTTCGCGACGCTGACGGAGCGATTCGGCGGTTTCCCCGTTCGCGTCGCGCTGCTCAGTCGGTTCGTGGAGGACGCCGAGGCCAAGTCGACGCTCCGCGGTCTCCAAGACGGCTCGATCGACGTCGTCGTCGGGACCCACCGGCTGCTCGGCGAGGGCGTGCACTTCAGGGACCTGGGTCTGCTCGTCGTGGACGAGGAGCAACGCTTCGGCGTGGGCCACAAGGAGGCCATCAAGGCGCGATCGGTGGGCGTGGACGTGCTCACGTTGTCGGCGAGCCCGATCCCGCGCACCCTCGAGATGGCCTTCGCCGGAATCCGCGATCTCTCCATGGTCACCACACCGCCCGCCGACCGACGACCGATTCTCACCCACGTCGGTGAGTACGACGAAGCGGCCGTCGTCGAAGCCGTCCGCCGCGAACTCCTGCGCGAGGGGCAGGTCTTCTTCGTCCACAATCGGGTGTCGGACATCGACCAAGTCGCTCGGCGACTCGGTCAACTCGTGCCCGACGCGCGGATTGCCGTGGCCCACGGGCAGATGGACGAGGGGACCCTCGAACGGATCATGGTCGACTTCTGGGAGCGTCGCTACGACGTGCTGGTCTGCACGACCATCGTCGAGTCGGGCATCGACCTGCCGTCAGTGAATACCCTGATCGTGGACCGGGCCGAGCGACTCGGCCTCGGCCAGCTCCACCAGTTGCGCGGACGCGTCGGCCGATCGGGCCAACGGGCCTACGCGTACTTGTTTCACGCGGCCGGTCAGACGCTCTCCGAGACCGCCTTCGAGCGGCTGCGCACCATCGGCGACAACACGGCCCTCGGCAGCGGCTTCAAGATTGCGATGCGCGACCTCGAAATCCGCGGTGCGGGCAACCTACTCGGCCACGACCAGTCCGGACCGGTCGCCGCGGTCGGCTACGACCTGTACGTCCAGCTGGTCGCCGAAGCCGTCGCCGAGGCGAAGGGGATCGTGGCACCCGAGGTGGTGACGATCACGTTGGACGTTCCCGGCGAGGCACACCTGCCCAAGGACTACGTCGAGGCCGACGACGCTCGCCTCGAGGCGTACCGGCGCCTAGCCGGCGTGTCGAGCGCCGAGATGTTGGACGACCTGCGCGGCGAGTGGATCGACCGGTACGGTCCGCTGCCCCGAGCGGCCACGGGACTGCTCGACCTGGCCGACCTGCGACTGGTCTGTCTCGAAGCCGGGGCGAGTCAGCTCACGGTGTTGCCCGCCAAGGTCGGTGTCCGCTCCGCGCCCGTGGTGCGCTTCGGACCGGTCAAGCTGTCGTTGAGCCAGCAGATGCGACTACGCCGACGCCACGGTTCGCGGGCCTACGACGAATCGACCGGGGAAGTGCGCCTCGAGGTGGCGACGGCGTCGACGACGCCAGCGGCGCTGCGGGACCTCGTGCGCGCCACGACCGCGACATCGTCGTCGGAGTGACGACTCGGTAGGCTGTCGGGGTGCGTCGAATCACTGCTCTCTTCGTCATCGCCCTCGTCGTCGCGGTCCTCGTCGGACGATCCAGCATCTCCTCGGGGGTGAGCGTCAACGGGTCTACCGTCTCCACCACCGAGCTGCGGGCCGAATTGAGCGCCATCTCGGCCTCGCCACCACTCCAGTGCTACCTCACCGCGATTGCCCGGGCGGGCTTCACCGCCGGTGGTGGCTCGTCGACGATGGCCGCGTCGGGGGTCGCCGCGTGGTCCAACCTGCGCGTCGAGGGGATGGCGATTGACCAGTACGTGCGCAGTCGGCTGCACTATCGTCCGGGTTCGGATCTCGCGAAGGCCAAGAACTCGTTGGAGTCCGAGATGACCCAGGCGGCGGCGTCGAATTCACTGAGTTGCCCCGGCACGGCCGCCCAGGCGCTCGCCGCGATGACGCCCACGATGGAGCAAACCGAAGTTCTCGCCCAGGCCGAGTCGCTGTACCTGCTGAGCAAGTTGAACTCGACGATCCCGTTGACCACCAGCTCGTTGAAGACGTACTACGACTCGCACCGCTCGAGCTACGACACGATCTGCATCAGCGTCGCCGAGGTATCGACGAGCCAGGTGGGCGCCTTCGCCGCCGCGCAGGCCAAGGGCGCCACGGTGGCCCAGTTGGCCAAGAAGTTTTCCGTTGACCCCTCGGCCGCTCACGGTGGCGCCTACGGCTGCTACGGACCGACCTCGTCGTACTTCGCTGGGATTCGCGCCGACGTCAGTGCGAGCCCGCTGAACAGCTTCCCGACGACGCCGCTCACGACGACGAACAACGGGGTCACGTACGCGCTCTACGTGGCCGCGACGTCAAAAACCTCGACGCCATTCAGCCAGGCGGAGGGAGCGGTACTTACCGACGTGCGCAACCTCAACGCGAACTCGGCCAGCCTGCTCACGAACGGCATCCTCAACCGGGCCGTGATCGCCATCGACCCCGCGCTGGGTCGATGGGGGCTCGGGACGAACGGGCGGTCGGTCTTCGCACCCGCACTCCCGCCGACGTCTGACGTGACGGGTTCGACGACGCTGGCCACTCCGAGCGCGCTCAGCTATCAGTGAGCGAGGCGACGGTTCGGGTAGTCGGCCTCGGACCAGGTGATCGGGACCTCGTCACCGCGAGTGCGTGGCGACTGATCACCGAATCACCCGTCGTGCGACTGCGCACCCGTCGACACCCCGCGGCGGCCACCCTGGACGCGATCGCGAGCTACGACGACTGGTACGACGCGGCTGGGTCCTTCGAAGAGCTGTACGCCACGATCGCCGATGACCTCGTGCGTCTGGCGACCGAGGCCGCCGGCGAGGTCGTCTACGTGGTGCCCGGTTCGCCCGTCGTGGCGGAACGGACCGTTGAGTTGCTCTACGAGCGTCCCATTCGGGTCGTCTGTGAACCGGCAATCTCCGTTATCGACCTGGCCTGCAGCGCGCTCGGGCGCGACCCGATGATGGCGGGGCTTCGAATCGTCGATGCGCTGGGCTCGGTAGAACCCCTTCGGGGTCCCGGGCCCCTGCTGGTCCTCCAAACGTACTCCGCGCTCGTACTCGCTTCGGTGGCGGACCGGCTCGCGCCGCACACCCCGGTGACCGTGCTGCACCACCTCGGATTGCGTGACGAGGTGATCGAGACCCGTCTGGCCCGGGAGTTGACCGGTTTCGCCGCGGACCACCTCACGTCGCTATGGGTCGAGGACCTGCGTACCGCCGGCGCGGCCGTCGACGACCTCGTGACCCTGACGCGGACCCTTCGAGCGTCCTGTCCGTGGGACCAGGAGCAGACCCACGCGTCGCTCACTCGCCACCTGCTCGAAGAGGCCTACGAGGCACTCGACGCGCTCGAAAACCTCGTACGCGGCGAGCCAGAGCCCTCACCGGCCGCGATCGCGCACGTGCAAGAGGAGCTGGGCGACCTGCTCTTCCAGATTTTCTTCCACGCTGAACTCGGCGAGGAGCTCGATCGCTTCAACCTGGCGACCATCGCCGACGCCGTGCGGGTCAAGCTGATCGGCCGTCACCCCCACGTCTTCGCGGACGTCCACGTCCAAGACGCCGACGACGTCGCCGCGCGTTGGGAAGTCCTCAAGCAAGCCGAGAAGGGACGCTCGTCGGTGCTCGACGGCGTCGCCTGGCAACTACCGGCGCTCGCCCTCTACACGAAGTTGCTTCGTAAGGCGACCTCGGTGGGCGTCTCGCGCGACGACCTTGCGGCGTCACTGGCCGAAGCGGCCCGAGTCCTCGCGGTGGTGACGGCGACGCCAGCGAGCTCGGACGCGACTTCAACCTCGGACGTCGACCCCGCGTGGGGTGACGCGATCGAAGCACTGGCCCGCGCCGCGTACGGCGCTGGGGTCGATCTGGAGGGCGTACTGCGCGATCGGGCCCGCCGCGTCGCCGACGCGATTCGCTCGCGCGAGACGTCGTCTGAGACGCGCGGGGCCACCAACTAGCGTTTGAGCGAGAGAAGGAGCGGTGATGAGCGCGATTGAGGTAATACGAGGAAGGCAGATCCTGGATTCGCGTGGCAATCCGACCGTCGAGGCCGAGGTCCTGCTCGAATCGGGGGCCGTGGGCCGTGCGGCGTCACCCTCGGGCGCCTCGACCGGCATCCACGAGGCGGTGGAGCTGCGTGACGGCGGTGACGCCTGGGGCGGCAAGGGTGTCGAAACGGCGGTGGGCCACGTTAACGGCGAGATCCGCGACGCACTGGAGGGCTTCGACGCGCTCGAGCAACGGCGTCTCGACTTCGCGCTGATCGACCTGGACGGAACCGACAACAAGGCGCGCCTGGGCGCCAACGCGATGCTTGCGGTCTCGCTGGCGGTCGCCAAGGCGGCGGCCGTGGAGTCGAACCTGCCGCTCTACCAGTACCTCGGCGGGGTCAACGCCCACGTCCTGCCCGTGCCGATGATGAACGTCCTCAACGGCGGCGTGCACGCGGCCAACTCCGTCGACTTCCAAGAGTTCATGGTCATGCCCGTCGGCGCGTCCACCTTCGCCGAAGCGCTGCGGTGGGGGACCGAGACCTATCACGCGCTCAAGAGCGTGTTGGTCAAACGGGGACTCGCGACGGCCGTGGGCGACGAGGGCGGCTTCGCCCCCGACCTGCCCGACAACGAGAGTGCCGTCAAGATCCTCGTCGAAGCGATCGAGTCGACCGGACGCACCCCGGGCCTCGATGTGGCGATCGCTCTCGACCCCGCGACGTCCGAACTGTGGCGCGACGGTGCCTACCAACTGAGCGGCGAAGGTCGGGTATTGACGAGTCTGGAGTTCGTCGACTACTGGGCGGACCTCTGCGAGCGATACCCGATCGTGTCACTCGAGGACGGGATGGCCGAGGAGGACTGGGACGGTTGGGCGGCGCTGACGAGCAAGCTCGGTGGGCGAATCCAGCTCGTCGGCGACGACATCTTCGTGACCAACTCGACCCTGCTCCAACGGGGCATTGAACGGGGCGTCGGCAACTCGATTCTCATAAAATTGAACCAGATCGGCACGTTGACCGAGACCCTCGACACCGTCGCCCTGGCCAATCGCGCGCGGTACACGACGGTGATTTCGCACCGTTCGGGCGAGACCGAAGACGTCACGATCGCCGACGTCGCGGTGGCGGTCAACGCCGGTCAGATCAAAACGGGCGCCCCGGCACGTTCTGACCGGGTCGCGAAGTACAATCAACTGTTGAGGCTCGAGGAACAGTTGGGCGATCAGGCCCGTTTCCTCGGCGCATCGTCATTGTCGGGGGCGGTAGGTGGCAACAACCCATAACATCGCGACCAAGGGCCGGGTGCAGTGGCTCTACCCGCTCTCGATCGCGACGGCTATCGCCATGTTGGTCGCGTGGTTCCCCCTGGGCACGTTGTTGCATCAGCAGGGTCAGTTGTCGGCGACCGCACAGCAGATCGCGGTGATTCAACGCGAACAGCAGGCGCTCGCGGCTCAGCAGCGTACGGTCTCGACCAGGGCCGAGGCCGCCATGCTGGCCCGGCAGCTGTACCAACTCGTCAACCCGGGGCAGAGTCTCATCCAGGTCCTGCCCGGCACCGCGGCGGTCGACGGTACGGGTGGTGGCGACCCGGGGTACCAGCCCCTGGTCTCGCCGTCGTCGATCATCGCACCCGTGGTGGCCCCAACCGGTCACCGATCGACCAGTGGCTGGCGGGGTTTCGTCGACCGCCTCGTGCGGACCCTTGAGTTTTGGCGTTGAGCACCTTTCGTGACGCGTCGCTCGACGATCTCGCGGCCGTCGAAGCGCTGATCGGACGACCCCTCGCGGGCCGGTGCGCCGTGGTCGTTCGTCGCGCCGACGGCGGACCCGTCGTGATCGAGAATGAGCCGAACCTTCGCGATGGGACCCCGATGCCGACGCTGTTCTGGTTGGTGGACCGTGAACTGCACGCCGCGGTGAGCCGACTCGAAGGCGACGGGGGCGTGCACCGATTCGAGGCACTCGTCGACCCGGGCGAGCTTGCGGCTGCCCACGACGACTACGCCCGACGTCGAGACGCGGCGATCGTTCAAACCGGCGCGGTGGCACCGACGGGGGGGGTCGGTGGCACGCGCGTCGGGATCAAGTGCCTCCACGCGCACCTCGCGAACTACCTCACCGGCGCGAACGACCCGGTCGGCGCGCTCGTCGCCGCCGCCGTCGACGTACCGGTCGTGTTAGTCGAGCGCGTCCGTGACTGACGCCGTCGCCGTCGTCGACTGTGGATCGAATTCAACCCGTCTCTTAGTGGCGGATGCGTCGGGGCGCACCCTGTCGCGCGAGATGCGCATCACTCGGTTGAGCGCGGGGGTTGACGCGACCGGTCGGCTGGCGCCCGACGCACTGGCTCGTACGTTCGCGGTCCTCGGCGAGTTCCGAGGGCTGATGGACGTCCTACGCGTGCGCCGGGGGATGGTCGTTGGTACATCGGCAATCCGCGACGCGGCGAATCGCGACGAGTTCGTCGAAGGTGCGCACGAGATCACGGGGATTCAAGTGCGAGTGCTCGATGGTCAGACCGAGGCGGAGTTCTCCTACGACGGTGCGACCTCGGGGCTGGAGGCCGACCCGCGGGTCACGATGATCGTGGACGTCGG
Organism: Acidimicrobiaceae bacterium RAAP-2; assembly: GCA_001443545.1. Lineage (GTDB taxonomy): Bacteria > Actinomycetota > Acidimicrobiia > Acidimicrobiales > RAAP-2 > RAAP-2. The sequence continues at coordinate 88,291 of LMAD01000002.1, forward strand.
TGGGGGGAGTACCGAACTCGCGGCCCGGTTCGACGGCGTCTTGCACGCCGTCTCGATGCAACTGGGTTGTGTCCGGGTGACCGAACGGGCCCTGGGCCGTGACGCGGTGACCGAATCGCGCCGCCTGGCGGCCCAGGCGATGATCGATGACGCAATCGACGCGGCCGTGTCGAGCGATCCGCGGCTGGGCTCGGTGGCCGACGGTGTTCGCTTGGTGGGGCTGGCCGGCACGGTGGCGACGTTGGTCCAACTCGACCTCGGTCTCGCGCACTACGAACGGGCGGCCGTCCACCACCACCTCGTGCGCCGCACCACCGTTCAGGTGTGGCGCGACCGACTTTCGCACGAGACCCCCGAGGAGCGCCTCGCGCACGCCGGAATGGTCCACGGTCGCGAAGACGTACTGGTGGCCGGACTTATGGTGCTGGACGCGGTGATGGCGCGCGTCGGCGCCGACGAACTGCTCAGTTCAGAGAGCGACATTCTCGACGGAGTCGCCGCGTGGTTGTTGCGGTGAAGCGCGACCCCGTCGTCACCTGGCACGATGGAGGGGTGAGGTGGCGATCGTGACGGCACGAGGGGCTCTGTACTCGTCAGTGAATCTGCACGGACGACGCGTGGTGCTGCGTACGTTGAACGAGCAGGACTACGACGGTTGGTTGGCGGTGCGGACCCGTTGTCACGACTGGCTCGTGAAGTGGGAGCCACGATCGGTACATTCACCGCACCTCGCCGAGGACCAGCGCAGCTTCGACAGTCGGTGCGCGTTGCGTGAACGCGAGCGCCAACTGGGCAGCGGCTACGGCTTCGGGATCTTCTACGACGGACGATTCGTGGGCGAATTGACCCTCTCATCGATTCAACGTGGCCCCCTCCAATCGGCCTTCGTTGGTTACTGGATCGACGAGGCGGTGGCCGGGCGAGGGTTGATGCCCGAATCGGTGGTGGTCGTCCTGCAGTACGCCTTCGAGACACTTCGACTGCACCGGATCGAGATCAACATCATTCCGCGAAATCGGGCGTCTCGGCGGGTCGTCGAGAAGTTGGGCATCCGTTTCGAGGGGGTGGCCGAGCGCTACCTGGAGATCGACGGCGCGTGGGAGGACCACGGGCGTTACGCGATCACCGCCGAAGAGTGGGCCGATCGCGCGCCGCAGTTGGTCGCCGACTGGCTCTTGCCCCGGCCGGACTAAACGGCCTCGACCGTTCGACCAACGAGGCCGCGCAGGTCGGTCGTACGTACGAATCCGCCGAGCCCCTCGGCCAGTGCCGTCGCGCTAACGGCGCCATCACGGGCGACCACAATGAGCGCGTCCTCGGGCCCTCGAGCGATGACCAAACCTTGGACTCTCGCCGCGCGCGCGACGCGTTCGACCGCCGCGCGATCGACGTCGGGCGCGACGACGACGACGGGATTGACGTGCTTCGTTCGTGGCAGGGCGCGCAGGTCGGTGACCATCGCGAGGGGCGCTGAGCGGAGGTGTACCGAGGAACCGCTAATATCCTCCCAGGTCACGGGGTATGGCGAGACGGTGAAGCCGAGTTGACGCGCGAGCAGGAAGAACTCCGCGTCGTAGGCGAAGCCGTCGACCATGCCCAAGAGACCGAGCAGGCGCGCCGGTGCGCGGCGAAAGGCCTTCGCGCCGCACTGGGTGTCGACCAGGGTGACGCCGGTGTAGTGGCGAACGAGCCGATTGAACACGCGACCCGCGCCGGTGCGCGCTCGTGACTGGTAGCGGATGTGCCCATCTTTGGCGCGGGACCCGGGTACGAGGTCGGCCCCGTCGAGCCGGTCCACCATGGCGCGGTAGTGGCGGGGGTCGATTGCCATGTCTGCGTCCACGGCGAGGATCCGTTCGCCACGCGCCACGGCGACGCCGAGGCGGACCGCCGCCCCCTTGCCGCGGTTCGACGGCTGGCGCACGACCAGCGAATGCGGGAGTGCGCCGTAGACCGCCAGGGCCTCGCGCGCCGTATCGTCGGTGGAGCCGTCGTCGACGATGACGAATTCGGTGCGTTGGGGGTCGAGGTCCCCCAAGACTGGTTCGAGCCGGGCGAAGCCACGGCTCAGTCGAGCCGCTTCGTTGAAGGCCGGGACGACGACGGTGATGTCGATGGCGGGGTCGTTAGGGTCGGGCGGCACCGATGAGTCCGAACGTGAAGATTGGCGCGAAACTGATATGGGTGCCGGCGCTCGCGGCGGCGATGATCGTGTTGGTGCCCCACGGTCCGCTTCCGGCGTACATCACGACGTGGTCGACCAGGTGGTCGCCGTCGAGGTTGTAGTAGAAGAGGAGGTCGCCCGGCTGGAGTTGGCTGAGTGGGATGTGGCGCAGGGCCGGCCACTCCGTCTCCGTTGTTCGCGGAATCGTGAATCCGGCCTTCGCCCACGCCCACTGGACCAGGCCGGAGCAGTCGAAGCCCTTGCCGGGCGTCTCGCCGCCCCAGACGTAGGGGACGCCGATCTGGGAGATGGCCGCGGCGAGCGCCGCCCGACCGGCCGCCGACCCGGCGGTGCCACCGGTGAAGATCGGTGGCGTGGCGGCCTGGATGGCCGCGAGGACCAGGTTCGCGGCACTCTGCCCGCCCACCGAAGCCGCCGCCGAGACCGCGGCCTGCTCCTGGGCCACGTCTCGCACCTTCGCGGCCGCCGTCCCGACTTGCACCTCGTAGGTGATGATCTGCTGCTTCAGTGACTTGGTCACCGCGGTGAGCGTGGCTTGGGTCGTTGCTTCGTTGCGGATGTTCTGGGCGAGGAGGTCTCGCATGGTGTTCTCTTGTTGATGCGCCTGGAGACGTTGAGCGGCTAACTGGGCGATCGTCGAGTCGAGGGAGCGCTTCTCGTGTCGGTATCGCTGTCGAAGGTGCGTCAGGTTTCCGATTGCTTGATCCTGGTACACGGTGCGCGCGTCGCTCGACGTGATCGATTGGTCGAAGAGGGCGATGGCCTGAGCGTCGGCCGAACCAAGGACGTAGGCCCGCACGACGGCCGTGACTAGTTGGTGCGAGGTGACCAGGATGGCCGCGCGCTTCAGGGTCTCTCGACCTTCGAGGCGTTTGACGTTGGTCGTGATGTTGGCGAACTGGACCTTGGCGGCGTCGTACGCGTTGGCGGTGGTCTCGCTCGTTCGCTGCTGCTGGGCGAGCGTGGCCGACAGCGCGGCGATTTCAGCGCGGGTTTGGGCAATCGTCTGGGCACCCGAGGTCGAGGACAGCAGGGTCGCGGTCATCGCCACGGCGACGAGCACCGTGAAGAATCGACTATTCATTGAACGGGCCGTGCCCCGACGACGCACGCGGTTCATTGTTTCAGCCTAGACAGGCTCGGCCACGAAATCGGCCCACCGCCCGATTCACCGACACGGCGTTGATGCGTTACGGTGTCAAGCACGATCGCGCGGGGGCGTAGCCCAATTGGCAGAGGCAGGGCGCTTAAACCGCCTCCAGTGAGGGTTCGAGTCCCTCCGCCCCTACGCGCTCGGTCGGGTCGCGCATTTTTAGTAGCGTTGCCCCCGTGGCTAAGAGCGCAGCGGGTAAATGGGTTAGTCGGGTCGGATCGTCGGGTGGCGGCCGGTCCTACAAGAAGTCGAGGCCGTCAAATTTCTACGGCGCCCTGGTCGTAATCGTCGTCCTCGGGCTCGCGGCCACCGTGTTGTCGCGCTACGAGTATCAGAACCCGAGCGCCGGACCGGCGTCGACGCCTCCGACGGTCGGGACGACGTGGTACGCGGCCCTGTCAATCGACAACTGCGGCACGCCAGCGTCGCCCCTGGCGCCGGACCCCGCGACGACGGGTGGGTTCACCGTCGAGGCGAACAACGTCGTCAAGGTCAGCCCGGTCACGAAGGCCGACGCCGGGAACAACGCGACGCTGGCCCAGCTCTCACGTGAGTACACCGGTCTTCTCGCTACCTCGACCGAGCTCAGTTACCCGACGGCGCACGGGACGACGACGTTGAAGAACGGCGCGACGTGCGCGCCCAAGACCAAGTACGCCGGCAAGACCGGCCAGGTCTCCTACGCGTACTGGTCGACGCTCGCCCAGCAGAAGCCCACCGTCACGACCGATCCGAGCACCATCAAGTTCTCGCAGTACCTGCGCGTGACGATGGCCTTCTTGCCGAGCGGTGTCACGCCGAGGGCTCCGTCGAAGTCGACGGTCACGGCGATGGTCAAGACGGCGGTCACCCCGGTAACGACGACGACGCTCGCCCCGGTCACGACGACAACGGCCAAGTCGACGACGACGTCTTCGTCGGTCACGACGACGACTGCGCCGAAGGGCTAACTTGCAGGCCGTCATCCTCGTCGGTGGCATGGGGACGCGGCTCCGTCCACTGACCTACGAGACGCCCAAGCAGATGCTGCCGCTCGTCGGTGTGCCGATGATCGAGTGCGCCTTGGAAAACCTGGCTCGCCACGGGGTCACCGACGTCGTGCTCGCACTGGGGTATTTGCCCGACCGATTCATCGAGGCGTACCCCGATAACGTGATCGCCGGTATCAAGGTGACCTACGCGGTGGAACCTGAGCCGCTCGACACCGCCGGGGCGATTCGCTACGCCGCCAGGGAGGCCGGCATCGCCGAGACCTTCATCGTCGTGAACGGCGACGTCGTCACGGACCTCGACGTGACCTCGTTACTGGCCTTTCACCGAAGCACTGGTGCCACGGCGTCGATCGCACTCCACCCGGTCGTCGATCCGTCGTTGTTCGGTGTGGTACCAACGACGCCCGAGGGGCGGGTTCTCGCCTTCGTCGAGAAACCACCGCGCGATGAGGCGCCCACCAACCTGATCAACGCCGGTACCTACATCATGGAGCCGACGGTGCTGGACCGTATTTCCGCCACCGGCCGGGTGAGCGTGGAACGCGAGACGTTCCCGGCGCTCGCGGGCGCCGGTGAACTCTACGCCATGGCTGATCACGCCTATTGGCTCGACACCGGCACCCCCCACGCTTATCTCCAAGCCAACGTCGATATCTTGCGCGGCCGCGACGGTCGTAACGTACCGGCCATTCACGACGGCTCGTGGTCGCACGCGACCAGCCGGGTACACGAGACGGCGACGTTGCGAAACGCCGTCGTCGACCAGGACTGCGAGGTCGGGGCGGGGGCGTTCATCGAACGGGCCGTGCTCCTGCCCGGCGCGGTCGTGGGCGAAGGCGCCGTGGTGCGGTGGTCGATCATCGGTCCCGAGGCCGTGATCGGCGAATACGCCGAACTGGGACCGACCTGCGTGGTCGGCGCCAAGGAGCGCGTCGCGCCTGGATCGGTGCTGAGCGGCGACGTCCGGCTCGGTGGCGTGTGATCTAGCGAAAGAGGTCGCCGTTGACCGGGCGAATGATGTCGCGGGTCACCGAACCGTCACCGAAGTAGGTCGGGTCCAAGCCCCGCAGCAGCGCGAATGGGGTGCCGGCGGCTTTGCCGAGCACGAGATTGGCGGCGCCGGCGATCTCGTCGGCGATCGCCACTTCGGTCGCTTCGAGCGTGCGACCCGTGGCGTCGACCGTGCCCCGTAGATCGAGTACGGTTCGAAGCCCGGCGGCCCCAATGGCCACGTCGGTCACGCCGTGACGCCAGGCACGCCCGAAGGTATCGGTGATGACGACGCCCACGTCCACGTCGCGTCGGACTCGAAGCCCGGCGCGTAGACGTCGCGCCGAACGATCGGGGTCGACTGGCAACAGCACCGCGGTTCCCGGTTCGGTATTCGAGAGGTCGACCCCGGCGTTGGCGTTGACGAATCCGTGATGCGTCTCGGTGATCCGCAGCGTGCCTCGTCGGCGCAGGATACGGCGAGATTCGGATTCGATGAGGGCGAGTTTCGCGTGGTCGGTGCCGTCGAATGGTACGACGCGACCTTCGGCCTTCGCGATCACCTTGCTCGTGACCACGATCACGTCACCGTCGGTGGGGGCCTCACCCGCCTGGTCGAGGGCGTCGAGGAGGAGGGTGAGGATATCGCTCTCGGCGCTCACGGACGCGCGCAGGGCGATGGGGGTGATGACGAGGCTCACGTCAGCACCGCCGCGGCTAAGGCGACGTCGTGATCGGCGCGTCCCATGATGGTGGTGGTGACCCGTACGTCGAACCCGCGGCGGGTCAGTTCGTCGGCGTGGCCGGCGTCGGCGTGGTCGATGACCCACGTTCCAACGAGCTCGCCGTAAAAGTCGGCGACGCCGACGCAACTGACGTCGTACCCGAGCTCGCCGAGCAACCGGTCGGCGGGCCCCTTGAGGGCGGCGCCGTTGACGATAGGTGACACCGCGACGACGTCGGTGCGACGTCGAGCGAGCGCGTCGCGTATACCGGGGATCTGCAATATCGGGTCAATCGAGATCACCGGATTGGACGGTGCGATGACGATACGCTCGGCCTCGTTCAGTGCGGCGAGGGCCACCGCGGTCGGGCGAGCCGCGGTCGCGCCGACGATCTCGACACGGGTGACCGGAATCTCGTGGTGGTGGCGCACGAAATATTCCTGGAACGAGAGACGTCCCAAACCCGTTTCGAACACGGTCGACACGGGGTCATCGGTGACGGGCAGGAGCGTCACCGCTACGCCGAGCGAGGCCGCGAGCTCGGCGCTGACCAGTGTTTTCGTCGCCCCGGCAGCTAATCGTTGACTGCGATAGAGGTGGGTGGCGAGGTCTCGGTCGCCGAGCCGGAACCAGGACTCACCACCGAGGGCCGTGAGTTCGTCCATGACTCGCCAGCTCTCGCCGGCGAGCCCCCAACCGGTCTCGTCGTTGTTGAGCCCGGCGAGGGTATAGAGGATGGTGTCCAGGTCCGGGCAGATGGTCAGTCCGTGCATGACGAGGTCGTCGCCGACGTTCACGACCGCGCGCAACTGGCGCGCGTCGCGCGCGTCGCGCAGCACTCGTAGGAGGCGTGCGGCGCCGACGCCACCGCTGAGAACGGTAATCACCCTGGAAACCTTACGTGGCCCTCGAACGGTCCGGTTCACCGCTCGTGGCCGATACCGCGTGGTCCCGCGACCGGTTCGAAACCGAGTTGGCCGGCGGACCATGTCACCGGGGTGCAGGGTACCGGCTCATTTCGACGGAGGCGTCGAGGCTACCGTCGCGCGAGTGTGGCTCGGTACTCCGCGTAGTCGGCGACGGTGGAGGACGACTGACCCGGTCCAGTCGGTGGTGGCCGGATGGTGAGCCCGGGGAAGGCGCACGCCTTAACATCGGTGTCCGTGGACGCATCGACGATTCTTGACGGTTGGCCGGGGTCGCCCACGGTTGGTGTGCTGCGACTCGTGGATGGCGTCATCGAGGAGGTCGCGGCGTCCGGCGATCTCGACGCGCAACGCCCGTGGGCGTCGGTCTCCAAACTCGTGGTCGCGATGGCCATCGGGGTCGAAGTCGATTGGGGCTTGCACCGATACGACGACGAACTCGGCCCGCCGGGAGCGACGTTGGCGCACCACCTGTCGCACAGTGCGGGATTCGGGCTGGAGGCGGGGGACGCCACGGCGCCGGTGGGGACCAAGCGCGTCTACTCCAACGTGGCCGTCGACCGGGCGGTCGCGTGGGTGGTCGGTGGCGAATCACCCGGTCGGTGGCTGGACGATCGAGTCTTTAGCGGCCTCGGCATGGACCGCACCGTGCTCGACGGCCGACCCGCGGCGGGGGTCGTGGGTTCGACGCGCGACCTGATGACTTTCGCCGGGGTGTGGTTGCGCTCGGACGGGCTCGCCGTGGCGACGCGCGACCTCATCGTGTCACCCCACCTCGCCGAACTCGACGGCATCGTTCCCGGATTTGGCCGATTTCGTCCCTGTCCGTGGGGATTGGGTCCCGAGATTCGTGGCGACAAGGGTCATTGGATGGGTGACTGGCCATCCGACAGCGCGGGGCACTTCGGAAAGAGTGGTGCGCTCGTCCTGTTCAACGTGCGCGAACGGATCGCGGTCGTGGCGACGAGCACCGTCGCGTTCGGTCCGTGGGCCGTGGCCCTGTGGCCGAGTTGGACCTCCGCGATACGAACGCTCGCGTTGACCTCGTGAACTCGACCTTGCTGCGGGTCGGCCTCGACCTGGACGGTTCACTTGAGTCCTTAGGTGACTCGATGACCGACCTCGCCGACGCGCTCGCCGCGGCGGGGGGGTGCACCCTCGTTCGCTTCCGAACCCGCACCCCGGCCACCGTCGGTGACGTCGCCATCGCGACGCGCGCGTGGTGGTCGCCGTGGTGGCGACGGGGGATGGGTCGATCGATCGATCGCCTACTGCCGCCCGTGGACGTGGTCCACGTGGCTGGCGTCGCCACCCCGCCCACGCGATACGTTCCCGAGATCGTCTCGGTCGACGATCTGCGCGCGTTACGCGAGGAGTCGCGCACGAGTCAGCGCAGTGCCCAGCTCCGGCGCGTCGTCGCGAGAGGCGCGGTGGTGGTGGCGTCGAGTCAGGTCGCCCGTGACGAAGTGCTTCGAAATCTGAGAGTCGCGCGCGACCGAGTGGTTGTCGTACCCCCCGCGGTGCCCAACGTGGATCCGACGGTGGACGGCGACGCCCTCGTCGTCAACGTCACCGGTGCGGTCGAGCACTTCCTGCGGTTGGCGCCGGCTCTGACGAGCCTCGGCGGGCGTCTGGGCTGCCGGGTCATCGCGCTCACCAGCTCATCGGCGTCCCAGCGCATCCGAGCCAATGGAATCGACGTCGACCTGCGGCCTCGGCGCGAGGCTCGTCAGGTGTTAGCCCTGGCTCGCGTCGTGTTGCACGTGTCGGACGGGGCGCGCTTCCCGTCGTTCGCCATCGCGGCGCTCGAGGCGGAAGTGCCGACGATCGCGCGTTCGACGCCGATCAATCGAGAGCTGCTCAATGGAGCCGCGGAACTCGCCGAATCCGACGGGGACGTGATTGAACTGATTGATGATCTATGGTCCAATGAGCCTCGTCGTTCGTTGGCCCGGGCCGCGGGGCGCGTGCGCGCCGGCGACTTCGCTCCGTCGAGTGCCGCCACGGCCTATCTGAACCTCTACGGCGACGTCGTGCGAGGCTGGGGTTCGTGATGATCACGATCTCGCTCGACCAACTGTCGCGCCCGGCGCCCGGGGGTATCGCTACCTACGTCCGGGGCTTGGTCGGCGCGCTCGTGGCGCTCGACGGGGACCCGATTGTCGGCCTGACCCCGCGGGGCTCGGTCAACCTCACCGAGTTGGGCGTGACGATTCGTCGTGTGCCGGTGTCGGTCGCCGTCTTGACGCGCCTCTGGCCGTGGTGGTCGGTTGGTGTGCCGCGGGTCTCCACCGTCGTGCACGCGACGTCGATGGCTGGCCCCTTCGGTGGGGGCCGAGGTTCCGCCGTGCACTCGGTGGCCCTTCACGACTTGCTCTGGCGCGACGAGCCCGACGCCACCACGGCGAGAGGACGCCGATTCCACGAGGAACGACTTCGTCTGCTCGCACGCCGCAGCGACGTACGGATCTTCACCTCGTCGCCGGGACTCGACGATCGTTTGGTGGCGGACGGATTCGATCGGTCTCGACTACACCGTATCCACCTCGGCGTCGACGACGACACCGAGCCTCTCGATCGTGACGGCGTGGCCGGCGCCCTCGACCGCGCCGGAGTTCGAGGACCGTTCACCCTCTACGCCGGTACGCGCGAACCCCGCAAGAACCTCGACCGACTGTTGATCGCCCACGCCCGCGCCCGGGCGATCGCACCCGACCTGGGTCCCCTCGTCGTCGTCGGACCAAGCGGCTGGGGGTCGGTGAACGACGAGGGGGCCGTCGTGCTCGGTCGAGTCTCCCGCGAAATGCTGCAGGGCCTGTACCGCGATGCGGCGGTGGTCGCCTACGTCCCTCGACACGAGGGGTGGGGCCTGCCGCCGGTCGAGGCACTCGCGCAGGGGACCCGCGTGGTCGCGAGCGTGACGACGCCGAGCGTGCTCGGCAATCCAGAGGTGGACGTCGCCGATCCACTCGACATCGATGCGATCACGGACGCTCTCGTCCGCTCGCTGGATCGAGCCACGACCGAGTCGGCGCGCGCCGCGCGGCGCGCGACGGTGGCGAACCTGACGTGGCGTCAGTGCGCGCTCGACCACCTGGCGGGCTGGCAATGCGCGTAGCGCTCGACGTCTCGGCCGTGCCGGCGCGAGTCACCGGTGCCGGGCGGTACGTGGTCGAAATCGCGCGACGTCTACCCAGCGTCGGGGTCGAACTCACGCTGGTCAGCCGTCGTAACGACCGAGACCGATGGCACGCGTGGTCGCCCGACGCATCGGTGGATCCGATCGTTCCCTCGGCTCGTGGGTCCAGGTTGATCTACGAGGCGTGGCGACTCGGGACGTCGCCCGTCGCTCGCGCCGCCGCCGTCTGGCACGGCCCCCACTACACGATGCCGCACCGTGGCAAGACGCCGAGCGTGGTCACGGTTCACGATCTCACGTTCTTCACGCACCCGCAGTATCACGAATCGAAGAAGGCCGTGTTCTTTCGTCGCGCAATCACGTACGCGACCACTCACGCCAACGTGATCATTTGCGTGAGTGACTTCACGGCCCGGCAACTGCACGAGTTGTTGCCCGGTCACTCCCCGATTGTCGTTGCCCCCCACGGCGTCGATCTCGATCGGTTCCGGCCCAACGCCGACGTGGCATTTGAGGGTTCTGACGTGCCGTTCGTCTTGTTCCTGGGGACTGTTGAGCCACGGAAGGGTCTCGACACGTTGCTCGACGCCTTCGCGGAGGTAGCGCGCGAGGTACCCGACGTCGAGTTGTGGTTGGCGGGGCAGTCGGGTTGGGCCGAGGAGTCGGTAAGCCGTCTCGTCGAAGCACATCCCGTACGTGAACGCATTCGCCGACTCGGCTTCGTCGACGACGCCGTCCTGCCGTCACTCCTCGGACGCGCGCGGGTTGTGGTGTACCCGTCGAGGGTCGAAGGGTTCGGGCTCCCGGTCCTGGAGGCGATGGCCTGTGGGGCGGTAGTGGTGACGTCGAGTGGCACGGTCATGGAGGACATCGCGGCCGGAACGACGCTCCTCAGCGTTCCCGGCGACGTCACTGCTCTGGCCACCGCGATCGTGAAGGGAATCGAACTCGACGATCGATCCCGAGCGGACCTCACCCAACGGGCCCGTCAACGGGCCGCGACCTTCACGTGGGCAACGTCGGTGCAGCGACACCTCGACGCCTACGAGATGGCGATGCGACCGTGACCCGCGCGCTGGTAACCGGGGGTGCCGGTTTCGTCGGCGGACATCTGCGGGCTCATCTCGAATCGGTCGGTGACGAGGTGTTCGCAATCGATCGCGAGGTTGACGTCACGGCGCGCGATCCGATCGAAGCTGCGATTTTCGAGGCCCAACCCGACGTGGTCTACCACTTGGCTGCGTTGACCCACGTTGGTGAGTCGTGGCGGCGGCCCGAGGACTACACCCGAGTGAACGTCGTGGGCACCATCAATGTGCTCGAGGCCGTGCGCCACGCCGCCCCGGCGGCCACCGTGCTCGTCGTGAGCACAGCCGACGTGTACGGCGTCGTCGGTCTCGCGGACCTGCCGTTGGACGAGCTGCGCCCGCCGCGGCCAGCTAACCCCTACGCGCAGTCCAAGATTGAAGCGGAACGGGTGGCGCGCGAAGCGGCTCGCCAGGGCCAACGAGTCGTCATCGTACGACCGTTCAATCACGTCGGACCCGGTCAGGCCTCGACCTTCGTCGTGCCCGCCTTGGCGTCGAGACTCTTAGACGCGCGCGATCGGGGCGAGTCCACGGTGCCGGTGGGTGATCTTTCGACCCGGCGGGACTTCAGCGACGTTCGTGACGTCGTGCGCGCCTACCGGCTGCTCGCTACGCTCGGGGCCCCGGGCGAGGTCTACAACGTCGCCTCCGGTCACGACGTCGCGATCGCGGACCTCGCGCAGTGGCTGGTCGAGCGGATCGCCCCGACCGTTCGCTTCGTTGAGTCCGAAGCGCTGCTGCGACCAGTGGAACTTCCGGTATCGCGCGGCAGTTTCGCCAAACTACAACGCGTCACGGGATGGGAGCCTCGAATCACCCTCGCGACGTCGCTCGAGGATGTCGTCGTGGACCTCGAAGTACGTCGTCAGAACCAAAATTCCTGATTGAAACGGCCAATCGCGGACCGACACCTGCCGCCTCGTACGTTGACGGCCAACTAGCCTTAAGTACTTGATGGATGCTCGTGCACCGGCCGTCGTGGCCGTCGTCGTTACCACCGGTCCGGGACCCGGTCTGGAGGCGACGCTGACGTCGTTGGTCGCCCAGGACTACGCCGAACTCAGCATCCTGGTCGTCGCCAACGGCGACAACGAACACGTCTCGGCTCGAGTCTCGGCGGTCGCGCCCAATGCCTTCGTCCGTCTACTCGCCGACAACCGCGGCTTCGCCGCCTCGTGCAATGACGCCGTCCTCGCGGTGGAGGGAGCCACGTTCTTCCTCTTCTGTCACGACGACGTCCGTCTCGACCCCGACGCGGTCCACCGTCTCGTCGAGGCGGCCTTCCGTTTGAACGCCGGTGTGTTGACGCCAAAAGTGGTCGCGTACGACGACCCGATGACGCTGTTGCACGTCGGACAGGCGTGCGACCGGTTCGGCGTCGTCCAAGAGCGCGTTGATCCGGGCGAGATCGACCACGGTCAGCAGGATCTCGAACGAGACGTGTTCGTGGCTCCCGGCGGGGTCACGCTGATTCGAGCCGATCTCTTCGTGACGCTCCAGGGCTTCGATCCACTGATCCCCGCGCTCGGCGAGGACCTGGACTTCTGCTGGCGAGCCCAGCTCGCCGGTGCGCGCATCGTCGTCGTACCGGCCGCTCGAGTCGCCCACCGCCAGACGGTGGCGAGCGGGGAGCGACCGGTCACGGCGATCGGGACGCGCAAGGCGAGCCGCCAGGACCTGCAGCGGCGACACCGCTTGCTGGTCGTTGCGACCGGTTGGGGCCGATGGACGACGGTGAGTACCGTCGTCATGCTGTTGGCGTTGGACGCCGTCGAGTTCGTCGTCGCCATTGTGGGTCGCGACGGCGATCGTGCGGGGGCCATCCTCGGGTCGTGGCGGTGGCTGTTCAATAACCGTCGCCGGGTGCGAGAGCGCCGACGACAGCGACACGTCTTCACCGTGCTCACCGATGACGAACTCCGGCGTCTCCAGGTCGGGGGAGCCACCCGGCTCCGACGATTCGTCGCCACGTTATTGCGCGACGGGTTGGATCGCGCCCGTGGCATCCTGCCCCCCGAGGAGGTGGTCGTCGAGGAGGACCTCGACGCCGGCGTGGGCTTCGCCGCGGCCTTCGCTGAGGTGGACGCCTTCGACGACATCCCCGAACGGGCCGACTACGCCCAACGACGACGCCCTTCGCGGTTCCTTACCAGCTTCCGCGCCCAAGCCTTTACCCTCGCGCTGTTACTGGTGCTCTGGTTGATTGGCTCACGCAACCTGGTCGCCACGCACCTGCCGCTCGTGGGCCGTCTCGCCCCCCTGGACTCGTGGTGGTCGACCTGGCGGCACTTCTTTGCCTCGTGGTCGCCCAACGGGCTGGGGTCCGGATCGCCCGGGATGCCGGGCTACGGCGTGATCGGATTCGTGGGGACCTTCGTGCTCGGACGCATGGGGATTCTGCCACGACTCGCCCTGATTTTCGCGGTGCCGATGGGCGCCTTTGGCGTCGGTCGGCTGTTGCGAGGTCGCGTCTCCAACCGTGCGAGGTTGGTCGCGGTGCTGGCGTACGTGGCCGCACCCATCGGATTGAACATGATCGGTCAAGGTCGCGTCGACGTTCTCGTGGTCACGGCCGGTCTGCCCTTCGTGGTGCGACGGCTCTTCGAACTGCTCGCCGTGCCCGGGTTCCGAGACACGCCGTACCCCGCCGCGGTGCCCTTCGGCCGCCGCGGGTGGCCGGCGACTCGGACCGGTCAGCGGACGGTCGTGGTGATGGAGACGGCGGTGCTGAGCGCCATGGCACCGGCCACGGTGATCGCCGTAATTCTGATCGTCCTCGGGGTCGTGGTGGCGCGCTGGTTCGAACCCGACCCCGGACGGGTTCGCCCGTGGCGGCTCCTGGGTGCCGTCTTGGGCGGCGTGGCCGTCTTCCTGGCGCCGATGACGGTGGACGTCGCTCTCGCCGGTCGCCGGGCGCTCGAAGTGTTCGGTCTCGCGCGCGGCCCCTGGTCGGCGCCGTCACTCGCGTTACTGGCCCGCGGCGCCGACGGCGGCTTCGGCGCCACGTGGTGGGGCTGGCTCCTGCCCGGCGCCGCGCTGATCGGGCTCGTGCTGACTCGAGGTGACCGACGCGTGATCGCCGGCAAGTTCGCGACCATCGCCACCCTGTCGTTGGTGCTCTCGACGCTGGTGGCTCGCCACTGGCTCGGGTCGTTCGCCCCGGACCTAGACGTGCTCCTAACGCTGTACGCGGTCGCGATCGCCGGTCTCATCGGCCTTGGCGTGGCCGCGCTCGAAGGGGACCTGCGCCAAGCCGGCTTCGGTTGGCGTCAGAGCGCTGCCGCGTTCTTCGTCGCGGCCCTGACCCTGTCGTCACTGCCACTCCTAGGTGATTTTAGTAGTGGGCGATTCAACCTGCCGGTAACGAGTGTCGCGGAGTCCATGAGTACCGTCGTGCCGTTGAACTCCAGCGGCTATCGGATCTTGTGGCTCGGTGACCCGTCGGTTCTGCCGATCGCGGGTTGGCCGGTGGCCCCCGGTCTGGCCGCGGCCACGTCCATGAACGGGCTGCCCGGTGGCGCGACGCTCTTCACGCCACCGGACTCCGGGACGACCGACGTCCTGCTGGAAGCGATCAGTCTGGCCCTCCACGGGCGAACCGTTCACGTGGGCTCGCTCTTGGCCCAGGCCGGTATCGCGACGGTCATCGTGATGGACGCGTCGGCCCCGCAGTTTGCCGGTGTCCAAGAGGTGCCGATCCGATCGGTGCCGGGCACCCTCGCGGCGGCGCTGGCGCGACAGACCGATCTTTCGCTCCAGTTGCAGTCGCAGTCGGTCTCGATCTACCGCAACGCCGCGTTTTACGGTCTCGTGGCGCAATCGTCGGCGACGTCGAGTACCGGTTGGGCGCCGTTGAGCGGCACGACGTTCGGTGTTGGATCGGTGTCATCGGGCACGACGGTCGTGGCGGGACTGGCTCCGGCGAGTGCGTTCGCGCTCAACGCGAATGGGGTCGCCACGACCCGGCGGACGTCGTTCGGCTGGGCGCCGACCTATCAGATCAACAGCTACCACGGACCGGTCACCGCCCAGCTCGTCCTGCACCAGTTCCCGCTCAATGGCCTCCTCGCGCTCTTCACCCTCGGGCTATGGGGCGTCGTGTGGCTGGGATTCGGTTCGGTCGAGCGACTCGAATGGCTGTTCGTGCGCCGGCGTCGGGTGGTTCGAGTCGTGAGCGAGGATCGTCCGTGAGACGCCGACCCCTGGTGCTCGTTTTGGCGATCGTCATCGCGGCCACGGGCGTGGCGACGAGTCTCGTGCACGCGTCCAATCCGTCGGTCGATGCGGGGAGCTTCGCGACCGGGTCGATTGAATCGACCGCGCTCTACTGCACGGGACTGGGTGCTTCAGGCTCACCGGCCGGGCGCGTCGTCGTGCTCAATACCGCCGACCACGCGCGAACGCTGGACGTTCGGATCGATACCGATACCGGCACGTCCACGACGCGGCGCATCGAACTGCCCGCGCACGCTTCGACGTCGGTGACCCCACCAGCGGGGGGTCACTGGTACGGCGTGAGCACGGTGGTGAATGGTCGAGGCGTGGTCGCCGAGGAGTTAAACGCCGCCGGGACGGCGCAGACGCCGTGTCTCGACGCCGGGACGACTGACTGGTACGCCAACGGCTTGGCCACGACGGTCGGCTCGAAGTCCTACCTCGTGATCTACAACCCGTCGTCGACTGCGGCGGTCGTGAACATCACCGCCGAAACCCCGTCGGGGTTCGTAGCGCCCGCTCCATTGCAGGGCGTGGCGATCGCCGCGCACGACGTCGTCGCCTTGGACCTGGGCACGCGCATCGTCGATGAGGCCAACGTGGGGGTGCACGTTCGGGTCCTGCGCAGCGCGGTGGTGGTCACCGCGGTCCAACAGTCTGGTTCGGTGACGTCCTTCGACCCCGGAACGCCCGACCTCGCACTGTCCTCCTGGTTCCCGCGCGTGACCACGGTCGCCGACTCGTTGGCGCGCATACTCATCGCGAACCCGTCAAGCAGTCCGGCCACGGTCACCGCGTCGGTCGGTCTCGCACCCTTCGTCGTGCCGGCCCAAGCGGTCACGGTCGCGCCGTTCTCCACCGGTTCCATCAACATCACACCCAACTCGGCCATTCCAGCGCACGGCTACGCCACCGTTCGACTCCGTTCCTCGGTGGCCGTTTCGGCGAGCCTGGCGACGGGGACGTCGGGCGGCGTCTCGCTCTCGGTGCCCGACGCACCATCCAGTCTCTTCCTCGTCAACGACTTCGCCGGGCGCGGATTTGACGCGTTGACGGTGTCCAACACCGGTTCGAGGTCACTACCCGTGACCGTGACAATGCTGGGGTCGATCTCGACGAGTCGGACCCTCACAATCGCACCGGGGGCAACGGTGGACCTGCGCGGTCGCGGGGGCCTGCCGACGACCTTCCACGGGCGGACGCTCTTGATAGCGGCGACCCGTCCCAATCTGATCGTTGCGACGACCCTCCCCACGACACCACCGGGAATCGTGGTCGTGTCGCCTTTAGACGGCGGGTAGCGTCGGCGCCTGCCAGGGCGGTGTGGTGACCTCGGACGACACCGTCACGGGCGCCTCCGCCGATGGCGTAGACGAACGACCGACGCCGACGAGCGAGCTCACGGTCTTGGTGCCGCGCGGGTGCACGGGCTCGCCGTGGGCCTCGTCGATGAGTCGCGCGGCTTCTTCCCCGTCGATGGTTTCGTGCTCGAGCAGGGCGCGGGTGAGGGCTTCGAGTCCCCGCCGGTGCAACGTCAGGACCTCGATGGCCCGTGACTCTTGCTCGCGCAAGATGCGCTCGACCTCGTCGTCGATCATCTGCGAAGTGTGGTCGGAGTAGTCACGCGTGTGCATGAGGTCCTCACCGAGGAAGACCTGATTGTTCGAGCCCCACGCCATCGGTCCGATCTCCTTGGACATACCCCACTCACGGACCATGCGCCGCGCGAGATCGGTATTGCGCTGGAGGTCGTCGGCGGCGCCGGTGGACAGGTCGCCGTAAACGAGTAACTCGGCGACTCGTCCGCCCATCCGCATGCACAACGAGTCTTCGAGGTGTTGACGGGCCATGATGTGACGGTCTTCTTCGGGCAGCGTCATCGTCACGCCGAGGGCCATACCACGCGGAATGATGGTGATCTTGTGGAGCGGATCGGACTTCTCGAGCACGTACGCGAGCAGGGCGTGGCCGCTCTCGTGGAACGCGATTCGTTCGCGCTCGTCGTCGTGCAGGATCATGGTGTCTCGCTCTTGGCCCATCATCACCCGGTCGCGGGCGGATTCGAAGTCTTCCATGCCAATCGTGGCCGAGTGGCGGCGTACCGCGTGCAGGGCCGATTCGTTGACGAGGTTCGCCAAGTCCGCACCGCTCATGCCCGGTGTGCCGCGAGCCACCATGTGCAGGTCCACGCTCGCGTCGAGGGGTTTGTTCTTGGAGTGAACCTGGAGAATCGGGAGCCGTTCTTCCAGGTCGGGGAGGGGGACGACGATCTGACGGTCGAAGCGACCCGGTCGCAGCAGGGCGGGGTCCAAGACGTCCGGACGGTTCGTGGCGGCGATGACGACGACGCCCTCGGTCGGGTCGAACCCGTCCATCTCGCTCAACATCTGGTTCAGCGTCTGTTCGCGCTCGTCGTGGCCGCCGCCGACGCCAGCGCCGCGCTTGCGTCCAATGGAGTCGATCTCGTCGATGAACACGATGGCGGGCGATTGCTTGCGCGCGGTGTTGAACAGGTCGCGGACCCGACTCGCGCCGACACCCACGAACATCTCCATGAAGTCCGATCCCGACACGGAGAAGAACGGGACCCCGGCCTCACCGGCGACCGCTCGGGCGAGCATCGTCTTGCCCGTTCCCGGAGGGCCAACGAGTAACAGCCCCTTGGGAATCAACGCGCCGATGTCGCGGAAGCGGGTGGGGTTCTTCAAGAAGTCGACGACCTCACTGATCTCTTGTTTCACTCCGAGGTAACCGGCGACGTCGGAGAACGTGATCTTGGGCTTGTCCTGATTGAACTGCTTGGCCTTGGAACGACCGACGGACATCATGCCGTTCATCTGGCCCTTGGCTTGGCGCCCGGCGTAGATCATGAATAGTGCGAAAATCAAGATCCAGATCAAGTAGGGCAGGAACGTCGAAGCGAAACTCGAGGGATTACTGAAGGTCACGTTCACGCTGTTGGAACGGAGGGTGTCGATCTCGCTCGAAATCGCGGGGGCCGGTCCGTTCGTGGTGTAGTTCGTGCCGTCGGCGAGTTGGCCCGAAATCACGCCGTTGGCGTTGTCCACGGTGGCCGAGACGACCTTCTGGTTATGGACGTCGGCCAGGAGGCTCGAGTACGAAATCGTGCGCACGTTCTTGCTCTGGAAGAGCGACGGGATGAAGAGAATACCGACGACGACGAAGGCGACGATGGCAATGGTGATGATCCGCCGCCGCGATTCGGGCGCCATTGGTCGCTCGCCCGACGGCAACAGTTTCTTTAAGCCGGGCTTCTCATTGGGTGGTGTGCTCACCGTCCCAATCTAGAGGCCGCCGTGCGACATCGGGCTCGCACCGCTCGAAACCAACGAAGGATTAGCGTAAGGACCTGTGGAGAACGTGGACGAGATCGACGAATCGCCGCGGCCCGGTGCCGTCCTCGTCGCCGCGCTGGTCGGATTCATCGTGGGCGAGCTCTTGGCCGCCGCGTTCGTCGGCACGGCGGCGAACCTCACGCACTTTCCGGGCGGTCTCTCGGGCATCGCCGCCGCCCGCCAAGATCCCTGGTGGGCGAGCTCGCTCAGTCTGGCCGGTCTGTGGTCGGGCTTCGCCGTGGCCATCATCGCCGCCGCTCGCGTGGGTGGTCTTCGACCGTGGCCCCACCAGTGGCGCTTCACCGTGGGTGACCTCTGGTACCTCGCACTGGGCATCGTCGCCCAGTTCGTCGTCGCGATCGCGTACTGGCCCTGGCACCTGCGCCACCTCAACGCACCGGTCGACAAACTGTTCGGCGCGACGCACGGCGCCGGGTTCCTCCTACTCGTCGTCCTGACGACCTTCGGGGCCCCCGTCGTCGAAGAGTGGTTCTTTCGTGGCGTGGTGTTCCGCGCGTTGGTGGCGTTGGGACCGACGCGCTCGCCCCGTCTCGCCCTGGCGTTCGGGGTCGTCGCGAGCGCCCTCATCTTCGCGTCGGTTCACGGTGAGGCGCGACAGTTCGCCGGACTGGCGGGACTCGGCGCCGTGCTCGCGCTCGTGGCGTGGCGAACGAAGCGCTTGCTACCGAGCGTGCTCACGCACGTGGCGTTCAACGCCGTGGCCATGACCTCAGTAATCGCCCATCGGGTTCATTGATGCGGCGGCTCTCCCCGGGTGCGTGGCTCGACCTTGTGGTCATCGCGACGGTGATTGCGGTCACGGTATGGTCGCTGCACCCCAGTCTCGTCTTCTCGACCAGCACGCTCACCGGCGGCGACACCGGTGCGCACCTCGCCCTACCGGCGTACCTGCGAAGCATCGGGAACCCCTTCGACTTGACGCCGTGGTACCCGGGCTGGTTCGCGGGCATGCCGGCCTACACCTACTACTTCATACTCCCTGACCTGTTAGCGACCCTGGCGAGTTACGTCATCAACGCGGCCATCGCCTTCAAGATCGCCACCATTCTCGGTTCGGTGCTGATGCCGGTCGGGGCCTACCTCCTCGGACGACTCACGCGCGCGCCACGTCCGATCCCGGCGGCGCTGGCCGCCGCGACACTGCCGTTCCTCTTCGACGCATCCTTCACGATCGACGGGGGCAATCTCTTCTCGACCATGGCGGGTGAGTACGCGTTCTCGCTGTCGTTGGCGCTCGCGCTCGTGACGATCGGCCTCTTCGCCCGTGGGATGCGCACCGGTACGGGGTACTGGAAGGCCGCCGTCGGCCTCTCACTGACGCTCTTCGCGCACGTGCTGCCGTTCTTCTTCGTCGTCGGTTCGGTCGGTGTGATGCTCGTCTTCGAGGTCCTGGCTCGTCGTGGCTGGGGCGACCCACGCGATCCCGTCGTTCCCGGCGACGCCGCTCGCCCACTGCGCTTCGCGCTCGGGGCCGGTCTCTTGACGGCGGGACTGACCGCGTGGTGGCTGTTGCCGTTCGGGTTCAGTCAACAGCTTACGAATTCGATGGGCTACACCAACGACAACGTGTCGAATCTGCACGCCATTTTCACCACGCTCGGCTGGTACACGTCGACCGGTGGCGCCGCGGGGGACCGGTGGGTCATCGCAATGGCGGCGCTGGCCATCGTGCTGGCCTTCGTCGTGCGCGATCGTCTCGGTATGGTTCTCGCTTCGCTCACGGTGGTGACGCTCGCGGCGTTCGTCCTCGATCCCCAGGGCGTTATCTGGAACGAGCGACTCGTGCCGTTCTGGTTCATCGCGATCCACCTGAGCGCGGGCTGGTTGGTCGGCTACCCGTTGGCGCGCTGGTCCGAGCACGTTCGCCTCTACGACGTCCACCCGGCGGCGCCGTCCGACGGCGATCCACCCGAGGGGTCCGTCGAGCAGGCGTCGCTGTATCCCGACTCCGAGGTCATCACCGGCGATCTGGCGTCGACGTCGGGAGCTGCGCCCCGCGCCGGGTACGTCCGAGTCGAGCCGCGCGATCCGGAGGTGGTTCGGGCGCACCGGTATGAACGGGCCCTGTACGCCACGGGGCTCGTCGGTCTGCTCGGGCTGATCTCGACGGTTCCGGGCCTGGTGCCCGCCTCGGCCACGGCGCTGGGTCTCTCGACGAGCGGTAACCAGGTCTCGAGTTGGGCCCAGTGGAACTACTCGGGGTACCAGGGCAAGCCCGCGTGGCCGGAGTACCACGACCTGATGACGACGATGGCGCGCGTCGGCTCGCGATACGGGTGCGGTCGGGCCATGTGGGAGTACGCGCCGAGCGAAAACCGCTTCGGGACCACGATGGCGCTGATGCTCTTGCCGTACTGGACGAACAACTGCATTGACTCAATGGAGGGACTCTTCTTCGAGTCCTCCGCGACGACGCCCTATCACTTCCTCGACCAGGCCGAACTCAGCAGTCAGCCGAGCAACCCCCAGGTCGGCCTGCCCTACGGACCGCTCAACGTGGCCGAAGGCGTCTCGCACCTGCAGATGCTCGGTGTTCGCTACTACATCGCGTTCTCGCCCCTGGCCGTCGCCGAGGCCAACGGTGATCGTCAATTGCGTTTCGTGGCCCAAACCAAGGCGTGGCCCGCGCCCGGGGTGCGGTGGCGGATCTACCTCGTTCGTTCGAGCCCCCTCGTCCAGGGTCTCGCCAACACCCCGAACGTCGTGAGTGGCCTGGCGAGTCGTACGGCCTGGCTCGCGGCCAATACGGCGTGGTGGCTCGATCCGGCGCGCTGGCCGGTCCTCGCGGCGGCGAGCGGCCCGACCTCGTGGCCGAGGGTGCCGTCGATCCGCGCGCTTCGAGCGACGGGGCACGTGGCGAGTGAATCCGTGACCCACGTGGAGGTCGGCCTCCAGCGAGTCTCGTTCCACGTGAGCCGCGTGGGTGTTCCGACGCTCGTCAAGATCTCGTACTACCCACGGTGGCACGCGACCGGAGCCACCGGCCCGTTTCGAGTGAGTCCCAACTTCATGGTGGTCGTTCCCACGGCGCACGACGTCGTGCTGACCTACGGTTCGACCCCGGCCGTGAGCGTCGGCAACCTCCTCACCGACCTCACGGTCGGACTCGGTGTCGCCGTGGCGTGGCGCGCGCGCAGGAGGCGTCGCCGAGCCCGGCGGTAGCATGACCACGATGGACACCCGCGCGATCTTTAAGGCCTACGACGTACGGGGCACGTACCCCGACCAGATCGACGAGGTGGTCGCGCGCGCGGTCGGGGCCGCCTTCGCCCGTTTCGCCCGTTCGCCGCGGTTGGTGGTCGCCCGTGACATGCGTGAATCCGGGGTGACGTTGAGCGCGGCCTTTAGCGACGGCGCTCGCGCCGAAGGCGTCGAGGTCGTCGACCTGGGTCTCACCTCGACCGACTTGCTGTACTTCGCGTCCGGTTTCCTCGACGCACCGGGGGCGATGTTCACCGCGTCGCACAACCCGGCGCGCTACAACGGCATCAAACTGTGTCTCGCGGGCGCCCGGCCGGTCGGCGTGGAGTCGGGGCTGCTCGAGATCGCGACCGAGGCCGAAGGACTCCTCGGTGACGAGCGTGAGCCGCGGGCCGATCGAATCGAGCGCGACCTATGGCCCGATTGGATCGAGCACGTGCACTCCTTCATCGACGTGTCGGCGCTTCGTCCCCTGCGAATCGTCGCTGACGTCGCCAACGGCATGGGGGGGCTCGTGGCCCCTCGGGTCTTCGCGGGGCTACCCGTCGAGCTCGACGTCTTGTACCCCGACCTCGACGGTAATTTCCCGAACCATCCGGCCGACCCGCTCAATCCGGCCAACCTCGTCGACCTGCAGCGACGGGTCCTCGAGACCGGGGCCGACATCGGGCTCGCGTTCGATGGCGACGCCGACCGGGTGTTCGTGGTCGATGAGCGAGCGGAACCGGTGTCGGGGTCCACGACCACGGCGATGGTGGCCGCCACCATGCTCGATCGGAACCCGGGGGCGACGGTCCTCTACAACTTGATCTGCTCGAAGACGGTACCGGAGGTGATCGCCGAGCACGGCGGCGTCGGCGTACGGACTCGGGTTGGCCACAGCTACATCAAGCAGACGATGGCCGAGACCGGTGCCATCTTCGGGGGTGAACACTCGGGCCACTACTACTACCGAGACAACTACCGCGCCGATTCGGGCATCATCACCGCGATGATCGTGCTCGAGTTGCTGAGTCGATCGACGGTGCCGCTCTCGGCGCTGCAGGCACCCTTCCAGCGCTACGCCGCGTCGGGTGAACGTAACACCGAGGTCACCGATCCGGCCGCCACGGTGCGGGCGGTGGCGGAGCGCCTCCGTCTCCACGGTGTCACGATCGACGAGTTGGATGGACTGAGCGCCGACTACGGGAGTTGGTGGTTCAACCTGCGCCCGTCCAACACCGAACCGCTCCTGCGGCTGAACGTGGAGGCTCCCGACGAAGCGAGCTGCGCGCGTCACGTCGACGAGGTCGTCGCGATGATCAAGGAGGCGTGATGGCCCTGGACTCGTTCCTACTCGATCTGCTCCAAGACCCCGTCGACCACGGTCCGCTGCTGTACCTGGCCGACGTCAGCGTGCTGTACAACCCACGTCGGCGCGTCGTCTACGAGGTCCGCGGGTCGATTCCAGTCCTGTTGCCCGACGAAGCGAGAGCGGTCACCGACGAAGAGCACGACGCGTACGTCGCTGACCCCTCCGCGCGATCGACTGGACCGATCGTCTAGCTCAGACGTTCGACGATCATGGCCATGCCCTGACCGCCACCGACGCACATCGTTTCGAGGCCGTAACGCTGGTCTCGGTCCTCAAGTCCGTTGAGCAGGGTGGTCATGATGCGCGCACCGGTCATGCCGAAGGGGTGCCCGAGGGCGATGGCCCCACCGTTGACGTTGAGTTTGTCCCAGCTGATACCTAGGTGCTTCGCGGAAGGGATCACCTGGGCCGCGAAGGCCTCATTGATCTCCACGAGGTCGATGTCGTCCATGGTCAGCCCGGCGCGCGTGAGCGCTTGGCGACACGCCTCGACGGGACCGAGGCCCATGATCTCGGGATTGAGCGCGGTCACCCCGCTCGAGACGATACGAGCGATCGGGGTGATGCCGAGCGCCTTGGCCCGGGTATCGCTCATCACGATCACCGCGGCGGCCCCGTCGTTGAGCGGGCACGCGTTGCCCGCCGTCACCGAACCGCCCTCGCGGAAGACCGGCGCGAGCGAAGCCAACTTTTCGAGCGTGGTCCCGGCGCGCGGTCCATCGTCCGTCGAGATCACGCGCCCGTCAGGGAGCGTGTAGGGGATGATCTCGCGCTCGAAGAAACCGTTGTGCTGGCTCATGACGGCGAGCTCTTGGCTGCGCAGGGCGAACTCGTCCATCTCGGCGCGCGACACGTGTTCGAACTCCGCGACGTTCTCGGCGGTCTGACCCATCGCGATGTAGACGTCGGCCAACCCGGATCCCGGGCTCCACGGATCGCCCGCGTGCGTTGAACGTGCGGTCGTGCGAGCGACGGCGTCGTCGAATCGCGGGTTCATGGCCTTGGCGATGTCCGAGGCTCCGTTGCCGAATCGCGAAACGGTCTCGACGCCGGCCGCCACGAAGACGTCACCCTCGCCGGCCTTGATGGCGTGGGCGGCCATGCGAATGGTCTGGAGCGAAGACGAGCAGTAGCGGTTCACCGTCACCCCCGGCACCGAGTCCAGACCCGCGAGGATTGCCACAACGCGAGCGATGTTGAACCCCGACTCGCCGGCGGGCTGACCGCAGCCGAGCATCAGGTCGTCGATCGTGGTCGGGTCGAGCTGGGGGACCTTGGCCAACACCTCGGTCACGACGTGCGCGGCGAGGTCGTCGGGACGCACGTCGACCAGTGAGCCCTTGAACGCTCGGCCGATCGGCGAACGACCGGTGGCGACGATGACGGCTTCGGGCATGGAATCCTCCTCGAGGAGTCGGGTTGACCTAGGTGAGCATAGTGAACGCCCAGGCCCCGCCCGTCTGAGGATGCGATCAGGCCAGGTCGAGCGGTCCCGCGTCGTCGAACCCCTGGCGGACCCCTTGGCCGGCCCGACGGGCGAGTTGTTCGGGCTCGAACAGCATCCAGTAGGCGTTGCGGGCGTGTTTGCGGGACCGGTTCTCGAACACCGTGGCCAACACCGCCGGGTCGTCGGCTTCGTCTTCGTGCACGAAGACCTCGAGAATCGGGGTCGAGGTCAGAAGTTGGGCCTGCATGATGCCAAGTGCCGCTTCGTGGGCGCACTGCTTGTCGATGGGTGCTTTGCCGGGCATGCCGAGGGCGACCACGATGGCACAATCGTCTCGCTCGATGAGGTTCTTCGCCGCGACGGCGAGATCCTTGAACCCGGGGACGGTTCTCGACACGACCTCAAAACGCGAACCGAATCCCGGGCATTCGGACAGTTCGGCGCGCGCGGCACCGCCCATGTCGTAGCGGGCGAACATCGTGTCCACCACCCCGATGTGCACCGGCCGGTGCCCCTTTGATTTCTTCGTTCCCATCGCAACCTCCCGTGCCAGTGTAGGGAGCCTCGCGCTCAACGCGGAGCGAGACCGACGACTGCGTCTTCGAGTTCGACTCCGACGGGCACGATGGCGATCGTTGGCATCGACACGCCGGCGGCGACGTACCGTTCGACGTGCTCTCGGCAGGCGTCGAAAGAACCGTGGATGATCAGCGCGTCGACGACGTCGTCGGGGATGAGCTCGTTGGCGAGCTTTCGGTCACCGGCCGCCCAGGCCTCCCACATGGGCGCCAACGCCTCGTCGCGCCCCAACCACCGGTGGAACTCCGCGTAGGCCTTCACCGTGAGGTAGGACGAGATCATGCGCCGCCCGACGTAGCGCGCGAGGTCGGCGTCGGCGGTGGGCACCACGAAGAGGCGCGCGGCGATGTCCTTGTCGAGGCCCACCTCGGCTCGACAGGTGGCGACGTCCTCGACCGCCAGCCAGTTGAGGATGGCGCCGTCAGCTTCGGCGCCGGCCAGATGCAGCATGGCCGGGCGTAGCGCGCCCAACAAGATGCGCGGCCGCTGGGTCACAGGGCGCGAAAGCTTGAAGCCGTGGACCGCGAAGGTGGGGAATGCCTCATCGATCTTTTCACCGTCGAGTGCCCGATTGACGAAGCGCAGGACGTCACGGGTTCGAGCGAAGGGCCGATCGTAGGTGATGCCGTTCCAGCGCTCGACGACCGGTTGGCTTGAGGCACCGAGGCCGACGGTGAGCCGCGGGCCGGCCACCTCGGCTAGGGCGGCGATCGTCATCGCGAGCAGTCCGGGTCCGCGGGTGAACACCGGTGCCACCGCGAGCCCGAGGTTGAGCCGTGGCTCCCACGCCGCGGCGAGGGTGAGCGGCGTGAACCCGTCGGCCCCGTCTACCTCCGCGGACCAGACGTCGGTGTAGCCGAGGTCGACCAATCGGGAGTACCACGATCGGTGGTCGGCCAGGGAGATGCCGTCGAAGGGAATGGTGATGCCGTAGCGCGAGGTCATGACCCAGTGTGCCAGAACGGACTAGTGGAGATAGTCATCACCTCGAGGGGGCGGTACGTGGATGCCGCGACGCTCGAGATCGTGCACCCATCGGTCAATCACCGTCTCGAGTACCGCGACGCGGGCGTAGTGCTTGTCCTCGGCCGCGATGACGTCCCAGCGGGCGTGGGCGTGGTCGGTCCAGGCGAGCGTGTCGTTGAGCGCGTCGACGTACCCCGCGCGCATGCCGCGATTTCGCCAGTCGTCGGCAGTGAGTTTCCAGTGTTTGAGGGGGTCCTTCGATCGGTCGTTGAATCGCCGCAACTGCTCGTGATCCGAGATATGGAGCCAGATCTTGACGATGGTGACGCCGTCGTTCACGAGCGAGCGCTCGAACTCGACAATCTCGTCGGCCGAGCGCTTGACCGTATCGTGGTCGATCCGCTCCTCGACGCGTTCGACCAAGAGCCTGCCGTACCACGACCGGTCGAAGACCGTCATCTCGCCGCGGCCCGGGACGTGCGGCCAGAAGCGCCATAGGAAGTGGTGTCGTTGCTCCTCGTCCGAGGGCGCGCTGATCGGGATCACGCGAACGTGGCGAGGGTCGAGGGCACCGGTGAGTCGCCGGATCGCCCCACCTTTGCCAGCGGCGTCGAATCCCTCGAAGAGCACGATCAACCCCGGTCCGACCTCGTGGGGTTCGAGCAGTCCGGCGGTCAACAGTCGTAGATGCACCAGTCGTCGCTGGGCCGCCTGAATCCGCGTCTCGGACTCTTCACGGGACAATCTGGCCGAGAGGTCGATATCGTCTACGGACTTGCCCATCACCCTCCACGGAGTCGGTGTCTCACCGCAGGGTATCGCACGCGGCTCAATCGGTCATGGCGTCCTCCGTAGGATTGGTGCGAGGGGGAGTGATGCGCGCGAGGATTGGGTGGGCGGTGCTGGGTGCCGCGATCGCGATGGCCATGCCGGTCGGCGCGACGACCTCGACCGAACTCCCCCAACCACGGCCCGTCTGTCTGCGCGGGCCAGTTCCGGCGCCGGCGGGCCACGGCGCGCGCTGCTCAACGTGGCGACGTCTCGATCCATGGTCGCGCGTCCCCACGGTCTACGCCACGACGTTCCGACCCAACCCCGCGGCGCCGGCGGTCGCCTACGCCTCCTGGCTGCGCAGCTCCTCGTCGATTCTGGCGCTCTACCCCGGGTACCTTGGTCCCGGTGCGACGCCGCTGTCGCGCGGTCCCGAGATGGTGCCGACGTCGGCGCGCGGGCGGCTACTGGCGACCTTCAATTCGGGTTTCTACGAGGCCGACGGCGCCGCGGGGTTCTACGTGAATCACACGCTGTACTTCCCGATGGTCCGGGGCCTGGCGACGGTCGTGCGGTTCACGAATGGGGTGGTGAACGTGGTCAATTGGGCTGGCGGACCCCGTCCGGGGACGAACGTCGTCATGGCCCGTCAGAACCTGGCGCTGCTGGTGGCCGGTGGGCGACCGACGGCGCTCGCCGCCAACAATGCCGCATGGGGACTCTCGTTGCACGGCGTCGCGGCGGTCTGGCGCACGGCGCTCGGCGTCGACGCCTCGGGGAACTTGGTCTACGCCGCCGCCCCGGATCAAACCTCATCGAGTCTCGCCCAGGTGATGGTGGATCTGCACTGCGTGCGGGCCATGGAGCTCGACATCAATCCCGAATGGCCGATCTTCGTCGCCTACGGCCGACCGGGTGGGGTCCAGGCGTCATTGATGGTGCCCAATCCGAACCAGATTCCGGATCGCTTCTTGTACCCCAGCACCAAGGACTTCTTCGCGGTCTTCCAATCGACGACCCCCGGTGAAGTCCAGCCGTGGTAGACGTCCCATCGCGGCACCGGGGCAGACTTCGATGGGTGGTCGCACTGGTCGCACTGGTCGTCGTCGCGCTCGCCGTCACCGTTCTCGTCGCCTCGCGGTCATCCACCCCGACCACCCCGACCACCACGACCACCACGACCACCACGACGACCGAGGTGCCCTCCGCGACCATCGCCGCCGTTGGTGACACCGAACTGGGCAACACACCGTTACTCCCACCCGACCCGGCGGGGTATCTTGCGCCGCTGCGCCAGTACCTCGATGCGCCAATCGTCTTTGGGAACCTGGAGGGCACGATGACATCGGTGAAGCGCTCGAAGTGTCAGCCGCCGTCGCCGTACTGCTACGCGTTCAAAGTACCGGTCAGCTTCGCGCAGGACTACCGCGACGTCGGCTTCACCGTGCTCAACAGCGCCAACAATCACGCCTACGACTACGGCGCACCCGGGGTGGCGTCGACCTCAAGCGCGCTGGCCGGTGCCGGCATCACCCAGGCCGGGCTACCGGGCCAGATCGGGCTCGTCCGCGATGGAGCGGTGCGCGTGGCGTTCGTCGACTTCGCGCCGTACTACAACACGAACAACATGCTCGATCTCTCCCAGGCCGCGACGTTGATCGCGCGGGCCCATCGTGAGGCCCAGGTCGTCGTGGTCTACATGCACGCGGGTGCGGAGGGAGCTACCGCGGCGCACGTGACTCGAAAAGTCGAGACCTTCTACGGCGAGGATCGCGGCAACCCGTACCTCTTCGCCCACGCCGCCATCGACGACGGAGCCGACCTAGTCATCGCGAGTGGACCTCACGTGTTGCGCGGCCTCCAGTGGTACCGCGGCCACCTGATCGACTACAGCCTCGGAGATTTCGTCAACTACTACGACTTCGCGACCGAGGGTCCACTACGGTACTCTGCGGTGCTGCGCGTGACGCTGCGCGCGAACGGGACCTTCGTCGCCGGACGGTTCACGTCGTTCGTGCTGACCAGCGCCGGACTACCGCAGTTCGATCCATCGGGGGCCGCGGCCCGCTTCGTCAACCAGCTCTCGCGCAGCGACTTCGGGACGAGTGCGGCGATCGTCGGTCCGTCGGGAGCCATTACGCCACTCGGTTAGCAACCGCCCCCGCCGGGAACGCCCGCTCCGAGTGCCGGCGCGTCCACGGTTCCCACGTTCGCGGGTCGTGGATTGGGTCCCAGGTGCACGACGTACCAGACGCCGCGCCACGAAATGAATGAGAAGACGCCAACGGATCGGATCGTGTTGCCCTGTCGATAGAGCAGGCGTACGCCGGGGAGGTGCCAGTAGCCGATGCGGTTCTCGCAGTCGCCGGGCGGTATCCAACTGATGTCGGCGAAGTTGATGCGATCGCCCACGAAGGCGCCGGCGTGGACGGTTGCGGCGCGGTAGGCGGCGAGGTCCAGCAGATAGAAGGCCCAGAGGCGGTATTGGAAGTCGGCCGCCGGATCGACGATCGCCTTGAGCTGGATGTAGGCCGAACGGGGGAAGAACAGGGCGCCGGCCTGCGCGACGTCGTTGGTGCGAATGGCGTGCCACAGTTCACGCACCCGCACCGTGAGCGCCTTGCCCGTCCAAGGGCGGGTGGTCTGTGGAACGAGGTGACTCGCGCTGGAGGCGCTCGCGCCGATCGGTGCGTACGTGACGCTCAACGCGAGCAGAAGGGACGCGATTCGGTGGGTGCGGCGCATCTCAACGGCTCGCGGCGTGGGTCCCTCGACGGCGTCGTACACGCGGCCACAGGGGGACGAGGAACAGGGCCAGGATCCCCACGATGAAGCCGAGAGTCGCGGCCTCTTCGTGGGGTGGCAGGAACGCGTAGGTGACGTTCGACGTACCCGGGGGGAGTGTGATCGTCTGGTACACGCCGTCGGTGGTGGTCAGGGGGACGGACCGGCCGTTCACGAAGGCGTGCCAGCCCGGCATCATGAGTTCGCTGCGTACGAGGGTTCCCGGCGCCTTGCACGTGGCGGACGCTCGATCGACGGCCGTGCTCGAAACCGTGCAGTTCGAGTTCGGCGACGAGAAGAACGGCGTGGTCGACGGCAGTCGGTAAATGTCGGCGCGGAAGTCGGCGAAGACCAGTTTGATGCCGAGGTGCACCAAGGCGCGGCTCGGCGGCGCGACGGCGGGGAAGAGCAGGTACTGGACGTCCGCCGCCTGGTACGCGGCCAGATGGGTGACGAGTGCGTTCTCCTGTTCGATGATGCCGGTCATGCCGCCGGCCACCATGTACTGGCGTGGTGTGGCGATCCCGGGGTTCAGTTGGGTTGAGATGAGGTTCGCGAACGCCTCGGGGAAGGGGAGGTCGATGGCGTTAAGCGCGTTGAGTCCGTACTGGGAACCCCAGTTCGGGTAGAGCACGGCGAAGTCGAGGAACCGTGACTCGCCGAGGTGTTGTTGCAGGTAGGTGATTGGCGCCTGGTCGACGGTGACCACCTTGGGGGCTTCGGCCGTGGGAACGAAGAAGAAGACGAGCGCCTCGCCAGCCAGCACGATCGCGAACAGGGTGGGGGCGACGCGGTACTTGGAGAAAAAACCGACGAGGAGGATTAATCCGATGGCGATGAATGGCAGGGCGTCGAGGCCCATGTAGATGATGCGGGTTCGATGGGCGACGACGACGCCGGCGTTGGCCGGCGCCGCCCCTTCGGCCGACCAGACGGTCAGGAGCAGGCCGATCGTCGTCGTCGCGAAGAAGAGCCGTCGCGCCGCCCGGCTGGTGGCCAGATCGGTGATGGCGAGGCCGGCGAGCACGACCACGGCCAACTCGAGGCTCGGCATCATGTAACGCGACACGGCGATCTGATTCACGTAGGGGATGAGGTTCCAGAGGGGACGGACATGGGCCACGTTGAACATGGCGAGAGTAGCCAGCAGGGTCCAAGCCGCGAGCGTAATTCGAAGGGGTCGAAGTCGAGGTCCGAAGAGGCCCAGAATCGCCAGGGTCGACGAACCGGCGAGGAGGTAGCCCCCGATGCTGCCCCAGGCGTAGACCGCGTTGTGGTTGCTCATGATCGTGCCGTAGACGTAGGGGTCGAGGAACATCGGGAGTGCCTGGTTCGGCAGGACGGCCGTTCCGTCGATGGACCCGACGTGGCTGCCGACGTTCGCCACCCGCAAGAAGTCGGCGAAGGCGACGACGACGGGCAGCGAAAGGAGGATTCCGACGCCGCCGCCGAGTGCGACTCGTCGCAGGGCGATCAAACGGCGTTCGCGCACGACGGAGAACAGCCGCACGATCGCCCACACGAGGGCGAGCAGTCCGTCGAGGAAGGCCGTCTCGGGGAATCCGGCGTACAGCGAGAGCGCGAGCGCCGCCGCGATGACGTACCAGCCCCCCCGCGCTCGATCGGCCACGCCGTCGTAGACCATCTCGACGCCCAAGATCAGCATCGGGAGGAAGGCCACCGGGTTGAGCGTCGCGTTCCCGAGCCAGGCGAAGGTCCCGTTCAAGGCGAAGACGACGCCGATGCCGGTCGCGACGGTGGCGGACATGCCCAAGCGGCGCCCGAGGAAGTAGGTCGACGCACCGGCGATGATCTCGAGGACCACGTGGAACAGGTAGAGGCCGTTGGGTAGCGCGAAGAGCAGGGTCAGCGGGAAGAGGGAGGCACTCTGCATCTCGCCGGCGAGCGGTTGGCCGAGCCCTTCGTAGTAGTTCCACCACGGCAGGTGACCGTGCAGGAGGTCCATCGCCGAGAGGTGACCGAGCGGTTGGGTGATGAACCCGACGTTGGGGTCGATCATGGGTCGCCCGCAGGTGATCCGACAGAGCGAATGCGCGATGCCGCTCGTCCAGGCGATCGGGTTGTTGTTGGCGAGACCGAGGGTGTACATCGCGTTGCCGAGCAGCACGGCCGCAACGATGACGACCACCGGCCAAGCCCACGAGGGCAGGCGTCGATTGATCGCCACTACACGTTCACGCAGCGAAGTCACGGAGCCAGGCTACAAGAGCGGCGCGCGCCAGTCCGGTTCCGTCGCCGAGCGCATCGAAGTCAGCGGAATCGGTAGTACATCGTTTCACCGAGCAGGAGCAGCGATTCGGGGAAGTAGGGGTCGGCAAACGTGCCGAAGATGTCCCAGCGTCGGATGAAACGATTGCGGTCCTCGAGGGGGTCGAGTGAACCCCTCGAGGAGCTGACGTGGTGGTAGAGCTGCACGTCGGGGGTGTAGACGACGTAGCGACCGCGGACCTGACTTCGCAGACAGATATCGACGTCGTTCATGACCACCTTCAACTGCTCATCCATGCCGCCGAGCTCGTTCCACCACGAGCGCTCGACCATTTGGACCGCTCCGGTGACGGCGGCGACGTCGCGAGTCGAATGGACGAAACTGTCGGCGTGCCAGTAGTTCGAGTCGGTTCGTAGGTGTTGGGGGTAGGGCGAGATGACGATGCTCTCGTGTTCGCGTCGACCGTCTTGGTCGAGCAGGCAGGCGCCGACGAAACCGACGTCGGGCAGCGCCGCCAGGCCGACGAGTCGCTCTAACCAATCTGGCGTCACCACGATGGTGTCGTTGTTGAGGGTGACGACGTAGTCCGCGCTCGAGTGGGCCACGCCACGGTTCACGATGTGGGCGTAGTTGAAGGGGCCCGGGCAGGGCACGACGAGGTAGGGGGATTCGCGGAAGTACGCGAGTGCTTCGGGGTCCACGGAGTCGTTGTCGAGGATGATGATGTTGTAATTCGGGTACGTCGTCTTCTCCTTGATCGCGTCGATGCATTGACGCATCAGGTCGACGCGATCGCGAGTTGGGATCACGATGTCGATTGACGGGGCCGGCGACGGGACGGCGACGCGCCACTTGATGAGCCCGGCGAACTCACCGACTTCGACGGTGGCGGGCCAATTGCGCCGGGTGAGCGCCGCCCGAACGATGCGGGCGGTGTCGGCGTCGATGTGTGAGCGTTCGAACGACGTCGTTCGTCGGCCACCAAGCAGTAGTTCGGCGACGTGGTGAAAGTTGGCGTCGATCTCGCTGAGGCGAAGATAGAGGTCGTGTTCGTAGGCCCAACCGGCGTCCGGTGAGAAGCCGCCGACCCGTCGGATCGCGTCGAGTCGGATCAGGGCCGGGCGTCCCACCACGTTGTAGCTGAGCAGCGTGTGCGGTCCGACCGCGGGACTCTTCAACGTCGGGGCGTGGGGCGTTGGCCCGTACTCGTCGGCGAAGACGACGTCATCGTCCCCTTGGGCGTGGGTGCGCAAAACCTCGCGCGCCAGCGTTGCGTCGCCCGGCGGGTCGGCGACGTCGGCGATCAAGAGCCACGTCGCCGTCGATGATTCCACTGCCTCGTTCAACGCGCGAATGAGTACGTCGGCGTCGGGGGTGCTTTCGTCGACGCGAACCACGACGACGTCAGTGGCGGCGATGCCTTCGGTCGACCGTTCGGGCTGGTCGAGCAGGTGGGGTCGGTAGTTGATTGGGAAGAACACCTCGTCGGGCGCTTCAACGACGAGTTTGGTGGTGGGCTCGGGCTTGGTCGTGCCGCGCACGGCGCGGATCAACTTCAGAATCGGCCGACCGAAGAATCGCGCGACGTGGTAGCGCGCGGTGTCTTCACCGAGCATGCGACCAATGGTGCGTCGGAGGCGATTTCCCGACACCATGTGAATGTTCCCGTGGAACTGGGCCCACCGACGTCGCAACTCGTCGTCGGTGATCACCGGTTTCGCCTCATCTACGTCAAATTGACGGATCTCGAACATCAGCCATCCTCAGAAACACTCACGCCCCGCGCAAAACCATCGCCCACGCTATCGGAGTGCGAGCGAGGCACCGAGAGGCTGAGAAAGGGCTCGGGTAGTCGGACCGTGGGCGAGCGCAATTCGTGTTACTTTGCGCAATCCGATTATTTATACACGAAGGTGATACTCACCGTAGAAAGAATTGAGGTCGTTGTGTCAGGCACCAGCCGTTCGTCGGCTCCCCACGAGCATCAACTACGCGCCGGTGCGCTCAGTCTCTTCGATTCGGTGATCATGGCGGTGGCCGGCGTGGCGCCGGGCTACTCAATCGCCGCGTCGACGGCCGCGCTGTTCGGTGTCGTCGCCCTCGGCGGTGCGGCTGCGCTGCTCTACTGCGGGATCGCAATGTTCGGCATCGTCTTCGCCTTCAACTACCTCGGCCGTGACGAGACCAACGCCGGCGCGAGTTACTCCTGGGTCCGTCGAGCCCTGCACCCGGCGCTGGGGTACCTCTCTGGATGGGCCCTGGTGGTGTCGGCGCTGATCTTCATGGTGGCCGCGACGGTCCCCGCGGGGGCCAACATCCTGGGGCTCTTCTCGAGTTCGGCGACCAGTAGTGTCGGCGCGGTCACGCTCGTCGGTTCCATCTTCTTCTTGCTCATGGTCGGTGCGGTCGCTGCCGGCGTGACCATCACGGTCACCGTCCAGGTGATCATGTCGTCGATCGAGATCGTTATTCTGCTGTTGTTCATGGTCTTGGCCATCGTGCACGGGCACCACGTCAACACGTTTTCGTGGCACTGGTTCTCGCCTTCGATTTTCCACGGGTCGAGCGGATTCTTTGGTGGAGCGCTCATTGCCGCCTTCTACTACTGGGGCTGGGACGTCACGGCCAACCTCAACGAGGAGACCAAGGGGGCCAAGCGTACGCCCGGGATCGGTGGCATCATCGGCGTCGTCTTCGTCTTTTTGCTCTTCGAGGTGTTCACCGTTGCCACCAACCTGGTCTTGACGGCTAGTCAGATCCAAAACAACCCCGCCGATGTTCTTTCGGTGCTGGGACAGGCGGTCTGGCACGGCACCGGCGGCAAGATCATCGTGATCGCGGTAGTCCTTTCGACGGTGGCGACGTTGGAGACGACTTTGATCCAGGTGACGCGGACGCTGTTCGCAATGGGTCGCGACAACACGTTGCCGAAGATCCTGGGGACGGTGAACAAGCATCGTCAGACTCCGATCGTCGCCACCGTGATCGTCACCGTGCTGTCGCTCGGCCTCTTCGTCGGTTCACAGTTCGTTGGTTCAATCGGATCAATCCTGTCCGACGCCATTAGCGCGATCGGTCTGCAGATCGCGATCTACTACAGCCTGGCGGGGTTTGCCGTCGTCGTTCTCTACCGACGGCAACTATTGAAGTCGGCCACGAACTTCGTCTTCATGGGTCTGTGGCCGTTCGTCGGCGCCGTATTCATGGTGGTGATGTTCATCAAGACGATCCCGACGCTCAACGCCACCACGTTGTGGGTGGGACTGGGCGCGATGGCGTTAGGTCTGATTCCGATGGCGTTCTATTGGACGAAGGGGAACCCCTACTTCGATTTGCCGACGAAGGAGGACCGCCACGCGGTGCTCCAGGAGTTCGAAGTCCTGCTTTAGGGCGGCGCCGTCAGTTGAGTGGTTTGCGCATCTGCAGCGACGTGACGTCGTAGCCGCTGCTCTCGTACAGTCGGCGCGCCACCCGATTGGGGCCAAAGACGTTGAGGGCCACGGCGGTTGCGCCGAGTCGTCGCGCTTCGTCTTCGGCCACGGCGAGGAGCCGCCGACCGAAGCCACGACCTCGATAGTCGGGCCGAATCTCGATGGCGTAGATCCACGCTGCGTCCGCGGAGGCGTCGGTCGGCTCGGTCGCGAGCCAGAGGTAGCCGATCGATACGTTCATCGCGGTTCGCGCGACGTACCAGTGCATGCCCGGAGTGTCGAACCCGTGGGGTAGTAGTTGTCGGTGCTGGGCGTTGGCCAGTGCGTCGGCGTCAGTTGGGCTCCAGTTGCCGACGCGGATCTGCTCGGCGACGTAGTCCGCCATGACTTCGGGGAGGTGGGACTCGAACTCCTTCTCGGTCATGGGCTCGAGGTGAAGATCATCCACCGGGCGACTGTAACAGTCGATTTCTGGTGGTTGCTGTCCTTGCGGGGCGTCAGATAACCAAAAGTTCATTTTTCGTTCAGCCCGAGGTTACGGAGAGGACACCGAATCGTCACGTGACGGGAGAACACTCGGACTTGGAGCGAAATCGGAAGGTTGCTGTGAACGTTTCAGACTCTGGCGTAGGCAAGGTCGACGCGCCCGACTCCTCCACGGCGACGATTGCCCGAACGGTTGGGCAGATACTGGACGATGCCCCGACGAGCCGATTCCATCATCGGGCGGTCTTGATCTCGGGTATGGGTTTTTTTACTGACGCGTATGACCTGTTCGTGATCGGAACGGTGGCGGCCCTCGTCCAGACGCAGTGGTCGTTGTCGACGACCGAGACGAGCTGGGTAACCGGATCGGCCGTCCTCGGCGCGTTCCTCGGCGCGATGGTCTTCGGTCGGATCGCGGACAAGGTGGGGCGCAAGTCCGTCTACACCGCCGTCGCCGTGATCATGGTGATCGGCGCCATCGTGTCGTCCCTGGCGCCCAACGTCATCGTGTTGGTCCTCGCACGATTCGTGCTCGGTCTCGGAATCGGTGGCGACTATCCCGTGTCGGCCGTGCTGATGAGTGAGTACGCCAATCGCGCCGATCGGGGCCGGCTCGTGGGCCTGGTCTTCTCGATGCAGGCGGTGGGACTGATCGTTGGACCACTGGTGGGATTGGCGTTGCAGTCGTCGGGACTCTCGGAGAATCTGACGTGGCGACTGCTGCTCGGCCTGGGTTCGATTCCTGCGGCCGCCGTCATCTACCTCCGCGCGCGGATGCCCGAATCGCCGCGCTTCCAGGCCCACGTCCGGCGCGAGAGCGAGCGTGCGGCGGCGGAGCTACACCAGTTCGCCCATGGTGCGGTCGACGCGACCGCGGTGGTGGCGAACACCACGACGCTCATGAGTCCTCGGCAGTTCTTCGCGAATCGACGGATGTGGGTGCTGGTAATCGGCACCGCCGGTAGCTGGTTTCTCTTCGATTACGCCTACTACGGGAACACCTTGTCGTTGCCGAGCATCCTGCTCGAGGTCTCGCCCAACGCCACGATCAAGGTCAAGCTGCTCCTCTCGCTGGCGATGTTCGTGGTCTTCGCGCTGCCGGGCTACGCCCTCGCGGTGACCAAGATTGATCGAATCGGTCATAGAAAGTTGCAGTCGATCGGCTTCTCGGTCATGGCCGCGTGCTTCCTCCTCCTCGCGGCCGTGCCGCGATTCACGACGATGGTCGTGCCGTTCGTGCTGATCTTCGGCTTCAGTTACCTCTTCACGGAGTTCGGCCCCAACACGACGACCTTCGTTCTGCCCTCGGAGGTCTTTCCCGTCGAGATGCGCACCACGGGTCACGGTATCGCGGCGGGAATCGGCAAGCTCGGCGCCTTCGTCGGGGTCTTCATGGTGCCACGACTGCAGGCCTCGATCGGCCTTCGGGGGTTGCTCGTGGTTGCCGGCCTTTCGGCGATTGCGGGACTCGTGACGACGGCTATTCTGCCCGAGCCGGCGCATACCTCCCTGGAGGACTCGGCGACCGGTCCTTCGTAAGGGCCGCCAGTCGGTCCCTACAATGGGCCGATGGAACTCGAACTACGTGATCGTGTCGTCCTGATAACGGGCGGTACCGACGGCCTCGGTTTGGCGCTGGCTAAGACGCTGATCGCCGAAGGTGCCCGGGTGGCCGTCTGCGGACGGAACGCCGAACGCCTGGAGCGCACGCAGTCGACGCTCGGCGGCGACGCGCTCTGTATCGAAGCCGACGTCACGAAGAGCGCAGATCGCGAGGCGTTCGTCGAGGCGGCGCGCGCCCGGTTTGGTCGTGTCGACGGGCTGGTCAACAACGCCGGTCGGTCGGCCGCAACTCCCGTGGCGACGTCGGATGACGACGAGTGGCGCTCGGACTATGAACTGAAGGTGGTCGCCGCGCTACACCTCTCGCGCCTCGTGCTCGACGATCTGGCGCAGTCCGGTGGCGTCATCATCAACGTGCTGGCAATTTCGGCGCGGACTCCCGGCGCCAGCACCACTCCGACGGCCGCGTCTCGAG
This sequence comes from Acidimicrobiaceae bacterium RAAP-2, assembly GCA_001443545.1. Classification (GTDB taxonomy): domain Bacteria; phylum Actinomycetota; class Acidimicrobiia; order Acidimicrobiales; family RAAP-2; genus RAAP-2. The sequence goes on from LMAD01000002.1 coordinate 126,368, forward strand.
CGGCGGGTCTGGCCCTGACCAAGGCACTGGCGACGGAGGTCGGTCCGCGAGGTATCCGCGCGCTCGCGATCCTGATCGGCCTCGTGGAGTCGGGGCAGTGGGAACGTCGCGCGGCGCTGGCGGGTGCGCCGGTGGCCACGGTGTACGCCGAGTTGGCGCGCAACGTCGCCGTTCCACTCGGGCGCGTTGGCCGAGCCGAGGAGTTCGCCGACCTCGCCACGTTCTTGTTGTCACCACGGGCGAGCTATCTGACGGGCATCGGCGTGAGCCTCGACGGTGGCCTCTCGCCGGTGATTTGACCCGCGTGTTGGCGGGGCACATCTAGCGGCTGCACTCGTACCTCTGAATCGATCGCTGTTGGCTTGGGTACGCTGCAGGCATGGACGTGACGCTCTTGTACTCGTCGGATTGCCCGAACTGGCGAATCGCCGAGCAGCGATTGCGAGCTGCTCTTGAACAAAGTGGTCGCGGTGGCGTGAAGATCTACCTCGACGAGGTATCGACGATCGGAGTCGCCCGACAGAAGCACTTCACGGGGTCGCCCACGATCTTGATTGACGGTGTTGACCCGTTCGTCGATTCATCGGCGCCGGCGCCGCCGGCGCTGGCCTGTCGCGTCTATCGCTCGGCCGAAGGACTCGCCGGATCGCCGACGATCGCGCAACTAGTGGACGCGCTGGAGGCCGCATCGGTCCGGTAATTGCGGGACGGCACGAACCGTGCAAGGCCGCGCCGGGTAGTTGAAGCGGTTGGTCGAATCGTCAGTGCGGCGTGGTCGCGTGCTTCGATTCTTCGGCGACGTAGGAGGGGAAGAAGTCTGGATCCTTCTCGTAGAGGAATCCGTAGACGCCGTGAGCGCTCCGGCGCAAGAGGTTCGTCAACGTCCGAGGTATGCCCGCTTTGTGTTCCATCGACCTGACCCCCACTCCTCGATCCAAGCGCGACCTCGTGAAACCGCCGTCGCGAATCACGGCCCAATGGTAAGGCGGCGGGCCGTCGCCCGATACCTCCCAGCATGGGTCCAAAGTCCCGAATTTGTTCTCGGGTACGAGAACCTCACCTCATGAGGCGCGTTACAGCGTCGGTGATTCACGGGAGCCCAGCGGTGAGGCACCGCGAGCCGAGAATGACGAACCGTTCCAGCACGTCACCGTCGCGTCCCGGAGGCGTACGAGCCTGACCAGCGTGCGCGGATCGTTGGAATCATGTTCGACCACGGCGGAGATTCGTCGCCGGCCTACCAATCGCCCGCGGGCGGCTCGATTCCGTTACGGCCAAGGCACCACTCCCAGAGCTCGGGCCCTTCGGAACGGGTGGATTGACGCGGTCGCGTCCAGGGAAGGTAGTACGCAGATCGCCGGCGTCGATCGAGCCAGATTCCCGCGTCGTCGTTCGCGACGTCACGTGCCGCGCCACTCGCCAACCACACGACGGTGTCCGCGCCCTCATTCACGTGACGGAGCAGTGGGCCGAGTCGATGAAAGTTGGGCAGTGAGTGCGCGAGACCCGGCGTATCGGTCCAGCCGGGGTGCATGACGAAGCTCGCAATCCCCTGGGAGCTCCAACGTCGAGCCCACTCGTGGGCTAAGACAACCTGGGCCCGCTTGGCTCGAGCGTAGGCCCGAACTCCGTTGTAGTGGTCCGCGGGCATCACGAGGTGATGAAGATCGAACCGCTCGGTGTACATGCCCCCGGAGGACACGGTGATGACGTTGGCGTCCGTCGCGGCGGCGAGCAGCGGGGCGAGGCGCAGACTCAGGCGAAATGGCCCGAGTACGTGAGTCGCCACGGTCATCTCGACTCCTTGCGCGTTGACCTCGAACTCGCGCGAGAGAGCACCGGCGGCGTGGACGAGTCCATCGAGGTGGCCGAGTTCACCGCCGAGCCGCTCCACGAACGCGTCGATTGCGCAAGGATCCGAGAGGTCGAGGATGGTCGATCGCGCGGTCCCCCCAGCCCCGTTGATTGACTCCTCCAGCGCTCGTGTGCGAACAGGGTCGCGACCGGTGAGCCAAACCGTCGCCCCGAGTTGCGCCAAGCCCAGGGCACTCGCGCGTCCGATTCCCGACGACGCTCCCGTCACCAGGACGGTTCGGCCCTGCATCGGCCGCGCGGGCGACCACGATTGGGTGGCTCGTCGAATCAGATACCCGACGCGGCTGAAGCTACCGACGATCGACGCCTCCAGGGCCTCATCGACAGCCCGTTCGATGAAAGACCGTCGCCCCGATGGGGACGACGACCGCGGACGGGGGGCGTGAGGACTCACCGATTCAATTTAGTGCTAAATTGAAAGACTCACGCGGTGGGCCCCTCCACCCGACGTTTGACGAGGATTGACCGACGACATGCGCATTGCCATCATTGGATCCGGCATCGCCGGGTTGACCTGTGCCCACGTGCTCGGCCGGCACCACGACGTCACGGTCTTCGAACGAGACGAACGCCCGGGGGGCCACGCCCACACGGTGGACGTACGCATCGGCGGTGAGGAGCACGCCGTGGACACCGGGTTCATCGTCTACAACGAGCGCAATTACCCGGGACTCACGAAGTTATTCGCCCGGCTCGGCGTGGCCACCAAACCGAGCGACATGACATTCAGCGTCAGCGATACCCGAACGGGTTTGGAGTGGAGCTCGAGCTCCCTGAGTTCGGTGTTCGCACAGCGCCGCAACGCACTTCGCCCCACCTTCCTCGCCATGCTCACCGACATCGCCTCCTTCAACCGTCGAGCACGCCAACTGTTGTCGCAAGTCGACGCGGGGTCGATGAGCGTTCGAAATCTGCTGGACGACGGACCGTGGGGCGATCGCTTCGTCGATTGGTACCTCGCCCCCATGGTGTCGGCCATCTGGTCGGCGCCACTGGCCGACGCCCTGGACGTGCCGGCACAGACCTTCGCGCGGTTCTTCGACAACCACGGTCTGTTGACGTTGAACGACCGACCGCAGTGGCGAACGGTCGAGGGTGGTTCTCGTCGCTACGTCGAGCGCATCACGGCGCCGCTCGGTCGACGGCTGCGACTGGGTACGCCGGTCACCAAGGTGGCGCGTCGACGCGACGTGGTCGAAGTGCACAGTGACGAGTTCGGCCCCGAGTCCTTCGATCACGTGATCCTGGCCGCTCACAGCGACCAGAGTCTGGAGATGTTGAGCGACCCGACGCCCACCGAACGCGAGGTCCTCGGTGCCATCCGCTACCAGAACAATTCAGTCGCCCTGCACGTGGACGACGCGATGCTGCCACGCGCTCGCAGGGCTCGCGGGAGCTGGAACTACCGGATCGATGGCACGAACGCCGGGGCTACGGTGACATATCACATGAACCGTTTGCAGTCGATTGATTCCCGTCACGAGATTTGCGTCACGCTGAACCAGACCTCCCAGATCGCCCCCGACAAGGTGTTGGCCCAGTTTGACTACGCGCACCCGGTGCTCGACGCCCAGGCGGTGGCGGCTCAGAATCGACTCGATGAGATCAATGGTCAGAACGCCACGTGGTTCTGTGGCGCCTACTGGGGGTACGGTTTCCACGAAGACGGGGTGCAAAGTGCGCTGCGCGTCTGTCGGGCACTCGGGGCGGACTGGACGTGACGACGCGATGAGGAGTGCGATTTACGAGGGCGAGGTTCGTCATCGTCGCCATTCACCCGTGGGCCACGAGTTCACGTACCGCCTCTCCCTGCCACTCATCGATCTCGACGAGGTCAGCGAGGTCTGCGCACTTCACCCCTGGTGGGCGAGGGAACGTCACCGGCCGGTGCGATTCGTACGGCGCGACTACCTCGGACCGGCCGACGTACCGCTCGACGTTGCCGTTCGCGACGCCGTCGAGGAGCGTCTGGGTTGGCGACCGCGGGGTCCCATCGCGATGTTGGCCCACCCCCGCACGTGGGGGTGGCTCTTTAACCCGATCTCCCTCTACTACTGCTTTGACGCGTCGGGTGAGCGCGTCGAAGCGCTCGTGGCCGAGGTGTCCAACACGCCGTGGCACGAGCGACACGTCTACGTGATGGCGGAACCGGGCAAGCATCGAATCGTCAAGGCGATGCACGTCTCGCCGTTCATGGGCATGGATTCCTACTACGAATTCGACTTCGGTGCCCCCGGTGATGACCTGAGCGTCTCGGTGGACGTCTTCGAAGGTGGCGCACTGGTGCTCGAGACGTCGCTCCATCTCTCGCGACGCCAGATCAGTCGGCGAGCGCTGGGCCACGTGTTGTGGAACTACCCACTCATGACGTGGCAGGTTACGTTCGGGATTTATCGTCAGGCGCTGACGTTGTGGCGTCGTGGCGTGCCGTTCGTGGCGCACCCCGGGCGGCGTCTCGGGCCGGTGACGTCGAACGCGATGGTGAACCGAAGCGTGCCTAGGAGGGAGAGCGATGCGTAGACGATCGAAGGTGACCTCGGTGAGTCGTCCGCAAGCGCGGGGCACGTCGATCGGCGCTCGGCCAGTGACGGCCCGATTCGCCCGACGGTTCTTGCACGTTGCGGCGAGGTCGGCTCGCGGTGGCCGCCTCATGGTCGACGAACCCGACGGTCGGGTCTCGCTGGGTCGTGGTGCGTTATCGGCCCACGTGGTGGTCAACGACGTGCGGGCGTACCCCGCGTTACTGCGACACGGTTCGGTGGGATTGGGTATCGGCTACCTCGAAGGTTGGTGGGATAGCGACGATCTGGTCAACCTAGTGAGGATCCTCATTCGCAGTCGCGGCAGGGTCGGACAGTGGCTGGACCAGGTCGGTCAGGCCATAAGCGTGGTTCTCAATCCCTGGCGTCGGCTGCGTCGACGCGAGCCGCACGTTGACCGGCGATACGTCCAGGCCCACTACGACATCGGAAACGAGTTCTTCGAATTGATGCTCGATGAGACGATGAGTTATTCGTGCGCGATCTTCGAGAGTTCCACGGTCAGCCTCGAGGAGGCGTCGGTGGCCAAATTCGATCGCCTGTGCCGCAAACTGGGCCTCGAGTCCGACGATCATCTACTCGAAATCGGTACGGGCTGGGGTGGTTTCGCGATCTACGCAGCCACGCACTACGGCTGTCGGGTGACGACCACGACCATCTCGGCCGAACAGTTCGCGTACGCGACCCGCCGCGTCGCCGAACTGGGGCTGGGCGACCGGGTAACCGTGCTCAACGAGGACTATCGCGACGTCGTGGGAACGTACGACAAAATCGTGTCGATTGAGATGATCGAAGCGGTGGACTGGCGCCAGGTCCCCGGTTTCTTCGAACAGTGTTCGCGACTGCTCGACCCGCATGGATTGATGGCCCTACAGGCGATCACGATCGACGAACGGAGTTACGAACGAGCGAAGAACGCGACGGACTTCATCAAGGCATTCATCTTCCCGGGTGGCTGTCTGCCGGCGGTCAGTTCGATCACGCGAGCCAGCGCCCGATCGGGCTTGAGCGTGGTCGACCTCGAAGACATTGGACGTCACTACGCCGAAACCTTGGGACGTTGGCGCGCGCGATTCGACGAGCACCGGGCCGAACTGGAAGAGCTCGGATACGACGAGCGGTTTCGTCGGCTCTGGACGTTGTACCTGACCTACTGTGAGGCGGCCTTCCTGGAGCGTCACGTCAGTGACGTCCAAATAGTCCTCGCCAGGTCCGAGTGGCGCCCGAACCTTTCGGTACGGCCATAGGCACGCCGGCACCCTCGCCGTTCGTCGTCGCTCAACAGGTCGACGACCAGGGTTAAGGCTCTTCGGGCCATATTCGTGTCCGGGTCGGACGCGTCTCGAGCAGCCCTTCGACCGTGGTCACGACCGCTCGGGCGTCGCGGCCCGTCCAGCGGTCTGAGCCGAGCCCTAAGGCGTAAGTCTCGTCCGGGACGGCCGCACCACCGACGAGCACGAAGGCGTCGGTCTCGGCGCGGAGTGCGCGAACGGTTTCGCGCACGGTGTCGTCGTGGCCCGGCCCAGTCACCGAGAGCAGAACGCAGAACGCTGCAGCGAGTTTGGTCGCGGACACGAACGATGACGCGGGCGTGTCGGCGCCGAGTTCAATCACCGAGAAACCCGCTCCGCGCAGTTGATCGGCCACGAGCGCTACGGGAATGGCGTGGTGTTCTCCGGCGACCGCGCCGATGAGGACGTCGCCACGCTTTCGACCACGGCGCGCGAAGTGCGGGCCCATTCGAGCCACGAGGCGATGGGCGATCGCACTCGCACGGTGCTCGTCGGCGATGCTCACCTTATTTGCGCGCCAACGTTGGCCGAGCTCGTCGAGCGCCGGGGCGAGCAGGCCGAGGTGAATCTCGGTCGCCGTAGCTCCAGAGGCCAGGGCCGATTCAACCACCTGCCACGAGCCGGGCTCATCACCCGCGATGAGTCGCTCGAGCAGTCGGGTCGACGTGCCGGCTCGTCGGTGGGCGTGCGATGGCGGACCCTCTGTGACGACCAGCCTCCCTTCGACATCCGCGGCGAACACCCGCCATTGACGGCCGTCCTGGGTCGCGGCGAGTCGGCCGGTACGTACGTAGCGATAGGCCGTCATGTAGTGAACGCCTAGTCGAGATGCCGCCTCCTGGAGGGTCATGGTCTCGCCACTCGGCTGGGCACTGGATTTCACGACGTTCCTCTCGACCGTGACCGGCAGACGAGTGCGATCGGACGGTGATTCCTATTCGGCGACTATTTTAGTACTAAAAGAAGGAGTCAATATGGCCCAATTCGTGGCGCGCTTCGACACCGACTGGAGTCCGCAGCGGGCGCTGTCGTACATTTCTGATTTCGGCAACGCCAACGAGTGGGACCCGAGCGTCGTCACTTCGAAGCGACGTGACGAAGGACCGCTGGGGGTGGGTAGCTCGTTCGACTTGACCGTTCGCTTCACCGGGCGAGCCGTACCGCTGCGCTACGAGATAGCCGAGCTCGCTGACTCTCGCGTCGTGCTGCTCGCCCGGACCAAGTTGTTCGAGTCGCGCGATACGGTGAGCGTCACGTGGAACGGGCAGCGCACTGAACTTACGTACGACGCGCAACTCCACCTCCTCGGATGGTGGCGAGTGTTCAATCCACTCCTGGCGGTGGGATTCGGACGACTCGCTACTCGAGCCGAAGCCGGCATCCGTCGGGCGTTGCAATGAACCAATGGTCGTAGGGCCCGAGGTAGCCGCGACGGACCCGAGGGGGCTCGTCGTTTCGGTGGTGTCCGAGGGCGAATGGAATCGGGCGCGGTGTTGTCGATCGGCTAGCGGTTGCGATCAACTCCGATAGTCGCCTACGAGCGTCCCATCGCGACGCACCTCGAGGTCAATGACCCCTGAGCGGCGAACACTCGTACCACCGCCGAGTACGCACCGCGAGGAAACGAAGTTCCGGCCCCGGATAGGCTCACCGTGCTCCGCTGGATATTGAATGCCGGAATGTAACGGAACGTAAAGGCCCGGTTGACGTTCGCGCAGGTCGAACCTCGAAAGGTGTACACGACGGCCAGTGACGAACTTTGAGTGCCCGAAATCGCCCACCGGACGCGCATCGCCGTGTGCGTGAGCGATACTCGTGCCAACGTGACGGTCTTGACTGGTCCGATCGCACCACTGGGAAAGTAGGCCAGCTCGCTCTGCCACGAGAAGACGACTGGAGGAGGCGACTTGACGGGCATTTCAATCAACTGGGCGTACGAAGCGTTCCCATCGACAATCGCGTACGCCGCACCGAATTCGCAGGTATTGCACCACAAACCAACACCAGAGTTGAAGTGCGGTGCGTTGCCGAGTAGCTCTTCTCGATGCGCCCAGCATCCCGGGGCATTCGGTGACGTGCACACAATATTCGACGTGGCGTCCGCGCTACCGCCCCAACCGTCGGAGTACATCATGAGGTACATGCCCGAGAGGACATTGAAGCCTTCAGCCCAGGAACCACCCCACGCGATATCCCCGAGCGCGTTGTGGCCAGGTACGAATCCCTTCGCCAGATTCGGGTCTGTCTGGTGCAACGCAGCGACCAGAGCGGCTTGGTCCAAGGCTTCGTTGAGGCCGAGGTACGGGGGGTATCCCCGCGCCACCCGTTCGAGATTCGTTACGACGAACATCTGTTGGGCGACGGTGAGACTCTGCCAATTGGCTGGCAGGACCATCGGCGCGAGGTGCTCCTGGGCTCGGGCATTGTTGATCGCGGACAAGACGTAGCTATCACAGGCCGGATCGGTCGAGATCGTCGGCCACGTGCCCTGGGGTGTGATGCAGGGGTTGTCGAACACCCAACCTTTGTCGGTAACGCGGCCGTTGCTGGCGGCGAGGAAGTTCGGCACCGGATTGATATTGGCGGGTGGATTCGGTGGCGCCTCCATCGCTAGCGGTGGGGCGTGCGTTCCCGAGGCGAGGTACAGGCTCAGAGCGACGACACCTGCGACGCCTGACGCCACCTTGACCAGTGGGGCGTGAATGGAGAGCCCGGTGAGGAGTCGACTGGGATTCCGCGTGACGTTACGCACGTGAAGCATGAATCTAGGCATGACCGTCCACCGAATGATTGTGCCACCTTCTTCGGGCGACGGAAATGTGATCCGGAGACCACTACCGGGAGTAGTTTGGCGGGTGGAGCCTCAGTTCACCGTGGCAACTGTTGTTCGACGTCGTTGCACGAACAGAAAGGTCAGTGTCAATGAGCGACGAGGGGTCGTCCACCGTTCGAGTTCAGGGTGCCGCGCCGCGAAGTATCGTCCCGGTGTCATTGGCGGTCCTTCGCCGCGACATCTGGCTCCATGGCGTAATCGCGACTGCGGTCCTCGCCTACTGCGTCTCAGCGTTCGCGGTGGCTCGACCGAACGGATTCAACACCATTTGGGACGGTTGGATTTACACCATCGCCGAGACCCTTCCCGTCATCGCGATGGTGCTCTGCGCCAAACGTTGGCCGGCGCAGCGGTTACCGTGGCTGTTATTCAGCGTGGGCATCGTGCTGCACACCGCCGGCGATCTCATCTATTCATTCCACGATCAAAACCTCACGCCCATCCCGGTGCCCGCCGCCAGCGACGTCATCTATTTCGCCTCCTACCTGGTGCTCATCGTCGGAATGATTGTTCTGACGCAGCGCAACGTGGGCCACGTCAGTGCGGCACTTCGCGTCGAAGGAATCGTCACCGGTGTCGCCCTCGCCGCTCTCGCCGCACTGCTCTGGTACGGTCCGGTGCTCTCGGTGAGCGGAACCTTCTGGCACGTCGTCCTCTCCGAGGTCTACCCCGTTGGGAATCTTGTACTCCTCGTGCTGCTCGTTTCGAGCCTGGCGCCCTACGGCTACCGGCCCAACGCGCCCGTGGCACTACTGCTGGCGGCAGTCGGGTGGTCCGTGTTCGGGGACCTCGTCTACTTCGATCAGGGCTCGGCGGGAACGTACGTGTCGCGGACGTTCCTCAACGTGACGTGGGTTATCGGGCTGTGGCTGGCCGCACTCGCCGCGACGGCGGTTGACCGGCGGCGGTCCGGAGCGCTCCGTCGGAGTCGCCCGGTCGAACGGGGGGTCGCGTGGGTTCCAATCGCCGCCGCCCTCGTTTTCGTGGCGGTGGCGGCGAGTTACCTGATCATTCCCGGCCTCGCGCCGGCCACGATGTTCCTCGCGGTTGTGGGTTTCCTGCTGGCCGGGGTCGACCTGGTCTTGGCCAAGCGAGACGGGGCCCGCGTTTCCAGTGATCGGGCGAACCTCGACTTGGTGACCGGTCTCACCACGGTGGCCCAGTTCAGCGCGGGGGTCGACCAATTGCTACGCGACCATTTTGAGGAAGTCGTCGGGGTGATCGTCCTCGACGTCATTGACTTCGCCCGTGTGAATGACGCCATCGGTTACTCAATCGCCGACGAGCTGCTCTGGGTTATCGCGCAACGGGCGCAGTATCGACTCGGCGGTGGGGTACGTATCTCACGGATAGCCGGAGACCACTTCGCGTTTGCGGCGACGGCATCGTCCGCAGATGAGATCGCTCACCTCGCGGAGCAGATTCGTGGAATTACCGCTGATCGGTTCTACCTCAGCGGATTCTCCGTCGCGGTCGTCGGCCGGGTCGGCGTAGCCATCGGTGAACCGGGCACGACGGCGGCAGAACTGATCGCGAGGGCTGAAGCGGCCCTCGCCACGGCGGGCCCCTCAGTTGACGTGTCGTAGCGAACGGGGTCGACCGCAGTAGGAAGATACCCCTTGGGTGAACTCCGATGGGTGTACCTGTTCGGTTCACCTGGTGGGCCCCTATGCCAGAGGCTCTACGAACTCGGACTCGTCCCTTCCATGGGAACCGTCGGCGACTGCTACGACCCGATGGAATCGTTCTGGGGTTCGATGCGGAACGAACTACTCAATCGACAACGATTGGTGGACCTTGGGTCACACAATAAGAACCAGAAGCTCACTTCCGATCACAACACGCTATAATTCTGTACATGACCACACTGCCCATCGCCGATGCTCGAGCTCAGTTATCCAAATTGGTCGACGAAGCGAGTTCAACGCACGAGCGTTTCGAGATCACTAAGAACGGACACCGAGCCGCCGTGCTCATGGGGGCCGATGACTACGACGCCATGCGCGAGACGATTGCCGTGCTGTCCGACCCTGCGCTGCTGCTCGAGCACCAGGTGGGCGCGCAAGCGATTGTGGAAGGTGAAGTCCTCAATAGCGATCAGCTCGCCGAAGTGATGAGGAATGCCGGGCGCAGTGTCGACACCAAGTAGGGAACGATACAACCTTCTCATCGCCCGATCGGCCGCAAAGTCGCTATCTGACGTACTCCCGGGGAAAATCGCGCACGCGGTGTACGAATTCATAACCGGGCCGTTGCTCGACAACCCTCAGCGCGTTGGAAAACCGCTTGGGCCACCCTTGGCTCCGGCATACTCAGCGCGTCGCGGTGACTATCGAGTGTTGTACTTCATTGATGACGACACGCACACGGTGCTGGTGACCGCGATTAGACATCGTGCAGACGTCTATCGATCGTGAACAACAAAGATTGGCCACTTCTATTTCCGGGACGGTGCGCGCAATCTAATTTTGTGGACCTTGAGTCACACAATAAGAACC
>LMAD01000011.1 GCA_001443545.1 Acidimicrobiaceae bacterium RAAP-2
GCGCCGGCGATGACCTTCACCTGGGCGCGCAACGTGGTCCCCTTCTTGCCTCGCCAGTGAGCCGCGCCTTCGTGAACGCCGACCGCCAACTCGCCACGGTTGTTCTTCTCGTTCGCTTGAGGTAGACCTCGAACCACCTCGCATGATCCATGCTTCAAAGGGTCCCGACGGGATCGGAGCAAACGCCCCTCGTCACCGGCGCAAACGGGATTCTCCTCCACTGGGTCCCGCTCATTTCGAAGGCCACTCGGTCGCCGGTAGCCCGGCGTCACAGACCGTAGCCCGACTCGACCACCACCGTACCGAATGTGGTTCGAAACGTACCCCTAGGTTGAGAGTGACGGGCACGCAGTGGTGCCCAAGGAGCGTGACCACATGGAGATAGTCCGAAATACTGACGGGAGCCTCGTAGTACCGATTCCAGCGGTACGGCATCACGACGGTGACGGCGTCGTGGACGGCTCAACCGGTGACGACGTCGACGCGGTCGCTCAACCGACGACTCGAGTGCTGCACCCCGGCGAGGGGGGATACAGCGAAGCCCTGGCCGAATGGGATCTTGAACAGAACCCCGATCGCGCCCCCGCCGTCTCGACGGCGAGCGGACGGGAGGAAGCGATGAACGTCGTGCACGCCCTCGCCGAATCCCCCGACCATGACGTGGCCGGTGCGCTAAAGGACGTCGGTGACTCCGCGGCAAGTGGCGAAGCTTTGCGACACGTGTTGATTGGTGGGACGCACTCCGTCGAGGCGTTCTCACAAGAAGTGGCGAAGGCCGAAGGTGGCGAAGCACTCCCGGCCCACCAGATGACCAAAATCATCGGTGAGGTCTTGGCCGAATTAGATAAGTAGCGCGGTCACGGGGCGCCTCGGCCGAGTGCCGAGTGCAGTTCGAGCGGGGCGACGCTTTTGTCGTGAGCGTAACGCCCTCGTCGGCAACGGTAGCGCCGACCGATCTGGTGGGTTTGAACGACGTCGGGTCATTGGATTTATAGGATTGGACCCTTACTCTGCGACGAGGGCACACCGTGAACTTCAACGACTTCGAGGCGCTCAGTTTCGACTGCTACGGCACGCTCATCGACTGGGAAGTCGGCATCGCCGCCGTCCTGCGTCGCTGGGCTGACACCCACGGCGTCGCACTGTCCGGCGAGCAACTTCTCACCGCGTACGCCACCCACGAGGCGAACGCCGAGGCTGATTACCCCGATGACCTCTACCCCGCCATTCTCGCCCGCACCATGCGCGAACTGGGCGAAGAACTCGGCGTACCGGTGAGCAGCGATGAAGCCGAATCGCTCGCGACCTCGGTTCCAGCGTGGCCGGCCTTCGGCGACTCCGCCGAGGCGCTCTCGCGCCTCGCGCAGCGCTATCAGCTCATCATCCTCTCCAACGTCGATCGGGAGTCATTCGCGGGTTCCAACGATCGCCTGGGCGTCACCTTCACCCGCATCATCACGGCCCAGGACGTCGGTTCCTACAAGCCATCACCGCGCAACTTCGACGCCCTGGTCGTTGAGGCCCAGCGGCTCGGCGTCGGTCCCGGCAAGTTGCTCCACGTCGCGCAGAGTCTCTTCCATGATCACGTCCCCGCGAAGGCGGCGGGACTGCCCACCGTTTGGATCAATCGTCGCCACGCCGACCCGGGTTGGGGTGCGACACCCGAGCCGGCGGCGATGGTCACACCAGATTGGACGTTCACGTCGATGCGCGAATTCGCCGATGCCGTCGCCGAGGACTTTTCACGATCATCGCCGAGCGCGTGACGACTCGATTACTACCGCAACTCGGTACCCCGAGTTCGTCAAGTCGATGTATAACGAACCGCGGACGCTCGGTGCGCGGGCGATCGCCGGTCGATGGCCCAGGGCGCACATCGCATCCTCGTAACGCTGCTCCGTATCGCTGACTCCTGACGACCAGCGAGGGACGGTAACGCACTAGCGTTCGTATCGTCACCGTCAAACGGTGACTTGGTGATGACGCCGTCGCAGCGCTGATCCATTGGCCAACCAACCAAACCGCAGAGGAGTTGGATCATGCGTACCAAAGACGCGGAGGGGCGGGTCTTCGACGAACGGCCGTGGGGAAGTTTCACCGTGCTCGACGACACGATGTTCGACCACAAGGTCAAACGAATCGTGGTGAGTGCTCAGAAGCGACTGAGTTACCAACGCCACCAAAAACGGGCTGAGCATTGGTTCGTCGTCGAAGGCACCGCCACCGCCATACTCGACGGAGCCGAGTTCGAACTGAGTCCCGGCCAGAGCGTCGACATCCAGATCGGCCAAGCGCATCGATGCGAAAATCGCACCAACGCACCGGTCGTCTTCATCGAGATCCAAACGGGCACCTATTTCGGCGAAGACGACATCGTTCGTCTCGAGGACGACTTCGGCCGGGCGTAGGTCCTCTCGTGCTCGCTCGAGACAACGAGCACGGTAGTCTGCCAGCGTCGCGCAATTGCGGCACGAAAGCGGGGCAGAAGGTTCCTCACCTCGTCGTTTCGGTGAAGAGTGCCGAACTGGTCCGTGGGGGCTATCGGCCACTGGGGCCAATCGATGCCAGCGAGACGGCATCGCCCAGATAGCTCGACGGTGTCGAGCACGAAAACCTCCCACGTGCGTGACGAAGACGCGATGAATGACACACCAGGGGGTGCAGGTGCCTAAGCAGTCACACCGACCAACGGATGGTCCGTTGAGGAACGTCCGTCCCCCGAAACGGCTCTTCGTCTTCGACTTGGACGGCACCTTGGCCCCGAGTAAATCGCCGCTGAGCCGCGAGGTCGCGACGCTGCTGACGGCGTTACTTCGCACGATGAGCGTGGCCGTAATCTCCGGTGGTGCGTGGCCACAGTTCGAGAAGCAACTCCTTGCGCAGTTGGGGAACAACGAGCACTTCGAGCGCCTCTACCTCCTGCCCACGAACGGCACGCAATTTTATCGGTACGACGGGGAGTGGCGCGAACTCTACGCGGAGAACTTCAGTGATGAGGAGCGGCGAACCATCGTCTCGTCGCTCGAACGGGCCCTCGACGAATCGGGTCTCGCCGCGCCACGGGTCTGGGGCGACGCAATCGAGGACCGGGGTAGTCAGATCACCCTTTCGGTGCTCGGACAGGAGGCACCGCTCACCGAGAAGAAGGGCTGGGACGCCGACTTCGTGAAACGAACGAAGATTGTCGACCATCTCAAACCTCTCCTACCAAACTTCGCCATCCACATGGGGGGCACGACCTCGATCGACATCACCAAACCCGGGATCGACAAGGCGTACGGCATCGCCAAGCTCATCGATCAACTCGGTTTTTCCACTGATGAGATGCTGTTCGCCGGGGACGCCATCTTCGAGGGTGGCAACGACTACCCAGTCCAGACGGCGGGCGTCGACTCGATCTTGGTCACGGGCCCCGACGAGACCGCCCGGGTCATCCAGACCGTGATCGCGTGCCTCGGCGATGGCGCCGAGCAAATCACGGCACCGGTAGTGACGACATGAGCGATTTCACCATGCGTCCGCTCGAGTTCGTTGTCGAACCGGAGGTGGGCAACCCGTACGAGGTCGAAGGCGTCCTCAACCCGGCCGCCGCGCGGGGACCCGATGGCGATCTCTACCTCTTCCCTCGGATCGTCGGTGCCGGTAACTATTCACGCATTGGCATCATGCGTGTCCTCTTCGACGACCACGGTGAGCCGCATGGCGTCGAACGCCTCGGCGTCGCGCTCGAACCCGAAGCGCCGTACGAGTTGCGCCCGAACGGTGGCGGTTGTGAGGATCCACGGATCAGTTACGTCGAACCGCTGCGACGATACGTGATGACCTACACCGCGTTCTCCCCGGACGGTCCACGAATCGCCCTCGCCCTGTCCAAGGACCTGCTCTCGTGGCAACGACTCGGCCTCGCCACTTTCGAACCCTTCGAGCAGGTCCACTTCGAAGGCGTCGACAACAAGGACGCGGTGTGCTTCCCCGTCGCCATCCCGAACCCGTCGGACCGACCGGAACTCGCGATACTGCACCGCCCGCTCTTCCCCGGCACCCGAGCCGAGGAGATCAGCGCGGCCGACGGCGATCACGTCGTGGACCCCGACCTCGAAAGCATCTGGATCTCCTACAGCACTGTGCCGTTCTCGGGTATGGACCCCGCCCAACTGCTGAGCTTCACGTCCCACCACCGACTCGCGTCACCGGTGTCGCCGTGGGAGCACCTCAAGATCGGCAGCGGCACGCCCCCGGTCATGAGCCGTCACGGCTGGCTCGTGGTCTACCACGGGGTCAGCGACGTCCCCGGCGCCAGTACCGGTCAGGACCGGCTCACCTACGCCGCCGGAGTCATGGTGCTCTCGGTCGAGCGCCCCAACGTAGTCCTCTATCGATCCGCCAATCCCGTACTCGTCCCCACGCCGTCACGAGACCGTCGCGGCACACCGTCGGACGTGGTCTTTCCGACCGGGATCGACCGACGCGACGATATCGGCTCCCCGCATCGCTACGACGTCTACTTCGGGTTGAACGACTATCGGATCGGGGTCGCCCGGCTCGACGTTCCACCCGACCTGCCCGATCTCGTCGAGGTGCCGGAGCCGCTCGCGTGACGCCAGTGACGAGTGCGCTCGACCCCCTCGCCGCCGACACCGCCGGCTCGATGCCCGGGTACGGACAACGTCACGGTGACGTCGCGTCGACGTGGCGCCGCGTGGCGGCGGCGACCTCATCGCTCAAATTACTGTCGAGTATTGACGCCCCAACCGGGTCGACGAAGGGAACATCGTGACGCCACCGCCACTTCGACAACGGCCAGCCTGGCGAGCGCTCGAGGCGCACGCCGACGAGATCGGTCGGCGCCACCTGCGCGAGTTCTTCGAACAAGACCCCGACCGGGGTCGACGTCTGCGAGCCCAAGCGGCGGGGATCTACCTCGACTACTCGAAGAACCGGATTACCGATGAGACGATACGGCTTCTGACGCAATTGGCGGTCGAGTCCGACCTCGCGAATCGACGTGACGAGATGTTCAGCGGTGGCCACGTCAACGTCTCCGAGGACCGCGCCGCGCTGCACGTCGCGTTGCGAATGCCCCGAGGAACATCACTCATCGTCGACGGGGTGGACGTGGTCGCCGAGGTTCACTCAGTCCTCGACCAAATGGCGGACTTCTCGACCCGCGTCCGGTCCGGTGAGTGGACGGGTCACACCGGGCGGGTCATCAAGAACGTCGTCAACATCGGAATCGGCGGATCGGACCTCGGCCCGGTGATGGCCTACGAGGCCCTTCGTTTCTACAGCCGTCGCGAGATGACCTTCCGCTTCGTCTCGAACGTCGACGGCGATGACTTCGTCGAAGCGGTTCGCGACCTCGACGCCGCCGAGACCCTATTCATCATCTCGTCCAAGACCTTCGGCACCGTCGAAACGCTCACGAACGCGCACTCGGCCCGCGCGTGGTTGATCGAGCAACTAGGTGACGACGCCGCGGTGGCGAAGCACTTCGTCGCGGTGTCCACCAACCACGAGAAGGTCACGGCCTTCGGTATCGACACCGCCAACATGTTCGGGTTCTGGGACTGGGTCGGTGGCCGGTACTCGATGGACTCGGCCATCGGGCTCTCAACAATGCTCGCGATCGGCCCCGACGCCTTCGGCGAATTGCTGGCGGGCTTTCACGCGATGGACCAACACTTCCGACTCGCGCTATTCGAGGAGAACCTCCCGGTCCTGATGGGCCTCATCGCGGTGTGGAACCGCAACTTCCTCGGCTGTTCCACGGTGGGAGTCATGCCCTACGAGCAGTACCTGAAGCGCTTACCCGCCTACCTCCAACAACTGACGATGGAATCCAACGGCAAGCACGTGTCCCTCGACGGCATCGCGGTCGACTACCAGACGGGACCCGTCTACTGGGGTGAGCCGGGAACGAACGGCCAACACAGTTTCTACCAACTCCTCCACCAGGGGACCTCCATCATTCCCGTCGACTTCATCGGGTTCGCGCGGAGCCTGCACCCGCTCGGGGAGCACCACGACCTCCTGAGCGCCAACGTCTTCGCCCAAGCTGAGGCGCTCGCCTTCGGTAAGACCGAGTCAGAGGTTCGCCGCGACGGCACCGCAGAGCACGTAGTGGCGCACCGGGTCATGGAAGGCAACCGACCGACCAACGTACTCTTGGCCGACGTCCTCACCCCGACGTTGCTGGGATCGCTCATCGCGCTCTACGAACACTCCGTTTTCACCCAGGGCACCATCTGGGGCATTGACTCCTTCGACCAGTGGGGGGTTGAACTCGGCAAGGCGCTCGCCACGGTGATCGTCCCCGAGCTCACCGACGACGCACCGACGCTCGGACACGATTCGTCGACCAACGCCCTGATCGAGCAGTATCGGACACTCAACGGAAGAGGCGTGTCATGACGACGGATTCACCGATGCAGTTGGGCATGGTCGGACTCGGCCGCATGGGGGGGAACCTCGTTCGACGTCTCGTTCGCGACGGTCACCGCTGCGTGGTCTACGACGTGAACGCCGAGGCCGTGGCGGCGCTCGAGGGCGAGGGCGTCATCGGTGCGTCATCGCTGGCCGACCTCGCCGCGAAACTCGACCGTCCACGGGCCATCTGGCTCATGTTGCCGGCGGCGATCACCCAGGCCACGCTCGACGAACTCGTCGCGCACCTCGACGCCGACGACGTGGTCATCGACGGGGGCAACTCCTTCTACCAGGACGACATCGCTCGCGCCCGAGAGCTCACCGCGCGCGCCATCCAGTACGTCGACTGCGGAACGAGCGGTGGGGTCTGGGGCCTCGAGCGCGGCTACAGCTTGATGATCGGTGGTGATGCGGCGACCGTCACCCGGCTCGACCCGCTCTTCCGTTCGATCAGTCCCGGTGACGACGGCGTGGCACCGTCCCCGGGACGCTCGGGCCGACCGAGCACGGCGACGAGCGGGTACCTCCACTGCGGACCGAACGGCGCCGGACACTTCGTGAAGATGGTCCACAACGGCATCGAATACGGCATGATGGCGGCCATCGGCGAAGGGTTGAGCATCATCAAGCACGCGAACGCGGGAACCATCGACGTCGAGGCCGACGCCGAGACCACGCCGATGCGTCACCCCGACTACTACGCCTACGACATCGACCTCGCCGAGGTTGCCGAGTTATGGCGCCACGGATCCGTGATCAGTTCGTGGCTGATGGACCTGACCGCCGACGCCCTCAGCCGTTCACCCGAACTCACCGAGTTCGATGGCTGCGTCTCGGATTCGGGCGAGGGCCGGTGGACCGTCCAAGCGGCGATCGAGGAATCGGTGCCCGCGCCAGTAATCAGCGCCGCGCTCTGGCAGCGCTATGAATCACGCGAACGCGGCGAGTTCACCGCGAAGCTGCTCTCGGCCATGCGATCGGAGTTCGGTGGACACGTCGAAAAACAGCACTGAGGTCCGACCCGATCTTCGAGTCTTCGACTCGCCCGACTCGCTCGCCACCGCGGCGGCCGAGTTCGTCGCCGACCTCGCGCGACGCACCGTCGCGCGCACCGGCACCTTTCACGTGGCCGTGAGCGGTGGTACCACCCCCACGGCCATGCTCGCCCGACTGGCGACGTTGGACGTGCCATGGGCGGCCACGGTCGTCTACCAGGTCGACGAGCGGGTCGTCCCGATCGACGACCCCGAGCGCAATCTCGCGTCGTTGCGGAGCCAACTGGCGCTCGCCCATCCCGTCATCGAGGCGATGGGGGTCGACGACGACGACCTCATCGGCGCCACGGCGAGCTACGAGGCTCGCTTGCCGGCGCGCTTCGACCTCGTGCACCTCGGCCTCGGCCCCGAGGGCCACACGGCTTCGTTGTTCCCCGGCGACGAGGTGCTCGAGGAGCGACGTCGGCTCGTCGCGTTGACCGAAGTCCACCACGGGCACCGACGAATGACTCTCACGTTCCCCGCGCTCGCGCGCGCCGATCGCGTCCTGTGGCTGGTCGCCGGTGCCCAGAAGCGTCGAGCGCTCACGATGCTGCTCGACGCGAATCCCTCAATCCCGGCGAGCCGCGTGCCGGCGGGCCGAGCCGTGATCATGGCCGATCGGGCGGCTCAGTGACCGTCGACGTCGCGCACGAGCGCCTCGCCGAGCGTCTCAGCGCCACCCCCGGCGTCGTCGAACACGGACTCTTCGAGCCGCAGACGGTGGCCGAGATACTCATCGGCGACGGCACCGAGGTCCGCCGTACTCGAACAGGAGCAAGCCAATGAATTCCCACCCCATCGAAACTGGCGTCGAGGTCCCCGCAAACCACGTCATCGTGCTCTTCGGCGCCACCGGCGACCTCGCGAAAAGAAAGGTCATCCCGGGTCTCTTCCACCTGGCGTTGGCCGGGCTCCTGCCGAGGCGGTACCGCATCATCGGGTCGGCCCCCGAAGCGTTCGCCCTGTCGACCGATGCCTTTCGAGACCTCGCTCGCGACTCGGTCGAACGGTTCGGCGAACTCCCGCCCGACGGCGAGGTCTGGGAGGAGTTCGTCGCGTCGCTGTCTTTCGCCGTATCGTCGGCCCAGGACGACGCGTCGCTGCTCGCCGCCGTCCAAACGGCCGAGACCGCCATCGGCGGCGAGGTCCACCGACTCTTCCATCTCGCGGTGCCGCCCGACGCGGTCTTGGGGCTGGTCTCGATGCTCGGCGCGTCAAGTCTGCGCGCCAGGGCCCGGGTAATCCTTGAGAAACCGTTCGGCGTCGACCTGGCGTCGGCCAAACGGCTGAACGACGTGATACGGGCGAACTTCGACGAGACGCAGGTCTTTCGAATCGATCACTTTTTGGGCAAGGAGTCGATCGACAACATCCTGGCCCTGCGGTTCGCCAATCGGTTCTTCGAACCACTCTGGAACCGCGATCACGTGCGCTACGTACAGATCGACGTGCCCGAGACGCTTTCCATCGAAGGACGCGGCGCGTTCTACGAGGGGACCGGCGCGTTCCGAGACATGGTCGTGAGCCACCTGTTCCAGGTACTCGGTTTCATCGCCATGGAGCAGCCGACGTCTCTCGAGGCGCGGCCCCTGCGCGACGAGGTGCACAAGGTCTTCGAAACGATGCGGCCGATCGACCCCTCGCACGTCGTACGCGGTCAATACGACGGGTACCGCGACGAGCCGGGTGTCGCGCCCGACTCACAGACCGAGACGTTCGTCGCGCTACGCGCCGAGATCGACAACACGCGTTGGAAGGGCGTGCCGTTCTATTTGCGCACCGGCAAGGCCCTCGCCGAGAGTCGTCAGGTCATCACCATTGGCTTCGAAGAACCGGTCATGCGACTCTTCCCGCTCGCCAAGGGCGCCCCGCAGCATCGCGGAAACCGGTTGGTCGTCGACTTCGCCGACCCGGGTTCCATCCACGCGCACTTCTTCGCCAAAGAACCCGGCCCGGAGATGCGACTCAATGCGGCCGAGATGACGTTCCACTACCAGGACTCCTTTCAGACGGCCCATCGCCTCGAGGCGTACGAGTACCTGATTCTCGAAGCGATGCTGGGCAAACGCACGCTCTTCACCCGTTCCGACGGCATCGAGCGGCTGTGGGAGGTCAGCGCGGACCTCCTCGCCTCGCCACCGGCAGTCGAGCCGTACGCGCCGGGATCGTGGGGACCCGCCTCGGCTACCCACCTGATCGCTCCGAACACCTGGTGCCTCCCCGAATGAACGGCCGCCCCCGACTCCTGCTCTCTGACGTCGACGGCACGCTCGTCACCCCGGAAAAACTTTTAACGCCTCGGTCGATTCGCGCCGTGAACGAGCTGCGCGACGCCGGAATTGCCTTCGCCATCACTAGCGCCCGACCGCCCCAGGGACTGCGCCGGTTCGTCGAACCGCTCGGGTTGACCACGCCCCTCGGCGCCTTCAACGGCGGTGTGCTCGTCAACGATGACTTGACCCTCATCGAGGAACGGACGATTCCCGACGACCTCGTCGCGCCCCTCATCGAACTCCTGACTTCGCACGCGATGTCGATCTGGGTCTTTCGTCGAGACGAGTGGTACGTACTGGACCCGGACGGACCCCACGTCGCCCAAGAGGCACTGATCTACGAGGGGGATCCAATCACGCTCGCCGACTTCGGGGGACTCGTCGGCGGGGTCAACAAGATCGTCGGCGTGAGCGACGACGCTGCGGCGAGCGTCGCGGCGTGGGAGGCCGCGGTGGCCCAGTTCGGCGCTCACGTGTCGGCGACCCGATCACAGACCTACTACCTCGACGTCACGCACCCAGACGCGAACAAGGGCAGCGTCGTGCGCTACCTCGCCAAGCGATTCGGCATCGCCACCAACGAGATCGCCACGATCGGGGACATGCACAACGACGTATCGATGTTCGAAGCGTCGGGAATGAGCATCGCGATGGGCAACGCCGACCCCACGGTGCAGCGCGCCGCTCGCGCCGTGACGAGTTCGAACGCGCAAGAGGGCTTCGCGCGCGCCGTCGCCGAGTTCATCCTTTCCTCGGAACCCTCGTCCAAGTGAATCCCCCGATCGAGTTGTCGGTCTACTCTGCGACGATGAACCAACGGGCGACGGGCATTCGTTCCTCCCACCGTCGCACCACTATCGACTCACCGGTCAACGTTCGGCGGGGCGGACGACCGTGGTGACCGTGGTCGTCCTGCTCGCCGCCGTCGGAATCCTGGTCTTGGTCTTCTACTGGTCGGGTCGCTACGGTGGCCGAAGCAAGGTCACCGGCACGTCACTGCGCCGCGGTCCGCGCTCCCACACCACGTCGAGAGGTCGACCCAAGGTCGGTTACCCCACGCGCGAGGCGGCCGAAGTCCACGCCCGGCTTCTCGCGCGGCGTGATGGCGCTCCGATGAACGTCTACCAGTGCGCGGACTGTGCCCAGTGGCACGTCGGACACGGACGGTAGTTCGGCCCCGCGAGGTCGACGGCCGGCTCACCGCCACGCATCGCTCACCGAAACCGATT
This sequence comes from Acidimicrobiaceae bacterium RAAP-2, assembly GCA_001443545.1. Classification (GTDB taxonomy): domain Bacteria; phylum Actinomycetota; class Acidimicrobiia; order Acidimicrobiales; family RAAP-2; genus RAAP-2. The sequence continues at coordinate 10,966 of LMAD01000011.1, forward strand.
GTCACCAAGTGGGCGCTGTAGGCGATGGCCATCGAGAGCGTGGCCCGAGCTCCCACCCGGCCGTCGTCGGCGACGGCGATCCTTCGTGGCGCACGAGACGATACGACCTCGCCGCGATGGGTGAGAGCGAACGACTCGATTGGAGCGAGTGACCAGGCACTCGAGCCAACACTGAATCGGCGAATACCAACTGCCCGCGACGGCGACGCCGAATTCCGGTCCCGGCTGGGCCTCGGACGAATCCCTAGGCGATGTTCGCCCGCCAGCCGCGAACGACCGGTCGCCCTGCGCTGACCCAGCCACTCGTTCCCCCGATGACTGACCGGACGTCGTGGCCCAACTGGGCCAAGTGTTGCGCGGCGACGCGACTTCGGCTACCGCTCTGACAGATCACGTAGATCGGTGAGCCGACCGGTAGTTCGTGCGCGACGTCCGGCACGGTACTGAGGGGGACGAGACGCGCACCGGGGACGTGTCCGGCTTCGTACTCGTGGGGCTCACGCACGTCGAGTACGTGGGCGCCATCAGCGTGGGCGGCAATGAAACTGCGAACGTCGACTTCGGATATCACGACTTACTCCTTCGTTGAAACTCAGAATGAGTATACCCCATGGGGTATATGACTCAAGCGGCGTGGCCTCGATGACCGGCCGCCTCTCCACGGTGGGCACGACGCCCTCGAGTCACTTCGTCGCCCGCGCGTGGCCGCCCGCGCTCGTCACCGTCTCGGCACGCCGGATCCGGGATGGGACGGCGAAGGGCCCGCCGGTGTGCGTGGTACATTCGGGTCGCAGTACCTACGGGAGCTCGGACGTACCGGGCTGAGAGGGTGGTTGGCCCACGGGCCGCAGTACCACCGACCGTCGAACTTGTCCGGGTAATGCCGGCGTAAGGAGCACGTGGTGACCATAGAACCAGACTCGTCGTTCACGTTGGTGTCCGGAGACCGTCACTCCGAAGTCCCCCGAACCCTGGCCGAACCGGTACCCCAGGGTCTAGGCCTGATCGATCAGTTCGGGTTATGGGGGAACCTCGGCGTCAGCCTGCTCGGCTTCACGGGCGCCATCTTCGTCCTGCAACCCAACGGTGGCGGGACCCCCGAACTCTCCCTGGTGGCGGCTCTGGCCGCGATCTTCGTCGGCACCGTCCTCGGGACGCTCGCCATCGCGTTCTCGGGCGTCGCGGGCGCTCGAACCGGTGCACCGGCCATGGTCCTCTTGCGTGGGGTCTTCGGCAGTCGTCTCTCGTACGTGCCGACGCTGATCAACATCGTGCAACTGCTGGGCTGGGGTATCTTCGAACTCGTCACGATCGCCACCGCGGCGCGCGTCGTCGAACCCGGCCTCGCGCAGTGGGTGTACGTGGTCATCGCGGGCACGATTACGGGTCTGTTGACCTTGCGCCCGCTCGGCGCGATTCGCATCCTGCGACGCATCGCGACACCGGCCGTGCTCGTCGTGCTCGTCTACCTCTTCGTCCAACTGCTGCGCCACCCCCTGCCGGCGCTCGCTCACGGGACGTGGACGGGGTTCTGGGCCGCCACCGACACCGTCATCGCGGTCGCCATCTCCTTCGCCCCGCTCGCCGCCGACTACACGCGCCATTCACGTACTCCCCGGACAGCCTTCTGGGGCGCCTTCGTCGGCTACGGCGTGACCCAGATCCTCTGCTACGTGATCGGGCTCGTGGCCCTGGTCACCGTCGCGCGATCCCCGTCCGATATCTACGGCGCCTTCATCGCCGTTCCGCTCGGATCGCTCGCCTTCGCCCTGCTCGCCGCCCGAGAGCTCGACCAGTCCTTCGCCGACGTGTACTCGACGGTGGTCTCGATCCAGAATCTTCGACCGCTGTGGGATCGGCGAGTGCTCGCACTCATCGTCGCCACCCTGACGACCGCGCTCGCCCTCGGAATCAATATCGCCGACTACGAGAACTTCCTCGTGTTGCTCGGCTCGGTGTTCGTCCCGCTGACCGCGGTGTTCATCGTCGACTTCTTCCTGCTCTCGAGAGAGCGTTGGGACCTCTCGGTGCGCGCGCGCAGCCGTACGACCATGTTGGTGTCCTGGGCGATCGGCTTCGTGGTCTACCAGCTGATCAACCCGGGCTACATCGGCTGGTGGGTCACGATGTGGGTTCACGTCGGTGCCGCCATCGATTTTCACGCACCGAGTTGGATGTCCGCGTCACTCACCTCGTTCGTCGTGGCGGGACTCGCGACCCTGGTCACCGGCACGAGCGCCAACGCGCTCCTTGGACGCCGCTCGCGCGCCGACGGTCCCCGCGACCCCGTCGACGAGGCGTGACCACGCCCGACGACCTCGACCGCGTTCCCGACGCACTCGTCCACGGGATGCTGAACGATCTCGTGAATCCCGACTGGCCCGCGCTCACCGACCCCGAGGTCGCGGCGGTCCTTGCGCACTACGTCGGTGAACCCGCCCTCCCCGTTCGAACGCTGGTCACGTGGCGAAGTCCCCGCCCGATGTCGGCGGCGGCGCTCGTCGGTGACCAACGGCGATCGGTCTTCGTGAAGCGCCACCACCGTCGAGTTCGTTCGCGTGAGCGCCTGGAGCTCGAGCACGCGTTCGTCGGCCATCTCCGTTCGCGGGGGGTGGCCACACCGCGGGTCCTCGTCGCGGCGGGAGGGGGGACGGTCGTCGAACGCGGCGAGTTCATCTACGAGGTCCACGAGACCGCCGCCGGACTCGACCTGTACCGTGATGTCCCCTCCTGGCACCCGTTTGTCCACCCCTCGCACGCCCGCTCGGCCGGCGCGGCCCTCGCACGCTTCCACCGGGCCGCCGCGGACTTCCCCGCCGCCGGCTCGCGCTTCGGCGTCCTCGTTGATTCGGCGGCCGTGCTGCTCGCCGACGACCCCGCCGACGCGTACCAACGGCTCGTCACCGCTCGGCCGGACCTGCGCGTCGCGACGGCGCCCTACGACGTCGTCGGCGACTTCGAGTCGGTCCTGCGCGCACCCCTCGAATCGGCCGCTCTCCGGGCGCGCGGTCTCGCGACGCAGTGGACCCACGGCGACTGGCACGCGTCGAACCTGGCGTGGAGCGACTTGTCGCCCGACGCCGAGGTCGCGTCCGTCTTTGATCTCGGACTGGCGAACCGAACCTTCGCGCTGCACGACCTCGCGATCGCCATCGAACGAAACGTGATCGACTGGCTCGACGTCGCCGACGCTGGATCACCCACCGTCGACTACGGCTCGCTCGACCAACTGCTCGTCGGGTACGGCGAACACTGCGCGCTCTCCTCGGGGGATCTCGTCACCCTCAGCGTGACGTTGCCCGTTGCCCACATCGAGTTCGCCCTGTCCGAGGTCGAATACTTCGCGGCCGTCGTCGACTCGCCCGAGAACGCGGAGCTCGCCTATCGGTCGTATCTGCTCGGCCACGCCCAGTGGTTCACCTCGACGAGTGGCGCGACGCTCCTCGACTACCTGGGTCGGGGCGGTCCGTTCGATCGATCGACGTGACGGAGAGCGATCGCGGAGTTGGGAGCGCTATCTGGCGCGCGTGGCGAGACGATTCCTTCCCTGGTAAACACCGTTAGGGTGACGGAGTGAGACTTTCCTGCGTTAGCAGTCGAGTAGTCGCCGCGGCCGTCTTGGGCTACATCGGTGCCAGCCCGATTCCCAGCGGGGCACTGCGCACCGTCGCGGTGCTCCTCGCCGTGGGCGTTGCGCTCGCCTGGCCGCGCCTGACGGGTCGACGAGCGTTGTCGTGTTCGCTGACCCCGTCAACGCCCGCCGAATCCTCGCAGGAAGAACCAACGAGGTCGCCACTGCCCGGCGACCGGTGACGAGACAGAGGAGCAACCGTGTCCAGTGAGCAGTCCCCGGCCAAGGTCGCGTTCATGATTATCAGTGACGACCCCGCCCGTGCGGTACCCGGCATCGTGATGGCGACGCGCATGAACACCAACCGTGGCGTCGACGTTCGCGTCTTGTTCTTCGGGCCGTCGGTCAAGTTGGCCGCGAGCGGTCAGATCGACATCCAGCTAGCCGACATGCGCGACGCCGGTATCGGCGCGAAGGCCTGTCGCGCCAACGTCGAACAGTACGAAGTCACCGAGGAGATCGGCGTTCGGCCACTCGAACTCCTAGCCGCGGGCGCCGAGGTCGAAGCCTTCGCCCTCGAGGGGTACACCGTCGTCAGTTTCTGAGGCGGGCGTGACGCCGGCACTCGATCGCCGCGCGGGCCGGACGCCACCTGATTCGGTTCAGTGATGCACTAATTGCACGTTGTGCAGTGAGTGGGTCATACTGGGACGGTGGAGAGTGACATCGTCGGACGACGGGAACGAAAGCGGCTCGCCACCCACCACGCGCTGCGCGCCGCGGCGCTGCGACTCGGCGCCGAACGCGGAATTCGCGACGTCACCGTCGAGGAGATCGCCACCGCCGCCGACGTCTCGGTGCGCACGTTCTACGACCACTTCCCCTCCAAGGAGGACGCAATCATCGGATTCGACGCGTGGCGCGTGGATCAACTGCGCGACGCGCTGCGCGATCGTCCGGCGACCGAGCCGCCCCTCGAGGCGCTCCGGGTGGTCATGCGACGGCTCTTCGACGAGTCGAGCGGCGAATGGCCACTTCGGATGCGCGCGATCAACAGCGACCCCGCCCTGCTGGGGCGCATGTTCGTCTCCTTCATCGGCTACGAGCGGGCCCTGGTCGAGGTAATCGCCGAGCGAACCGGCCTCGACCCGAACGACAATCCCTATCCCGCGCTGGTCACCGCCGTTGCCACGGCGGCCTTCCGGGCTTCGATGACCACCGCGCGCGCCAGTGGCGGGTCGATGGACGCCGCGGCCACCTTCGACGGCGCCGTCGCCCTACTCGCCGCGGCGCTGACGCCACCCGAGGGACCGTCGCCGTGCTGAACCGACTCCTACGCACCCACCTTCGCCCCTACCGGAACCAGGTGCTCTTCTTGACCGTGCTGTTGATCGCTCAGACGGTCGGCAACCTCTACCTACCGAACCTGAACGCCGACATCATCAATGGTGGTGTGGTCACCGGCAACCTCCACTACATCATTCGCACCGGCGTCTGGATGCTGGCGCTCACGTTGGCCGTCGGCGTCTTCGCGGTCGTGGCGGTGTACTGGGCCTCTCGCGTCTCGATGGCGACGGGCGCCGACATCCGCCGCGCGGTCTTCACCCGGGTGCAGTCGTTCGCCGCGCGCGACATCAACCACTTCGGCACGGCGTCGCTGATTACGCGCAACACCAACGACATCCAGCAGATCCAACTGTTCCTCCAAATGGCCCTCACCATGATGGTCATCGCACCGATCATGTCCGTGGGCGGCATCTTCATGGCGATCCACGAGGGCGCGCGGCTCTCGACCTTGCTCCTCGTGTCGATCCCGGTGATGACGGCCTTCATCGGCCTCGTGATGGTTCGGGTGATCCCGCAGTTCCGTTCGATGCAGACCAAGATCGACCGGATCAACCAGGTGCTGCGTGAACAGATCACGGGGGTGCGCGTGATCCGCGCGTTCGTGCGCAACGAGTCCGAGGCCGAACGGTTCGCGCTGGCCAACGCCGACCTCACCGGCACGGCCCTGCGGGTGAACCGGATCTTCGCCTTGACCATGCCGGTGATGATGGTGATCTTGAACCTGTCGAGTGTGGCGGTGATCTGGTTCGGCGGTCGGTTCGTCAGTGAGGGGTCGATGCCGATTGGCAACCTTACGGCCTTCCTCACGTACATCCTGCAGATCCTCACCTCGGTGATGATGGCGGTGATGGTCACGATCCTCGTTCCGCGTGCGGCCGCGAGCGCTGAACGGATCGTCGAGGTGCTCGACACCGTACCGGCCGTCGCCGACCCCGATACGCCGATATCGCCGTCGACGCCAAACGGCTCGGTGCGACTGACCAACGTCTCCTTCGCCTACCCCGGCAGCGAACGACCGGTCCTCGACGCAATCACCGTGGAGTTCGAGCCCGGCGTGACGAGCGCAATCATCGGCGGGACGGGTAGCGGCAAGACCACGCTCATCACCTTGATCCCGCGCCTCTTCGACGTGACCGCCGGGTCCGTAGAGGTGAACGGCGTCGACGTCCGCGACCAGCGCCAAGACGACCTCTGGTCGTCGATCGGCCTCGTGCCCCAGACCGCCTACCTCTTCAGCGGCACGGTCGCGACCAACCTGCGCTTCGCCAATCCCGACGCCACCGACGCCGATCTCTGGCGCGCCCTGGAGGTGGCCCAGGCGCGAGACTTCGTGGCCACGATGCCCGGCGGACTCGACGCGCCGATCGACCAGGGTGGGACCAACGTGTCCGGTGGCCAGCGCCAGCGCCTCGCCATCGCCCGGGCCCTGGTCAAGCGGCCACGCATCTACCTCTTCGACGACTGCTTCTCCGCGCTCGACGCCGCGACCGACACTCGGTTGCGCGAAGCCCTGCGCGACCAGACCCGAGACGCCACCGTGATCATCGTGGCCCAGCGCGTCAGCACCATCATGCACGCCGACCGCGTCGTCGTACTCGACGACGGACGGGTCGTCGGCATCGGGACCCACGATCAGTTGGTCGAATCCTGTGAGTCCTATCGCGAGATCGTCATCTCCCAACTCGGGGCGGGGGCCGTCCGATGACGATGGGGCCGATGAACGCGATACGTGGTGGCGCCGGGGCGCCCCCGCGCACGAGCAAGGACGTGCGAGCCACCCTGCGCCGCCTCCTTCGTCGCCTCCACCCCGACCGCTGGCGGCTCCTCGGGGCACTGGTCCTGGGCATCATCTCGGTGGCCTTCATGGTGTCGGGGCCCCAGATACTCGGCAACGCGACGAACGTCCTCTTCGACGGGATCATCGCCAAGCGTCTACCCGTCGGCACCACCATGGCCCAGGCCCTGCAGTACCTGCGCGAGCACGGCCACGCCCAGACCGCCACCATGATCGCCGGACTGCACCTCACTCCGGGCGTCGGGGTCAACATCGACCGGCTCGGCGCCGTCCTCGGGGTGGCCGCGCTCGTCTACCTGTTCGGCGCGGCCTTCAGCTACCTCCAGGGCTTCACGATGGCCGGCGTCACCCAACGCGTGATGTCGGGACTGCGACGTGAGGTGGAGGTCAAGATGAGTCGGCTCCCCCTGCAGTACTTCGACAGCCACCCCCACGGTGACGTGTTGAGCCGCGTCACCAACGACATCGACAACCTGACGACGACGATCCAGCAGGGTCTCAGCCAACTGCTCACGTCGGCCCTGACCATCGTCGGGGTGCTCGCGATGATGGTCTGGATATCACCGCTGCTCGCGGTGGTCGCCATCGTGACGATCCCCCTGGCCTTCGTCGTCACCCTCCTCATCGCGCGTCGATCGCAGGTGCAGTTCGCCGCCCAGTGGCGTCAGACCGGTGCGCTGAACGGACTGGTCGAAGAGACCCACAGCGGCCACGAGCTCGTGCAGGTCTTCGGTCGACGCGAGGCGACCATCGAGGAGTTCAATCGCCAGAACCAGCGGCTCTACCGCTCGAGTTTCCGCGCGCAGTTCCTCTCGGGGATCGTGCAACCGTCGGTCCAATTCATCTCGAACATCAACTACGTCGTCATCGCCGTCGTCGGCGGGTACCGGGTCGCGTCGGGACTCTTGACGCTCGGCGCGGTGACCGCCTTCATTCAGTACTCCCGTCAGTTCACGATGCCCATCACCCAGATCGCGGCTCAGATGAACATGTTGCAGTCCGGTTTGGCGTCGGCCGAGCGGGTCTTCGAGTTCCTCGACGCCCCCGAGGAAGCGCCCGACGTCCGCTCCGCCGTCGCCGCGCCGTCGCTGGTGGGTGGCGGGCGCGTGACCCTCGAGCACGTCTCGTTCCGCTACGACCCCGACAACCCGCTCATCGACGACTTCAGTCTGGACGTCGCCCCGGGCGAGACCGTGGCGCTCGTCGGGCCCACCGGCGCGGGCAAGACCACGGTGGTCAACCTCCTCGTGCGCTTCTACGAGATCGGCGCGGGGCGGATCCTGCTCAACGGGGTCGACTACCAAGACCTCACTCGCGACGACGTGCGGCGGGCCTTCGCGATGGTGCTCCAAGACACCTGGGTCTTCGCCGGATCGATTCGCGACAACATCGCCTACGGCCGGCCCGACGCGTCCGAGGACGAGATCGTCGCCGCCGCTCGGGCCGCGCACGTCGACAACTTCGTGCGTACGCTGCCCGACGGGTACGACACGCGCCTCGACGACGAGGCGTCCAACCTGTCGTCGGGCCAGAAACAGCTGCTCACCATCGCGCGAGCCTTCCTCGCCGACCAGAGCATCCTCATCCTGGACGAGGCGACCAGCAACGTCGACACCCGCACCGAGGTGCTCATCCAAGAGGCCATGGCCCGACTGCGCGAGGGCCGAACGAGCTTCGTCATCGCGCACCGGCTCTCGACGATCCGACACGCCGACACCATCTTGGTGATGGACCACGGCCGCATCGTCGAACAGGGCGATCACGACGACCTGATGGCCCGCCGGGGCCTCTACTTCTCGCTCTACAACAGTCAGTTCGCCGGTGCGACGACCTGACCGATCCGCGCCGGCGAACGATGCCCGTCGAGTCATTAACCTGACTCGCGCGTGACCATCCTCGTCGATCTCCAACGCGTCAGCCTTCGCGGTGCCGACCGCCCCGTGCTCGACGACCTCTCGCTCACCGTCTCCGACGGCGAGCGGATCGGGGTCGTGGGCATCAACGGGACCGGCAAGACCGCCCTGTTGCGGATCGTGGCGGGAACCCTCAGCCCCGACAGCGGCGAGATCCGCCGCGGGCGCGACGTGCGAGTCGGGGTCCTCGAGCAAGAGCCCGACCTGCCGGTCTCGAGCGTGCGCGAGGCGCTCGGTCACGGGTGGCAGGTCGACGCCGCGCTCGATCGTCTGGACATGCTCGGTTTCGCCGACGCCTCGACGAGCGAGCTCTCCGGCGGTCAACGCAAACGCGTCGCCCTCGCGCGAGTCTTCGCCCAACCGGCCGACCTCCTGATCCTCGACGAGCCGACGAACCACCTCGACCTGAACGCTATCCGCTGGCTCGAGCAGCACCTGCTGGAGTTCCGCGGAGGCGTGGTGCTCGTCAGCCACGATCGATTCCTCCTCGACCAAGTAACCACCCGGATGGTCGAGATCGACCGCGGTTCGACGTACCTGCACGCCGGCGGTTACGGTCGACTCCTCGAGACCCAGGCCGAACGCGAAGCGCAGGCCGCCACGGCCGAGCAGACCCGCCGCAACCTCGCGCGCACGGAACTGGCCTGGTTGCGCCGGGGCGTCAAAGCCCGTTCGACCAAACCCCAGGCGCGCATCGACGCCGCGCATCGACTCCTCGCCCAACGCCCGGTCGCGGCGGCTCGTTCGGGCGCCCTGGACCTCAGCGCCCAGACCCCCCGACTGGGCAACACCGTGATCCGAGCGCACCACGTGTCCTTCGCCTACGACGCCGGCCCGGCGATCCTGCACGACGTCGACCTCGACCTCGGCCCGGGTGATCGCGTCGGGATCGTCGGGCGCAACGGCGCGGGCAAGTCGACCCTGCTCGACCTCCTGGCGGGACGTCGCTCACCGACGAGCGGGACCATCAAGCGCGGTCCCACTGTGGTGAGTGCCTACTTCGAACAGCACGCGAGCGAGGTCGACGCGACCAAGACGGTCCAAGAACTCGTCGCCGGCCCGCACGGCGTGCCCGGGACGCCCGCCGACGTCGCGCTGATGAAGCGGTTCTGGTTCACCGGCGCGTTACCGGCGACCAAGGCCGGGGAACTCTCGGGCGGCGAGCGACGACGGCTCCAACTCCTGCTCGCCCTCGCCCAACGCCCCAACGTACTCTTCCTCGACGAACTCACCAACGACCTCGACCTCGAGACGATCCGCCTCGTCGAGGACTTCCTCAGCGAGTGGCCCGGCACCCTCGTCGTCGCCTCGCACGACCGCACCTTCCTCAGTCGCACGACCGACCGGCTGCTCGAGGTCCACGCCGATGGCCACGTCGCAGACGTACCCGGCGGTATCGACGCGTGGATCGCCCGGACCCTCGAGACCGGCTCCAGCGACGCGACGCGCACTCCGACCGACGCGGCCGTGCCGCGCGGCCGGGCGCTGCGCGACGCCGAAAAGGAGATGACTCGACTGGAACGCCGCAAGCAGTCTCTCAGCGACAGGCTGTCCTCGGTCACCGCGGTAGAAGAGCAGACCCGACTCGGTACCGAGCTCGACGGCGTGCTGCGAGCCCTGCACGCCGCCGAAGCGGCCTGGCTCGCGTTCTTCGAATAGGCCCACTCGCTCCCCCGATACCGTCAGGGGACGCGAAGTCGCGTTAATAGTTGACAAGTTCCATCATATTTATCTACTATGTCGATTCACCACGAGCGTTACTGACCCGACCGAGGAGCACCGATGACTGCATGGGGATTCGAAACCCGACAGATCCACGCGGGGGCCGTCGCCGACCCGACGACCGGGGCGCGCGCGGTGCCCATCTATCAGACCGCGAGCTACGTCTTTCGCGACACCGACCACGCGGCCGCGCTCTTCGGACTCTCCGAACTCGGCAACATCTACACCCGGATCATGAACCCCACCCAGGCCGTCTTCGAGGAGCGCATCGCGTCCCTCGAGGGTGGCGTCGCGGCCCTGGCGGTCGCCTCGGGCCAAGCGGCCGAGACCGTCGCACTGCTCAACCTCGCTGAGGGCGGTGGGCACATCGTGGCCTCGGCCTCACTCTACGGTGGCTCGTACAACCTGCTGCACTACACGCTGCCCAAACTGGGCATCGAGACGACGTTCGTCGAGGACCCCGACGACCTCGACGCCTGGGCGAGCGCGGTGCGCGCGAACACGCGCGCCTTCTACGCCGAGTCCCTCGGCAATCCCAAGGGCGACGTGCTCGACTTCGAGGGCGTCAGCCGGGTCGCCCACGAGCACCGCATCCCACTCGTCGTGGACAACACCCTGGCCACGCCCTACCTCGTGCGCCCCCTCGAACACGGGGCCGACATCGTGATCCACTCGGCGACCAAGTTCATCGGCGGCCACGGCACCTCGATCGGCGGCGTGATCGTCGACGGCGGCACCTTCGACTACGAGGGCAGCGGCCGCTTCCCCAACTTCACCGAGCCCGACCCCAGCTACCACGGACTGGTCTTCGGTCAGCTTCCCGAGGCGCTCTTCCCGGCCCGTTTCGCGCTGAAGGCTCGCCTGCAGTACCTGCGCGACACCGGCCCGGCGATCTCGCCCTTCAACGCCTTCTTACTCCTCCAGGGACTCGAGACCTTGAGTCTGCGCATGGAGCGTCACGTCGCCAACGCGACCGCCGTCGCTGAGTGGCTCGAGGCGCGCGAGGACGTGACGTGGGTCGCCTTCAGCGGTCTCGAGTCGAGCCCGTGGCACGACCGCCAGGTGCGCTACCTGCCCCGTGGCGGCGGCGCCATCGTCGCCTTCGGCATCGACGGCGGCGCCGACGCTGGACGCCGCTTCATCGAAGGGCTCGAGCTCTTCAGCCATTTGGCTAACGTCGGTGACGTGCGTAGCCTCGCCATCCACCCGGCCTCCACGACCCACTCGCAGCTGAGCGAATCCGAGCAGCGCTCGACCGGGGTCACCCCGGACCTCGTGCGCCTCTCGGTCGGCATCGAGTCGATCGACGACATCCTGGCCGACCTGACGGTGGGGTTCGAGGCCGCTCGCCGGGCGTGACCGACTCCCCCTACTGGCGACCGGGGGACGACCCCGGTCGACGCCAGTTCGTCGAGGTCGGCGCCGGTCACGGCGTCGACCTCGACGGTGGAGGTCGCCTCGAACTCGTCACCGTCGCCTACGAGACCTGGGGGCGGCGAAACGACACCGGTACGAACGCGGTGCTCGTCCTGCACGCCTTGACCGGTGACTCCCACGTCGCCGGTCCCGTCGAGCCAGGTCACCCGACGCCGGGCTGGTGGGACGGTGTCGTGGGGCCGGGGCTGGCGATCGACACCGACCGGTACTTCGTGGTCTGCCCGAACGTCCTCGGCGGTTGCCAGGGCACGACCGGGCCGTCGAGCGTCGCGCCCGACGGACGGCCCTTCGGTTCCCGGTTCCCGGTGGTGACCATTCGTGACATGGTGGCCGTGGAGACGATGCTCGCCGATCATCTGGGAATCGACCGGTGGGTGGCCGTCGTCGGCGGATCGATGGGCGCCATGCGCGCCCTCGAGTGGGCGGTCGGACACCCAAACCGGCTCGAGCGCGCGATCGTCCTCGCGGCGGGCGCGGCGGGCACCGCCGACCAGATCGCCCTGTGCTCGTTGCAGGTTCGCGTCATACGAGCCGACGCCGACTTCCGCGGTGGCGACTACTACGAGGGCCCGATCCCGGGAACGGGCCTCGCGATCGCGCGCGGGATCGGCCAGTTCAGCTATCGCACCTGGACCGAGTTCGAGGAGCGCTTCGGCCGAGACCCCCAGGACGACCGGGCGGTGCTCGACGGCGGACGCTACGCCATCGAGTCCTACCTTCGCCACCAGGGTGAGAAACTCGCCGCGCGCTTCGACCCGAACAGCTACGTCGTCTTGAGCGAGGCGATGAACCACCACGACGTCGGCCGGGGCCGCGGTGGCGTCGTCGCGGCCCTGAAGGGCGTTCGCGTCCCAGTCACCGTGGCGGGAGTCTCCTCGGACCGGCTCTACCCGCGCGAACTCCAAGAGGAGCTCGCCCGACTGATCCCGCGCGCTGGACTGGTCAAGGTCATCACCTCGCCGGCCGGCCACGACGGATTCCTGATCGAGACCGACCAGGTGGCCGCGATCATCGCCGAATCGCTGGCGTCGGCCTAGTCGACCGTTTCGAGTTCGGCCCTCGGCCAGGTCTCGGGCGTCGCGCTCGATGCGACGAACCGCTCGAGCAGCGAGACGAACCGGTCCGGTTCAACGAGGTGGGGCAGGTGCCCGCGCTCGGGCCATTCGAGCAGGCGGCCCGGGGCGACGTGCGCCCCCAGCCACGCCTCGTAGTCGGGCTCGACCGGCGAGCCGTGCAGCGCGAGGTAGGGCGCGCGCACGGGTTGGGTGATCGAGTCGACGAAGGCGTCCAGGCCCGTCTCGTCGAGGTCCAACACCGGCAACCAGAGGCCGAGCACGGCTCCCTGGTTGAACCGACGCTCCCGGGCGAGCCGGTCCCACTCCGCGTCGCTGAGCTGGCCACGCATCACTTCGAACATCATGGTCATGATCGACTCGAACTGCGAGGGGTCGCGGAGTTGGTCCTCGACCGAACGGACCAACTCCTGGAAGGCCCGTAGGTCGAGCGACTGATCGATGTTGAGGACCCCTCGGCACGGGAACAGCGAGGCGTAGGCCGTCGCGACGAAACCGCCCAGCGAATGACCGACCACCACGGGCGCGTCGAGACCGAGGGCGTCGGCGACCTCGTACACGTCCGAGGCGACGGTCACCGCGTCGTAGGGTGGCTGGTCGAAGGACTCGCCGTGACCGCGCAGGTCGACGCTCACGACGTCGAAACTCCTGGCGAGCGGTTCCACCAACGGATCCCACGCTCGACGAGAATCAGTGAGCCCGTGGATGAGCAGGAGCGGGGTGCCGGATCCGTGACGTTCGAAGGCAATCATGGATTGGGTTTAGCAGACCGCGCTCAGGCGCGCACCCGATCCAGGTGGTAGCGCAGGGCAATCGCCGCGGCGGCACCCTCGCCGACCGCCGACGCCAACTGCTTGGTCGAGCCCCGTCGCACGTCCCCGGCGACGTACACCCCGGGCATCGACGTGCGGAACTGTTCGTCGCTGACAACAAACCCCTGATCGTCGAGGTCGACCTCGCCCACGAGGAACGCGGTGTTGGGCTCGAGGCCGATGAAGACGAAGGCGCCCGAGGCTCGGTGCGTCCGGCGTTGGCCCGTGGCTCGGTCCTCGAGGACGACGCCGGTCAACTTCCCCGCGCCCGCCTCGAAGGCGACGACCGCGGTTCCGACGTGCACGGACATCGACGGGTGAGCCGCCACTTTGTCTTGGAGCAGACGACTGGCCCGAACGGCGTCCGCGTACTCGACGATGGTGACGTGCCGGGCGAACTGGGTGAGAAAGATCCCCTCTTCGAAGCCGCTGTTGCCACCACCGATGACGACGACTTCGTCGGCTCCCCGGTAGAACGGGCCGTCGCAGGTCGCGCAGAAATGAATCCCCGCACCGATGAGGTCGGCCTCTCCGGCGGCCCCGGTCCGTCGATAGAGCGATCCCGTCGCGAGCAGCACCCCGTGGGCCCGGTAGTGGTCACCGGTGGACGTCGCCACCGCGACCCATGACTCGTCGACCGTCTCGAGCGACGTGACCGCGACGGCCTGGAGGATCTCGACCCCGTAGCGCTCGGCCTGGCGGCGCATCCGGTCGGCCAACTCGTGACCGGCCACCCCATCGGGGAAGCCCGGGTAGTTGTCGAGTCGCTCGGTGACGCCCGCCTGTCCACCGACCGCCGACTTCTCGACGATCAAGACCGAGAAGTTCTCGCGGGCCGCGTAGATCGCGGCGGTGAGGCCCGTCGGGCCACCGCCGACGATCACGAGGTCGTAGGTCCGCTCCGAGGCCACCCGAGTCAGGCCCAGTTTGTCGGCCAGCTCGTCGTTGCCGGGCTCGGCGAGGTGCGACCCGTCGGGGAAGATGATGGTGGGGATGATGCGGCTGCCGCCGTTGAGTGCCTCGACGCGTTCGGTGTACTCCGGGTGCTGCTCGAGGTCGATCCACTCGTAGGGCACGCGTTGTTCGCCGAGGAAGGTCTTGGCGCGGCGGCAGTCCGGACACCAACTGGCGCCGATGACGGTGAGTGGTGCGACGGGTGCGGTGGACACGATTCCTCATTCCTCGACGAGACTGACCATACTATACAGGTCTGTCTAGTACACTGTGACGGTGACCCGAACCTCCGCCCGAGCACGACTCTTGGACACGGCGACGGCGTTGTTCTACCGCGACGGCATCAACGCGACCGGCATCGACCGCGTCATCGCCGACGCCGGCGTGGCCAAGGCGAGTCTCTATAACAACTTCACGGGCAAGGGTGACCTCGTTGCGGCGTACCTCGACGCGAGCCTCGCGCGGTTCGTCCAACTCCTCGACGCGCTGGCGGACGTCGCCGACCCGGTCGAGCGTCTCGACGCCTTCTTCGCCGAGATCGAACGCGCGGCCAGCGCGAACGAGTTCAGCGGCTGCCCCTTCAGCAACGCCGCGGTCGAGGTCGCACCAGACTCGCCCGCCCACGCCATCGTCCTGCGCTTCTATGCGCATTTGGCCCGGTTCTTCGCCGAGACGTTGGGCGTGCGCAGCGAGGACGAAACGGTGAAGCAGTTGATCGTCTGTTACGACGGTGCGATGTCAGCCGCCAAGATCCTGCGCGACCCGTCCCTCGTCGGCGCGGCCGGTGCACTCGCGCGTTCGATTGCGTGCCGACGGTGAACCAACTGGCCGCCATCGTCTTTGACGCGGTCGACACCCTCTTCGACCTCGCGCCCGTCGACGACGCCCTGGACGAACTCGGGTACCCCGACACGATCGAGATCTTCTTCACCCGACTCCTGCGCGACGGGACCGAGCTCTCACTGGCCAACACGCCGCGCCCCTTCGGCGTCGTGGCCGACGGTGTTCTCCAGGTCGTGGCCCCGAGACTCGACGCTGAGCAGCGTCGCGCCGTCATCTCGGTCTTCGGCCGTCTGCCAATTCACGACGACGTCGAAGCGGCCCTTGAGCTGACCAAGTCGGCCGGGCTGCGCTGCGCGGTCTTGACCAATGGATCGACGTCGGCCATCAATTCGTTGGTTCGAGCGAATGGGCTCGAGGACTACGTGGATACCGTGTTCAGCGTCGAGGACGCGACCAGTTGGAAACCGGGCCCATCGCCCTATCGCTACGCGCTCGAACGACTCGACCTCGAACCGCGGGCCGTCGCGATGGTTGCCGCCCACGCCTGGGACTGCCACGGCGCGAAGGCCGCGGGGCTGCGCACTGGCTGGGTCTCGCGGCTCGAAGGCGTCTACGCGTCGACCTTCACCGCGCCCGACGTGCGAGGGTCCACGCTCGATGCGGTCGTGGCCGGCCTGATCAACTGGTCCCCGACCTAGTTGTCGCCGCCGTAGTAGGTCGACGTCCCACCGTTGGGGACGTAGCCGCCGTCACCGCCGTCACCGCCGTCACCGCCGTAGCGGACGACCGTTGGCGCCGGGGCCAGCGTGCTCGGTGGCACCGTCGCCGCGGGGGCGCTTGGCGCGGGGGTACTCGTCGAGGGCGCGGGCGAGCTCGTCGACGGCGTCACCGCCGACACGCTGCTCGACGCTGGGACCGACGAGTGCGACGTCGCCGCCACGACGCTCGCGGCGATGACGAGGGTCACAAAGCTGGTCACCACCCACGAAAGCATCGATCGAGTGCGTCGCATATCTTCCCCTTCCGACAATGCCACTTCCAGAGATACCGCCGCTTTCTCAACGGTACCTGCGTTGACCCTGTGAAAATCCGGAGAATCACGACGACCACGCCTGGACTAACCTGGGGAACCCCATGGCACTCTCGATCGGCATCGTCGGCCTGCCCAACGTCGGCAAGTCCACGCTCTTCAACGCGCTCACCAACAACCACGTCCTGGCCGCGAACTACCCGTTCGCGACCATCGAGCCCAACGTCGGCGTCGTCGCGGTGCCCGACGAACGGCTGGGCCGCCTCGCGTCGGTCTTCGGCTCGGAGCGTCAACTGCCCGCGAGCGTAACCTTCGTCGACATCGCCGGCATCGTGCGTGGCGCGTCCGAGGGTGAGGGACTCGGCAACCAGTTCCTCGCCGCGATTCGCGAGTCCGACGCGATCTGCGAGGTCGTTCGGGCCTTCCACGACGACGACGTCGTGCACGTCGACGGGCGGATCGACCCCGAGGCGGACGTGGCGACCATCGAGACCGAGTTGATCCTGGCCGACCTGCAGACCGTCGAGCGAGCGATTGCGCGCCTCGAGCGCGAGGCCAAGCGCGGTGGACCGGCGGCCGTTCGGCTGGTCGAGGTCGAGCGCGCTCGATCCGCGCTCGACCAGGGACGCGTGATATCCGCGGTGCTCGATTTGGACCGCGACGCGTTGGCCGACCTGCACCTGCTGACCGACAAGCCCTTCATCTACGTCTTCAACGTCGACGAGGAGACCATCGCCGACTCAACGCGTCGAGCCGAACTCGAGGCGTCGGTCGCCCCGGCCCCGGCCGTCGTGTTGTGCGCGAAGATCGAAGCCGAGCTCTCGGGCCTCGACGACGCCGACGCGCGCGAACTCCTCGAGTCCTACGGGCAGTCTGAATCGGGCCTCGCCCAACTCTCGCGCGTGGGTTTCGCGACCCTCGGGCTGCAGACCTTCCTCACCGCCGGACCCAAAGAGTCTCGCGCCTGGACGATTCGCCAGGGGGCGACGGCCCCCGAAGCCGCCGGCGTCATCCACACCGACTTCCAGAAGCACTTCATCAAGGCCGAGGTCATCGCCTTCGAAGACCTGATGGCCGCCGGTTCGGTCGCGGCGGTGCGCGCCGCGGGCAAGGCGCGCATCGAGGGCAAGGAGTACGTCATGCGCGACGGGGACGTCGTGGAGTTCCGGGTCAACGCCTAGCGTGCGCGCGGTACAATCGGAGTAGGCGCACACGACAGAGGTCGACGCCTGGCCATCTTGTAAATAGGAGAACCATGACCTCGCACGCCTTCAACTTCAAAGTTGCCGACCTCTCCCTCGCCGCCTACGGGCGCGCGGAGATCATCCTCGCCGAGCACGAGATGCCCGGACTGATGGCCATGCGCCACGAATTCGGCGACGCGAAACCCCTCGCCGGGGCGCGCATCGCGGGGTCACTGCACATGACCATCCAAACGGCCGTCCTGATCGAGACGCTCGTCGCCCTCGGCGCCGACGTCCGTTGGGTGAGCTGCAACATCTTCTCGACCCAGGACCACGCCGCCGCGGCCGTCGTGGTCGGCCCGAACGGCACGGTGGCCGAGCCGGCCGGCGTCCCGGTCTTCGCCTGGAAGGGTGAGACCCTGGAGGAGTACTGGTGGTGCACCGAGCAGATGCTGCGCTGGCCCGGACACGCGGGGCCGACGACCATCCTCGACGACGGCGGCGACGCCACCCTGCTCGTGCACAAGGGTCTCGAGTTCGAGCGAGCCGGCATCGTCCCCGCCCCCGACGCGACCGATAGCGAGGAGTACGGCGTGATCCTGGGACTGCTCGATCGCATTGTGCGCAGCGGCGAGCCATTCTTCGAGCCGATGGCCGCGGGTATCACGGGCGTCTCAGAGGAGACGACCACCGGCGTGCACCGGCTCTACGAGATGGCGGCCCAGGGCACCCTGCTCTTCCCGGCGATCAACGTCAACGACTCGGTCACCAAGTCCAAGTTCGACAACAAGTATGGCTGCCGCCACTCGCTCGTCGACGGCATCAACCGCGCGACCGACGTACTGATCGGCGGCAAGGTGGCCGTGATCTGCGGCTACGGCGACGTCGGGAAGGGTTCGGCCGAATCCCTGCGCGGCCAGGGCGCGCGCGTCATCGTGACCGAGATCGACCCGATCTGCGCGCTGCAGGCGGCGATGGACGGCTTCCAGGTCACCACCCTCGAAGAGGCGCTGCCCTACGCCGACATCGTGGTGACCGCGACGGGCAACCGCGACATCGTGACCGTCGCGCACATGCAGCAGATGAAGCACCAGGCCATCCTCGGCAATATCGGCCACTTCGACAACGAGATCGACATGGCCGGGCTCGCGGCCCTGCCCGGCGTTCGGCGCGAGACCATCAAGCCCCAGGTCGACAAGTGGACGCTCCCGAACGGTCGCTCGATCATCGTGCTCTCCGAGGGCCGGCTGCTCAACCTGGGTAACGCCACCGGTCACCCCAGTTTCGTGATGAGCAACTCCTTCACGAACCAGGTCATGGCCCAGATCGAGCTCGTGACCAATCTCGACCAGTACCCGATCGGGGTCTACACCCTGCCCAAGCACCTCGACGAGAAGGTCGCCCGGCTGCACCTGGACGCACTCGGCGTCAAGCTGACCACGCTCTCCAAGCGCCAGGCCGAGTACCTCGGCGTGCCGGTCGAGGGCCCCTACAAGCCCGACACCTACCGCTACTAGCCGAGCGGGTAGCGCGCGAGCCGCTCGCGCACGAAGGCGACGAACGCGGGGTTGTCCAGTGACACCCCGACCCTCGTCGGACTCGACGCGAAGCCGCGGCGACGGTCGATCACGGTGGCGCCGCGGGTGTGCGCGCCGCCGGTCTCGACGACCACGTGGGCGCCCTGCTTCTCGATCGCGTCGGGCACGAGCAGTTCGTAGATCGTCATCGCGTCGTGCATGATTACGTCGCGGTTGCCGTACCACTGGTCGTGGAAGGCCGCGTAGGGCTCCAGAATCGCGGCCGTGCGCCGTCCGACCTCGGTGTCGAGTCCGCGAAGGTACTCGAGGTCGTCGTCGCCCAGCGTCGCCTGGTGCGTGAGGTCGAGCGGCATCAGGGTGATCGGCCAGGGGCCGGCCAAGACCCGCGCGGCGGCCTCGGGGTCGGCCCACACGTTGAATTCGGCGGCAGCCGTCACGTTGCCCGCGAAGGATGCCCCACCCATGATCACCACCCGTTCGACGCGCGCCTCGACGCCCGGGTAGCGCGCCTGCAGCAGCGCGAGGTTGGTGAGTGGGCCGATGGCGGCGATCGTGAGCGGCGCCTCAGCGGCGAGCCTCGCAATCAGGTCCACGGCGTGCTCGTCGCTCTCGGGGGTACGCGGTTCGGGCCAAGCGATATCGCCCAGTCCGTCGAGTCCGTGGACGTCGCCGGCCTCGTCGAGGTCGCTCGCCAGTGGCGCGGCGCACCCGCGCGCGACGACCACGTCGGGCCGACCAGCCAGGTCGACCAGCCGTCGAGCGTTGAGCGTGGTCTTGTCCACCCCCACGTTGCCCGCGACGGTGGTCAGCGCGAGCACGTCGAGCTCGTCGCTCGCCAGCGCGAGCAGGATGGCCACGGCGTCGTCGACGCCCGGGTCGGTGTCGATTACGAGTCGCGTTCGAGCCACGAGTTCACCTCCGAGTCAGTGGGCAGCGCCCCTTGCGCGCCGGGCGCGAGGGTCGCCAGCGCGCCCGCCGTCACGGCGTAGGCGAGGGCGCGTTGGGGCGATTCGCCGAGCGCGTGGCGCACGGCGTAGGCGGCGCAGAAGACGTCGCCGGCCCCCACGGTGTCCACGGCGCGCACCGACGGCGCCGGCGCGCGCGCGACCTCGACCCCGTGGGCGTAGTGGACGGCGCCGGCGGCGCCCAACGTGACCACGCAGTTCGCCAGTGCGTCGAGGTCCAAGGTCGACGCCTCGCCCTCGTTAGCGATCACGACCGAACAGCGCGCCAGCACGGCGGGAGCGACGGGCCGGGCCGGGGCGACGTTCAACACGAGGGACCGGGCTCGGGTCGCGACGTCGGCGATCACCGCCTCGGGGACCTCGAGCTGGGCGAGGACGACGTCGAAGTCGGCCAGGTCGACGCCGCGCACGTCGAGGTCGTCGTTGGCCCCCGGGGCCACGACGATCTGGTTCTCGCCGCGGTCGTCCACGGTGATGAAGGCCGACCCGGTCGGTCGGTGCGAAACCACGGGCTGGGTCACGCGCACCCCGTGCCCGACGATGAGACGAGCGAGCCACGACCCGGACTCGTCGGCGCCGAGCACGGCGAGCAGGGTCACGTCGGCGCCGAGTCGGGCCGCGGCCACCGCCTGATTGGCCCCCTTGCCCCCGGGCAGTCGCGTCACGTCGCCACCGAGCACGGTCTCGCCGGGGTGGGGCAAACGAGCACAGCGCACCACGAGGTCGACGTTGGCGCTACCCACGACCCCGACGCGCGGGGCGACCGACGACACCTACGGCAGGAACTTGTTGGTGTAGTACGTCGACGGCGCGGGAACCTTCGAGATCAAGTTGATGCTCTTGAGCGCGTGCGCCAGCGTCGACCACTGCGCGTTGGTCTGGGTGAAGTACTGGTGATGGGCGTTGGTCAAGAAGGGGATCGTCAACTTCCAGCCCTCGAGGTTGTAGGCGTTGGTGTAACCGCTCTTGGGGTAGGCCCGCGAGAAGTCGGCCGCGGCCTTCACCGGGTTCGCGGCGGCCCACACGGTGGCCTTCTTCACCGCTGACAGGAAGGCCTTGACCGTCGCGCCGTGGGACGCGGCGTAGGAGCGGGTGACCGCGTAGACCCAGACTGGGATGTCGGGCGCCCCGACCTTGGTGCCGAGCAGCTGGACCTCGCGGCCCTTCGTGCCCGAGTCCTGGAAGCCGGGGATCTCGTAGTTCGTCGTCGACGTGGAGATGTCGACCTTGCCGGCGAGCAGGTCGGTGAGGTCGTTGCCGGTGGGTGCGGTGACGATCTTCACCTGCTGGTTCGTCAACTTCGCGAAACGCAGCACGAAGGGCAACATCGATTCGGTCCAGGTGTCGCCGTAGGAGAAGATCCGCTTACCCCTCAGCGCCGCCGTGAGGTTGCCGGGCGTCAACTTCGTCCCCGGCTTGGCGAAGAGCGCCCAGTTGTTGCGCATCGAGTAGTTGGCCACCGAGAGCATGGGCGCGCCCGCGTTCACCGCCACCCCCATGTCGGTCGTGGTGAGAAAGCCGATGTCGGCGCTGCCGGTCGCGAGCAACTTGGTCGTCGAGGACGTGTCGGGCGGGAAGCTGACGTTCACCTTGAGGCCCGCGGCCTTGAAGTACCCGAGGTCTTGGGCGACCACGACCGGCGTCAGTTCGAAGTCCGGACCCGGGAAGTCGTAGGCGAAGGTAATGGTCTTGGTCGCGGCCGACGAGGCGGCGGCGCCCAGGACGAGGGAACCGGCGCCCAGCGCGGCGGCCGTGGCTAGCGAGGCGAATCGACGAAATCTCACGGTGCTCCTTTGCGACGGTGCATCGATACTACCGAGCCGAGTCGCCCTCGGACTGGTCGGCCACCCGACGCCAACTGCGGCGCGCCACCGTGCGGCGCTGCCAGGGCGTGGCGAAGACCTCGGCCCCGACCACGAGCAAGAACCAGCTGATGCCGATCACCGTCATCAGCATCGTCGTGCCGTAGACCGCGGCGGTGTTGAGGTTCGTGTTCGCGTGCTCCTGGTAGAGCGCGAGCGAGGAGCCGTCCGAGGCGGCCAGCTCGCCGATGATCGCGCCGGTGACGGCGTAGGTGGCGCCGATCTTGAGACCGCTGAAGAGGGGGGTGGCCGTGGCGGGGACCTCGATCTGGACGAAGGTGCGCCACCGCGGCGCGCCGTAGACCCGCGCCAGGTTGACCAGGTCCTGGTCGACGTGGCTCAACCCGTCGAGCACGTTGACCGTCACCGGGAAGAAGACGATCCACGCGACGATCACCACCTTCGGAGTGACCGAGAAGCCGAGGATCAGCACGAGCGGGGCGGCCAGGGCGATGATGGGCACGGCCTGGCTGAGCACGAGCACCGGGTACACCAGACGCTGCAAGACCGGGACCTTGGCCATGATCACTCCGAGGCTGATCCCCAAGGCCGCCCCGGCGACGAAGCCGTAGACCGTCTCGCGGATCGTGCCGAGCACGAGCGGCCAGAGCGTCGACCAGTTCTGGGTCACCGCGAGGACGGCCTGATAAGGGCGGGGGGCGATGTAGGGCGCGACGTGGAAACCAACGACGATGGCCTGCCAGACGACGAGCAATAGCACGATCGACAGCACCGGCACGCCGACGTTGCGCGCCACCTTGCGCGCGACGCTCTCGGAGGAACGGTTCGCCCGACGTGGCGCGCTGGCGAGGTTGGTGTCGCTCACGCTCACGGCGTCCCACCGTGGAGTAGATGCATGATGCGGGCCTTGAGCACGACAAAGTCCGGCTCGGTCAGGGTGTCGACCGTGCGAGGGCGCGCGAGCGGGTTCACGAAGTCCGCGACCACCCGTCCGGGACGCGGCGACATCACGAGCACCCGGTCCGAGAGGAAGATCGACTCGTCGACGTCGTGGGTGATGAAGAGCACGGTCCGTTCGGTGTCCTTCCACACCTGCAGGAGCCACTGCTGCATCTCGAGGCGCGTCTGGGCGTCCAGCGCGCCGAAGGGCTCGTCGAGCAGCAGCAGGGGCTGGTGGGTCACGAGGGTGCGCATGAACGCGACACGCTGTCGCATACCGCCCGAGAGGGCCGACGGGTAGTGGCGCAGGAAGTCGCCCAGTCCGTACTGGCGAGCCACGCGTCGCGCCTCAGCGCGGTGAGCGCTGCTCACCCGCCCGGTCAGGCGCTTGGCCATGGTGATGTTGTCCTCCACCGTTCGCCACGGCACGAGCAGGTCCTTTTGGAGCATGTAGCCGACGTGTCCCGTCGCCCCGGTCACGGGCCGGTCGTGGAGGCGAACCTCGCCGCCGTCGGGCTCGAGCAGTCCGGCGATGACGTTGAACAGCGTCGACTTGCCACAGCCCGACGGTCCGACGATCGCGACGAACGAGCCCTCCTCGATCGACAACGTCGTCGGCTCGAGGGCCACCGTGTCGCCAAAGACCTTGCCGACGTCGCGCAGCTCCAATATCGCGCTGGCGCTCACCGCACCAATGTACCGTTATCGACCCAGGCTCAGCGGTAGCCAGCGAAGAGGTCGGTCACCGGTCCTTCGATGCCGAGCGGATTGGTGGCGCGCACGAACCACTCGGTACCCATCACCGCTCGGAACTGCTCGCGGCCCATCTTCATGAAGAAGGAGTCGGCGAGTTGGGACGCGTGGGCGGCGAGCGCGTCGAACTTCGCGTCCACGACCGAACGCACGTCGATCGTCGCGGCGATCTGCTCGTCGGGAGTCCCCAGGTCCCGGTCCTCGTCGTCGGACTCGGGTTCGGGTTCCTCCCCGCGGGCCAGCGCCGCGGCGCGGCGCGCCCGGGCCTCCTCGGCCCAGCGCGCGCGATACTGCGTCATGACGCTGTCGGGGATCGCGTTGAAGTAGAGGGTCGGTTCGTAGTCGAGTCGCGCGATCGCGGCCAGCGTGATCCGGTGGGCTTGGATGTGGTCGGGGTGGCCGTAGAAGCCGATCTCGTTGTAGGTGACGATCACCTGGGGCCGTTCCTCGAGCAGGACCGCGGCCAATCGGTCGGCCGCTTCGTCGATGCGCGTCGCCCAGAAGGATCGCGGGTCGTCGTTCTGGGGCCAGCCGACCATGCCCGAGTCGCGGTACCCGAGTCGCACCAGCCGCTCGACCCCGAGGAGTTCGACGGCGCGATCGAGCTCGCCCTCGCGCAACGTCGCGACCGCGTCGGGATCGTGGCCGGGCGAACCGGGCTTGACGCCCCCGGGGGCGTCGCCGTACTCGCCGTTGGTGCAGGTCACCAGTACGGTGCGCACGCCCTGGGCCGCGAGGAGCGGGTAGACCCCGCCGGTCGAGCTCGCCTCGTCGTCGGGGTGGGCGTGCACGCAGAGGAACGTGAGGCTCACTGCAGACCCCCGAAGAGGTCGACGTCGTCGCCGGACGCCTCGTGACGGGACCAGGCCCGCTGGTAGTACTCGGTGCCGAAGAGGGCGAGGAAGAGCTCGGGGTCCATCGTGACCAGGTCGGCGTTGTCGATCTGGGAGGCGTGGGTCGCGATGGCGCGTTGCTTGAGCGCCGACCGGTCGCGAACGTCCATCGTCGTGGCGACCAGCTCATCGGCGACACCGATGCCGGCGTCGAGCACCCAGGCCGGCAGGAAGATCTCGAGGGCCTGGGCGTCGGGGACGAAGCGCGAAAGGATGCTCTGGGGCACGATCGGGTAGTAGAGCCGTTCGACCGTGCTCGATTGCGCCACGGCGGCGCGCGTGACGACGTTGGCCATGACGTGGTCGGGGTGGCCGTAGAAGCCGTTCTCGTCGTAGGTCAGCACCACCGTGGCGTCGAGCTCATCGAAGAGGGCCCCGAGCGTCGCGGCGACGCGCTCGACGTCCACGCGCGCGAAGGCGTGATCGTCGTCGTTCTGGGGCCAACCCGACATCCCCGAGTCGCGGTACCCCAACTGGACGACTCGCTCGAATCCCACCAGCGCCGAGGCGGCGGCGAGCTCGCTGGCGCGCACCAGGAGCGTCTGGGCCGTGTCGTGATCGGGGTCGTCACCGGCTCGACCGGCCGGATCGAGACCGTACCGGCCGTCGGTGCAGGTCACCAGCACCACGCGATAGCCCAGCGCGGCGTAGTGCGACGAGACGCCACCGGTGAAGAGCGCCTCGTCGTCGGGGTGGGCGTGCACGCACACCAGGGTTGGTCGAATACTCACTACCCGAGACTACGAGGTCGTCAATTGGATGATGCGCACGACCAACAGGGTCCCCGCGATCGCCAGGTAGGCCCCGTTGGCCCCGAGCAACCAGCGCCGAGACCGCGACTGGACGGGCGGTTCGAGCAGGGCCAGCCGCGGCATGCGCCAGTCGAGGCGATCGATCTCGTAGTGCGGTTGGGGCCCGACCCGACGCAGCCCGATCGGCAGACCGACGGCTAGTCCGACGACCGCCAGCGCGCCCAGTCCCTCGAGCAGCCCGACCACGGGCGCCGACGGGAACATCGTAGAGACCATCATTACCACCGAGAGCACGACGAGCGCGCCCACGATGATCACCGCTACGGCGTTCAGCCAACGCGGATTCGTCCACGGTCCGAGCGCCGCTCGGTCGTTGGCGAGGAGCAGCACGATGATCGAGGTACTCGGCAGCATCAGTCCACTCATCGCCTGCACCGCGAGGGTGATGATGCCCAGTGGAGCACCGGGCAGCAGCGTGACCGCACCGGCCACGATCAGCAGGCCCGCGAAGATCCCGTAGAACCCCTTGGCCTCACGGATCGGCACGTCGAGTCCTTGGTTGAACCGGTTCGAGAGGTCCCCCACCGCGTAACTACTCGCCAGGGTGACCGTGGCCGCCCCGACGATCGACGCGTTCAACAAGATGATCGCGAAGAAGGCCCCGGCCCCGTGGCCGACGTAGCGACCGAGACCGCGAGCGACGTCGAGGGCGTTGACGTAGGCGTTGGTACCGCCGTGGTGGGAGAGTCCGGCCGCCGTGACCCCGACGAGAAAGGACGCGACCAACACGACGACGACCGATCCGATCACGGTGTCGGCTCGCTCGTAGTTAAGCCAGCGCGGCGAAATCTTCTTGTCGACGATGTTGCTCTCTTGGAAGAATAACTGCCACGGGGCGACGGTCGTGCCGATGATCGAGATGATCAGCAACACGCTGGCCGAGTTCGCACCGCCTCGGATGCCCGGGACGATCAGGCTGTGGGTCATCGTCGCCGTGGCGACGTGCGCTCGCAAGACGAGCGGGATGACGATGACGTTGGTCGCCACGAAGAGCATCATGAACCGCTCCCAGCGGCGAAACGAGCCGGTCGCGGTCACGGCGAAGAGCGCCACCACGGCCAGTGGTACCGACAGGTAGGGCGAGACGCCGAAGTACTCCATCGACAACGAAATGCCGATGAACTCGGTGATGATGATCAAGAAGTTGAGCAGCAGGATCGACCCAATCGAGACGTTGCCCCAGCGTCGACCGATCCGCTCGCGGATCAGCCGACCGTGGCCCACGCCGGTCACCGCGCCGAGTCGCGCGACCATCTCCTGGTTGACGATCAGCACCGGGATCAGCAGGGGCAGGGTCCAAAGCAGGGAGTACCCGAAGTTCTGACCGGCCTGGGCGTACGTCGAGACCCCGCCGGCATCGTTGTCGCCGACCATGACGATCAGCCCGGGCCCGATGATGGCGAGCAGCGTGAGCAGACGCGCGCGAGCACCGCGACGTTCGCCGGTGTCGTGGGACGAGATCGTCCCGAAGGCGCCGCGGATCTGCTGGTGTCGATTCTCGTTCTCCACGTCACCTCCTCTCGTCGTCGTGGGTGACCACGACGGGCCCAGAGGCGGGTTAGAGACCTGCCAGACGGACCGACCGTGGTCGGGTTGGGTCGAACTGCACTATCGAACGCGAACTGGTACTAGGGGGTTTCAGACAACCCCCTTAGAACGTGGCCGCGGCGTACGGGCACTATTCCTCCCCCGCCGTCATGCCGAACTCACGCCGCCAGCCCTGCGGCAGCAGCTCTTCGAGCAGGTCGTCAACCGTCACGACCCCGATCATGTGTCCGTGCGCCTCGTCCACGACGGGCAGCACCGTCAGATTGAAGTCACTCATCTTTCGCGCGACCCGGTGGAGGTCCCAGTGCGGGTGCACGTGGGCCAGCTGCGTACGCGCAACCCCGAGGGCGAGTTCGTTCGCGCGAGCGCGCACCAGGCCCGCGATGGCCGCCGCCCCGACGGGCTGGCCCTGTTCGTCGATGACGTAGACGCTCTGGAGCGCTTCGGCCGGCACCCGCGAGACCCGCACTGCCTCGAGGGCCTCCGCGACGGTTGCGGTCACCGGAACCGAGACGAAGTCGGGGTTCATCATCCCCCCCGCGGTGTCGGCGTTATAGGCGAGCAGATTTCGAACTTTGGCCTGCTGACCGGCGGGCAGGTTCTCGAGGATCGTCAGGCGGCGCTCTTGGTCGATCTCACTGATCAGGTCGGCCGCGTTGTCGGGTTCCATTCGCGCGAGCAACCGGGCGGCGTCCGCGTCGCTTCGGTCCTCGAGGAACTCGAGCTGGTGGGTCGTGTCGAGCTCTTCGAAGACGTCGGCCTCGAGTTCTCGGTCGAGTCCGACCGCTTCGATGATCTCCTCGCCCTCCTCGTGACTCGCCTGTTCCACGAGGTCGGCGATCTGGGCGGGGTGCAGTTTGGCGAGTTTGCGGTACGGGATCCGCAGTCGGGCCGTCGGGACGTGCCCCACGAACGGCTCGATGGAGGCGAAGTCGACGATCACCTCGGCTTTGACGCGCTGGCCCATCGACGGTCCGAGGATCCGGCGCAGCAGCGGTCGCCGACCGGGGTCCACCCCCACGACCTCCCAGACCCCGTCGATCTTGGCCAATTCGATCTCGTTGGCGCTGATCAGCCGGCCCCGGACGAGGTTGATGAGGTGGCGCGCGAGCAGGTCCTCGGCGAGCAGTAGCTCGCCGGGGCGACGTTCGAAGCGACGCAGGTCGACCCGACGACCTTCGAAGGTGACCCGACCGTGCTCGAGACCGCCGATCTTGCGGATCGGCACGAAGAGGTCACGCCCCTCGATACGGATCACCGCGCCCACGACCGGCGGGTGGGCGTCGTCGCCGAGCCGCGCGACCAAGTCCTGGACGCGGCCAATCCGGTCACCCTCACGATCGAAGATCGGACGGTGCAGGAACGTTGAGAGGTGGAAGATGTCCGTCATGGGTACGACTACTCGTGACCAGGCTATCGCCGGGACCCGGCGCCGTTCACCGGGGACGGTGAATCTTCGGTGTCAGCGGCGACGACGGCCCAGGACGTCGGCCACGTACCCCAGGTCCTCGTCGTCGATACCGACGTGGGTTACCAGGCGAACCCGGCGGGCCGCGAGCGTGCCAGCCAGCACCCCGTGTTCGGCGAGCTCGGCGACCAACGTGCGCGCGTCGGGGTGGTCGAAGACGACGATGTTCGTGCGACACGTGGTGGGGTCGTAGTTCGATTCGGGGAAGGCCGCCGCGACGAGATCGGCCAGGCGGCGGGCCCTCGCGTGGTCGTCGGCCAGGCGATCGACCATCGTGTCGAGTGCGATCAGACCGGCCGCGGCGAGCACCCCGGCCTGGCGCATCGCACCGCCGAGCCGCTTGCGCTCGACCCGGGCACGCTGCATCAACGCCGCCGGTCCGGCGAGCAACGAGCCGACGGGCGCTCCGAGGCCCTTGGACAGACAGACCATCACCGTCGTCGCCGGCGCGGCGAAGTCCGCGGCCGAGGTTCCCGTCGCGATGACCGCGTTGAAGAGTCGCGCGCCGTCGAGGTGGATCGGTCGCTCGACCGCCCCGGCCAACGCCTCGAGGTCCGCGAGGTCCCAGGGCGTCCCCCCCGAGGGCATGTGCGTGTTCTCGAGCGCCACCGCGCCGACGTGGGCGCGGTGGTCAGCCTCGGCGTCGACGATTTCGACGATTCGCCCGAGGTCGAGGCGGCCGTCGGCGTCGTCGACGAGGGCGAACTGGACCGACGAGTTGCGCGCCGAAGCGCCCATCTCGAAGTCCACGAGGTGCTGGTTCGCGCCCGCGACGATCACGTCGCCGGGACTCGTCAAGACCCGCACGGCCATCTGATTGGCCATCACGCCCGATGGCACGAAGATCGCCGCCTCCTTGGCCAGGATCGCCGCGACGCGCGACTCGAGGGCGTTGACCGTAGGGTCCTCGCCGTAGCCGTCGTCGCCGACCGGTGCGGCCGCCATCGCTTCGCGCATCGCCGCGGTCGGCTGGGTCACGGTATCGCTTCGCAGATCAACGCGCCGGGTCATAGTGCGAGGCTACCGTCCGCTCCTAGGATGACCGGATGGACGAACTCGAAGGATTCTCCCTCGGACCCAACGTGCAGGACCTCCTCGGCGTCGAGACCGTCGAAGCCAGCGCCGACCGGGTCGTGCTGCGCGTCGAAGTCGGCCCCAAGGTCCACCAGCCGTTCGGCATCTTGCACGGCGGCGTCTCGGCCCTCCTCGCCGAGGGCGCGGCCTCGTTCGGCGGCGCGATCAGCGTGGCCCCCGACCACATCGTGGTCGGTACCGAGCTCAACTGCTCACACCTGCGTTCGATGTCCGCCGGCGTGCTCACCGCGACCGCGACGCCGATTCGCAAGGGCCGCACCGTGCAGGTCTGGGGCATCGACCTCACCGACGAGCGGGGTCGCCAGATCGCGGTCGCCCGCTGCACGCTGCAAGTGCTGAAGGCACCGCCCCGCACCTAGGTCCCGACCTAGACTGGTCGGGTACCGGTCGGCGAAAGGGCTTCTCAATGGGCGTTCGATTCAAGGGGTGGGGTACCGCCGTTCCCGACCGGGTCGTGACCAACGACGAGCTCTCGAAGACTCTCGACACCTCCGACGAGTGGATCACCGAGCGGACCGGCATCCGTGAACGCCGCATCGGTGGTTCGGCGAAGTCGCTCGGCGTCCTCGCGGGCCAACGGGCCCTGGCCGCCTCAGGCTACGGCGTCGAGGACATCGACTTCCTGGTGCTCGCCACGACCACCCCCGACCGGATCACGCCCGCGACCGCCACCCTGATCGCCGCCGAGATGGGACTCACCTGCCCGGCCATGGACCTCAACGCCGCCTGCAGCGGCTTCATGTACGCCGTGCGCACCGCGTACGGGTTGCTCGAGACGGGCCAGCGTCGCGTTCTGGTCATCGGCGCCGAGAACCTCTCGCGCTGGACCGACTGGACGGACCGCAACATGGCGGTCCTGCTCGCCGACGGCGCCGGTGGCGTCGTGCTCGAGTACGACGCCGACGGCACCGACCTGCTCTCGTTCAGCCTCGGCGCGAACGGGAACTGGGCGGACCTGCTCACCTGTGAGCACGGTGGCTACATCCAGATGGACGGCAAGGAGGTCTTCCGTCGGGCCGTGCGCGTGGTCGTCGAATCGGCGACGCAAGCCATGACCGACGCCAACGTGAAGGCCGAGGACATCGCGCTCGTGGTGCCCCACCAGGCGAACATCCGCATCATCCAGGCCGCCACCCAACGCCTGGGCATCGATATGGAGCGAGCGGTGGTGGTCCTCGATCGCTACGGCAACACCTCGAGCGCCTCGATCCCCCTGGCGATGGACGACGCCATCACCAACGGACGGGTCAAGGCCGGCGAGTACGCACTGCTCACGGGCTTCGGCGCCGGCATGACGTGGGCGAGCGCAGTGGTTCGCTGGTCGTGACGGGACCCTCCCTCGTCGTCCTGGCCGCTGGCCGGGCCCGTCGATACGGAGGACTCAAGCAACTCGCGCCGATCGGCGTCCACGGGGAGAGCGTCATCGATCTCCTCGCGTCGGACGCCTTCGCCGCCGATTTCGCCCACCTCGTGCTCGTGGTCAATCCCGAGACTGGCCCCGAGATCCGTCGTCACGTCGAAGCGTCCTGGCCCCGCGAGTGGTCCGTCGACTTCGCGCTCCAGGAGCGTGCATCGGGCACGGTCCCCGCGACACTCGCGGCGCTGCCGTACCTGGACGCGACCGCCCCCTTCGCGATCTCCAACGCCGACGATCTCTACGGTCGTGACGTATTCAGCCTCCTGAGTGAGCACCTCACGACCAAGACCACCAACTGCCTCATCGGTTTTCGTCTGGACCGGGCGCTGGTGGGTGACCTACCGGTGTCGCGCGGCGTCTGCAACGTGGTCAACGGCCACCTCACCGACATCGTCGAGCGCCGTCTCGTCCACGACTCACCGGACGGTTTCGTCGCCGACGACGGCCTCTCGCCGGTCTTGCTCGACCCCGATACGACGGTCTCGATGAACCTGTGGGGCTTTCAACCGGCGATCTGGCCGTTGCTCAGCGAAGCGGTCACCCGGCACGACTTCGCCGCGGTCCCCGAGGCGTTGCTACCGGACTTCGTCGGCGCGATCCTGCATCACCACCCGCTTCGCTTCGACGTGCTGCTCACGTCAGCGCGGTGCGTGGGGGTCACCCACGCCGACGACCTCCCCCTCGTCCAGATGGAGGTCCGCCTGCAGGTCGAACTGGGCGAACGTTCCGAGTACGCCTTCGGCGTCTGATCAACGCCAGTCGCGCGAACGCGCCGCGACCAGCGACAGCGCTTCGACCGACTCCGCGGCGAGCGCGAGGGTGCCCTGACCACGCTGGAGCGAACCGCGCACCACGAGCGCGCCGGCGCGACCCGCGACCGGCGACCACCGGGCCCACGCCCCCTTGGAGAAGATCACGTTCACGTGACCGGTCTCGTCCTCGAGATTGAGAAAGACTGCCCCGTTAGCCGTCTCGGGGTGCTGGCGGTGCGTGACCACCCCGGCCACCGCCACGCGCGTCTGCTCGGCGCCGACCAGCGAGGCCGCCGTCACCACACCGCGAGCGTGCAGCGTCGCACGGATCAGCTCCATCGCCGTCGCCTCGGGGGTCAGACCGAGCGCCCAGAGGTCGTCTGCGACGCGCTCCATCGGGGTCGGCGTGGGCAAGGTCGGGGCGACCAGCCCGGTGACGACCCCGGCGAGTCGGTCGGGGGACGACTGGGCCGCCGCGCCGGCCGACCAGGCGAGGGCCCGTCGCGAGGGCCCGAAGGCGTCGAGCGCGCCGGCGGCGGCGAGTGCTTCGAGGTTCGACTGCGAACACCCCGCGCGCCGCACGAGGTCCTCGGGACCCGACCACGGGGTCCCGGCGGCGATTCGCGAGGCGAGGTCGTCGTCGATCCCGCGCACGCCAGCCAGGCCGAGGCGCACCGTCGGATGGTGCGCCGACCCCTCGAGCGAGGCCCCGACCGTCGACGCGTTCACGTCGGGGCGACGTACCTCGACCCCGTGACGACGAGCGTCGGCCACCAGGCTCTGGGGTGACCAGAAGCCGAGGGGCTGGGCGTTCAACAACGAGACGAGGAACGCCGCCGGGTAGTGGTGCTTGATCCAGGCCGAGCAGTAGACCAGGTGGGCGAAGGAGACCGAGTGGGACTCGGGGAAGCCGAAGTTGGCGAAGGCCGAGAGGGCGTCGAAGAGCTCATCGGCCGCGGTGCCGGTGATGGCGTTCGCGGCCATGCCGGCGTAGAAGCGGCTCTTCAACTTGAGCATGCGCAGCGCCGAGCGCTTCGCCGCCATGGCCTGGCGCAACTCGTCGGCCTCGGCCGGTGAGAAGCCCGCGACCGCGACCGCCATCTCCATCAACTGCTCTTGGAACAGCGGCACCCCGAGGGTCCGACCCAGGATCGGCTCGAGCCGCGGGTGCAGGTACGTGACCGGCTCCTCCCCGCGCCGGCGGCGGATGTAGGGGTTCACGGCGTGGCCCTGGATGGGACCGGGGCGGATCAGGGCGACCTCGATGACGAGGTCGTAGAAACACCGGGGTCGCACGCGCGGCAGCGTCGCCATCTGCGCGCGCGACTCGACCTGGAAGACCCCCACCGTGTCGGCTTCGCAGAGCAGGTCGTAGACCGCCGACTCTTGGGGCAGGGAGCCGAGGTCGAGCGTCACCCCGTGAAACGCCTCGACCTGGTCGACCGCCCGGTGCAACGCGTCGAGCATCCCGAGCCCCAACAGGTCGAACTTCACCAGACCAATGGCCGCGCAGTCGTCCTTGTCCCACTGCAGCACCGTGCGTCCGGGCGTACGTCCCCACTCGACCGGGCAGACCTCGATCACCGGTCGGTCACAGAGCACCATGCCCGCCGAGTGGATCCCGAGGTGGCGGGGTCGGTCGAGCAACTGCGCGGCCATGGTCGTGACGAGCTCGGGTACGTCCGGGCCGCGAGGGGTCATCGAATGCCGATCGACCCCGTCGCGTATCGCGTCCGCCGCCTGTTCGGAGTAGCCGAACGCGCGCGCGACGTCGCGCAACGCCGAGCGCGGCCGGTAGGTGATGACCGCGGCGACTTGGGCCGCGTGACGGCGTCCGTAGCGGGCGTAGACGTACTGGATGACCTCTTCGCGACGCCCCGATTCGATGTCGACGTCGATGTCGGGGGGGCCATCACGCGCCGGCGAGAGGAACCGCTCGAAGAAGAGGTTCAACCTCACCGCGTCGGCGTTGGTGATCCCGAGTGAGAAGCAGACCGCCGAATTCGCGGCCGACCCACGACCCTGGCAGTAGATGTTCTCGCGCCGGCAGAACTCGGTGATGTCCCACACGGTGAGGAAGTACCCGGCGAAGCCGAGTTGACGGATCACGGCGAGCTCGTGATCGATCTGGCGCCACGCGCCGGGCACCCGTTCGGCGCCTCGCGCACCGTAGCGCGACGTCGCACCGCCCTCGACGAGTCGTTCGAGGTAGGTCTGCTCGTCCATCCCCGACGGCGTCGCGAACGGCGGGAGGTTGGGGGCCACCAGACGCAGGTCGAAGGCCAGTTGCGCGCTGAGCTCGCCGGCCAGGTCGACGACCCCGGGCCAGCGGGCGAACCGGCGCCGTTGCTCGGCGTCGCTGCGTAGGTGCGCCAGGGGCGAGGCGTCGAGCCACCCCTGCATCTCGTCCAGACTGCGCCGGGCCCGGATCGCCGCGAGGACGTTGGCCCGGGCGAAGGCGTCGGGCGTGGCGTAGTGCACGTTGTTCGTCGCCACCACCGAGAGCCCGCGGCGCACGGCCAACTCGGCGAGGACGTCGTTGCGCGCGACGTCGTCGGGGGCCCCGTGGTCCCACAGCTCGACGGCCACGTGATCACGACCGAAGGCGGCGACCAGTCGTTCGAGGGCGCGCCCCGCGGCGCGCGGGCCGGTCTCGACGAGCGCTCGGGTCAATGGCCCCTTGCGGCACCCGCTCAACACCACCCACTCGCGCGACGCCTCGGCGACCTGTTCCAGGGTGAAGCGGGGCGCGCCCTTCTCCCCGCGGCGCAGGTGCGCCTCGGCGAGCAGGGTCGAGAGGGCCCGATAACCCTCGGCCGATCGGGCGAGTACGACGAGATGGTCGCCGGTGGGGTCCGTCACCCCCACCCGGTCGTCCGTGGCGTCGATGGTCAACTCCGCGCCGAAGATCGTGGCGACGCCGAGGGCCCGGGCGGCCTCGGCGAAGCGGACCACGCCGTAGAGCCCGTGGTGGTCGGTGAGCGCCAGCCCCGAGAGGCCCAGGCGCGCGGCCTCGGCGACGAGCTCCTCGGGGTCGCTCGCCCCGTCGAGGAAGCTGAACCCCGAGTGGGCGTGAAGTTCGCCGTACCCGGTCATCAGTCGTAGACCCCCGCGAGCGACCACCGGCCCGACTCGGCGACTAAGAGCAGGGCCTCACCGGTCTCGAGCAGGACCTGGAGATGCGCCCTCCGTCGAGCGAGCGACCACCACCGTTCAACGAGCGGCCAGGGACCCGCGTACCAGATCACCGCGCGAGAGCCGCTCGAGGCGAACGCGAACGTGGTCGGTGGGGCGCTCAACGACCCCCGCTCGTCAACCAGTACGGGCCCGCTCGTCGCACCGCGCAACTGGACCGCCACCGGGTGCGCGAACACCGTCGCGGGGGACGGCGCTCGTAACTGGCCCGGCCACGGCGCGTCACCCTCGGACGTCGCCGTCGGCGACCCCCAGGGCACGAGCGCGGCGCGGTCCTGGGGCAGACGACCACCCCGCAGCGCGGCCACGGCCACGCCGTCGGCCCCGAGCCGTTGGCGCAGGCGCAGTGCGGCGGCGTGGGCCCGCTCGTCGGCCGCCCCTCGCTGGCCGAAGAACCCTCGCTGCTCGTCGGGCCGGTCGGCTTCGCGCAGGCGCCGCAGCCGAGCGTCGAGACGAAGGTCACGTTGGCCGGGTAGCTCGGCGAGCTCGCCGCGCGCGACCCGGTGCAGTTGCAGTACCGGCGCGCTGAACCGTTCGTTCACCCGCGCGCGGGCCAACTCGGCGAAGTCCCCCACCGTCTTCAACCCGAGCCGACGTCCGGTCGTGGCGAGGTCTCGGCGGCCGAGCACCGCGAGGGGACGGCTCCGCCGATACTCATCGGTCGCTCCCGGGGCGAGCACCACGCCCTCGCGCGCCGCGAGCTCACAGCAGAAGAGACCGTCGGCGACGCCGAGTGACGCCTCACGACCGAGCACGTCACGCACCACGGTCGCTACGACCTCGAGTACCCGCGCTTCGCCACCGAAGAACCGGCTCGGGCCTCGCGACGGCAGCACGTAGAAACCGAGGTGGATCACCTCGGTGAAGGGGCAGACGACACCGAGGGCGTCCAAGAGTGCGAGTGACTCACGCAGCGTGGAGCCGTCGAGGGCTTCGACGCGCAGTGACTTGATCCAGACACCAATGAGCCGTTCCATTCAACCAGCCACCGCCCGTCCCCGACGGTCGGGTAGTACGACGACGTGTTCGCCGGCGCGCACGCCGGCGCGCCCCTCAATCCGTACGCGCAGCGTGCGACCGTTGAGACGGGACGACGCCGACCACTGGGCGTGGGCCACGCTGAAGGAGAGATCGACCGGCAGCGGCCACGTCGTCGCGGACTCGCCCACCACGAGTAGCACCGCGCCGCGCTCGCGCACCCGGTCCGTCAGCCCCCGGGCACTGCCCACGGCGGCGCGCGACGGGGGGCGCACGACCACCAGGTCCACACCGTCGAGCAGGTCCGCGACCGACTCGGCCCACGCGCCGCGCGGGCGCGGCACGAAGAGCACGCGGCGCAGATCAATCCCGAGGTCGGCCATAGCGACGACGCCGGGGTCATCGACCCCCACCACCGCCGCCCAGTGCCCGCGCGCGCTCGCGCTCGCGAGCAGACTCAGGGCCAGGCTCAGCCCCCCCGCCCCCGACGGCGCTTGGACCGAGATCGTCGAACCGCGGCGTAGCCCCCCGCCGGGGACGAGGCTGCGCCACGGCTCGTCGAGGGCGATTCGCCGGTTCGTCGCGAAAGTGATCGGGCGTAGCGTGGCGGCGAGTTCGGGGGGGACGGGGGGTCGAATCGATGAAAAAGCGAACATATGTTCGTAAGAGTACCCAGTCCCGGTGACGCGCGCCAACGGCCTATCGTCGAACCAGAGAGGAGCCCCGTGTGCGGACGCGTCGCCCTGTTTAGCCCCCCGAGCCGTCTCGCTCGGCTCCTGGTGGCGACCCTCGGCGCCGGGATCGACCCCGACCAGGAGCCGAGCTGGAACGTCGGACCCCAGCAACGTCTCGTCGCGGCCAGCCGTCGTGACGGCGAACGGGTGCTCGAGCCCTACCGGTGGGGACTGGTGCCCAGCTGGGCGAAGGATCCGTCGATCGCGAATCGACTCTTCAACGCCCGCGCCGAGACGATCGCCGAGAAACCGTCATTTCGCGCCGCCTTCGCCAAACGTCCCTGCGCTATCCCGATCGACGGCTTCTACGAGTGGGACCACCGACCCGGTAACCACCGCCAACCCCACTACTTCACCCGTCGCGACGCCCAGCCCATCGTGCTCGCCGGCCTCTACGAGCGCTGGTCGTCGGGCGACACGGTCGTGGCGACCTGCACCGTGATCACGACGACCCCCAACGCCGACCTGGACGGGATCCACGACCGGATGCCCGTCGTCCTCGAGCTCGAGGACGTCGAGACCTGGCTCGACGTCGCGAGTTACGGTCCCGACGAGCGAGCGCTGCTCTTACGGCCCGCCCGACGCAGCACCCTGACCCACTACGGCGTCGGTCCGGCGGTCGGTTCGATCCGCCACGACGGACCGTCGCTCATCGAGCCGCTCGAGTCCCCACCGCTCTTTTGACCGGTCTCACTGCGACACCGCTACCCACTACCGCGTTGGACTCACCCAATAGCGACGAAACATCACGCCGTTTTCATCCGGCCCGACGCGTTCCAGTCTCCCCCCGCACCGTTCGATCACCGTGGCTGAACCAACGTTGGCGTCATCGCACGTGAGCAGTACCGGCGAGACACCGTGGGCTGCGGCGAGACGCAGGGCTTGGCCCAAGATCGCCGTCGCGTACCCCCGGCGACGGTACTCGGCAATGACCGCGTAACCGATATGCCCCCCGTACGCCGCGAGGTACTCATTGAGCTCGAAGCGGACCGACGCCCGCCCGACGAGCACCCCGTCGACAACCGCAGCGAGCATCGCGCCGGGTACGTGGCCCTCCGGAAGATTCCGTCCCTCGCGATAGTCCGCGAGCAACTCCACGTACTCGGCCCACGGCTGTCCCTCGTAGTACGACGTGAGGAACACGAAGGGAGTGCCCCGAAAGGCCCACCAGGCGCGTAGCGCATCCTCCTCATCGTCCACGGTGAACGGCCGAAGTTCTAACGACATCGATGCAGTGTACGGTCTTGGCCCCGCACCCCGTGATGATCCATCGAGCGCCGAGGCAACGGGTCGCCTCGCTCAAGAGATCACGGTGCACGCGAGACCGCGACGTCACCCGGTTTTCCAGCAATCGGCCAGTGGGATCTCCCAGAAAAGCCGAAGACCCCGAGTGACCAGTGGGCAAGCCCTCCAGCCTCTCGGGGTCTCCGAAGGCACGTCTCGCGCTAACCCGTGTCGGACGGGCCACCGTGTGACGGCGGTGCTCACGGCCTTCGTCGTGCGAACGGTGGGCCGAACCCCACCGCCCGGTGAGTGACTCCGTCCCTCTTTCGAGGTCCCTCGTCCCTCCGTCGACGTCCCCTTGCGGTTTCGCCGATCGTCGACCGGTACTCCGTGAACTACGAGTGACACTGTGCCAGAACGCTGCGCCGAGGGAAAGGCCCGCGGGGCGATTCAGGGGAAATCGAGAACTTTTACCTACGAAACTCGCGACTTTTCCACCGGGGCCCCGACGTTGCGCACCCGTGGAAGACGGAAAATCCCCACGTTGTCCACAGGGGCAGAAGGACCGCTACAACGACGATGCCCCGGCGCAGTCGCGCCGGGGCATCGTCGTTGAAACCGATGGTGTTACTGCAGCCAGGCCGGAATCGCGGTGCTCAACTTCGCGCTCACCGTAATCGGACTCGACTTGGTCGAACCCGTCGAGTACACGGTGCGGTCGAGCACTGAGGTCGAGGACGAACTCGTCACCTTGACGATGTAGCCCCCGACGAGCCCCTGGTGGTTCGAGGGCGAGTACCGCAGCGGCACGAGGGCCGGCGTCTGGAACGTCGTGGACATCAGCGTGTGCAAGAAGCTCGCCCGCGTGAAGTTCCGACCCGCCGCCTTCAGCGCCTCGACGAACGCGACGCCCCAACCGATGCCGTAGGCCATGTTGCCGTCCAGCGGCGTGGTCGACGTGAAGTTCGGGAAGTCCGCGTTGTCATTGGCCATCACGGTGCGCATCCAGCCGTTCCACACCGACGGGTCCGACGTCGCGGGCAGGTAGCTGAACGAGATCGCGCCGATCTCGGGGTCCGGGAAGGGCTTCCCGGCGAACGCCGCGTCCACCGTTACCGGGTCCGCGCCGACGCTGGAGATGACCCACTGCGGCGAGTAGCCGAGCGCGAGCGCATTTCCGAGTGCCGCGTCCGTGGCGCCGGGAATCGTGTCAAGCACGACAACCTTGCAGCCCTCAGACTGGAACTTGGCGATGAACGGCGTGAAGTAGCCCGCCCCACCCGTAACCAGACTCGCCACGTCGTACATCACCGAATCGACGGGATTGATGCCGACGTAGTTGAGACCGAGCAGGCCGTCAGCGCCGAAGTCGTCGTGCTGGCCCAAGAAGCAGGTCTTCTGTCCCGAGAAGTGTGCGTTCAGGTACTGACCAAGAATCTTGCTCTCGGTGGTGTAACTGGTCTGCCAACCGAAGAGACCCGGGTAGGTCTTGGGGTTGTTCCAGTCCTTCGATCCCGAGTTCACGAATAGCTGGGGGACGTGGTTGGCCTTGAGCAGCGCGCGCACCGAGTCCTGGGTCGGTGTACCGAGCGAACCAACGGTCGCGAAGACCGGCATGGCGAGCAGCGCCTTGGTCTGGGCGACGGTGTTCGGGTTACCGGTGCATCCGAACCCCGGCGTGCCGTAGCAGTCGTCCTTCAAGACGTACTTGATCTTGCGACCGTTGACCCCGCCGTGCTGGTTCACCCAGGTGAAGACGGCGTTGGCGGCCTTGGCGACCTCGCTGTACCCCTGGGCCGCGATGCCGGTCAGTGGAACGGTCGCGCCGATAGTCACCTGTTTCGCCGTCACCCCCGGGACTTTGGCGGTCTTCGTCGATGCCCCCGCCGATCCCATCGATGCCCCCATCGTGATCAGGCTCAGTGTCAGCGCGAGCGCTGATCCACCGATCGCCAGACGACGTGTGCGTCCTACCTCCATGGTGTGTCTCCCCCTCCATCACGTTGGATGGTCTCTTGTTGGTTACTGATGCGTAAGCCCCGACGCCGACCCTAGACCGCGCACTGGTCGCTCGCAATTCACCTCGAACGCCACGCTAGCCACCGACGTCGAACAAAACCGGCAATTCCCGTTGGTGCGAAGAGAATCGTGAGTACCAATAATCCGCCAAAAATAATTCCATTGAGCTGACTAGCGACGTTTCCTTGCGGATTGAGGCCAGTGTGGGCGGTGAACCAGGCGATCACGTTGGCCGAGAAGGCGTAGATCAGCCCGCCGATGATCGCGCCCGGAATGGTGCCGATGCCACCGATCACCACGAGCGAGAGGATGGTGATCGACAGCGCGAACCCGTAGGTCGACGGCGTCACCGCGTTGTTGATCATCGTCCACAGTCCGCCACCGAGGGCGGCGTACGCCGCCGAGACGATGAAGGCCATGACGCGTGCCCTCGGCAACGAGATACCGACCAGTTCGGCCGCCACGTCATTGTCGCGTACCAGCCGCATCGCCCGACCCGTGCGACTCGCGAAGAGGTTCGCCATGAAGAACAGGGCAATCCCGGCGGTGACGATGGCGACATCGACGAGCCAGACGCTGTTCGTCGTGAGCGACGAGGTCTGGGGGGTGAAGAAGTTGACGACCCACGTCGGTGCGTTGACCGCGTGTGGCAGCTGTAACCCCGAGTCGCCGCCGGTCCACGAGCCGAAGAGGTTGAGTATCGCCCCGAAGGCCACCGCGAAGGCGAGGGTCATTCCCGCGAGGTACGGTCCACGCAGACGGGTCGCGGGCAACCCCAGCAGTAGTCCGACGACGCCGCCCGCCAGCACCGACATGATCAGAACGACGGCGATCGGCGTGGTGGCGTGGTGATTCGCCCAGATTGCGACGGTGAAGGCGCCGACCCCCATGAAAGCCCCGTTACCGATCGAGATCTGTCCGGAGGAACCGGTGAGGAAGGACAGGCCCAGCAAGACGATTGACATCGCCGCGCCGATGGCCAGGTTGGAGTTGACCGTCGCCGAGAAGAACCCCGTCACCGTGAGTGAGACGTCAACCGCGACGACGCTGATCGCCGCTCGGGCCACGACGGGGTGATTCGCTCGGAACTCCCTTGACGAGATGAGCGTCGCGCCAAGAATTGCGACGACGGCGGCGACGCTGAGACCCGTGGCCGCACGGGCGGTGCCCACCCCGATCCACGACGCGAGGACGGCGGCGGCGGCCAGCGCGACGGCGGCGACGATGCGCTGGTTCCAGCGGACCCCGCGCATCACACCCGCCTCTGGGCCGAACGGGTGAAGACCCCGTTCGGACGAACCATCAGCGACACGACCAACATCCCCAGGGCTACGAGGATGATGGCGTTGGAGTTCAGGTAGTCACCGACGAACTGCAAGATGATCCCCAGCGAGATCCCCGACAAGAGCGCCCCGACCGGACTGTCCAATCCACCGATGGCCGCCGCGATGAACCCGAAGGCGAAGACCCCGTCCATGGCCGTCGGGGTGAGCCCGGTGAAGTAGTTCGACGCGACCAGTACCGCCGTGATGGCGCCGACGGCGCTGGACAGCATCCAACCCAAGGTCAGCATCCGACCCACGCGTACGCCGAGCAGGCGCGAGACCTCGGGGGCCAGGGCCGCCGCGCGCAGTCGCAGGCCGAGCTTGGTGTACTGGAAGAGCAACGCGATCACCGTCATCACGATGACCGCGGTGACGATCTCGTAGAGCGCGAACGGGGACATCGCCACGGGCTTGTGGTTCAGCTGCCAGTCCACCATCGAGAACGGTGTCGGGAGTCCACGCGACGACGTCGACCAGATCGCCGCGGCGACCGATTCGAGGACGAGCAAGAAGCCGACCATCGCCACGACCGGATTGATCTCGGGCTTGCCGTACAGACCGCGAACGATGACCCGTTCGGTGAGGCCGCCGAGGAGCAGCCCCGCGAGGATGGCGACCACCATGGACACCCAGTAGTTCGTGGTCGGCGCGAGTACGGCGAATCCGACGTAGGTGGCGATCATCGCCATCGCGCCCTGAGCGAAGTTGAGGATTCTCGTCGAACGCCACACGAGCACGAGGCTCAACGCGACGAGGCTGTAGATCACCCCGTTGGTGATGCCGTTCAGGACGTCAGCGACGTTGCGCGACGTGAGGAAGGAACTCATCACTCCACCATCCCGAGGTAGTACTGGCGCAGTTGATCGTCGCTCGCGACGACCTCGGCCACGTCGTCGGCCACCAGACGG
Organism: Acidimicrobiaceae bacterium RAAP-2; assembly: GCA_001443545.1. Taxonomy (GTDB): domain Bacteria; phylum Actinomycetota; class Acidimicrobiia; order Acidimicrobiales; family RAAP-2; genus RAAP-2. The sequence continues at coordinate 52,973 of LMAD01000011.1, forward strand.
CCCAGGTACAGCACGACCGCGCGACTCGCGATTCGTAGCGCCGACTTCGCGTTCTGTTCGACGAGAATCACCGTCAAGCCAGTCGAGGCGCAGAGTTCGGAAACGGTGTGCATCAACTGGGCTGTCACCAATGGCGCCAGGCCCAGCGACGGTTCATCGAGTAGCAGCACCGACGGCTTAGCGATGAGGGCTCGCGCCATGGCGAGCATCTGACGCTCACCGCCCGACAGGGTGGCGGCCGCCTGTTTGCGGCGTTCGCCGAGGACCGGGAACCATTGATACTGCTGATCGAGCCCGTCGCGCAGGGGCATCGGCGAGATCATCGCACCGAGGCGCAGATTCTCCTCGACCGTGAACTCGGCGATCACTCCACGACCCTCGGGTACGTGACCCACCCCGCGGCGCACGATGTCCTCGGGGCGTCGGCCCGTCAGGGTCGTCTCGTCGAGTGCGACGGTCCCCGCGCGCGGGGCGACGAGTCCGCTAATCGTGCGTAGGAGCGTCGTCTTGCCTGCACCATTGGCGCCGAGCACGGCGGTGATCTCGCCGGTGGCGGCCCCGAAGGAGACGTCGCGCAGTGCCTGGACCGCCCCGTAGGAGACCGAGAGCCCCGTGACGCTAATCATTCGTCGACTCCGAGGTAGGCGGCGATCACGGCCTCGTGGCCGCGCACCTCGGCGGCCGTGCCCGTCGCGATGACCTCGCCGAAACTGAGCACGACGAGCCGGTCGACGAGCGGCATCACGAACTCCATATCGTGTTCGACGAGCAGCACCCCCATCGACGCTCGTAGCTCGGCGATCAGCGCCGAGAATTCGGCGAGCTCGGCTTCGTCCAGGCCCGATGCCGGTTCGTCGAGCAGCAACAGACTCGGCTCGCTCATCAGGGCACGAGCCACGGAGACCTTCTTCGCCACCCCGTAGGGGATGGCGCTCGGCATCTGGTGCGCGACGTCGGCCACGCCGAGGCGTTCGAGCGCCGTGAGCGCCGACTCGCGCAGTGCGCGTTCGCTTCGTACGCCGCGAGGCAGCGCGAACAGACTCGTCAGGAAGTCACCGCCGGGACGAATGTGCCCACCGGCCATCACGTTCTCGAGCACCGTGCAGTGCGGGAACAGTCCGACCCCTTGGAGCGTTCGGGCCACTCCCGCGCGTGCGAGGTCGCTCGGACGAACGTTGGATCGGCCCGCGGCGGGGTAGCGAACGTGACCCGACGACGGCCGCACGAATCCGCAGGCAACATTGAAGGCGGTCGTCTTGCCGGCCCCGTTCGGACCGATCAATCCGACGATCTCGCCCGAAGACACCGAGAACGAGACCTCACGCAGCGCGTGCAGGCCGCCGAAGTGCACTGAGACACGTTCGAGTTCGAGTAGCGACGACCCGCGGTTTGACTCCATTGAATTCCAAAGTTACTCACTCGCGGCCATCCGTCGCTGCCACTGCGACGGATTGGGCCGACTCGGCGCCCGACGGCCCGTTATTCGGGCGTGAGGTCCCGACGGTTGGTGCGCGTGGCCACGAGGACGTCCTTGGACACCACCGAGGGTCGAACACGCGCGCCGAGTTCGATGTCGGCGGCCACGTCGCTACGCAGATCGACGCGAACCGGCACCCCGTCAACCTGAACGATGAGACGCGTCGTGGCGCCGAGGAAGCTCTTGTGGGTGACGAAGGGCTTGGCCGTGGGATCGATCGTGAGGGCTACGTCTTCGGGCCGCAGCAGCGCGTCCACCTCGCCGGGCGGGGTCGGCGCATCACTGCTGCGCACACGACACTGCTGGCCGAAGAGCTCGACTGAACCACCGACGGGCGTGACGGGTACTCGGCTCGAGATCCCCACGAACTCGGCAACGAAGGGCGTCGTCGGACGCGAGTAGAGAGCCGCCGGCGTCGCCGTCTGCTCCGCGCGGCCCTGGGACATCACGCAGACCCGGTCGGCCATCGAGAGCGCCTCTTCCTGGTCGTGGGTGACGAAGACGGTCGTGATCGCGAGCCGCTGCTGCAGCTGGCGGATCTGGTCACGCAACTCGCCGCGTACCTTGGCGTCCAGCGCCGAGAGCGGCTCGTCCAAGAGCAGGACCCTCGGTTCGATGGCGAGCGCTCGCGCGAGGGCGACGCGTTGCTGTTGGCCCCCTGACATCTGGTGGGGGTACTTCGTCGCCTGATCGCTCAGTCCCACGAGCTCGAGGAGCTCGGCGGCCTTCTGACGGCGTTGGGTGGCGTGTTGACGGCGCATCCGTAGGCCAAACGCCACGTTGTTGATCGCGTTCATGTTCGGGAACAACGAGTAGCTCTGAAACACCATGCCCATATCGCGGTGCTGGGCACTGATCTTGCTGACGTCGCGCCCGTCAACGGTCACCCGCCCGCTGTCGAGGCGTTCGAACCCTGCGAGGACTCGAAGCGCCGTCGTCTTGCCACAACCCGAGGGGCCGAGGAGCGCCACGAACTCCCCCGGTTCGATCGTGAGCGAGAACCCGTTCAGGGCTCGCGTGGCGCCGTAGATCCTCACCAGCCCTTCGAGGCCCACCCGCGCACCGGCCTGGTCCGGCGCACCGGCGCTTCGAGTGGCGTCGACTAGTTCGGTCACGAGTTATTCGTCCTTCTGCGCGTGCGGCGCGATTGCGATCGATCCAACGAGACAATGAGCGTAATCAACAGCCAGGTACCGACCAACGAGACCATGGAGACGGCCGTTGACACGTGGGCGTCGACCTGCTGGAACTGATAGATCCACACCGGCAACGTCGTCCACAGGTCGAGGCTCGCCATGGTGAACTCACCGAGTACCAGCGCGAGCGTCAACACGGTCGCCGAGAGCAGGGCCGACCGCAGATTCGGCACCACGACGCGCCAGAGGGTGTTCAGCCAGTTCCCCCCGAGTGACCGCGACGCCTCGACGAGGGTCTTCAGGTCAATCGCGGTGAGACCGGCGTCGAGCGATCGATACACGAAGGGCATCGACAAGATGACGTACACGAGGCTAAGTAGGTAGGGCGACGCGCGAAGCCACAGTGGTGCGGCGCGCAAGACGCCCAAGATCAGCACAATCGGTGGGATCACGATCGGCAAGACGGTGACGAAATCCATGACTCGGCGAAGTCGGGGAAACTTCAGGTGCACGTAAACCGACGTCGGGACCATCAACACCAGCGTCAGCGCGAGGGTCACGACCGCCAGTCGCATCGACAACCAGAAGGCGGCGGAGAAACCGGGTTCGGAGGGGATCACCTTCACCGCGTAGAGCGAGAGGTGTCCGGCGTCGTTCTCGAGGGAGAACCGCAGTCCGGCGTAGATCGGGATGAGGAAGTACGCGCCCGCCACGAAGAGCACCACGGCGCGCCACACCCGCAGTCGCGGTAGTCGCCGGCGACGGGGCGAGTCGACTGGATCGAGGACGAGCGCGTCTTCGACGATGTCGGGGATTAACGAAGCCACTTGGACGCCCTCCGACGCACCAACCCGTAGAGGATCATCGTCACGGCGAGCACGATGAACATCCCCAGTCCGACGGCGTAGCCGACGTTCTCTTGACCAGCGAGCTGATTACCAGCGAGCAGGGAGCCAATTTGGATCGGGGCCAAAGTCACCGTGCCCGCGGTGAGGGTTTCGGCCGTCGCGTAGGCGGCGAAACCACTGCCGAAGAGCAGCAGCATCCCGCCGAGGACCGACGGCATCAGAACCGGGATGCCCACGTGGCGCCAGTAGCCCCAACTCGACGCGCCCATGTTCTCGGCCGCTTCGCGCCACGACTGGCGCAGTCCCCCGAGGGCCGGTGTGATGACGAGGACCATCAGGGGCACCTGGAAGTACAGATAGACGAGCACGACGCCGTAGAACGAATAGAGATTGAACCCGAAGTTCCAGGGGTTCAGGTGGATCGCGCTCAGCCACGCGGTGAGGATCCCCGTCGAGCCGAGGGTCGCGATGAACATGAATGTGAGGTTGATACCACCGAAGTTGGCGAGTACGCCCGACGCGGTCGCCACGAGACGCTTGAGCATCGCGCTGCGCGACGTTGCGATGGCGTAGGCGAGGATCAGCCCGAGGATGCCCGGCACGATCGAGGTGATCAGCGCGAGCAGGATGCTGTTCTCGAAGCCCAGTAGGTAGGAACCGTGCATAACGAGACTGAGATTCGACAGGCTCAGACGGCCCTGCTCGCTGTGAAAGGCGTAGTAGATGACGGCGAGGATCGGCACGCCGAGGCCGAGAAACGAGTAGATCGAGAACGGCGCCATCGCCGCCATCGGTCGAAGGAACCGACCGATGGCGCGACGTCGCGACGGTGCGACGTCGGCGTCTCCGGCGCCGGGCGCTGACGCGCCCGGGCCGGAGACGACTGATGTTCCGTCCGACGTTGCTGAATTCATAGGTGTACTACTACGGACCCGACGTGACCTCGGTGGGCCAGTTCGCGACGACGACGGCCTCGGCCTTCGTGATCTGCGACTGGGTCGGGTACTGGATGGTGCCCTTGGGCAGCGGAGGCAGTGCGGCAAGCGCCTTGGCGTTAGCCAAGTGGTGTGCCGTCATGTACGCCAACTCGACCGGTCGGGCCATCCCCTTGAGCCAGATGTTCTGACCCTGCGGGGAGTAGAGGAACTCCTCCCACAGACGGGCCGCCGCGGGGTCCGGCGCCGACGCGTTAATGGCCTGGGTGTAGTACTCGGCCATCGACGAGTCACTCGGAATCACGATCTTCCACTTCTTGGCGTAACCGGGCAAGGTGTTGATGCCCGACGCCTGGAGGTAGTCCCACCAGATCACGATGTTGGTGGCACCACTCTGGACGGTCGACGGCCCCGCGATAGTCGCGACAAAGTTGCCGTTGGCGTTCATTGTCTTGAAGTAGTCGACACCGGGCTTGACGTTGTTCAACGACCCGTGGTTCGCGATCGCCGCGGCCATGACTGCGGCCAGCGCCGAACTCGACGCCGTCGGGTTGTTGTTGATCCCGATCTTGTAGCCCTGGCCCTTCTTCAGCATCTGAGCGAACGACGTGGGGCAGACCTTGACGACCGCTGCGTTACAGCCGATCGCGACGAACCCGCCGTAGTCGTCGAACCAGTAGCCACGAGGCTGCTTCAGCGCCGCGGGGATATTCGCCCACGTCGAGACGCGGTAGGGAGCCAACAGGTGCTTCTGCTGGGCCGTGATGGCGAAGTTCGTTCCGACGTCGATGACGTCCGGGTTGGTCGAGCGCCCCTTGTCAGCGATGATCGCGTTGATCTCGTCCTGACTCGAGCCGTTCGGATTCTCCGAATTCACCTTGATGCCGTACTTCTTTTGGAACGTCGAAATCATTGCGCCGTAGTTCGCCCAGTTCGGCGGCAACGCGATGACGTTGAGCGTTCCTTCCTTCTTGGCTGCCGCCACGAGGGCTGCCATCGACGTCGGGCCACTCTTGGCCAAGGTCTGCACCTTCGACCAATTCACCGTTGTCGCCCCGCTGGCGCCCACCGATCCGGTGACCGATACGACGGCCAAACTAGCCATCGTCGCCCCGGCGGCAAGTACCACCTTCACTCGTTTTAGGGACATTCCCTCACCTTCCGAAAATTGCGAATCCTCCGGTTTGGAGGTCCGCGGCGAACACTATCTGATTAACCGCACAAAATCCGGTGCACCCGATGAACTCGTCGGAAACGCCAGATGAAATCCCCGCGACGGCTCGCGCCAGACGGGTTCACCCCCGGTGCTACCTGGTCAACAGCCCATTTGGAGCGTGTGTGACGTCGACGCGCCGCGTGAACATCTGCGTGACCACGATTCCGCGGCGCGCCGTCCTTCGAAGACAACGGTGAAACGCCGCCGGAGCGCGATTCGATTCGCGAAGGACGTTACAGCGTCCGACGATTCCCACCGCGGCTTACTGACGAGGTCGTTCCCAGTCGACGATTTGCGAATACGTTCACGAGCATTGCTTTCCTCGCGCACCACATTTTTCGCAGTGTTATTTTCAGCAGCGAATGGCGGATTACGAGTTGCCAACGTCGTGACCCGCTCGATGAGGGAGGGGCGATGCGACGAAATTGGCGACTGTTACAGAGTGGAATCCGAGCTGCGGTGCTCACCGTGACGCTGTCGATGCTTGTGACGGCAGTACCCGCGGGTGCCAGTCAGGAGATAGTGGCGAGTCCGAGCAGCTTCTGCTCGACCCTGATGGCCTTTCACCCTCACGCACCGACGAATTCTCGGGACTGGACGGCGTACCGCGCCTTCGCCAAGACGGTGATACCAACCTTTGAGAAGTTGGCCGCCACCGCGCCAAATCGTGGCACGAAGGAATTGATGAACCAACTCGTAGCCCAGCTGAAGTTCGACGCCACGGCCACCAACGCGAGCGAATTCACGACGTATTGGCGCACGCACATCAGACACTGGGAGTACGACTGGCAGCAGTTCGCCGGGTCCGTTCTCACCTGCGTTAAAGCGCTCTACTGATTGGAAGTTCACCACGGAAACTTCGCGGGTGAGGGATCGCCGGTTCGACGAACCGTCGGCGGGGCACGTCGAATCGGTGACGTTTGCGCGTCGGGTATTCGAAGACTCAAGTGCGGATGAGAGCGGACAGCAGCGAAATAGCGAACGCCCGGAATCGGTGACCACGTAGTTCACGCTCGTGGCGACCCACGTGCTCCTGCACCGACGCAAGTCAATCGATGGTCCATTGGACTTCGACATTTACGGCGACACGCCTGATTCCAGACCTCCTTGCGTAAGC
>LMAD01000012.1 GCA_001443545.1 Acidimicrobiaceae bacterium RAAP-2
CTTACGCAAGGAGGTCTGGATTCTCAACAGCCGAGTTCCAGGTTGAGATCATTGACCCCAAAAGGAGGGTCCACTTCGGACGACCTCTCCGTTCGCAATGGCATTCGTGCTCTTTCGAGACGGTGCGTCAATGCACGACGTCCCCGAGTCCTATCTGGCCGAGTACCAATGGCTCTCAGTTCGGAATCGAACCCCGCCGTGAGAAACTTCGGTGCCGTACTAGCCACTCAACCTGGACTAGTTAACTGAACCGCCCACCGAAGCGGAGGCTCGCTCGGATTCTTCGGCTCGATGATCGATCGAATGCAGTTCTCTCCGCGAGTTGATACGAGAGAAGAGAATCTCGACAATCACGTCGACAATCCCTACGACCCCTATGACCACCAAGATCACCGAGAGCGCAGTGAAGTGGTACCCCGCACTTTGTACGCCGGCAGCCCAACGAATCGTCGCACTGGTCACCGCGAAGACGCTAAACACAATTGCTCCCAAACCCATGATGATTTCCTTTCGTTATTACCAAATAACCGGGTGGAAATATCGGAGGCAGGGTCTGGACGTCCTACAGATTATTTTAACACCATGTCGTTCGCAACACTCGTGCGGGCTTCGTGATTACTGCGAATTCTTGCGAGTGGGAGGGTGGTCGAGTTCGGTGATAGCGACGGTTCCGGTAACAATCATGGTCGCCACGTCAGTTAGGCGATAATTATGGTTCCTCGCGTGAGCTCGTAGCTGAGCAAAGGCCGCATCCATGTCGCACTGCGCCGCTTGTGAAACCATGCCCTTCGCCTGTTCAATGATGATGCGACTATTGAGTGCGAAGTTCAGTTGATCATTGATTCGTTGGGCGGTCTGGGACGTCTGATGCTGCAGAATCGCAATTGTCGCGATATCGGCGAGACCCTGCGCGACCACAATGTCCTCGCTCGATACCCCGCCCGTGCGAGCACGGAACAAGTTCAACGCCCCTAACGTCCTCCCGCGAAGACGCATCGGCAGACAGTGAACAGAGCGAAATCCCAAGTCAACCGCTCGTGGAGTAAACCTCGGCCAACGGTCGTCCGGTACAACGAGGGACTGGTTCACCACCGCGGCGCCGCTCGTGAAACAATCGACGCACGGCCCTTCGTTGGACTGGATCTGGAAGAGTTCCAGCACCTTCATCGATTCACTCGATGAAGCGACGAATTGGAGTTCGCCACCGGGCAGCGCGAGCATGACACCCGCAGCGTCCACGTCAATCGCCTCGACACTGCGACGACTCAACATCGTCAAAATATCGATTACGTCGAAGTTGTCGACCAGATTGTCAGCCAACTCCACCAACGTCGCCACCACCAGAGATTCCCTAACCACGAGAAACTCCCCTTCCTCGCGGGGCCCCAAATCGGCGTACCGCCAACCCGGCTGACGAGCGCTCGACTTCACCGTACCGCTCCGCTCGCGTCACTGTTCCAGTGTCCGTTCTGTCCAGGTGCGGTCTTTTGCATCAAAACGCACCCGACGGGCAATTACTCGGGCTGAAAGCTCCGCGAGACTGATTTCGCTCGCGTGGGCGTGCATCCGAAGAGAGATGAGCGCATCCTTGATCGACATCGCGCCTTGTACGGCCACAATTCCCGACGCTTGGTGCACCGAGAACTCGAAGAGCGTCAAGTTACGCAACTCCACCGACAGCGTGCCCGAGTCGGCGCCGGATTGCATGGCCAAGACTGTACGGCCGACGACAGAAGCCATGAGATAACCGTCTGATCGTTGCGACTCGCTCAATGCCCCCGGGCGATCACGGTAAAACCCGAGTGCCCCAAATTGCACCACGCCGATTCGCACGGGAAATCCAAACACCGCCTGAACGCCGATCGCCAACGCCATCGGTGCGTAGGCCATCAACTCATGACCCATCGGCGTCGAAAGATCCGGTTGATCGACGGCGATCTCTGAATGTAGTGCCGCGGTGCAGGGCCCTTCACCCAACGTCACTTCCAGGTCCAACAGGGCTCTCGATACCTCATTCGACGAGCACAATGGCATCATCGGCGAGTTGAGGACCTCAACAGTTATTCCCGCGCCAGTCAACTGAACGATGTTCTTGGCAACCGAACAAAGTGACCCGCTGCTGGCGCCCTGACGTTCTAGCCGTGCCATATCGTCGTAGATTGCGATGAGCCGCTCGGTCGATTTCACGGTAATTGGGGAACGCTGGTCACGGCGCGACGACGTTGCCCGACGCACAACCGCTGATCGGTTGCCCCGTTGTCCTCGAGGGCTGTCCCCGTCGCGACTTTCATCACGGTGCGTCATCCCCCCAATTCACGGGTTCGAACGCAGCGAGCAACTCGGTGACTTGGAACGTAGCGAATCCGATCGACTGATCAGCGATCCCGTAGGGAAGGTACAACACGCCACCGTGCACGATTGATCCACACGAGTACACCACGTTAGGCACGTATCCGTCCCGCTCTTCGTCACTGGGTATCAACAACGGTCGCGGTAATTGGGCGATCACGATCGCGGGGTCTTCAAGGTCCAGCAGCAGTGCACCGATGCCGTACGTACGCATCGGTCCAACACCGTGAACGATCACCAACCATCCCTCATCGAGTTCAATGGGTGAACCGCAGTTGCCCAGCTGCAGAATCTCCCACGACTGGCGTGGCCGTTGCGCCGTTACCGTCGAATCCCATTGATGCACGTCATCCGAGAAGGCGACGGCGTTGGACTCTCGATCGTGACGTGAGAGAGCGACGAACTGTCCGTTGACCCGACGGGGGAACAGTGCCAATCCCTTGTTTCGAGCGGCGTGTCCGGCGAGCGGCGAAGAGGTGAACGTAACGAAATCTGCCGTTTCCAGTAACTGTTGCGATACTGAACGGCCGTCGAACGCCGTGTATGAGGCGTAATAGGTGATAACGCCACCCTCTTCGAATCGGACGAAGCGAGCATCCTCCATCCCGCTGACCTCGTTCGGTGCGGTGGGCCATAGGACGCGTCTCGAAAGATCAACGTCGCTGTCGAACGCTGCGCCGTAAAAACACGCTGCAATAAGGTTCAACAGTGCTGCGACTTCCGTGACGTTCAATCGTGTATCGCTCTGGGTCTCAAGTTTCGCGATTGCCGCGACGAGATCGATTGATTCAAAGTTGTCATCAAGGCTGTTGAGGACCGATGCCGCCGTCTCGCCGTCATAACCGATTTCGCGAAGCAGCGCATGAAACAGGGGTCGGCTGAGCGATGACGCGGTGGCGGTGGCGACGACAGGAAATGCGCGGGCGTCGTCGATAGTGAGCTCACCGGACGACGCTATAACTCCCGACCGAAACACGATTGAGGAGTGGTGCCCCTCCCCAATCGCTCGATAACTCAGCACCACCCGGAGATCTCCCGCCTTCACACCGGACTGATCAGGATGCTGAACAAGGCTCGGGTTGCAGATGGCGGCGCCTTCGATGGCGTATTCGTGAGTGAACACGGCGCCAAGAAAACGCTTTCGAACGAGAGAAACGGGGTCGGTGACGTAATCGATGACTCGGTCGGCGTTCGCGTCGAATACCGCCATAAGGTCTTCGTGTCGATGGTCGAAACGCGTCAATAGTTCGTCGAGTTCACGTTCGACATCACTCTCGCTGAGCGCGAGGACGCGCTCAACGGTATTGGAGGCACGCGACTCACTTCCGCCGACCAATTCTTGCCCCGGAACGAAGAGCCGTGACACGACGCGCGTGGCATCAGCGCGCATGCGATACGCAGCCCTCTTCGCGAGACCCATGTCTCTCACGATGCGCTCAACGCGTATCGACGGGCGTACTGCAAGGTGGTGAGCAACGCCACCGTGGATTCAGCACCCTGATTGAGATTCGGGCCAGTCGCCGTGAGCCCGTCGAAACCCCCGCCGCTCGACGGGTCAAACATCACGGCACCGGCGTCGTTCTCTCCGATGAACCACCCAACGGCTCGCTCGACGCCGACCAACCATTCTTCATCACCGGTTGCGTCATACGCTCTAACACAAGCGTCGGCCATTGCCGCAACTTCAATTGGTTGTTGGTCGTACTGGCGCGGTGGATCGAGCGGACCTCGACCTCCGACCGGTGACACGGAAAGGTGTCCGTCACGGGTTTCCACCGTGAGCAACCATCGAAGTTGGCGTAGTCCCATTTGCTGGATCCGGTCATCGCCGAGCCACGTTCCGGCCGCGACCAGCGCCTCGGCCAACGCGGCGTTCGCGTAGGTCAGCCGTGGTTCGGGCCAGCGCCAATCGTCACTCATCTCGGTCCGGTCGAGTACGTCGACTGCGGCAAGAAGCAGTTGGTGAGCGTTACGATCCGCCGGTTCACTACGCAACACTTCTATCGCCCCCATCGCCGCCCAGGCCATCGAACGTGGCCACGGCGAACGTACTAACGCAGCGCGCTCCAGGAGCCGATGTGCCTGGCCATGCAGCGAAACGGCGCTCGAGGACGCGACGACCGTCCCGAGTGCCCACACCGCACGTCCCCAGCAGTCCTCGTTGGACGGTTGTCCCGTCCACGAGCCATCGGGTGACCGGCGATTCTTGAACTCTCCACTCGAACCCTGGGCCTGCGCGAGAAACTCAATGGACGATGCGGCAAGATTGCCTAATTCCTCGGCGAGCACTGGTTCGCGCGCCGTGACCAGCAACACCCGAGCGACGTCATCGGTACAGTACCCGTGCTCGATTCGAGCGGTCGAATGACGGGCGTGCTCGAACGTGCCGAACGGCCCCGTCAGCGCCAGCAGATGGTTGAAATCTAGTATTGGAACCGTTGTCACGCGTCGGCACTGGCGCGTGACAAATAGGGCCGGGCGGTGCGTACGTACTGCTCGGCCACCGCATCCCAGCTCAACGCCGGTGCCAGATGGTGGGCCTGACGAGCCATTGCGCCAGCGAGTGACGGCTCGGTCACAACCCGGCGAATTGCGTCTCGAATCGAACTGGGATCACGGTGGTTAACAACGATGCCCGCACCCGATGCGAGCAACTCGAGGGAGTGCGGAAATGATGTCGCAATCACTGGACGACCCGCGGCAATCGCGTCGACGAGAACGCCCGAGGTCGCCTGATCGGACGAATCGTACGGCAAGACGACGACGTCGGCACTGGCAATCGCAACGGCGAGGTAATCGAGATCGTGATAGGCATTGTCGAAGCGAACCAGGTCGCTAACCCCATTGCTGGCCACCCGCCGTTCGAGCATCTGGCGGTAGACGTCGCCCTCGAAGGCCAGAACCTTCGGATGCGTACGACCCATTATGAGGTAGTGCGGTGTCGGTACGAGATCGCGCAGGCCGGCCATCGCGTCGATGACCCACTCGATGCCTTTGCCCGGGCCGATCAAACCCCACGTCAAGATCAATGGTGCGGCGTCAATGGGCCGGCGAACGGCGACCGACGCCACCGCGGCACCGTGAGGAATCACCTCAACTGGCGTAAGTCCAACGTCGTTGACCGCCTGGAGCACCGCGGCCGCGGCGCTCGTCATCACGACAACATTGTCGGCTCGCGCAATCACCGCGTTCAAGATCTCCTTCTGGTGCTCAGTCGGATTGGGCAATACGGTGTGCAGAACGACGATCTTCAACACTCGAATCCCCTCGAGGACCCGAATTATGTCCGAGCCGTCGTGCCCGCCGTAGAGGCCGTATTCGTGTTGAACGATCGCCACGTCGCATCGATTCATGGCTTCGATCACCCCGGTTGCCGTAGACGGGTCGGTGGCCACCAGTTCGGCCATGACTGGCAGGGTCGAGGTTGAACTCGCTTCGGGGCGATCAAGTACCCGAATCATGTTGACGGTGGCGCCCCGACGTAGGAGCGCCATGCCCAATGCCGCAGAAAACGTCGCGATGCCGCAAGGCGTTGGAGGGGTACTGCTCAATATTCCATATACCGTCTGGTTCGATTTCATCGTCGCGTCGCCCCGCCGGCGAGATTCCGAAGCGCAACACCCGTCGCTGCCTCGTCTCGATGCGACGCGACCGTGCGCATTGCCGACGAGAACCAATTGCCCTCGTCCTGGTCGATGTGGCGGTGATGATCACTCCAAAAGGAACCATCGTCGTTTACGTCGATGAGGAGCGAGTGGCGACGAAACAAATCGGGGTTTGAGTTCGTCATCGTGGTCTCGGACCGACGGCGATGCGCGCCAGGGCCTTGAGAGCCACCATTAGGACGCTCAGCGCCAACATCGTGATCACACTCTGCAACATGAAAAACCGCGGCAATGATACGCGTACCACTGGTGGCTCTGGTGTCACGGGCGCGGTGGCGACGGTGAAACCGTCGAATAAACGGCGGAGCAACATGATAAATCTCCATCTTGAATGGAGTCGTCTTGCCCGAACGAGCGACAATCTTCTGGATCGTCCGACTCGAACCCGGCGTCTCGATAGTTGAGAAGATTTTCTTCTCGGGGTTACTCTACAGGTGAAGATTCGTCCCCACGCGTGAAATATGTGAAGCCGCGCGAGGGACCGCCGTCTCCGTCCAGCACGGACAAAAAGTCGCCAACGGCACGAACGCGGTCGACGAAATCCGGGATTGGCAATTGATTTCGCACCTCGTAGCGATTTCGTCGCCCCTTCTTCGCACGAATCACGTAACCAGATTCGATGAGATCGGTGAGGATTCCGTGCACGCGACGCTCGGTGAGTTCCACTGATCGCGCGATTTCGGACAACCGAATTTCGGGATTCTCAGCCACGTACAGCAGGACGAGGGCGTGCTTCGTGAAGAAGCTCCATGCGACCACCGGCGAATCATTTACCTGAAGTTTATTTCCCGTCATCTATTTCTAGTGTACAGTGGATACGCGGTTCCGATGGAGTTGACTGCTGGCAGTTCGTACGTCCCAAACTCCATGAGGAGCATCATGCAACAACGACCAACTTCGCGCGCGTCAATCGAGTGCGCTCTTCGGACAGTGACTAACCAATCGCCCGAAGGTGATTCGAGAGAACCAGCCCAACCATGTTGCGTCCACTACGTAGGCGAGACAGTCCCGTCGACCTGGATTGAGCACTAACCAAACATCCATGTTCCACCAAACGCGGCCTGAACCGGCCGAGGAATCGTCCAACGTGACACCGTCAATCGAAGTTCTTCGCGCGGCGTCGCTGCGGACGCCACGTCGTCGGACGTCGTACGCATGTTTCACGAACGCCTCCACCGAACGGGAAGATCAATGAAATCCATCGAAAGCAACGCCATACTTCGTCGCATCAGTCGAATCCTTCAGTGGATCGACGGATTTACCTCCCGTTCGGGGGTCGCCGCCACGGTGGCCATCGTCATGACCGCTTTCATCGTCACGATGTCAATTTCGGGCTATCCGGACCGCTGGCAGATTGACTTCTCCACGACCGCGGAATCAATCACGCTGGTCATGCTGTTCGTCATCCAACACACGCAAAGCCGCCAGCAGATCGCGCTCCAGTTGAAACTCGATGAGTTGATACGAGCGACGCCACACGCCGATGACTTGCTCGTGCACATTGAACGAGCTGACGACAATGAACTGATCGAACGCGAGGAGGGTCAGATCGCGCACCACGAATCGCTTCGCGAACCAATCGTCAACGAGTAGTTGTGCCCAATCGGGAGTGGCTGGTTCGAATAGCGACGAACCTGCCCTCCCTCCTACTTCGCAGTGGGCACTACCGGAGTGGGCGCTACAGGACTCGAACCTGTGACCTCAGCCGTGTGAAGGCTGCGCTCTAACCAACTGAGCTAAGCGCCCGGACGTTCAATGCTACCGCTTGGACCAGCACCGACGTTCGAGGAAAGCGTTGCGTTGTATCCTGCACGTGTGCCCGACTCATCTGAGACGTCCCCGCGACGCAAAGCCAGACGTCCTTCCGCCGTACCGCGCAGCGTCGTTCTGGGACTTGATTCGCTCGAACAGAAGATTGGATACATCGGAGGATTCGTGGCGGGCGCCCTCGCGGCGATTATTAGTCCCCACCTATTCAAGAACACCCTCGTCACTGATACCGCCAAGTTGTCGTCGACGAAGACCTGCCCAACCAATTACCACCTGGTGCACAGTGTCTGCCAGTACACGCACTTGACCCACCCCTCCGATTGGCTGCCGCAATTCCTCGAGATTGTCCTCCTCGGCGCCGCCGTCGTCTTCTTTTCGTATCGCCGAAAGCGCGCGGGCGTCGCCGCCAGTGCGCTGCTAATGGGACTCGCACTGGGCGTCGCAGGGCTACCATTCTTGCTCATCGGTGGGTGGCTGGTCGTTCGGGCGTTCCGTCTTCAGAAGTACGGAGAAGCGTCGTTCTCGGGATCATCCAAGCGCGCACGTGAAATGGCTCAAGCCCGCAAAGCTGCGCGAGCGAGTGGGTCGGCCACCGTGACCAACGACGGCACCGTTCGAAGCATTCCCGCTCCTTCGAAGCGCTACACCCCTAAGCAGCGACCCCGTCGCCGATAGTCCATGGCCGAACTCGGACTCGATTACTCGACGGCGTGGGGGCGACGGTATCGCACACGTTTCGTTCGTGAACTACTTCATCGATTCTTTCTCGGGCCCTACGTGCGATACATGTCCACGCTCGAGACCCGGGGCCTTGAGAACATCAGCGGGCCGGGCCCGTTCATCTTCGTCGCCAATCACGCGAGCAACCTCGACACACCACTGATTTTGAGTTCACTGCCGGCCCGGATTCGTCGGCGCACCGTCGTGGCGGCCGCGATGGACAGCTTCTTCATGGACCGACGCACCGCCTTCAAGACTGTTTTGGTCTTCAACGCCATCCCAATTGACCGTCTGCGCGTCAACCGACGAAGTGCCCAACAGGCGCTGGAACTCGTCGAGGACCGATGGAACCTCCTTATCTATCCCGAAGGTGGACGTACCCCCGACGGGGCACTCCAAGAGTTCAAGGGTGGAGCCGCCTACCTCGCCGAACGCGCCGGCGCGACGGTTATTCCGACCTACGTGCACGAAGCGGGACTCCTGCGCGGACCGAAGTACGCCAAAGCGCCTCGATTCATCAACGCACCGAATCGTCGTCGCCACCACGTCGTTGTCGCCTTCGGTCAGTCGATTCGCTGTGAGGACGGCGAGTCAATCCGTCGGTTCGGTGCACGGGTCGAGGATTCCGTCGTACTACTCGGGCGCGAAGTCAGCGGCGATCCCGACTGGGGAATCAATCGACCCCTAGATTCATAAGCGCCCGACATCGTGACTCGTAGAGTCGGTCCGCAACCGAGTCGAGGGGCTCGAGCTGATCTCGTCCGATAGCTTCGGCGAGCACCGCGTCGGCGAGCCACGGATTAAGTGCCAGCACCGGTCCGTGGGCGTACGTCGCCCATATCCGCCCCATTCGGCAGCCATCAGTCTGACCGTCGTTGCCCCGTCCACGCACAACGGTTCCCAACGGGTCCACACCCGAACCGAAGGAGGTCGCGCCGCCGTGGTTCTCAAAACCGACCATGAGCGTGCCGTTCACCTCGGTCACCAGATCCCCGACGGCGCGCGTTGTCGCCCGCGTGGTCACCGCCGGGACCAGTCCGAGCCCGCGGTACTCGTCGTCACCGTGGACACTGAAACTCGTCCCGAGCATCTGCAGTCCGGCACACACGGCGAACACCATCGCTCCATTGCTCACTTGTTGCCCAAAGCCAGCGTTCGCGAGGAGCTCCACCGCCAACCGCTGCGGGCCGTCTTCGCCGCCGCCCAGCAGGTACAGGTCAGCCGATGCGAGCTGATCGTCCATGCCGGCGTGGATGAGGCGAACCGCGATCCCGCGGCGCCGAGCTCGCTCGGCCAGGACGAGCCCGTTGCCACCGTCACCGTAGGTGCCCAACAGCTCCGGGTAGACCTGGACGATCGTCAGCACGGCTGAGACTCCGCGAGGAGATCGCTGAAGGCCGTGTAGTTGGCGAGCACATCAATCACCCGGTCGGTCTGGGGCACCAGCGATTCGCCCACGTCGACATCGACCCCCGCGTACCAGAGTCGTGTCGCTAGGTCGAAGCGACGATCCCCCAGGCACCGCACCCGGCGACCTCGAAGGATCTCGAACGGCACGTCATAGAGCCACGACGGATCGTGACCATCGGCGACTCTGGCATTAATGGCGATCCAAATATCGTGGTCGCTCCCGATGCTCTCGAGGAGGGCCGAAAACCCCGCGGGGTTCTTCGCCAGGAGCAACCGTACGGGTTGGCCGTCGACGCATCGAACGTCGTAGCGTCCGGCAACCGCTCGCACGGTGGCCAATCGCTTCGACGCAGCGGTCACGTCGACGCCGACTTCACCGAGCGCAGTCAGCGCCACGAGCGCATTACCGCGATTAAACGAGCCGGGGAGCGCGAGTTCAAGCGGTATCCGAACGTCGCCAATGACGGCGTCGTCGCCGTCGAAGTACGACGTACTCGCCGGCTGGGCGAGTCCACACTCGCACCACCATCGTTCGGCACTTCGCCGCAGCGGATTCGTGCACCGGGGGCAAGACTGTGAGTCGGCGGTCCACGAAGTCGGCGGCGCGCACCAACGAACGTTCGGTGCACCATCGGCGGCGAAGACCACCAGTGGATCTAGCGCGTTGGCGACAATTACCGAGTGCTTGGCCCGGTCCGAGACAAAAACGGTGCGCCATCGCTCGGCCAACTGTCGAACTTCACTCGCCCGGTCTAGTTGGTCTCGGGAGAGATTGAGCGCGACGATTACTGCCGGTTGGGTTGCCTCTACGCTCGCGCCCAGCCACCCCTCATCGCTCTCCAACACCGCACGCCGTGACGAACTGCGCACCAATGCGGCCACCTGACCAGCTGGCATGTTGGCACCGGTGTCATTGGTCGCTGGGTCTTCACCCCAGCCGGCGGCGATGAGGGCGGTCGTCGTCGTCTTACCATTCGTTCCACTGACGAGGATTACCGTGCGCCGGTCCGCCAACGACTCCAGTAAGCGAGGAGCGATTCCCAGTCCGACCGAGCCACCCGCGACCGTTCCACTGCCCCGGCCCAACCGGGGGGAAGCCCAATTCACCGCGCGAACCACGAGAACGGCGATTTGAAGTCGAAGAGTCCGCCGCATCGCCATCCCCTCACGCTAACAACCCAGTTCATTACCAGCTCCGAAGACGGGGCGACGAACCCGGAAAACGCAAAAGGACCAACCGGGGGGGTGGTTGGTCCTTTTGCAAAACCTTGGTTTACTTCGAGGGGGGATTCGTTGTAAACAGGCTGAGACCAGTATGCCAACTCGATGGCTATTCATCAACACGATATGAGGGATACCTCCTATCTCTATAATCGATACGTGGAAATTCGCCAACTCGAGGCCCTCGTCGGCATCGCCGACCACGGGACTTTTTCCAGTGCCGCCGACGCATTGGGCACGGTGCAGTCGAACATCTCCAACCGAATCGCGCGGCTCGAAACCGAACTCGGTTCGGAGCTCGTTGACCGGGCGTCTGGTTCCATCACCGAATCGGGTGCGGTCGTCTTACACCGCGCGCGTCGGATCCTGATCGAACTCAGCGCGATCGCCGCCGACGTCTCTGAACTCAACGCGGATATCCGCGGCGAGGTGAACCTCGGCATGATCGGCACCGCGGGACGGTGGATCGTTCCGCTGCTCATCGAAGCTCAACGCCGTTCATTCGCGCACGTTGCCATCCGAATCAGTGAAGGGACAAATTCCGCGTTGGAGCCCCGGGTCGTAAACGGCCAACTCGACCTCGCCGTACTCGCCTGGCCGGTATTCGCACCCGAACTAACCGACACCGACCTGTTCAGCGAAGACCTGGTCTTGATCGTGGCCCGCGATCACCCGCTCGCCCGACGGCGCAGCGTGAATTTCACGACGTTGGCCAAAATGGAGTTGCTCCTCCCCCTCCAGGGGACGCCACTTCGTCGAGAAATCGACGAGGCCGCCGAAGCGCACGGTGTGATGTTGCGACCGATCGTCGAGCTCGACGGGCTACGGACGATCGCGTCGCTGACCTTCGATGGATACGGGCCGTCGATTCTGCCCGCCACGATGCTGTCCCAGCACCTTCGCGCCAACTTCGTCGCCGTACACGTCGAGGGCATCGCCCGGCGACGAGTCAGTCTCGTGAGTCGCCGATTCGGTTTCCCCGCCGCACCGATTCGCGCGATACATTCGCTCCTGCAAGAGGTCGTTCGCACCGCCACCGTGCCCGACAACGTCTACGTCCCTTCAGGGGAGTCGCGCTGAAACCCACCCGGCAAGAGACGGCGCGATTGATCGCGCGACGAGACCCGGCCTTTCGTGCGCTCGTCAACACGGTCGGCCCACCACCGGCGCCTCGGCCAGCGCCGGTCCGCGACCGTTTCGCCAGTCTGGTCCGGTCCATCAGCTTCCAACTCCTAGCCACCGCGGCCGCCACGACGATTCATCGACGGGTGGTCGACGTCTGCGAGGGTGAGCCGACCGTTTCGACCCTGCTCGCCATTGACGTAGCGCGACTGCGATCGGCTGGCCTGTCCCAAGTGAAGGCCGAAGCGATGATCGAACTGGCCCATCACGTCGACGACGGTCGAATTGATCTCGCGCGCCACGGCTACATGCGTGATCATGAAGTGACGCGCGAAGTGACCGCGGTACGAGGAATTGGCCCCTGGACCGCACAGATGTACCTCATGTTCACACTGGCGAGGCCCGACGTGTGGCCGACCGGTGATTACGGGATTCGAAATGGGTGGAGTCGACTACACGGACTCGACGAGATCATCGACGAGCGCTCGCTCCGCGATGCCGGAGAGCCCTTTCTCGGATTTCGAACCGCGGTCGCCTTCTACTGCTGGCGGGTAGTGGACGGTCCGTTGCCCGACCACTAACCTCGAAAGAGTGCCTGTCCTCACCTTCGATGAATTTGAACGCGTAGCGCTGCCCACCCTCCTCGACTACGCCGCGATCCCCTGCCTCTCACCCTCATTCGACGAGTCCTGGGCCGAGAACGGCGAATTGAATCGCGCCGCGAACTTGCTCGCCGATTGGGTCTCGAAAACGTTGCCCTCCGCCGTCGTGCAGATTCACCAACTCGACGGACGCACGCCCCTCTTGACGGCAACCATCGGGGCCACGGCACCGGTCGATGGCACCGTCGTCCTCTACGGCCACCTCGACAAGCAGCCACCGCTCGGTGACTGGTCAACGGGTCTCGACCCATTCGTCCCCGTACGGCGCGGTGACCGTGTCTACGCGCGCGGGATCGTGGACGACGGATACGCGACGTTCAGCGCCGCCTTAGCGGTTGCCACCCTCGAGTCCAATGGAGTCGGCCACCCCCGAATCGTGATTCTGATCGAAGCGAGCGAAGAGAGCGGCAGCGAGGACCTCGAGGCGTATCTCGACCACCTGCGAGATGAGCTCGGTGACGTGCGACTGATGATCTGCCTCGATTCCGGCGCACTCAGTTACGACCGCCTATGGGTCACCACGTCGTTGCGAGGACTCGTCAACACCGAAGTGCGAGTCACCGTTCTCGAACGGGGGCTCCACAGCGGCAGCGCGAGCGGGGTCGTACCCTCGTCGTTTCGCGTCTTGCGCCAGCTCCTCGATCGCGTCGAGGATTCGGCGACGGGGGAAGTCCGCCTCGCGGAGGTTCAGGCACTGATACCCGAAGCGGTGCGTACGGCCGCTGAGTCCATCGCCAGTGAGTTTGGGGACCTACTCGCCGACGAGATGCCGACGGTCGACGGGGTCCGCCTCATGGGATCGTCGGCCGCTGACCGCATCGTTCGACAGACGTGGTACCCGGCCCTCTCCATCATCGGCCTTGGCGGCGCGCCCGATCCGTCGATCGCTGGCAACGTGGTCCGGCCCTTCACCACCGCAGTCCTATCCATGCGCCTGCCGCCAACCATCGATCCGCACGAAGCGTACGCGGCCATTGAGCGGACCCTGACCACCAATCCCCCCGAAGGCGCTCAGATTTCGCTCCGGGGAACCAACACCGCGCAAGGTTGGGTCGCGCCCGCTCTCGAACCGTGGTTGGCGACGGCGCTGAACAGCGCTTCGATCGACGTCTTCGGTCGGGAAGTGGGGTACACCGGGGAGGGTGGCTCCATCCCCTTCCTCGCCTCGCTCGGTCGTCGATACCCCGACGTTCAGTTCGTCGCCACTGGTGCTCTCGGTCCCCACTCCAACGCCCACGGCATCGACGAGATGCTGGATCTGCCGACGGCCGTGCGCATCACCAACGTCGTCTCATCCTTGCTCGAGGCGTACGTTCAACGAGGATCAAACGAATGACCCAGCGCGCCGACCTCTGGGTTGATCCAGCTTGTCCCTGGGCGTGGATGACGTCGCGATGGCTCCTCGAAGCGGCGGCTGTTCGCGACCTCGACGTTCACTTTCACGTCATGAGTCTCGCGGTCCTCAACGAAGGGCGCGATCTGCCCGCTGACTACGTCGACTTCATGGCTCGTGCGTGGGCGCCAGTGCGCGTCTTGATCGCCGCCGAATCCCTTCACGGTAATGACGTCGTAGAGCCCCTCTACTCCGCCATGGGGCGACGACGCCACGTCGGCGGTCTCACGGACGAGACCGTCATAATCGCCGAGTCGTTGGCCGAGGTCGGTCTCGACGCCGAACTCGCCGCGGCCGGTTCTGCCACGACGTACGACGAACTACTGCGCGCGAGTCACCACCGTGGGATGGACCCGGTCGGGACCGACGTCGGAACGCCCGTTATTCACGTCGGTGACGTCGCCTTTTTCGGACCCGTGGTGACCCCCGCTCCGCGCGGGGAGGCGGCGGGCCGTCTCTTCGACGGTGTTCTGGCGGTGGCCGGCACGCCCGGTTTCTACGAATTGAAGCGCAGTCGAACGAAAGGACCTGATTTCTCATGACCACTCGTCACGTACTCGAATCGGGAACGCCGATTCAGGTGGCCGGTGCCGAGGGCGCCCCCCGTGCCGTCATCGTGCTCCAAGAGGCCTTCGGCGTGAACGACCATATTCGGTCGGTGACGGAACGGTTCGCGGCCGAGGGCTTCTACGCCGTGGCCCCCGAACTCTTCCACCGCGTCGGTTCCCCCGAGATCCCCTACGACCAGTTCCCCGACGCCATGTCCGCGCTGGGCTCGCTCGCGCGTGACGGACTCACCGACGATTTGCTCGCGGCGAGCTCATTCCTCCACGACGCCGGATTCGAACCCGAGTCCACGGGGGTCGTTGGCTATTGCATGGGCGGCTCAGTAGCGTTCTACACCGCGACTCTGGGAGTCGTTGGGGCGGCCGTAAGCTTCTACGGCGGCGGAGTCGAGACCGGACGGTTCGGACTCTCCTCGCTGCTCGAGATGTCCACCGAACTGCGCTGTGCGTGGCTCGGTCTCTACGGTGATCTCGACAAGGGAATTCCGGTCGAGCAGGTGGAGGCACTGCGCCTCGCGACGAATTCCTCACCTTTCGGATCCGAGATCGTGCGCTACCCCGAGGCCGAGCACGGGTTCAACTGTGATGGTCGGCCAGCCTTCTTCAACGAGTCAGCCGCCCGCGATGCCACCGCTCGGACGTATCGCTTCTTTGCCGAACGACTCGACGCGCGAACCTAACTTCGCGGCACGTCCTTCCACGCGACATCCTTGTCCACCCGCGGTTCGCCGGGCAAGCCCAGTACCCGCTCACCGATGATGTTGCGCATCACTTCACTCGTGCCACCCTCGATTGAGTTGGCCCGCATCCTCAGGAACGCCTTGCGTGGATCGGCGCTGTTGAACGCCGACTCGGTCGGACGAATCTGGGGGAAGTTCGAACCGTAGAGCATGCCGTCAGCGCCGAGGAGGTCAACACACAGCTCACTGGTGCGTTGATTTTCCTCGGCGAACACCAGTTTCGCCGCCGAACCCTCTGGACCGGGAGTGCCCGCTCGCCGAAGATCACTCGCGCGCCAATTGGCGAGTCGCGCCACCTCGTTGCGTACCCACGCCGCCAGCAACTCACTCCGCATCGCCTGCGCGTGGCGATCGGCTCGCGTGGCCCACCGATCGCTCCAGATCGATACCGCCTCACCGATCAGTCCCGATCCCCGCGACGGCACCGTGCCACCAATGGATACCCGCTCGTTCATCAGCGTCGTCAGCGAGACGCGCCAGCCGTCACCAACGTCGCCCAGCCGCTGGTCGTCGTTGACCCGTGCATCGTTGAAGAAGCACTCGTTGAACTCGGCCTCGCCGGTCAATTGATACAACGGACGAACGTCGACGCCGGGAGCGCGCATGTCGACGAGGAACGCCGTCATGCCACGGTGCTTGGCGACATCGGGGTCCGTGCGGGCGACCATGAGCCCAAAGGAGGACAGGTGCGCCAGGGTAGTCCAAACCTTTTGACCATTGAGCCGCCATTCGTCACCGTCGCGTTCGGCGCGGGTCGCCAATGCCGCTACGTCGCTGCCCGCGCCCGGCTCGGAGAACAACTGGCACCACACCTCTTCACCGGTAAATAATGGTCGCAGATAGCGTCGCTTCTGTGCCTCGGTGCCGTGTACGACCAGCGTCGGCGCGACCATGCCGTAGCCGATGACGTTGCGATTCACGGCCGACGGCGCGCCGGCGCGAGCCAACCGCTGCAGGACGTGCAACTGGTCGGCCGGCGTCCCCCCAAACCCGCCTTCGCCGTCGGGGAAGTGCGCCCACGCCAAACCGAGATCGAACTGCGCGCCGAGGAAGTCGACCGGGTCGGTGCGGTCCGGCGGGAACTCGCTCAATAGCTGATTGATGCGATCGTCGATCATTGCCGCGCTCGTCATGGTCCTCCTCGAAGGGTGCCGGCACTGGTGCCGCTGCAGGCATCCTACGCAATGCCCGCGACGGGCCCAGCTTCGACTAGAACGGGCGAATGACCATTCGGCGCATTCTCGCCACCTCGGGGGGATTCAATCCCGGTCCGGTCCAGCAGTCGGTGCGCGTCGGGACCATGCTGGTCGACGCACTGCGCGCGACCGAAAAGGCGCGGCCCCGCGTCTGTCTCGTCCTGAGCGCCAGCGGTGACGCCGATTCCTACTACGCGATGCTCTACGAGGCTTTTAACGCGGCGGGTTGCGACGTGACCCAGCTGCGGCTCTTCCCCCAGCCATCCGCGCCACCCGAAGCACGACTCGCGAGCAGCGACCTGGTCTGGGTCGGTGGCGGATCGGTGGCTAACCTCTTGGCCCTGTGGCGTCTGCACGACGTCGATGAGGCGATGCGAGTGGCCTGGGATCGTGGGGTCATTTTGGCCGGCGTCTCGGCCGGCAGCCTGTGTTGGCACGTCGGCGGGACAACCGATTCGTTCGGTCCGGACCTGCGTCTCATCGACTCCGGTCTCGGCCTGGTCCCCTACGCCAACGGCGTCCACTACGACTCCGAAGCCCAAAGACGTCCCCTCCTGCACCGATTGGTGGCCGAGGGAGCGCTGCCGCCGGTGGCCTACGCCACGGACGATCACGTCGGAATCTGGTACGAAGAGGACGAAGTCGTTCGAGTAGTCGCCGACGGCGACGTCAACGTCGACACGGGGCCCGCCGCCTATCGCATTGAGTCCGTCGCCGGCGACGTCGTCGAGACTCGATTGGGAGTCGGCCAGCCGATTACTTGATCTTGGACGGCTCGGGCAGCGAGCGACGGACCTCGCTGCTTCGCGCGTTGAGGGACCTCGCGCGTGCACGCGCGTCGGTCGAACCACAGACCTCGAGCCAGTTGGCGAGCAGGCTGTACCCGTCTTCGGTCAGTACGGACTCCGGGTGAAACTGGACACCCTCGAGTGGTAGGTCCCGGTGACGGATCCCCATCACGACTCCGTCAGCCCGCGCCGTCACTTCGAACTCGCGAGGCAGCGTGACGGGGTCGACGACTAGCGAGTGATAGCGCCCCGCCGCGAATGGCTGCGGCATCCCCGCGAAGACGCCCCGACCCTCGTGGCTCACGAAGGTCGCCTGTCCGTGCACCAGCGTCGGCGCCGCCACGATCGCCGCACCGAAGGCGTCACCCAGAGCCTGGTGTCCGAGGCACACGCCCAACATCGGCCGTGCGTTCTTCGCGCACGACTCGATGACCTCGCGGCACCGACCCGCGTCTCGAGGGTGCCCGGGGCCGGGTGAAATCAAGATTCCGTCGAGGTCGGGGTCGACGAGGTCTTCGTCAGTCACGTAATCGTTACGGACGACCCGGACCGATGCGCCCAACTCGACCAGGTACTGGTACAGGTTGTAGACGAACGAGTCGTAGTTGTCGATAACCAGTACCGAGGGACCCGACGACATGGGACTATCCTACGGTGCCGTGAGGCGCCCGACGTGACGACGACAATGGACGAAGCAACGTTCCGCGAACTCCACGATCGGGGCTTTGGCGTTATCCCCCTCGCCGTGACCCTCCAGTTGGACCGCGACACCCCGGTGTCGCTCTTCCAACGTTTCGGCGATGGTCGCGCCGTCTTCTTGCTCGAGAGTGCCGCGGTCGGTGAGACGACCGGGCGTTACTCGTTCATTGGCCTCGATCGGCGTTGGCGGGTCCACGTCCGAGACGGCGTCACCGTCATTTCCGGCCTCGCGGTCGAACCCGACGAGCGCGGCCCCCTGGAGACCGTTCGAACCATCCTGCAGCGCTATCGCGCGTACCAGCCGTCCGACCTCCCCGACTTCGTCGGCGGTGCCGTGGGCGTGATCACGTACGACTACGTCCGTCGTTTGGAGCACTTGCCGCGCCAGGACGCACCACTTTGGCCGGACGTGGACTTCTCGTTTCCGACGGCCGTGCTCGTCGTCGACCACCTTCGGTATTCGACGACCGCCGTCGTCAACGTCGTACTCGAACCCGACGACGACGCCGCGATTGCCTATCGCGAGGCCCGCGACTACCTCGACGAATTGGTCGCGACCCTCCTCGCCCCCGGCCCCGACCGCGACATCGCCGTGGAACGATTGGTCGCCACCGCCCCGAACACGCGCGACGCCGTCGACATCCGCACGATCGCAGCCTCCTTGTCCAATTTCGACCGCGAGTCCTACGAATCGGTCGTTCGGCGCGCGCAAGCACACATCGTCGCCGGCGACGTCTTTCAGGTCGTCGTCAGCCAACAGTTCACCCGACGCACCACCGTCGACCCGCTGACGCTGTACCGGGTCTTACGGGCCCTCAACCCGTCGCCCTACATGTACCTCTTGGACACCGGAGACGCGCACGTCGTCGGCGCCTCACCGGAGATGCTCGTACGGGTCCAGGACGGAATAGTGAGTACGCGGCCAATCGCCGGCACGCGCCCGCGCGGCGCAACCGACGCCGAAGACGTCGAGCTCGAGTCGGAGATTCTGCACGACGAGAAGGAGCTCGCCGAGCACGTGATGCTCGTGGACCTCGGACGGAACGACATCGGACGAGTAGCCGAACCGGGTTCGGTACGAGTCGAACGGCTCGCGCACGTCGAGCGTTTCTCGCACCTGATGCACTTGGTCTCCCAAGTGAGTGGTCACCTTCGGGCGGGCCTCGACGCCTTCGACGCCTTCGACGCCCTCTTCCCGGCGGGAACCCTCTCGGGGGCGCCCAAGGTGCGGGCCATGGAGATCATCGACGAGCTCGAACCAGTACGTCGAGGCATCTACGGCGGTGCCGTTGGCTACTTCGCGTTCAGTGGTAACGCCGACTTCGCCATCACGATTCGAACCCTTCACCTGAAGGACGGCACCGCGACCGTCAGTGCCGGAGGTGGCATCGTCGCCCACAGCCAGCCAGACGCCGAGTACCGCGAGTGCATCAACAAGGCCTCGGCCCCGCTCCTCGCGTTGCAGATCGCCGATCCTCAATAAACGGGAACGGGCTCCGAAGCCCTAACATCAAGGTGCGACCTATTGCCAGAGGAGGTCTCGTGGAAAAAGAGCGCGCCTACGACCGGTGGAGCCGTGACTACGACGCGGCCGCATTGCGCCGGCCGAGTTTCGCCACGATGTCGGGAATCGAAGTTGATCCGGTCTATGGCCCCCCCGACGGCGAGTTCCCGGGTGTCTACCCCTACACGCGCGGCATACACGCGTCGATGTACCGGACTCGCCTCTGGACGATGCGGATGTTCGCGGGCTTCGGCACCGCCATTGACACGAACGCTCGATTCCGTGACATCATCGCCGCCGGGGGCACGGGTCTGTCGACGGCGTTCGACATGCCGACCTTGCTCGGCCTCGATTCGGACGACCCCATGTCACTGGGCGAGGTAGGTCGATGCGGCGTCGCCATCGACTCCATTGACGACGTGAGAGACCTCTTCCGAGAGATTGACCTTTCGAAGATCACAACGTCAATGACCATCAATTCACCGGCCGCGATCATGCTGGCGCTCTTCGTGGCTCAGGCCGAGGAGACCGGCGTGCCTCGATCCCGGCTCGGCGGCACCCTCCAAAACGACATTCTGAAGGAGTACCAGGCTCAGAAGGAGTTCGTCTTCCCTCCACGTCAGTCGATGCGCCTCGTGCGTGACACCATCGCCTTCACGGCGGCCGAGATGCCCAAATGGAACTCCGTGTCGGTTTCGGGCTACCACATCCGCGAGGCCGGTTCGACGGCGGCCGAGGAACTCGCCTTCACGCTGGCCAATGGTTTCGCGTACCTCGAACTGGCTCGAGAGGCCGGACTGAGCGTCGATCAGGTAGCGCCCCGGCTCTCCTTCTTCTTCAATGCGCACATTGACTTCTTCGAAGAGATCGCCAAGTATCGCGCGGCGCGGCGCATCTGGGCGACGTGGCTCCGTAACCACTACGGGGCCACCGACGAACGCAGTTGGCAGTTACGCTTCCACACCCAGACAGCCGGCGTCTCACTGACGGCGCAGCAACCTGAAAACAACCTCGCCCGCACGGCCATTGAGGCACTGGCGGGGGTCCTCGGTGGTACCCAGTCACTGCACACCAACTCGATGGATGAAGCGCTCGCCCTCCCCTCGGAGAAAGCGGCTCGTCTCGCCCTGCGAACCCAGCAGATCATCGCCCACGAGACCAACGTCGCCAACGTCGCCGATCCACTAGGGGGTTCGTGGTACGTCGAAGCGTTGACCGACGAGATGGAGCAGCAGGCGGAATCGCTATTCGCCGAACTCATGGACATCGGCGGCGGCTCGATGCTCGAAGGCTGCATCGGGGGGATCGAACAGAACTGGTTCCAGAGTCACATCGCCGAGTCCGCCTACCAGCTTGAGCGGGCGTTCAACCGTGGTGACCGCATCATCGTTGGGGTGAACGACTTCCTCGACGGCAACGATGAGGCGGACCTCGAACTTCTGAGAATTACCAATGCGGATGAACGCAAACAGGTGACCCGCCTCGCCGCTGTTCGACAACGTCGAGATGACGACGCCGTACGACGAGCGCGCGAACGACTCGCCAACGAAGCCGCCGACCCGGCGACGAATCTGATGCCAGCTCTCATCGACGCGGCTCGAGCGGAAGTGACCGTGGGAGAGATGATGACCTCACTGGCCGGAGTCTTTGGTCGTTACGTCGAGGTGCCGGTCCTGTGAGCGTGCGCGTACTCGTCGCCAAGGTGGGCCTCGATGGCCACGACCGCGGTATCAAGGTGGTAGCGCGTATCCTGCGCGACGCGGGGATGGAAGTCGTCTACACGGGCCTCTTTCAAACACCAGACACTGTCGCGATGGCGGCGATCCAAGAGGACGTCGACGTCGTTGGCCTCTCGATGCTGTCGGGCGCCCATCTGACCCTCGCCCCGTTGGTCGTGGAAGCCTTGCGCCAACGAGATTCATCGATACCCGTCGTGGTCGGCGGCATCGTTCCAAACAACGACGTCGCTGATCTCAAAGCGGCTGGCATCGCTGCGGTCTTCGGCCCCGGCGCGACGGACGACGAGATCGTGGGAGCAATCATGTCGCTCGTGCAGCCAATTGAGTAGACCCAACGTGATCGAGCGATTGTTTCGTCGATGAATCCTGGAGACGGTGTGTCGTCTTCGAGCTCCGAGCGGTTCGCAACCTACGTCGTCCCCAGTATCCCGGCCCTCCTTCGCTTGGCGCGTACGTTCACGTCTTCCCCGGCGGACGCCGAAGACCTGGTCCAAGAGACCCTGCTCCGTGCGTTTTGGGCTACCGACGACTTCGACGGCGAGCATGCGCGCGCGTGGCTCTACACCATCATGAGAAACGCCAACATCAACCGTGCGAGGCGGATCCGTCCCACGACGACCGACCAACCCGGGGATTCCGAAGCGCTACCCGAACGCGGTTCCAGCGATCCAGCCGTCCTCGTCTAACGCTCGGAGTTTGACGACGCGGTGCGTCGGGCGGCGGCTCGTTTGCCCACCCCGTTCCGTGACGTCGTAACCCTCGTGGACGTCGAGGGTTACCGTTACGCCGAGGCCGCGGCCGCCCTCCGCGTGCCCGTCGGAACGGTCATGAGCCGCCTGCATCGCGGCCGTCGCCGAATTAGGGCGCACCTCATTGACCGCGGTCTCGTACCGAGGAGGGCTAAGGAAGGATGAAACGTACCGTTCGCGCTTCACTCAGCGAGATGCGCACCTGTCACCGCGTCGGCAAACTGCTCCAGCGCTACCTCTACGGTGAGATCGACTCCACCGCTCGTCAGCAGGTCGAGCAACATCTGGAGACCTGCCTGAAGTGCGGACTGGAAGTAAACACCTACGCTCGCGTGAAGCAGGTGCTCGCCCACCGTGAGCGCACCGGTACCGATTCAACGCAAGACGCCGAGGCGTTGGCGCGGCTGCGACGGTTCGCGCGCGAATTGACCGAGTCCGACGGGTCTCGGCCAGACTCGAACTAGTTCGGTGGTCGCGCTGGCAGTAGCACCGCCACGATGAGCGCGGCCGCGCCAACCAACGCGGCGGCGACGTCCACGGCGAAGTCCAGTCCCGCGAGGAACGACTCGCGCGCGGCGAACGCGAGCTGGGCGCCCATCGGTCCCCCGACTCGTTGCGCGACGGTGAGCGCACCACCGAGGGATGAACGAATGATTACCATCACGGACGCTGGCGTACCATGGCTGGCGAGCAGCACGTCGATACGGCCCTGATATCGCGTATTGAGCAGGCTGCCGATCACGGCCACGCCCAGTGCGCTACCGATCTGAAGAGCGGTCGAGTTCGTTGCCGAACCGATACCGGCGAGGTCGTTGGGCACCGATCCCATCACCGCGTCCGTACACGGCGCTATCGCCAGTCCCGATCCGATGCCGAGCAAGAAGAAGGCCGGAAGTGCTTGGTTGTAGGTCGTGTGAATCGTCACCGCCGACAACAGTTGGAGACCCAGCCCAATGAGGGCCATGCCCGCCACCACCACGACCTTGGAACCGGCGTAGCGCGCCAACGTCGTCGAGAAGGACGCCACGATAATCAATACCAAGGCGATCGGTGTGATGCGCAGGCCCGTTTGGAACGGGCTGTAGCCGAGTGAGAATTGGAGGTACTGGGTTAGCAGGAACATCGTCCCCGACAACGCGAACAGAGTTAGGGCCAGCCCCCCCATGGCGACCGAGAATCGCCGCTGTCGAAAGAACGAGAGCTCAACGAGCGGGTGCGAAGACCGCCTCTCCCACCACACCAACGCCGCCGCGACGACCGCCGACCCCGCAATGGCGATGACGATTAACGGTGACGTCCAGCCCCGAGATGGCGCCTCGATGATGCCCCAGAGGAGGGATGACACACTGACCAATGACGCGATGGCGCCGACAACGTCGGGCGCTGCGGCAGTGGCGTTCTTGGAATCGGGCACCACCGCGAGCGCGACGACGCCCGCGACCAGCGCAATCGGGACGTTGATGAGAAAGACTGATCCCCACCAGAAATGGGCGAGCAGCCATCCACCGATCAATGGCCCGAGAGCGAGTCCGAGCCCATTGGTCCCGGACCACAGACCGATGGCTCGCGCTCGCTCGTGCGGCTCTCGGAACACGTTGGTCAAGATCGAGAGTGTCGACGGCATCACCGCTGCGCCACCGACTCCCATAAAAGCGCGCGCGGCGATGAGCTGGCCGGTCGATCCCGAAAAGGCCGACAGCCCGGATCCGACGGCGAAGATGGTGAGACCAACGAGGAACACCCGCTTACGCCCCAAGTGGTCACCGAGGGATCCAGCAATGAGGAGCAGCCCCGCGAGCACGATGATGTACGCGTCGACCACCCACTGCAACTGGCTCGAGGTCGCGTGAAGGTCTCGAACGATGCTCGGGAGAGCCACGTTGAGAATCGTGCCGTCGAGGTTGATGACGAGCACGCTCAGGCTCAACACGGTCAAAATCAGGCCACGTGATTCGGAACGTTTCGCACCGCTCAGCCGGGGCGACGACAGCCTCGTGTACGACACGCCAATCCTCCCCCGTTGCCCGGAGGCTACCGACTCGGGTCTTCGCGGCGCCTAGGGTCCAAAGTCACGACTGCGGCACACCGCCACGCCGTAAGTTGATGCTGTGACGTACCAATCATTCGCCCCGATCCGGCCGCCGTTGCGGAATCGCTGACCCGTGTCGATCGGGCTCGCAGTCCTCTTCGCGCTCTTGACCGCGCTCTCGAATGCGGTAGCCCTCAGTACCCAGCACGCGGCGAGCACGGGCGGCGATCCCACCCACCGCGGATCGGCGCTCGTGCTGTATCTGATACGACAGCCACTCTGGTGGCTCGGTTGGATTGCGATGGGTTCATCCTTGGTCTTTCAAGCCATCGCCTTGCACTTCGGCCCACTCTCGCTCGTCCAACCTCTCTTGGTCGGCGAGCTCGTGCTCGCGCTCCTGATTCGTCGCCTTTGGCTGCACCAGGTTCTACGACGCGCCGCGTGGACTTCGGCGGCGCTCACCACGGCAGCGCTCATCACCTTCCTCGTGGCCACGAGTCCCCACGGTGTCGCCGGGAGTCCTGCCGCCCGAGATTGGACCGGGCCGACGTTGACGGTCGCGCTACTGGTCGCGGTCAGTGTGATGGTGGCCCGCCGCGGATCGCCGTCGCGCCGGGCCGGAGCGTACGCGGGCGCGACCGCTCTGATCTGGGCGCTCGAAGCGACCTTCATCAAAGCGACTGCGGACGTCCTCGCGAGTCATGGACTCTCCACCACGCTGACGAGCTGGCCACTGTACGCACTCGTCGGCTGCGGCGTGATCGGGTTGATGACCGAACAAGCGGCGTTGCACGTCGGTCCACTCAAAATCTCCCAGCCGATCATCGTCATCGTCGACCCCGTGGCATCCGTGCTACTTGGTATCGTGCTTTACCGGGAGCGACTGGCGTCTTCGCCCGGCTCCCTGATCGTCGAGGCCGTTAGCTTTGCAATGGTCGCGCTCGGCGTCGTCGCCATGACCCGGACCGTACCGGACACCGCCACCCTTCGGCGGATGTGAGCCACCGATCGGTCGACGATAACGCCGGGGCGCCGCGGTGTTTCTCCACTAACAACCTAGAAAACATCTCCTTTTATCTTCAAATAAGCAGCGTGAAATAGATGACATTCTCATCGTCGATGGAATAGCCGCACCGCGTATGGGGTTACGCCTTCGTTGAAGTCGTGACGCCGTCATGAGAACTTAACGATGGCCGTCGAACAAACGAGACGAATGGAGGTCGCGTGTCGACGTGCCATCATCGAGGAGGCAGGATGACGTGCAACCACGCCGCACCACATGTGAACGAGAAGAGGTAGAACCGTGTCCAAGCAGCGACCGTCTGGCTATAGCGGTAGTGGCCCGAAACGCCAATCGGCCGGCACCAAGAACTCGACGACCCGCTCCACCGCCGCGCGACGGAAGCCCGGGCCGACCGCACGTCAGCGCAAGCAACGCCGCACGACTATCTACAGCATCGGCGCAGCCCTGGTGCTCGTGGTCACTATCACCCTGGCGTTCGTCGGTCACTCATCGTCAGCTGGCTATCGGACGACGGCTACCAACTGGTCACTACCCACGTTGGGTGGCGGCCCGAAAGTCAACCTCTCGTCGCTGAAGGGCCGTCCCACCGTGGTCAACTTCTTCGCGTCGTGGTGTCAGGTGTGCGCATCAGAGCTGCCCGTCTTCGCACGTGACGCACTCGCGTTGCGCGGCCAGGTCAACGTCATCGAGGTCAACGCCCTCGAAACGGGCAATGGCCAGTCGTTCGCCCAGCAGTTCAACCTCTTCCACGACACGACCGCGGTCCTCAGTGACGTCGGTGGATCGCAAGGCGATGGGCTCTATCAGAGTTTGGGCGGGAGCTCGTCACTCCCGATGACCGCGTTCTACAACGCTCAGGGCCAGTTGATTACTACCCACATCGGTGGTTACGACGCCTCGACCCTCGCCACCCAATTGAAGTCGCTCTACGGCGTCTCCGCACCCCTGTAGCGAATGAGCGTCACGGGCATCAGCATTTTCGCGGCGTTCGTCGGTGGCCTCGCCTCCTTCGCGTCACCGTGCGTTCTGCCACTCGTGCCGGCCTACCTCGCCATCGTCGGAGGGCTCGACGTCACCTTGCCGGTGTCGTCGGGCGGGACGGTGGTGGCCACCCGTCGTCGCCACGTCGGGGCGCTGACGCGAGATACGTTGCTCTTCATCCTCGGGTTCGGTGTCGTCTTCGTCATTCTCGGACTTTCGGCGAGCGCCGTCGGTCGCGCAGTCATCCATCAGCAGGCGCTCCTCACCCGACTCTCCGGCGTCCTCATTGAGGCGATGGCCCTATTCCTCGCCGGCACCGTCGTGCTCCGTACTCCGTCCATGTATCGCGAGTGGCGGCCCCATCCCCAGTTAGCGCGTCTCGGTCCCTTCGCCGCGCCCATCGCCGGCGCGGCATTCGCCTTCGGTTGGACCCCCTGCGTCGGGCCCATCCTCGCGTCGGTCCTGGCGCTGTCCACCCAACAAGGCCATACCGGATCGGCCGTCCTACTGCTTTCGATCTATTCGATCGGGCTCGGCGCACCGTTCCTCGCGGTCGCCATATTCTTTGACCGACTGCAGCGTCCCATGGCGTGGCTCAAACGGCACGGGAGCGGCGTGACCATCGTGAGCGCAGCGGTGCTGGGCGTGTTGGGCATCTTGCTCGTTCTCGATCGGCTGGCGTGGGTGACGACCCTCGCGCAACACCTGGGATAGTGGTCAACTCGACGACGCGGAACGTCGCTCGACGCTGACGCGACGAGACTTCACACCGTCGCGTTACGCCACCGCGGCGGTCGCTTTTCGATGAAGGCCGCAATGCTTTCCTGCGAATCCGGTATGAGTGCACCAGCGGCCATCACCGACGTGGCGAACTCGTACGCGTCGACGAGCCCCATGTCCATTTGCGTATAGAAGGCCCGCTTGCCGATGGCCTTTGACTCGATGCTGCCGCGCGTGACTCGTCGCACTAGGGCGTCGGTCGCCGAATCCAACTCCTCGAGGGACACAACCTGATTCACGAGTCCCCATTCGGCGGCCGTATTCGCGTCGATCGCGTCCCCACTCATTCCCATCTCCAGCGCTCGTCGCCGGCCGATGAGCCGTCCCACCGCAACCAACGGCGTGGTGCAGAACAACCCACCCTTGCCACCGGGGGTCGCGAACGTCGCCACATCCGCGGCCACCGCCAGGTCCGCCGACGCGACGAGCTGGCACCCCGCTCCCGTCGCGAGCGCGTGTACTCGCGCGACAACGGGTTGTGGCATGGCCTGCATTGACGTCATCATCCTCGTGCACGTCTTGAACAACGCCTGCACGTCGGCTAACTCGGCGCCGGCCATCTCGGCGAAGTCGTGCCCCGCACTGAAGAGCCGCCCCTTAGCCGCCAGTACCACGCCCGTAACGTCACTCTCGCCCACGGTCGTGAACGCGTCGGTCAACTCAAGCATCATTTGGCGAGATAGAACATTCAGCCGATCGGGATGATTGAGCCAAATCGTGGTGACGTCGCCCTCGCGTTCGACCAACACAAATTCAAAGTCACCAGCCATCGCCCACCGCCTTCGTCCTAACCTCAGATTAACGCCGGCCTTCGAGCCGGCGCTTCATCACGACTGGGAGCAGTCGCGTCATCAACGAGTTCTGGCCGGCGAAGCGAGTGTTCCGATCATCGGTCACGGAGTCCGATTACGCGCCCAGCGCCTTGGTCACGAGCGCCAGGCGGTCGGTGTCGACCGTCCACCAGATCGATCGACCGTGCTTGCGACCCCGCAGCAGTCCGACCTCGGCTAATACCTTGGTGTGGTGCGATATCGTCGGCTGGCTCCGCTCCAGTGGCTCGACGAGGTCACACGCGCACGTCGCCCCTCGCTGGGCGACGATCGAGACCAGTCGCAACCGAATGGGATCGGCTAACGCACCGAGCAAGCGCGCTAGCTCGACCGCCTCATCCTTTTCGAGTGACGTCTGGCCCAGGGCGGGCCAACTACTCGAGGTCTGTCTCGACATCACCCACCACACGCAAACTTCGTGTCGACCAAACCTCTCACGACGTTGAGTGTAGGTTGTGTTCGCCAGTTCGATTGCGCGCCGAAAGCGCAACCTGGTCATTCACACAACGGGCGTCGCACCGACGAAGCTGGTCCAAAACCTGCGCACCCGACCCAATCAACGCATCGGGGCGCAATGTGACCAAGGACTCTATCCCGACATTCCCAATACATTTACGCTTATCGATGGTTTCGGTGTGACAACACCACACCGCGTACCAGAGAGCGAGGCGATTACCCGCAATGAGTGCTTCGGACATGTTGCCTCGTCAATCGGCAAGTAGCGAGACCGCTGAAGTCGATTCGAGCACCCCTGACCATCCGTTCGACGATGAACACGCCCCCATTCGATCACCGGCCGAACCATCCAGGACGGCCGACTCGACTGCGAGCACGCTACGAGACTTCCATCCTGGATGGTTCGGCGCCGTCATGGGTACCGCCATCATCGCCATTGTCGCAATTCAGAATCCAGGCAAGGTCCAGGCCTTCGCCACGGCGACTCGAACGATCGCGCAGGTCATGACCATCGTCACCGTTGTCCTCGCCGTGGGCCTACTGGTGCCGTACCTCGCGCGCATCGTGTGGCATCACGACGCGGCCCTGGCAAATCTACGGGATCCGGCCCAGGGCGGATTGTACGGGACCCTCCCCGGTGGCATCCTCGTCGTGGCCGCCGCCGCATCGGCCGTCGGGTCGCCCCCGAGTTAATCAACGGCAGTTGGTTCATCCCACCGGTCGTCAACATCATTGTGCCCCTCGTCGTCTTACCACTGATGCCTGGCTCCTCGCCCACGACGGCTCGGATGTTGCTGTTCATGTCCTACGCGTTTTGGGGCGGCGGTTTCATCTTGTATCTCTTAATACTGGCCATGCTCTTTCAACGACTCATCGTGCACCCCCTTCCCCACGCGATGCTCGCGCCATCGTTGTGGATCGGGCTCGGGCCCTTGGGGGTCGGAACGGTCACGCTGATAAAGATGGCGACGGCCGGTGGCGCCCTGTACGGACCACTTGACCCCAGCGTGCTGGTGCTCTCCAACCTCTTCGCCACCGCCCTGTGGGGATTCGGCGCTTGGTGGCTCATCGCGGCGTCCGTGCTCCTCATCCGCTATCTACGCACCGGTCCCTTGCCATTCGGCATCGGGTGGTGGGCCTTCACGTTCCCGCTCGGCGCCTACACCACAGCCACGCTGGTGCTCGCGGAGAGTTGGAATCTCGACGCCCTCCGGTGGCTCGGCGCAATCCTCTTCGTCGCACTCACCGTCTTCTGGCTCGTCGTAGCGGGACGGACGCTGACTTCGCTTCGCTCCAAGTCACAACGCCCACAGCTGCGTGCACCGTCAATGCCGCGCGGTTGACTCGGACGTCAATCTGGCCAACCAGTTCACCCTGTGGCGCACTTCGACCGCCGGTCGTCTCGCGCGCACGCCCGATCGGTGGCCCGGTACACGCAGTGGTCGCGTTGCGGAGGTTACGCGATCGCGAGACTCAAATCGGCGTCATTGCCCGATGTACCTCGAAGATCGAGACGGGAGCGAGGTCGCACCGAAACTTCCAATCGGTGACTACGGAACCTCGCCGAGTAACTCGACCACCCGATGGCGAAGTCTTCGATAGTCGGCGTTGTCCAAGAGGTCCACACTCCCGGGATGGACGTCGCGCGCATCGAGCTCACCAAGAATCCGTCCGGGGTTCGATCCCAGGACCACGACCCGCTCGGCGAGCACAATTGCCTCCTCGACGTCGTGCGTGATGAAGAGGATGGTCGTTCGGACGTCCAACCACAGATCCCGCAAGAAGACCTGCATTGCGTGACGAAGGTGAGCGTCGAGCGCAGCGAACGGCTCGTCCATCAACAGCATCTTGGGCCGCATCACCAGCGATCGCGCGAGCGCCACGCGTTGTTGCATCCCGCCCGAGAGTTCGTAGGGTGCGTGACGAGCGAACTCGGCCAACCCGACGGTGGCCAGTATCTCGTCCACCGGCGTCCAGTCAATCCGACGACCGCGAAGTTGCAGTCCGAAGGCCACGTTGCGCCGAACGTCGAGCCACGGGAAGAGTCCGGGCTGCTGGAAGACGACGACGCGGTCACTGGCCGGTCCGACCACGTCGACTCCTTCGAAGACGATGCGTCCGCTGTCGGGAGATTCGAAGCCGGCGATCATTCGCAGCAGCGTCGTCTTGCCACAGCCCGATGGACCGAGCACGGCCACGAACTCACCGTCAGCAACGTCCAGCGAGAATCCCTCGAAGACTGGGTGCGTCACGCGGCGCGAGTCATCACCGTCGAACGTCTTGAACACGCGATCTACGTGGAGCACCGATCGAACTCGCCTACTTTGCGTAGGTCGGATTCACGAAAGCGCCAGCCGACGCGGGTGGCTTGGTCGTGATCGTCCCCGCTTTGTAGAGCGCCTTCCAATTATTGAGTAGGGACTGCGCGGTGCCCGACTTGGCGCTCGTCGCCGTCGACGTCCCCAACACCGCCGCCGTCGCCTGTTGCGACGCCGAATAGAACTGGTACCCCGTGATCTCGATCTTCGCTGTCGCCACGGAAATTCCCGCTGCTTTGGCCATCACGCCGAGCGCCGCGGTTCGATGGTTACGTAGGTAGGTCACGCCATCCCCCAGCGCCTTGACGAAGGCCTTGGCCACCGCTGGGTGCTGGGCCGCGTAGGTCTTGTTGGCCACGCAGATGTTGAAGGACGTGGCGGTCACCGGCAGCTTCGAGTCGTCTACCAGAACCTTGCCCCCGTGGGTGACCAAGAAGTCGTAGACGGGGTCCCACACCACCGCCGCCTCGATACGGCCCGTCGACCAGGCGCTCTGCAACTCTGGCGGCGTGAGGTTGATGAGGCGGACCGACGAGAGATTCAGTCCGGCCTGGCGCGCGTAGGTGGCCAGTTCGAACGACGACTGCGATCCGATGACCAAGCCCACGCTCTTGCCGGCTAATCCCTTGACCGACTTGATGCCGCTCGACGACTTCACGACGAGACCGGCGTCCTTCGTGTACCGCTCTTGGTTGAATATCACTTGCAGGGGTACGCCTTGCGCGATGGCCGCGATGACCGGCGGCATGCCCAATCCACACATGAATGGCAACTGTCCCGAGGCGAGCGACGTCAGCGCCGCTGGCCCCGAGGAGAACAGTTTCAAACTCACGTCGCGGCCCATCTCGTGTTGAAAATACTTGTTCGCAACGGAGATGATCGACGGGTCGGCACCGTTGTTCTCATAGCCAATCGCGATCGTGCCGGCGTTCACCGCGGCCGAACTCGGTGCGGCGGTCCCGAGGCCAAGCGCTATTGGGGTCGCGACTCCGACAACCACCACGAGCGACGACGCGATTCTCGTCCAACGACGTAGCCTGGCCATTCATCCTCCATCTCTCTGAGTTCCAACACTGGATCCACGCACGGCGCTTTGCCACTACGTTTTCTAGTTCATTCTTGCGGACGCCGCCGACTCACCGCCGTATTCTCGACAAACTCCCCAGGATTTCGGCTGACTTCGATTGAGTGCGACGTGGAGCACCCTGACTCGTCACATGAAATCGCGCCACGGGACCACCAGCCGCTCGAGGACCCGGATCGCCACGTCCATGAGGTAGCCCATGATGCCGATCAAGATGATTCCCGTCACGACGATGCCGGTCTGAAGCTCGGTACCGGCCTGTTCGATCAACCAACCGAGTCCGCGACTTGCGGCGATGAGTTCGGCCGCCACCAAGGT
The DNA here is from genome assembly GCA_001443545.1 of Acidimicrobiaceae bacterium RAAP-2. GTDB lineage: Bacteria > Actinomycetota > Acidimicrobiia > Acidimicrobiales > RAAP-2 > RAAP-2. The sequence goes on from LMAD01000012.1 coordinate 32,114, forward strand.
GCTCCACGCCACGCCAATCGCCACCTTCATGCCCGTAAAGATGTCGGGCAGCGCGGACGGCAAGATCACGCGACTGAGTATCTGACGCCGATTCGCGCCCAAGTTTCGCGCGAGTTCAATGCGGAAATTGGGGGTCGAACGCACGCCGTTCGTGGTGTTGATGACGATGACGGGAACCGTGGAGACCAGGATCAGTAAGACCTTGGGCATCTCACCGATCCCGAACCAGACGACGAACAGCGGGATGTACGCGAGCGGCGGAATCGGCCGGAGGAACTGGAGGAATGGATCCACCACCGTGAACACGGCGCGGCTCTGGGTCATCGCCACCCCCAGCACGACGCCGATGACGACGGCGCCAACGTAGGCGACCGAAACCCGCTCGAGGCTCACCAACAGGTCCTGGAGCAGCGTCGAGCCTTGATAACCGTGGTGCAAGGTTTGGAGGAAGGAGTCGTAGGTACTCGCCGGCGATGGGAAGGCGAAGTTCGGAAACACGTGACTCGCCGCCACCAGTTGCCACGCGATTATCGTGCCCAACAAGACGCCCACGTATCGAAACGGGATGCGCCGCAGGGACCAGCGCCGCGTACCCGTGAGCGTGACGGATCGTTGCGTGACGCGTTCCGCCCTTGGTCCACCGAGTCGCGTAGGCACCTCCAATTGGTTTCGCCCATCGTACTGACTTCGGCTGTCGGTGACCCGTCTCCGCTTCGGTCGATATCGGGAAATTGAGCAGTTCATTGGGCCATCTTCGTGATTCCACGATCAAGCCCGGAGGTGACGACGTTCCACACCACTCGTCGCCCAAGGTGACCACTGGTAAATCGTGCCGATCACCTTCTCGGGTCGTACCTGTGCAAGAATGGAAGTACCGTCTAGTTACTTCGGGGTCGTTCACGTGTTTTTGCAGCTCGCCCGGCGCCTCACCCTCGTTATCGTCGCGGCGTCAGTGTTCGGCGCATACCTGCTCGCGCATCCGTTCGTGGGTTCGAGCGCCACCGTCGCCACCGGGTTCTATCTGGACGTCGGCGCCTCAGCGTCACTGGGTACCCAACCCACCGGGATCCCCAAGCACAACAGCCACCGAACCAACACCGGCTACGCCAACGACGTCGTGACGTATCTCGCCAACCACGGGGTTGACCTGCAACTGCGCCAGATCGGTTGCCCCGGTGAGACCGTCGAATCGATGCTCTCGAGCGGCGACCACTGCTACACGCTGCCCCAGCGCCAGCTTCTCGCCGCCGAGCAGTTCCTGCAGGCCAATAAGGACGCGGTGGGTCTCGTCACCATCGATCTGGGATTCAACGACGTTCGGCCATGTGTAAACACCGCCGTCGTTAACGAGGCCTGCGCGACCATCGGGTTGTCCAATGTGGCCCGCGACATGCCTGCGGTATTGAGCGCCTTAAAAACAGCGGCCGGACCTAACGTGCACTTCGTCGGCCTCGAATACTCCGATCCCTTTCTTTCGCAATACCTCAAGGGTGGCGCTCACGTCGCCGACGCCACTCGCACCCTGCAGGTGATGTCGGCGTTGAACTCTGAACTCGTGCGCGCGTACCGGGCGGCTTCGATCCCCGTGGCCAACGTCGCCGGTGCCTTCCAATTGGACAACCGCAATCCGCTGGCCTTGACTGGCGTTGGTATTGTGCCCACGAACGTCGATCGAGCCTGTCAGTGGACGTGGAACTGCACGGGTTACCCCTTCGGACCGGACGACCACCCGAACAACGCCGGGTATCAAGTAATCGCCGGCGCAATCGAAGCGGCGTTACCTGCCGCGTGGCAACGCTAACTTTTATGGAAGACGTCATGACGATGACGCGCCACCTACGTAGGGTGCGCATCGCGTCGGGCAACGTTGGTGTTTCTTATCGAAACTGAGCGAAGGGGCTAGCAATGCAGGAGAACGTTCCAGTGCCCACGGCCATCGAACGATTCGTGCGGGGTAGCGATCTCGCCATGCTCGTAGACGGAAACCCGGTCCACGCCGTCTCTGGCCAGACGTTCGAATCACTCAACCCCGCGACAGGCGCGTTACTCGCCCGGCTACCGGCCGCCGACGCCGCCGACGTGGACCTGGCGGTGCGGTCGGCGCGCCGGGCCTTCGACGAGGGACCGTGGTCGAGCATGAAACCATACGACCGACAGCGGATCATGCTCCGTTTCGCTGACCTCGTCGAAGCGCGCCACGAGGACCTCGCCGTGCTCGACACGCTCGACATGGGCGCACCCATCCAACGGATGCGCGCCAACCTCCGGCGTTCGGTAGGGATGGCCCGCTTCTACGCTGGGCTGACGACGGCCCTGCGCGGTGAGACAATCGCCAACTCGATACCCGGGAACTTCCAGACGCACACCACGCGTGAACCCGTCGGCGTGGTTGGCGCGATCGTCCCCTGGAACAACCCCCATATCGCCTTCATCTGGAAGGTCGGAGCGGCCCTCGCCGCCGGTTGCACCGTCGTGATCAAGCCGGCCGAAGAGGCGTCGCTCAGCGCACTCTGGCTCGGCGAAATGCTGCTCGAGGCCGGACTACCGGACGGCGTCGTCAACGTCGTCACCGGATTCGGCGAGACGGCTGGCGCCGCGTTGACGGTTCACCCCGGGGTCGACAAGATCGCGTTCACCGGGTCGACCGCGACGGGCCAGGCCATTGTGCGAGCCGCCGCCGGCACCTTAAAACGCGTCACCCTTGAGCTCGGTGGCAAGTCGCCCAACATCGTCTTCAATGACGCCGATCTCGACCTCGCCGTCCCGGGCGCCGCCATGGCGGCGTTCACCAACTCCGGCCAGGTGTGTAGCGCTGGGACGCGCCTCTTCGTCGAACGGGGCGTCTACGACGATTTCGTGAGCGCGATGACGGCCTACGCACAGTCGCTGTCCGTGGGCAACGGACTCGACGAGGGCACCCAGTTGGGACCGCTGGTCTCACAGACCCAACTCGAGCGCGTAACCGACTACTTCGAGGTCGGTCGCCAAGAGGGCGCCGCCGTCCACTACGGCGGCGCGCGACTCACCAGTGGTGACTACGCCAACGGCTACTTCGTGCCGCCGACGATATTCACCCAGGTCGACAACGAAATGCGCGTCGCCCGGGAGGAGATCTTTGGGCCGGTGGTCTCGGTCATGGCCTTCGACGACCACGACGCCGTACTGCGCCAGGCCAACGCCAGCCCCTTCGGTCTCGGTGGCGGCGTGTGGACGAACGACCTGAGCAAGGCGACTCGAACGGTCGACGCGTTGCGGACCGGTACGGTCTGGGTGAACTGTTACGGGCAGATGGACCCCGCAGTCCCCTTTGGTGGGTATCGCATGAGTGGATACGGGCGCGAGGGCGGTGTTCAGCACATCGACGAATTCCTCGAAACCAAGTCCGTCTGGATTCAAACCCGCTAAATGGGCCGTACTAAACCCACGTTCGATCTCGACCCGCCCGTGGCCGACCCCTCTGCCCGCTTCACCAATGGTGGCGGCGATCGTGAGTGACCGGCTCCTCCTACGGGACCTGATCGCCAATTTGGCGAACACGCACCCCCGTGATCCTTTCCTGCTTCGACTTCGAAGCTCCGAGGTGGTGACCTTCAGCGACCTTGAACTCGCCGTGCACCAGTGGTCGACGCGGCTGGGTAACCGATCGCTCCAAGTCGGAGATCGAGTGGGCCTCTTGATTGCGGACCCTGTCCAATTCTCGCTCGCGTTCCTCGCCGTCATCGCCAACGGCCTCTGGGTCGCGCCACTGGACCCGTCGAATCCAATCAACGTCGACGCCCTCAATACTCGGCTCCGGAACCTCGGCGCGCACGTGGTGTTCAGCGACGTCGAACGCCCCGCGGCGATCGCCACGAAATGGGTCGACGTCCGCGACCAACCGCCGCCGAGTTCGCCCGGGCCTTCGCGCACCGTCAAGCACGGTGGCGGCGTCATCCTCTCCTCGTCGGGGACCACCGGAACCCCGAAAGTGATGGCGCTACCCGTGGCGCAGCTCCTCCATACGGCTAACCTCATCGCGACCCATAATCAACTCTCGCCGTCCGACCGGGGACTCAATCCACTTCCGCTGTGGCACATCAACGCCGAGGTGGTCGGACTACTGGCATCGCTCGTCGCCGGGTCATCGCTCGCGCTCGATGAACGATTCCACCGCACCGATTTTTGGCGGTTGGCCGACGCCTACGAGGTGACGTGGGTCAACGCCGTCCCCGCGATCGTCGCGCGACTTTCGAACCTAGCGCCCGACGAGGTGGTCGCCGATCGGATCCGCTTCATCCGATCGGCGTCGGCGCCCCTCTCGCCGGCGGTGCTTCAGCAGTTCCAGTCGACGGTTGGTGTACCGGTCATCGAGTCGTACGGCATGACCGAAGCGGCCAGTCAGATCAGCGCGAACCCGCTCGCGGGACAGCGCAAGCTCGGCTCGGCCGGCGTGCCGGTCGGCGTCGAATTACGAATCGTCCCGTTCTCCGACGACGATCCCGAGACCTCGTTGAACGCACCTTCGGCCGGGCAGGTCGAAATCCGCGGCCCGTCGGTCATCCAGCGCTACGAAAGCACCGGCTACGAAGATCGCTTCAGCCCCGATGGCTGGCTGCGCACCGGTGACCTCGGATACCTCGACGAGGACGGCTACCTCTTCCTGGTGGGACGAAGTGACGACGTCATCAACCGAGGCGGTGAGAAGATCTTTCCCCGCGAGGTCGAGGACGCGTTACTCGGCGTCGACGGTGTGCGAGCCGTAGCCGTCATCGCCCTCGCCGACGACGTCTTCGGCCAGGTTCCCGCCGCCTACGTTGAACTCGAGGAAGGTCGCGACCACGACGCGGTACTCGCGCAGCTACGCCGAGTCGCGACGGAGGGCTTCGCGAAGACGCACTGGCCGGTCTCCTTCACGGTCGTCGCTCAACTGCCCGCGCACGCGACCGGAAAGATTCAGAAACACCGCCTACGCACTGAGCCACTCGAGGTGCTCGCGACGATGGACATCCGATGATCGTCCGAAGCGCGAGCGCCGCGGACCGATGAGCACGACCTCCGAGCCCGCGGCATCGCCCACCGCTGGAACACGGCGAAGGTTGGACCACATCGACGCCATGAGGCCGGTCAAGCAGGCCGCCGTCATCTCCACCCACGCGCTGATCTTCTTCGCGCCCCTCGCCACCAGCACCACGGTCGTTGGCCTGATCATGCTCACCCGTTTCTCGCGAGACGCCTTCCTGTTCGTGTCGGCGTGCATGCTCACGTACAGCTACCGGAACACCCCAAAGGTCGCGGCGCTGCCGTACGCGAAACGGCGGTTCATGTCCGTCGGCGTCCCCTACCTGACCTGGACCCTGATCTACTTCGTCTACACCTCGCTGACGGCGCGGTCGGCCTTCCCCTACTACGCCGTGAACACCGCGCACCTCCTGAGTTGGAGCGGGCTGCGCGTGCTCGTGCATCTCACCGCCACAGGCTACTACCACCTGTACTATCTCCTCGTCATCGGCGAGTTCTACGTCCTCTTTCCCGCCATGCTCCGATTCATCCGCAAGCACCCGACCTGGCACTATCGGATGCTGCTGGCGGCACTCGTGTGGCAAGTGCTCTTTGGTGCTTGGGTGAGCTCTCGCCACTCGTTCCTCAATATCTCGGGGTTGCTCCAGACCCGGCTGATCTTCTCCTACGTCATTTACATCGTCGGTGGCGTGATCGTGGCGCTCCACCTCGACGAAGTCCACCAGTGGATCGTTCAGCACGTCGCACTGATCATTGGTACGACCATTGCGTCGATGGCCGTCACGGAACTGCTGACGTACGTTGGTGCCACCCACGACCTCCCCACCTACCTCCGAACCGGGGTGTACGTCTTCGCGCCGTTGATCATCCCGTACAACATCGGCGCGATCCTCTGCGTCTACCTGCTCGGGGTCTTCCTGACCGCCCCGGCCCGCCGAGCTCGGATTCGCGCGATGGTCCAATCGGGATCGGACAACTCCTACGGTGTCTACCTCTCGCAGATGGTGTGGATCCCCGCCCTCGTTCGCCTTCGCCACGCCAGCGGGCTCAACGTGCCCTGGCAACTGGCGGCCCCACTGGCGCTGATCATCGTCTACAGCGTTGGCTTCGTCTTTACCGCGCTGATGGCGCGGACGTGGCTCGCCAAAGGGGTCACCGGCCGTAGCCGAGCCACCTGGGCCAGTCTGGCCCCTCGCCGGCGGTTGCCGGCCGAAGTCGAGCGCGGGGACGCCGCCGACGGACCGATGGACGTGGTCGAACCGTAGCCAACACCGCCCGGTCGGCGGATTCTTATGAATTTTTAGACGTTTCTTTCTTTACGGTCGAATTTCCGGCCGTACGGTGGGTAACTGGTTTCCAGTTCTAGACCCCGATTGAGTGCCGCTTGCGGTGCGTGAAACACAAGGAGTATGCGTGGTACGTCCCCGTAAGGTAGTTGCGCGCGGTATCGCGACGTTCGCGGTAGCGCTCAGCGTTCTCACGATGGTGGGAACCGTGAGCGCCACGAACGTCGCCGGCGCAGCCCCGGTGACGTCAGCCTTCTACCTCGATATTGGCGCCTCGGTGTCGGTCGGTGTCCAGCCCACCGCCCACCACCCTACGGGGAGCCGAACTCGACACGGCTTTTCCAATGACCTCGTTACCTACGAGGCAGGTCGCGGTATCGCGCTCACGCTGACCGAGCTAGGTTGTCCCGGCGAGTCGGTCGCGACCATGGTCAACGGTCAAGACGGCTGCTACCACGCCGGCGACTCCCAACTGGCCGACGCGATTACCTTCCTCAACGCGCACCACGACCAAACGGGACTCGTCACGATTGACCTTGGTTTCAATTCGGTCGTGCCGTGCCTTCGAACCGCCAACGTCAACCCGATCTGCGTCCAGCAGAGTCTCGCGACGATGGGACCGCAACTCACCAGCATCCTGACCGTGCTCAAGTCCGCCGCGGGGCCCAACGTCACGTTCGTCGGATTGAGCTTCGCTGACCCGTATTTGGCCATTGCGGCCAACGGAACCACGGGCCGTGTCCACGCCCGCGCGAGCCTGCAGGCCATCAGCCAACTCGATCAGAACCTCGCCACCATCTATCAAGCGCAAGGTATCCCGATGGCGAACGTGGCCCGGGTCTTCCACCTCCACCAGGGCACGCCAGCCCGCACTTCGGGACGTCGCATCCCCACCAACGTGGCGACAGTCTGTCAGCTGACGTGGATGTGCGCGCGCAAGCCGTACGGGCCGAACATTCACCCCAACGCTGCGGGTTACGAGGCCATCGCCGACGCCATCATCGCCGTCCTCCCTCCGCCCTTCCAATAGAGCCACGTTTGCCCAGCCGGTGGTGCGTGGTGATATCTGGCCACCTACCCCGTAACGCGAGGATGCAACAGTCGTCGGGGCTCGCACACTCCGCGAGCCGAACTCGATGTCTACGTGGACCGCTCCGCGATCGGGGCCCGGAGCGGGGAGGCTTGGCGTCGTTCACCGTGACTCGCCTGACCAATCGATGACCGTGTCGCGACGGCGTCGGTACGCCGACCGGATCGGCGAACGGGCATTCGCCCTTCGCGCGCCGCCTCGAGCTGAAGTCACGAATTCGCGCGAAGGCTTTAGAACTCGAAGTGGCGGTGAATTTCAACCCGAGCATCCATTTCGAGGGGAGGCGCTATCGACCGAGCCACAATCGCGTCGGCAGGCGAAAGATACGACCGTGCACCACGCCACGGCGCGCGTGGCGCTACGGCCCGGCGCCCCGATGACGCCAGACCAGCGCGGAGTAATTGGTGAAACTCGGTCGCCACGTCATGCGCCACTACCGTGGCGCCCCCAACGCCTTCGCGCGTGAACTCTTCGACCCCCTACCCGGGCGCTACAACGTGCTCGCCGAACTGTTGTCATTCGCACAAAATCGCCGGTGGCGATCGGCGATGGTCAATCGCGTCGCCTGGTCCAGACCGCAGCTCGTGCTCGACGTGGCCTGTGGTCCATGCGCCGTGGCCATACATCTCACTCGACTGACTGACGCTCGAATCGTCGGCGTCGACCTCAGCGAAACGATGTTGCGGAAGGGTCAGGCGAACGTCGACGCCGCCAATCTCGCCAATCGAATTTCGCTCGTGGTCGGGCTGGGCGAACAACTACCGTTTGCCGATGCCGCTTTTGACGCGCTGACCTTCACCTACCTCTTGCGTTACGTCAAAGACCCTCAGGCAACCCTGGTGGAGCTGGCTCGCGTGGTCAAACCTGGCGGCCCGATCGCGAGTCTCGATTTTGCGGTACCGTCACGGTTCGGCTGGCGAGTCGCGTGGTGGTGGTACACGCGCGCCGTCCTGCCGGTTGCCGGCTATCTCACCGGGGGTCGAGCGTGGTGGGATGCGGGACGGTTCCTCGGCCCCAGCATCTCGATGCACAATCGCCAATTCACCATTCTCTGGACCGTGGCCGCGTGGCAGCGGGCGGGGATCGAGCACGTCGAATACCGGCCCATGAGCCTGGGCGGTGGCGTGGTGATGTCGGGCTACCGGAAGGGATGACGTGAGTAGCGACCTTCCCCCAACGCTGGTCAGTCCCGCCTTCTACGCCCAACCTCGGTTCCTGCGCCAACGCCGCGGGCGCAACTGGTGGACGGTGCTGCATCCGCCCTACACGATGCTGCACCTCTCACTGGTGACAATCGGCGCGTGTCTGATCGGCCCCGTCAACGTGGTTCGCCTGGTGGCCACGCTCCTGGCATTCTTCCTGGCCGTCGGTATCGGTGCCCACTGCCTCGATGAGTTGCGAGGGCGTCCACTCGGGACCAGCATTCCCCGATGGCAACTCGTGACCGCCGCAATCACGAGTCTGGCGGGCTCGGTGGCGCTCGGCGTCGTCGGCGCCGTCCTGGTGAGCCCCTATCTGCTTCTCTTCATCGTCGTCGGATTGTTGATTGCCGTGGGTTACAACCTCGAGCTATGGGGTGGACGCCTCCACACCCGGCTGGTGCTCGTTCTCGGGTGGGGTGGATTCCCGATTCTGACGGCCTATTTCGCTCAACACGGTTCGCTAAGTCTGGCTTCGGTCGCTGCGGCGACCTTCGGCGTGCTCGTGACCCTGATGCAACAGCAACTCTCCACACCGGCCCGCGATCTCCGTCGACGCACCTCCGAGGTCGTCGGCACCGTCGTTCGAGTAGACGGAACAACCGCACCCTTAACCAAGGAGACGATCCTGGCGCCACTCGAGGGATCGCTCAAGACCCTGTGTTGGAGTGGGGTCACCGTGGCAACGACGCTCGTCCTACTTCGATTCATCGGATGACGCGAACGCTCCTGCTCACCTGACCCGACCACGGGGGCAGTTGTTTCAACCAATTCGAAGAGCCGCGCACAGTTCATTGGCGTCCGTCCGCTCCACCGGCGTGGCTAGGACCTGCGGGTGACGTGACGCACGGAATCACCGTCACCACCCAGTGGGTGAACATCCATTCTGGTCGGGCACCCAACCGCCGGTGACCTTCATGCCGATGAGTATCTGCACGTCCTTGGGCGCCTCGCCGGCCAATGGCGCGAACCGCGATCCGCCGTACTCTCGCCACGTGGAGTTCGCAAAGCCGATTCCAGAATATGACGTCCCCATCATCGACCAGTTCCCGCCCACCTCACAAATCGCAACGTGTTGCCACTCCGCCCGAAGCTCGCCGATCGTGACCCGAGCGAGTGCCGCCACGTAGCTCAATATCGGTGCCTTACGCAACACCTTGCTCGAGTGCAGGTGCGCGCGCGGATGCACGGCGACGACGTCCGAAACCTTCGCCGGTGGCGGGGCGCTCGCCGCGCTGCCCGACGACGGAAGGATGACGGCGCTCGAGAGCAACGCGAAGGTCGCATACAGGATTCGTCGCACGGTATCTCCTTTTGCGTGCGCCGCACCCCACGGCCAGTTCGCGTTCAGAACGTTGGCGTCGGGCACGATAACTTAGCGATACGCAAGAAACAATCGCCAAGCGGCACGGTCAATTGGCCACTTAACCCACTCGGTTGTGAGGTGACATCGAAGCAGTCTTCGCTGCGCCGTCAATTCTAGGACGATAATTAGTACTCCAATACGTTTTCCGACGTAATTCTTACCGTAGTAGCCTGTTGACCAGGCTTTATAAGAACTCCAATCGTCTTGCAACGTAATAAGGATTTCCGGAAGTTTCTTGTATTTTACCTAATCGGAGGCATTGGGTGGCTCGATACCCCTGTTATGCATCCCCGTCAATCGTGCCCCTAATTACGTCGACACACGCCCGAATCAAGACATGTGGCGATTAATGCTTGCCCCGGCCAGGCCCGTTTCCATGACCGTTGCCGGGCGCCGGTGGCGGCACCGTCGTGGTCGTGGACGAACTCGGTGCAGCGACACCGAGCGTCGTCGCCAGGGCGACGAGGTCCCGCTCTATCGTCGTTCCGACGCCCGAAGACGTTGACCCTTGAGCGACGCTCGTCACCACGATCGTCATCGCCTGTTGGAGGTCACTCGCAACGGCCACGGTCTGGCCGTTCGCCCCGTCGATGATGGACTGATCGGCGAATTGCGAAATACTCTGAACAGACGCCGGATCGATTGAACCCCCCGCCTGGGCCGCCGCGAGGTCGGCCACCAACCGAGCGAGCGCGGACGAGCTTGACGGTAGCGTCGTCGAGGTCGATTGACTGGTCGTCGTAACCGGCGGGCTCGTCGTCCCACTCGAAAGAAACGCGACAACGGCGTAGAGCAAGATGGCCGCCACCAACACCGCGCCAGCCAAGAGCCACGGCCGACCAGGACGTCGCGCATCATCGACCGACGTCGGAGGATTCACCGTCGTCACATCCCCCGCGACCGCGGAGTACGGTACGACTCCGGGCATCACGGTTGTTCGATCGTTGGGCGCCTCCGTCGAGAGGCGTTGGGTCAGGTCGGCGTCCGACGTTTCCCAGGGCGACGCGTACGCCGAGGTCGAGAGGATGGCCGAAACCTGAGCACCATCGAGTCGTTGATCGGGGCGCGAATCCAACATGCCATTGAGCAGTACCTTCCAATGGACGGGCAAGTCTGGTGGGAGCACGACTGGCCCCGAAAGTCGCTTGGCGACGATCTCACTCGGTGATCCCTCGAACACCTTCCGACCAGTGAGGCACTCAAGGATGACGACGCCTAACGACCAGATGTCGGCGCTTGGTCCAACGGCGTGTCCTTCGAGCTGTTCGGGTGCCATGTAGACCACGGTCCCCAGGGTGGTCCCCGGCGCGGTGAGCGTCGTGGCGTCGTCGAACTTGGCGATTCCAAAGTCCCCCAACCACGCTTCGCCCCGAGCGGACTGCAAAATATTTGATGGTTTGACGTCACGGTGTACGACGCCTCGCTCATGGACGTACCGCAGGGCGCTCGCGATCCTCGCTCCGAGAATGGCCGTCTCGGGCGCCCCCAGCGCACCGTGACGGAGCGACTCGGCGAGCGTCGGGCCATCGATGTACTCCATCACCAGATACGCCTGATCGCCAACCATCCCGGTGTCCAGGAGTCGCACGAGTCCGGGATGCTCGAAGCGCTCGAGCGCCTGAGCCTCATCGATCAGTCGTCGGACGAATTCGGGGTCACCCGAGCGAACGACCTTGACGGCGACCGTTTCTTCGGTGCGCGCATCGTGCGCCTCGAAGACATCGGACATTCCCCCTCGACCGAGAAGACGAACGAGCCGATAGCGACCATCAAGAACGTCAGCTATTCCGGGCATAGGTAATTTTCACGTTGACCGAGCGTACCGCCCTGACCGTCGGTCTAGCCCACGGACCCGATCCGCACGACCGGACACGGGGTGTACTCCTTGCGCGAAACTGATGTGTCATCGCTGGTCAACCACCGGGTCGTCGTGGTGACGGTCGAAGGCGGTCGACTCACACCAGCCAGAGGTCGACAACGAACCATCTTGAACGTCCGTCTACGAGCGCCGGAGACGCGGTAAAGAAACAATCCGTTATCCGACCCAGTCTCTCTAGACTCCTACAGACATCTGCGCCGTGAAACGTCATCGCTGACGACACGACTCGCATCGGACCTGGAAGGAGCTCCCGTGAGGCAACCCGAGTCGACGCAAACCCCGTCGTGACGACGGGTCCCGTGTCAACCCCGGCCCAGCACGGTCCCCCGCGAGCAGCCGCACGCCTGGATCGAATCCCCGTCACCCCGTGGCTGAGTGGCATCATGGCGCTCCTGTTCCTGAGTTGGCTGATCGAGTCCTACGACGTTGGGCTGACCGGTTCGGTTCTCCCCTCACTGACCCAACAGTTCGCGCTCTCGACGGGTATGAAGTCCTTCGTGGCGATCTCCGCCAATATCGGGATCGTCATCGGGATCGTTCCCGCAGGTCGCTTGGCGGACCGATTCGGACGACGTCGAGTACTCATCCTTGGCACCATCGCCTACGCCGTGCTGACGTTCGCTACCGGCTTCGCGCCAAATGCCTCGAGCCTCATCATCCTGCGCATCGTGGACGGTATGGCCATGGGAGCGGTCTTTCCCATCCCCTACGTATTGGCGAGTGAGCTCTGCCCTCCCCACCGACGCGGCCGATATATCGCGTGGGCTGACTCGTTCCTCTCCGCGGGCTATTTCCTCTCGCCCCTACTCGCACTCGTGCTCATCCCCAACGTCAACGACACCACGGGATGGCGCGTCATGTTCATGATCGGCGGCCTCCCGATTCTCTTCGCGGTGCTCGCGTGGCGTTATCTCCCCGAGTCACCCCGTTGGTACGAATCCAAGGGTCGGTGGGAGGAGGCGGAATCCGTTCTGCTGGCCCTAGAGTCGCGAGCGGCACGGGTGAGTGGCGAACCATTAGCTGAGCTCGCGTCACCGCCCACGGACTTCAATCCGCCCGCGACTCTGTCGTCACACCCGCTGCGGGCCATTGTCACGCCACCACTTCGACGTCGCTCGATGACCCTGTGGGCGACGTTCGGCGGGACCTTCTTCATCTTCTACTCGATTCAGATCTTCATGCCGACCGCCGTGACGAAGATGGGCTACACGCTGACCTCCGCGTTTGCGTTCACGGCAGTCATCGTCGGTGTCTCCATCCCCGGAAAATTGCTGGAGTCTTGGGTTATCGAACGTTGGGGACGCAAACCGGTGATCATTACCTTCACTGTCGTGGCCGCGGTGGCCGCCTTCGCTTTCGGCTTCGTGCGAGGAGCGCTGCCCATCTTGCTGATCGGCTGTCTCATGTCATTCTTCGGCATCGCCGTCGATCCCGCAGTCAAGACCTATACGTCCGAGAACTACCCGACGGAGATCCGAGCCTGGGGCGTCGCGACGACCGAAGGGTTCGGCCGACTCATCTCGGGGGTCGTTGGCCCATCGTTCATCCCGGTCGTGTTTTCCCACTTCGGCGTCGCCGGGGTGTACTCACTCGTGGGCACCGTCGCACTGATGGCGGTCGTGGTCGTCGCCGTGTTCGGTCGCGAAACTCGTGGGCTCACCTTGGAGGAGAGCGCCAACACCTTCGCTGACTAACTCGCGTTGCGTAGCATCACTCGAACGGTGATGTGAACAAAGTTCATGGACGTCGCGGGTCGTGAACGGTGATGGGCCGGACCCGTTACCCAAGAGTCCTCTTGCTCGAACGAGTACCTTGGAATGCGTGCGCGGACTCGGAACCATCATCAACGTGGCCGCGATCGTCCTCGGCACGACCATTGGCGTCCTGGTAGGCAACCGGCTTCCCGCCCGAACGCGGCACACCGTCACCGACGCCTTGGGTCTCGTTGTCCTCGTCATTGGTGCGCTCAATATTGCGTCGCTCTCCGACCCCTCATTCCTGCGCGCCGTGGGTCACAGCTGGCCACTCCTGGTGGTTCTCGGGGCGTTGGTTATCGGCGGCATTGGCGGCTCGCTGCTGCGTATCGAAGAACGTGTCGCGACCTTCGGCGGATGGATTCAGGTCAAAATGACCCGCGGTAAAGTTAGCGATTCGCGCGAACGCTTCATCGAAGGATTCGTCGCCGCATCGTTGCTCTTCTGCATTGGACCGCTCGCCATCCTCGGTGCCTTGAGCGATGGGCTCGGACACGGGATCAATCAGCTCGTCTTGAAGTCGGCGCTCGACATGCTGGCGGCCACGGCCTTCGCCGCGACGCTCGGTTGGGGTGTCGCCGTCTCCGCTATACCAGTAGGCATCTTCCAAGGCCTCATCACGGTGTTGGGGGTCCTCGCCGGTTCCTTCTTGCCGGCATCGATGATTGCCGCCATCACCGCGACGGGCGGCATCCTCCTGCTAGGCATCGGACTGCGGCTGCTGCAGATCAAATCCGTCGCGGTGGCCGACCTGCTTCCGTCACTCGTGGTTGCCCCGATCATCGTGGGCGCGATCACCGCATTCCACAGCTAGGGCCAGTCGTCGAGACCCACTACCCGGCGAGAATCGCACCACCGCCGATTCGTCCCGCCATTCACCACTCGGGTGTAAGTCGTCCGCCCGAGTCCCAACACGATCGCCTCCGTAGCCAAGTGCCCATACGTCCAAACGTGGGACCGAGAGGTCCCACGTTTGGAGCGACGAGTTCACCTCGACACTATGTCGTGCGATAGGCGCGACGCACAATGCGAGCGGCGCTCGCACGTCTATGGACGTTAGCCACCAGCAAGAAGCTGGAATGGCAACTGGTTACCGCGGACTAGATAGTCCGCGAAGCAACCTCAGATTGCGCGGACGTTCTGCGCTTCTTCACCCTTTTTGCCGGGCGCCACGTCGAACTCGACACGCTGACCCTCTTCGAGACTCTTGTAGCCGTCGCTTTGGATGTTGGAGAAATGTACGAAGACGTCATCACCCTGCTCACGCGAGATGAATCCGAATCCCTTTTCTGCATTGAAAAACTTCACTGTACCTGTTGCCACGATTACTCAATTCTCAGTGCGACAGACCAACCATTTCGGTCTGCTCGCCACGTTGAAGTCTACTCACCCGCGGGCAGCCAATCGTCAGAAACTCCAAAAGTCTTCGGCGTGCCATCGCCACTTCGTTGATTTCACGCCATTTGCTCCCGTGTTCGAGCGACGAACGAATCGCCTATTTACCTCGGCGAGCCTGAGTCTTCGCCGTATTGAACGCGATGGCGGCGCGAATGAGGCTGGTTAACGCCTCCTCATTGACCGTCTCGCCCTCGTGAAAGTCAATCGCCCGTCTGGTGTGGCCCTCGAGGCTGGCGTTGAAAAGCCCGGCGGGATCGTCGAGCGCTGCTCCATTCGCGAACGTCATCTTGACCACCGCCCGATAGGTCTCGCCGGTACAGATTTGTCCATCGTGATACCACACCGGAACACCGCGCCACTTCCACTCCTCGACGACATCGGCGTCGGCGGTTTTGATTACGGTGCGCAGTCGACTCAGGGTCGCGCCTCGCCAATCGTTGAGCTCCCGGATTCGTTGATCAATCCACTGTGATGGCGATTTTCCTTCGACCTGTTCACTCTGCTCCACGTCAACGCACCATCCTTGTCTACGAGCCCTTCGAAGGCGGTCGTCCCCGACGAAAGCGAGCCTATCCATGAACACTCGGCCCCTGGCGGGATCGTGCTCCGGACGCACCAGGTTCCCTCGCCACGCGCCCAACGGAACTACGAACCCCAGATTAGGCCCGACTCGCGGACGACCCCGGCGGAAATCGGTTCTACGCGTTAGCGAATTGAATGACCAAGAACGGAGAGCACGAGGTCGAAGCGGCCCATAAGTTACGTGTCGTGAACACGCTCGACGAAAACCGATGGCGCGCGGTGCAGCGCCGTGACGCCAGTGTCGCCGGGACCTTCGTGTACGGCGTCGCCTCCACCGGCATCTACTGTTCGCCCGGGTGCGCATCTCGCACACCACTGCGCCCGAACGTCGAGTTCTTCGCTACGTCCGCTGAGGCCATCGCCGCCGGCTATCGAGCGTGTCGACGGTGCCGACCCGATCAACCTGAAACCATCGACTTCTCGGTCGAGGCCGTCATCGCGCTCTGTCGTCGGATCGAACAGACCGATGGCATGGTCGACATCAGTGAATTCGCTGCGACGTGCGGGTACAGTGAGCGCCACCTGCGCCGACGATTCACCGCGGTGGTCGGAGTGCCCGTCGCCACGTTCGCGCGGATTCAACGATCCGTGCGAACGCGAGTTGCCCTTCGCTCCCAAGTCGCAGTCACCCAAGCGATCATTGAGGCCGGCTACGGATCGAGTCGCGCCTTCTACGAAGACGGCGCGCCTCGACTCGGCATGACACCAAGTCAGTACCGCGACGGAGCCCACGGTGAGCGAATCAGCTTTACCTCGCTCGTCACGCCAATCGGTACGGTCGTCGCCGCGTCCACGACGAAGGGAGTCTGCGCGGTTCGCATTGGGTCCGACGAGTCGACCATCGTCCAGGAGCTCATGACCGAGTTCCCCAACGCCGCACTACATCGCGACGACGAAGCAATGGCCGACGTCGCACGCGTTCTCGCTGGTGCCGTGCGCGCTGAGGCCGACGCCTCCCAACTGCCGATCGATTTGGCGGGTACGGCGTTCCAGATGCGAGTATGGGACGTGCTTCGCAAGGTTCCCATCGGTGAGACCCTCACGTATTCTCAGGTCGCTGACCGAATCGGTTCGCCCAGCGCCGTCCGGGCAGTTGGTTCGGCGTGCGCGGCGAATCCCGTTGCGCTCGTCGTTCCCTGTCACCGAATAGTGCGACGTGATGGAACATTGGGCGGTTATCGATGGGGGCTCGAAGTCAAGGACGCGCTGCTCGACGTCGAGCGACTGCACGCATCCTCGTGACGATGAACGGGTCCGGGCACCGCGTGGTCGGATGGCAGGTGTGGTTCGTCCTGCTGGGCGCGATCTGGGGCTGTTCGTTCTGGTGGATCAAACTCGGGTTACGGGCCGTGTCGCCGGTCGACGTCGCCTTCTTCCGACTGGCCGCTGGTGCGATGGCGCTCCTCGTCTTGGCGGGCATCACTCGAACGCGACTGCCGCGTAGGTGGGCGACGTGGCGACACCTGTTCATCCTTTCCGCCCTGTTGAACAGCGTCCCCTTCACGCTCTTCTCGTACGGCGAGACGCACATCTCGGCGGTGCTCGCGGGACTCATCAACGCCGGCACCCCACTCGCCACCATGATCGTCGCACTCTTCATCCTGCGCCAGGAGCCAGCACGTCCCGTAACCATCGGCGGACTGGTTTTAGGACTGCTGGGCGTCTTAATCCTGATTGGCGTGTGGAACGGCTTCGGCAACGGTCAACTCTTGGGCGTCGGCGCGTGCCTCGGCGCGGTCATCTGTTACGGCTTTGCCTTCTCCTACGCCCGAAGCCACCTGAGTGGACTCCCCGACAAGCCAATCGCCCTCGCCACCGGTCAGGTCCTGTGCGGGACGCTGCAGCTGCTGCCCTTCGCCCTCGCCTTCGGTCACGTGCACGCCCATCGCCCCCTGTCCTCGTTGCTGGCCCTCGGTGCGTTGGGAGTTCTCGGCACGGGGGTCGCGTACATCCTCAATTTCGATGTGGTACGTCACGCGCCCGCGACTGTCGCCAGCAGTGTCACGTACCTCACCCCGGTCTTCGCCGTCGTCGTCGGAATCGCGTTTCTTGGTGAAACGTTGAGCTGGAACGAACCGGTTGGCGCGCTCCTCATTCTCGCGGGCGTCGCGTTCGCCCAAGAGCGCTTCCACCGCCCACGTCGATCCGTGTTCCACGACGTCCTCGCCGAAGAACGCATCTGAGACCCCGGCGGGCGAGTCCCAAGGTTGGAGAGCAGAAATACCGGTTACGGGCTTCTCTGTTTTCTGGGAAGACGCCGTTCTCTCTGGTTGAATCGCATGAACGGCCAAGGGTTCCGTGCCAGACCCGTCGAACGACACCGTTGCCCCTCGTCCTCTCGCCACCGCCCTTCGCATTCCTCGCAAAGTCAAACTAAGTTGCCATTCATGTCCTCAACTGAGCCGTCCGGTTCGAGGATCCACCGCTTGAAACGATCTGCCATTCCAGGTCCTGGCCCTATTCGCACCCTGACCAAGGCAACACTCGCGAACACGATCGGCAACGGCCTGTTCTACACGGTCGAGGTCATCTTCTTCACGAGATCGGTCGGCCTCTCGGGTCATGAGGTTGCCCTTGGTCTCGGGATAGCGGCCGTGGTGGGTTTGATTGTGGCCGTTCCAGCTGGTCACTTGGCCGATCGACGAGGCCCGCGCGAACTTTCTGCGGCCGGTTACGTTCTGGAAGGTTTGGCCATGGCCACCTTTACGCTGGTCCACACGTTCGCCGGCTTCGTTGTGGTGTCAGCGGTGGGGTCAATCTTTTCCAGCGCCAGCGGGAGCACTCGCGGCGCACTGATGTCTCGCTTCGGCGTGGGCGAAGAACGCGTTCAGGTTCGAGCGTTCCAGCGAGCGGTGACCAACTTCGGAATGTCCATCGGCATGGTTTTCGCGGGTGTGGCACTCGCGTACGACACGCGCGACGCCTACGTGACGATGGTATTGAGTAACGCCATCACCTTCATCGTCGCCGCTTACTACGTCATGCAACTACCAGCCATGCCCCCCGTGGCACTTGGCGCGGATCAACGACCTGAACCCATGTCGGTGGTCTTGAAGGACCGCCGGTACCTAACGGCTTCGGCCCTCAACGGCCTCTTCTGGATCCACTTCGTGGTCCAGAGCGTTGGACTGCCACTTTGGATCATCGATCACACGAGAGCGCCACGTTGGTGGGTGGCACTGTTGCTGATCATCAACACGACGATGATCATCCTCTTCCAGGTGCGACTGAGCCGTGGCTCAGGAGATATCACCGTCGCCGCTCGAGCGTTCCGCCGCTCCGGCGTACTGATCGCCGTGGCGCTGCTCTGCTACGCCGCCGCCTCCGGTGCCAACGCCGTCGTCGCCAGCGTCGTTCTGGTGATTGGCATGATCTTTCATACCCTGGGTGAGCTCTACAGTTCTGGGGCCTCCTGGGGCATCGGCTTTGGCATGGCCCGAGAGGACCTACAAGGTCAGTACCAGGGGGCGTTCTCGTTAGGCCGTGGCCTGTCGGGAGTCCTTGGGCCACTCATCGTGATCTCGATTGCTACATCTTCGTCACGCATTGGCTGGATTTTGCTCGCCGCGATGTTCGTCGTCGTAGGGGTGGCCTTCACGCCGCTTGTCAACAGTTATTTGGTGGCGAGCCGTCACCAACCCAACGCCGACTAACCCGTCGGGATCATGAGACAATCGCGGCGCCACAGGTTGACAACCGGGACGTTCAATTCAAGCATCTTCGAGCTCCAACACTTTCGTATCGAGCGACCCAATGAGAGAAATCGAGTTACGAGGACCCCGCACTTAACCACCGAGCGTGACGTCTTGCTGTTGGTACCACGCCAGTGCATCGTAGAACTGGTCAAGGGAAAAGTCTGGCCACAGTTCCTCGACCACGTAGAAGTCGGCGTAGATCGACTGGACGGGCAAGAAGCCGCTGAGCCGCCGACCGCCGCCCCATCGCACGATGAGATCGATCCTCGAGATATCGGCGGACGCGATACCGTCGGCGACGTCGTCGCGCTCACTCGCGTCCCCATTCTTGAGCGAGTGGTTCAGGTCCCAGTTCCAGCCGTAGTTGACGAGGAAGTTCACTTTGATGCGACCCTCGCCAAATCGGGTCCGTTGGGTAAATCGCAGGAGTTCTTTGGGAAATAGCGCCGACTGCGTATTGCCCACCACCAGTAGGTCCGCGTCCCTCGTCTCTAACTCGGCCACGGCCTTCACGCAAGCGCTGCGAAAAGCATCGATCTGCGCGGCGGGGCGTTTCGTATTGTCGACGGTAAATCCGTAGAAGGTGATCTCCGGGATACCTAACGCCAGGCACTCGTTATACAACTCGAGACCGGGTTGCAGTCCGAAGTGATAGCCGTCCTGTTTTTCGAGACCTTGACCTTGGGCCCAACGTCGATTGCCGTCGGGAATGATGCCCACGTGCTGAGGGAGTCGCTTGGTGATGATCTCGCGGCCGCTCTCAGCCATATCAGCTTTCCCTCGAGATATTGCGCACGATTGGCACAAAAGTCCGATGGCTTGGGCCCACCAAGGGGCGCGCCGCGTTCAACTGCTCGGTGCTCAACGACGATGACGTCGTCACGACGATCTCGTCGCCGTTATCGGTCACCAGCGGGAGTGATCCCCGCGGGGGAACTTGCTTTCGCCAACTTCTAATTCGCATCGGACACCTGCCGATCGAGGTACTTCAGCGCACTCTTCTGCTCACCAACTCGGCGCCAGATCACTGGCGGCGCGATGCGAACACGCCGCTGAACCTGGTCGCGCCACTGGCCGTTGGTCCGTCGTCTCAAAGGTCTCATATCCTCTTCCCCTTCTCCTTCGCTCCGTCAGCGAAGAACCGTTACTACTTTGCATAAGTATTCAGTGCACGTAGTCCCGTTGACCCGTGAGCCAATCACCGGAATTTAATCGGCTCTCCAACCGAGCGGCCCGTACGAGCACCACGAAACGGCAAAGAAACCGTGCCGCCTGAAGGACGAGTCGTCTCCGCGTGGTCCATCGTTGCTCCAAGTACTTCGAATTCACCGAACGTCACGGGTCTCAGAGCAAGGACCGGAGAGTCAGTCGGCGCGAAGTTTCTCGCCAGCGCGCTGATGAGTCCTTCCGCCGTGTGCTGCGCCAGTGGCGAAGCGTGATTCCCGTCGACAGGGACGATCAGGGGCGACATCCCTGTCGACGGGCGACTCCGTAGCATCGAAGCGAAGCGACGTAACTTATTTTTCAATCGCATCTTCGACTCCTTGGGCGACTTGCCTGCGGTTGCCATTCCTTTGACTTGAACTTGCGGCGCTGACGAGATGATTTTCACCGAGTGCTTCACCCGTTGACCGTCCGGCGTTGCCACTGGCAACCCGACTCGAGTTCATTGGTTTCTTGCTCTTCGTCACACGACTTCCCGTCTGATGTGGTGCTTCGCTGCTACTGGCGTCACGTTCGATGCAACGTGATATTGACAATTTCCTCAAATCAGGTCGAACTCTCGTCGCTCATCGGCGAAGAAAGAGGACGATAACGATCACCAGCAAGATGACAACGACTGCTCCGCCTCCGATATACACCGGTGACCTCTTTTCATCTGATTGGTGTGGTTCCGCAGTTACGCGCCGTGTGAGTGAGGCCCGGCGCCAATCCGGAACTTCCTACTTGCTCTGTTCGTGGACCGAGCTCGTTCGACCCTGCGGGTCTACGACCTGACGATCCAACGAGTGACGACTGGAACCGACCGATCCGCGTGACACGCCAAAGACGATTGCCGACACGACAAAGCCAACCGCGCCGACCACCATCAGGATGATGCCGACCGTCGACATGCGAAACCCGTGTCCCTGATACGTAATGGCCCAGTACATGATTGCACCGGCGGCCACGGAAATTGCGCTAAGGACCATTCCTGGAAGACCCATGATTCTCCTTCAACTTGTCCACCCGACGAATTGAAAGGTGGCAAGGAAGCGGGGTCTTGACGTCCTGATTTGACAGTACCACCGCTCGCGGAATTCCATTCAGGAACTTTTTTGCCGAAAGGATGGCGCTGTGGTCGGTCTCGCTGACCGACCAGTTGCTTTCCACAGTCTCACGCCGCGTCACCCACATCGTCGACGACCTGAAACGCGGCGTCAAATTTCACTGGCGTCATCCACCCGAGATTGCGCTTGCGACGCCGTCGGGGAAAGATGCCTTCGATCCACGTGACGATCGGCACGGAGGTGGTACCGGTCGCTTGGCCGAGCCGTAGGCTGCCTCCAAAAGTGGATTCCCTTCCAAGTCAGAAGCGAGCGACATGTCCAGCGAAGACCTACACGCACCACGAGAGCGTCTATCAGATCAGACGATGGCGACGCATCAAGCGATTGTCTCATTGATGGAGGAATTGCAGGCAATCGACTGGTATCGGCAACGGGCAGACGACTGCGACGACGTTCAGCTCAAGGAAGTCCTCGTCCACAATATGAACGATGAAATGGAACATGCCGCGATGCTGATCGAATGGTTGCGGCGCAACGTCGGAGAATTCGCTGCCCAATTGGACAAATTTCTTGGTGTCGACGGTTCTATCGCCTGATCGACTGGAGCGTTGCTACGCGTTAAGTGTGGCGTCGGGAATTTCTTTGACGTCCCGGATGAAACGGGAAGGATTGGGGAATCCCCAAGTCGCCGCGCAGTCGGCTGGTCGAGGGTCGATTGGGTGTGAGAGCGGCGAGGGTCCTCGCCGACACCACGCCTACGTCCAATGAGTGAGAATATTCTCGTCAACGCGACGCAGGATAGACCACGATTCTCAAAGCTGGATTCGCTCGGGGGAGTTTCAGCCGATGACGAACATGGCGATCGAAGCCCCGGCCATGAGAGCGACCGTGATCCAACCCAAAATATTGGCCGCCTTCCCATTGACGTACTTCCCCATCAGACGTCGACTCCGCGACACGATCATGACAACGACTAGGAGTGGCGCCGCGAGCACCCCGTCGATCACCGCAACCAGCACCAGGAGTTTGATGGGGTTGATGCTCAAGAGGCTAAGTGCCGTTCCACCGAGAGTCCCCAGGATCACCAGCACGTAGAAGAGTGGCGCTTTGCGCACGGATCGAGAAAATCCCCAATCCTTACCCAGCAGTCCCGTCATCCCCACCGACCCCGAGGCGGCGAGCACGGGGATGGCGAGAAGCCCACTGCCGATAAATCCCAGGGCGAAAATTTCACTGGCGAAGCGCCCGGCCAAGGGCTTGAGTGCCTGGGCGGCCTCGGCGGCACTTTGAATATGGAGGGTGTGGTGCACGTGCAAGGTCTCGGCCGTCGTGGCAATTATTGCGAACATGACAAAGTTGGAGAACGCCATCCCCGAGAACACGTCGAAGCGACTCGTGCGCTGCTTGAACGCGGCTCGGACTGGCCCCTTCTTTCTTAGCGGCGTCGGTTCGTCACCGCCCTCGGGCTCGTCGCGCATCTCCTCGAGACGATTGGCGCTCTGCCAAAAAAACAGGTACGGCGAGATCGTGGTTCCGAGGATTGCTACCAGCAGGGCAATGAAGCTGCGAGAAAGCTGGATGTGAGGAATCACGGCGCTCTCGAGGAGTCGAGCCCAATCACGGGTGACCAGGACCATCACCACCACGTAAACCAGCAGTGTCAAGCTCAAGAACTTGAAGACGAGGGCGATTCTTTGATACGAGCCAATGATGAGCAACCCCGTGATGACACCGCCGGCCGCCAAGGCCCAGAGCCACACGGGTCCGGCGTGCAGTAGGTTCATGCCCGACCCGATGGCTTCGAGGTCGGCGGCGATGTTGAGCAGGTTCGCTGCGATGAGCGCCACCAGAAGGGTCCCGACGACCCATTTACCCGTGCGGTTGAAGCGCCTGACCGCCATCTCCCCGATACCGAGTCCGGTCGCTAGTGCCGTTCGGTCACATATCTCTTGAACCGCGGCCATCAGTGGGAAGGTCAGGAGAGCGACCCACAGCAGCGACGTACCGTATTGCGCCCCCGTTTGGGAGTACGTGGCAATCCCCGAGGGATCGTCGTCGGACGATCCCGTGACCAGTCCGGGCCCCATCGATCTCAGGTACTCACGCCAGATTGGGCCGGCGGGCGTCGGCGTCATCCCGTCGATCACCCGGGACCTACGACGCGTCACGCCGCTCGCTTCCAGAAGATGACTCTCGAGGATCGAAAGCTACGGGTGCGACGATCGTTCGATATCTTCGACCCGTCGGGCCAACCCTTTTCGATCCCACGCTGAACAAACCCAACTCGCACACTCTGCTCGATCCAAGTACGGGACTGACTGTGACGAGTGCGGGGTCTGAGCACCCATGCTCACACCGTACAACCAACCTCGTGATCGAGCACCTTCGAGCAAGGTCTCCTTCGCGGTCGTGCAGGTCGACTCCGCTCGAGTCGCGTTCCCTCGTTTAACGGACGCACCAGCGCGGCACTCTTCCCTACTCGGGGGTTGAGGCAGTCGCTTCGGCAACCGTCACTGGTGCTCCCAAGTGAAGTCTGCGACCGCCGAAGGATACCGAGCACATAGCGAACCACGTCCACCCGATTGCGAGGCCACCGAGGACGTCACTCAGCCAGTGCACGCCGAGCATCACACGAGTGCACGACACACCGGTCGCCAGTCCCACGGCCAGTCCCGCGTAGACCGCACGCGTTCGCAGTGTTCTACCGCGACCCATCACGAGAGCGAACGCAGCAAGGCTGGCGGCGGTGGCAACGGCGTGGCCCGACGGAAAGGAGGATCCGCTGAATCCGGTCAACTGGTCAAACGCGGGTCGCGCTCGATCGACCAGGAATTTGATGCTGTTGGCGACCAGGAACTGCCCTCCCACCACCAGGGTTAAGAAGATCGCAACGATGCGAGTTCGGTGTCGTATCGTCTCGATGACGGCGACGAGAACCGCTAGCGGTACCATCACCAAGGCTCCTCCGAATTGAGTGAAGATCTTCAACCACCGGTCCGACGAAGGCGACGCGTGATGGGCCGCAAAGAGGCTGGCACTACGATCCCAACGCGCAATGCCCGAGTTGGAATGGATCATCAGCACCAGAATGCCGACCGCTGCGGCGCCGATGACCAAGAAGAATACCGTCACGGCCAACGCGACGCTCGTCGCGGACTCCGGGGAAACTCTCGAATTGACATACGCGAAGACCCGTCGGTGCCGGCGCGTCTCGCTCTTGACCGTCTCGGCGCTGACCACCGGCGTCGTTGGGTCCGTCCGCGGCCAGCGCAGTGCGACGAGCCACGCCGCCACTCCGGGTACCACCGCTACGAACAGCGTGATCACGAGGGTACTCATGAACTCCACCGTGCGGCCTCGGATCCCGCCGACGCGACGCCTAATTTCGATCGTCGCCAGAGGGTCACAGTCAAGTCACCACCTCGGGACTGGGATCGCTCGCCGGATCGGACTCCGCGACCTTCTCGGAGTCCTGGGGTGCCCGCTGGCCGGCGCGCACCGCTTCGAGCTGCGCGGTGAGCGCTGCACCGTAGAGAAGTGCGATGCTCGACAACAGACTCCACATCATGAGCGCGACGATTCCCGCGAGCGGACCGTAGGTCGCCCCGAACGATGAACTCGATCGAAAGAAGAGGCCGAGTCCCACGGTCACGAGTGCCCACAGAACGACCGAAACGGCCGAACCGAAGACTAACCACGACAGATGGGGCTGCCGGCGTCGAGGACTCCAGCGAAAGATTGCCGTCACGGCAACGCCGGTCAACCCAAGACCGATTGGCCATCGCGCCACTGACCAGGCCCTGGCTCCGGCACCGTGAACCGACAGCGGGACAATGTCCCTCCCCAAAGCCAGGCAGACGAACGCCGCCGCGATGAGGGCTCCGACACTCAGCGTGAAGACGAAGGCCATGGCGTACTTCTTCACCGTCGGACGGTCCTGCTCAACTCCGTATATCCGGTTGAGTCCGCGCTCGAGTTGTCCCATCGCGACAGTCGCGGTGAATACTGCCCCAATCACTCCCACGTACAGAGCGATGTACCGGTGCTCGGCCGCCACGTTGTGCGCCTGGGTGACGGCGGTCGTCAGTACTCGCCCGGCGGGTCCGGGGATCGCGCGCATCAGCGTGGCGTCTATTGCTGCGCTCACGGCTCCCTTATGGAGTACCTGGGTCAGTCCTACGATGGCGATGACACCCTGTATTGCGACGAGCGATGTCATGTAAGCCAACGAGCGCGCGTGACTGAAACCGTCAGAAACCCGAAGTCGGCGAAACGAGTCCCGGGCCAACTGACCCCAGCCCACACTGTGCAGAGTCTGCCAGGCGTCGTCGCCCGTGAGTCTCCGGGTCTCGGGAACGACCGAGGCGGTGCTCACTGGGGTACCGCTCTAGGCACGCGCACTTCGATCGCGCCCGGCTCGATCGTCGCCCGCAGTCGCTTCTTGGCCTTACGGGCTCCCCCGTCGAGTTCGTAGACCGTGGGCCGGCTGAGTGCAATATCCACCCGGCGCCCCCGGGTCATCTGGGCCAACGGCGAGTTCTCCGCCTTGCCGACGACGATCCGAGCGAGAACCCGTATCCACTCCATTGCGTTCTCCGCAGTCACGACACCGATCTCGAGCTGGCCATCGTCGGGCTGAGCATCGGGAAAGACGACAATACCGCCGGCCACCGAACCCATCTGACCCAGTAGTACGCAGGTGGCCTCGCCATCGAACCACGGTTTCTTGTCGACCTTGATCTGGATGCGCCGGTACTTCATCTGCGTCGCCTCCGCCCCGGTCCATACGTACGCCAGGCGCCCGATGTGCTGCTTCAGCTTGTCGTCGGCATTGCGCATCGCTAACGCGTCGAAACCCACTCCGGCCATGACGTTGAATCGTTTTCCGTTCATCACGCCAACGTCGAGTCGTCGTCGATCGCCGGTAAGGCCAACGTCCACGGCTGCTTCAAGGTCGTTGGGTATTCCAAGGTTCATCGCCAACAGGTTGGCCGTTCCGGCGGGAAGTATCGCCAGTGTCACGGCTTCGCCGGCAATAACGTCAACGCAGCGCTGAATCGTACCGTCGCCACCCCACAGGAAGATCAGATCGGCTCCCTTAGCCACCGCCATTTTTGCCAATGGGGCCAACTTGCGGCTGCTCGGCGCTTCATACCACAAAGGATTGGGGAATCCTCGATCCGAAAGCACCCGGCGAAGTTCCTTCAATCCACGTAACTGTTCAGGTGCCCCTTCGAAGGAAGTGGCTTAGGGACTGGTGCCTGACGGTGCAGGCATCCACGGTTCACCGATGAACAGTTGCT